>NZ_JBCNNI010000006.1:0-144589 GCF_039594485.1 Sphingomonas sp. | reverse complement strand
CGGTGCAGTACCATTTCTACCGGATGCGCGACAGCGGCCTGCTCGATGCGATCAATGCGGTGCTGGTGGCAGCTATGCGGGTTGCAGAAGGCCGGGACGCCGAACCGACCGCGGGCATCATCGACAGTCAATCGGTGAAGACCACCGAAGCGGGCGGGCCGCGCGGTTATGATGCCGGCAAGAAGATCAAGGGGCGCAAGCGTCACATCGCGACCGACACGGCTGGCAATCTGCTCGACGGACTGGTGCGTCCTGCCGATATCCAGGACCGTGACGGCGCACCCGAACTTATCGAACGCTGCCGGGACGCCTATCCGTCGCTGTCACGCCTCTTTGCCGATGGCGGCTATGCCGGACAGAAGCTGCAAAACGCCATCGCGCATCTCGACCGCCTCGCCATCGCGATCGTCAAGCGTTCCGATACCGGGCGTTTCGTCATCCTGCCGCGCCGTTGGGTCGTCGAGCGCACCATCGCATGGCTCAACCGATGCCGCCGCCTCGCCAAGGACTGGGAGGCCTCCATCGCATCCGCCGAAGCATGGCTCCTCATCGCCTCCATCAGGCGAATGACCCGACGCATCGCAAAGATCGAATTATGAGTCGGGCTCTCAGGTCGTTAACCGGGTGAAACAACCAGGGATCAACTCCGCAGGCCACTTGTTGGAGAGACGCTTCACATGAGGCGATTGCCGCCTTCTTCCCGTTGGCTGGCCGCGAAAGGACTGGAACATGAGCGACATCGACACCTCCCGCCGCAGCGTCCTGGGCGGTGCCGCTCTCGGGCTGGCCGCAGCGGCGGCGCCCCAGGCCGCGCTCGGACAGTCTGGGGGAGCGGCCGGGGGAGCGGCCACGCCCCTGGTGCCCAGCCTGCGCGATCCGCGCAACGCCTATACCAGCACGCCTTTTACCGAACAGCGCCAACCCTGGCCCGCGCTGGCGAGCAAGATGACGCCGCGCCCCGACCATGGCGAGGCCAGCTATCGCGGATCGGGCAAGCTGACCGGACGCAAGGCGCTGTTGACCGGCGGCGACAGCGGGATCGGCCGCGCCGCCGCGATCGCCTTCGCACGCGAAGGGGCCGACGTCGCGATCAACTACTACCCCAGCGAAGAGCCCGACGCACGTGAGGTCGCCGAGCTGATCCGGCAGGCGGGCCGCAAGGCGGTTCTGCTGCCCGCCGATATCCGAACGCAAAAGGCTTGCGAGGACACGGTGCGAAAGGCGATCGCGCAGCTCGGTGGACTGGATATCCTGGTCAACAACGCCGCCTATCAACAGTCCAAGGCGGACATCATGGATATCAGCGACGAACAGTTCGTCCGCACCTATGAAACCAATGTCTATCACGTCTTCCGCTTTTCCAAGGCGGCGATCCCGTCAATGCCGCCCGGCGCGGTCATCATCAACACGATCTCGCAGAACAGCTATGACCCCGGCGAGGACCTGATCGACTATGCCTCCACCAAGGCCGCGATCCAGAACCTGACGCGTGGAATGGCCAAGCAGCTCGCCAAGAAGGGCATCCGGGTCAACGCCGTATCCCCCGGCCCGATCTGGACGCCGCTCCAGGTTGCGGGCGGCCAGCTTCCCGGTAAGTTGCACGAGTTCGGACAGGACACCTCGCTCGGACGCGCGGGCCAGCCTGCTGAACTCGCCTCGCTCTATGTCGCGCTGGCCTCGGGCGAGGCGAGCTTTTCGACCGGCACCGCCGTCGGCGCACATGGCGGCAAGGGCTTCCCGTAACACGGCAAAGGCCATTTGACGTGCGGCTGGCGGGCGTTCATCACTCGGGGATGAGCCGCCTTTTCTCCCGCCGCGACGCCCTGATCGGCGCGACCGCCCTCACCGCTTCGACTGCCCTTCCGGCGGCGACAGCACCGACCGACGCGAATGTGCTGCTCGATCGTATCGCCTGGGGGCTGCTCGAATTGATGCCCGAACGGGCGACGTCGCTGGGCGTCGACGAGGGTGTCCATGCCGATCTGCGGCGACGGCTGGAGGACCGTTCGCCCGTGGGCATTGCGGCGCGGCAGCAGTTCCTGACCGGCGCTCTCAAGGACCTGGCCGGGCTTCCCCGCCAGGGGCTCGATCCGTCGACCGCGACCAGCATCGCTGTGGTCGAGAATGCCTTTCGCACCGCCCTTGACGGCATGGCGCTGCCTTATGGGGTGGCGACGATCGGTGACTGGCGCAACACGCCCTATGCCGTCGTCCAGAATGTCGGGTCGTGGCTCGACGTGCCGCAGATGCTCGACGGCGACCAGCCGCTTCGCGACGCGGCCGATGCCGAAGCCTATCTGGCCCGGCTCGCCGCCATGCCTGCGCAACTGGACGGCGAGACGGTGCGGATCCGACAGGCGCGCGAACAGGGCGTGGTTCCGCCCGCCTTCCTGCTCGACAAGACGATCACGGGCATGAGCGGCACGCTAGCCGAAGCCACGAATGTCGATGGTCCGCTGCTCGGCCCTCTTGCGCGAAAGGCCCGGACGATACCCGGCGACTGGACCGGCCGCGCCGCACAGATCGTGCGATCGGCGGTGATCCCGGCACTGGAACGGCAATTGGCCGAATTGCGCGCAGAGCGGGCGGTGGCGACCGATGCCGCCGGCATGGGGGCCCGCCCGCACGGTGCCGAATGGTATGCCTGGGGCCTGCGCGCGGGGACGACGACCCGGCGCAGCGCGGCCGAATTGCATGCCATGGGTCGCGCCCGGCTGGCCGAATTGCAGGCGCAGATGGATCAGATCCTGCGCAAGGAAGGACTGACGCAGGGCAGCGTGGCCGAACGCACCATCGCCTATCAGCGCCGCCCGGGCATCGGCTTTCCCGACAATGACGAGGGGCGGCGGCAGATCATCGCCTATATGCAGGGCCGCATCGACGCGATCCGTCCACGCCTGCCCCAGGCCTTTCGTCGTCTCGCCCGTGGCAATCTGGAGATCCTGCGCATGCCGCTTGCGCAGGAGGCGGGCGCACCCGCCGCTTATGGCGGCCCCGGCACGATCGACGGTCGGGTGCCGGGCAAGGTCTGGGTCAATCTGGGCGATCCGACGATCCACAACCGGGTGACCATCCCGGACCTCGTCTATCATGAGGGGATTCCGGGCCATGTCTGGCAGGGCGAATATGCGCAGCAATTGCCGCTCATCCGATCGATCCTGGCGTTCAACGCCTATTCCGAAGGATGGGCGCTCTATGCCGAGCAACTGGCCGACGAACTGGGCATGTATGAGGGCGATCCGGCCGGACGCCTTGGCTATCTGATGGGCCTGGCGTGGCGGGCGGTGCGGCTGATCGTCGATACCGGCATCCATGCGATCGGATGGTCGCGGGACAAGGCGCTGGCCGAGTTCATCGCCGCCACCGGCCTGCTGCGCTCCAATGCCGTCAGCGAGGTGGACCGCTATTGCGCATGGCCGGGCCAGGCATGCGGCTATGAAGTCGGTCGTGCCGAGATCGTCGCGCTGCGAGCCCGCGCGAAGGCGACGCTCGGCCCGCGCTATGACCTGCGCGATTTCGATCAGGCGGTGGTGGACGGCGGCAACGTGCCGCTCGGCGTTCTGGCCGACAATGTCTCGCGCTATGTGAAGCGCGCGCAGGGCTGACCTGCGCGCGCCTTCCGTCTCCGATGGTGGCGTGGCTCAGCGGCCATGCCCCGGATTGTCGCGACGAATGCGCTCGGCCAGCAGCGTCGCAAAGGCCAGCCAGGCGACGAACGGCACCGCCAGCGCGGCGGCAGGTCGGTCGACCTTCGCCGACGTCGCCACCAGCGCCGCGCCCGAGGCGACCATCGCACCCGACGCCACCGCGCTGGCGCCAAGGCGCTGGCGGCGGAAGAACAGCTCCGTCCAGCCCCCGACCATCGCCATATTGACCAGCCACAGCCGCACCGCCGCGTCCCGGGCGCGGCCCGAGGGACGGCGCAGCAGACGATAGCCGCCGATCGCCAACCCCGTCTCCAGCACGGGCCAGACAGCACCGAACACGCGATCGGGCGGCGTGTAACCGGGCTTGTCGAGGCGTCGATACCAGCGCCGGATGCGCGGATGCGACGGATCGGGCGCGTTGCGACGCCCGACCAGGGCACTCGCGCCAAGAACGAGGCCGACGATCCCCAATGCCATGATCGGCGAGCGTCCGCGCGGCGTGGCCGACTTGCCGGCCGCTCCGATCGCAGGGGAAACCGCCCCCTCCCCCGCCATGCCGTCAACCGGTGGAACCGGCTTCATGGCGTAACCGTCTTCGCTCGAAATCCTGATGGGCACGGCCGCATTCTCCTTCAGGAGGGATAACGCGGCCGTGCGGGAAAGGGGCCTGCGCCCTGATACGGCGCGGGGCTTATCCAATCCGAACGTCGCGATAGCGCGGGTTGATCAGGTGGAAGACGAGCAACGCGACAAGATAGGCAAGGCCGCACGCGATGAAGAAGGGCTGATAGCTGCCCACCCGATCGAGCAGGACGCCCAGCGCCTTGGATGCGATGAAGCCCCCCGTCGCCCCCGCAAAGCCACCAAGCCCGATCAGCGTCCCTTGCGCATAGCGGGGAAACTGGTCGCCGGGCAGCGCGAAGAGGTTGGTCGAAAAGCCCTGATGCGCGGCACAGGCCAAACCGATCATCGCCACCGCGATCCAGATGCTGGCCGCCTGCGCCGCAAACATGACCGGCAACGCGAACAACGCGCAGAAGAACATCGCCCGCTTGCGCGCACGCCCCGTCGCCACCCCCGCTTTCAGCAGCCGTGACGAATACCAGCCGCCGACGATCGCGCCGACATCCGCCATGATATAGATGGCGACCAGCGGCGGGCCGAAGCTCTTCAGGTCATAGCCGTAACGGCTGTGGAAGAAGTCGGGCAGCCAGAACAGGAAGGTCCACCAGACCGGATCGATCAGGAACCGCCCGGTCATGTAGGACCAGGTCTCGCGGTGGCGCAGCACGGTCGCGAAGCCCGCACGGCCGCTGGTCTCGACCGGCTCGGTTTCGATCCAGGCACGCTCCTCCGGGGTGATGCGCGGATGGGCATGGGGCGGGTGATAGAGCCGCCACCACGCCGCCAGCCAGACGAGGTTGAACAGTCCGGTGATGATGAAGGCCCAGCGCCAGTCGAGCACCAGATCGGCGACGATGAACCCGATCAGCAACGGCGTCACCACCGCGCCGACATTGGCGCCGGCGTTGAAGATGCCGATCGCCAGCGCGCGCTCCTTCTTGGGGAACCATTGCGACGCCGCCGCCAGCGCGGACGGATAGGTCCCCGCCTCACCGAATGCGAGCGGGATGCGCGCCACGACGAAGCCGGTGGTCGAGGTGACCAGCGTCTGGGCGAAATGCCCGACCGTCCAGCTTCCCATCGCCAGCAGATAACCCGCGCGCGGCCCGATCCGGTCGATCAGCCAGCCGAACAGCAAAAAGCCGATGCCATAGGCGACCTGGAAATAGCCGGTGATGTCGCCATAACCGCTGTTGCTCCAGCCATAGAGCGCGGTGAGCTGCGGCTTGAGAACCCCCAGCACCAGCCGGTCGACATAGCTGAGCACCACCGCCGCGAAGAGCAGGCCGCAGATGATCCAGCGTATCCGCCCGCGCGGCGGCGATACGGCGTGGGCGGCGGTTTCGGGTGCGGTCGCGGCGGCCTGGGTCAGATCGCTCATTTCACCAGCTCCACAGCGTGCCGTCCTCAAGCCGGTTCACCGGCAGATAGGCGCGTTTATAGGGATAGGTCGCGGCAAGCGCCTCGTCGATCTCGACGCCCAGCCCCGGTGCATCGCCGGGATGCATCATGCCATCCTCGAACCGGTAATGATGGGGGAAGACCGCATCTGTCTCTTCGGTATGCGGCATATGTTCCTGAATGCCGAAATTGGGGATCGACAGCCCGAAATGCAGCGCCGCCGCCATGGTGACGGGCGACAGGTCGGTCGCGCCATGGCATCCGGTCCGAACCTGGTAGAGATCGGCCAGCGCCGCGATCCGCCGCAAATGCGTCAGCCCACCCGCATGGACGACGGTGGCGCGAACATAGTCGATCAACTGGTTCTCGATCAGATGCTTGGCGTCCCAGATCGAGTTGAAGATCTCGCCGACCGCGATCGGCGTCGTCGTGTGCTCACGGATCAGGCGGAAGGCATCCTGATTTTCCGCCGGGGTCGCATCCTCGATCCAGAAGGGGCGATAGGGCTCCAGATCCTTGCCCAGCCGCGCCGCCTCGATGGGAGTCAGCCGGTGATGCACGTCGTGAAGCAGATGGACGTCCCAGCCCAGCGCCTCGCGCGCGGCCGCGAAAAGTTCGGGGACGACGCGCAGATATTTCTCGGTCGACCAGACGCTCTCGCTCGGCAGATCGGCATCGGCGGGCTCGTAACGCTGCCCGGCCTTGGCCACGCCATAGGTGGAGGCAAGCCCGGGTACGCCGCATTGCAGGCGGATCGCGCGATAGCCCTCGTCCCGGTGGCGGATCGCCGTCGCGATCGTGTCCGCAATGCTGGTGCCGTTGGCATGGCAATAGACCAGGCAGCTTTCCCGCGCCGCGCCGCCCAGCAACTGATAGACGGGCAGCCCGGCGATCTTGCCCTTGATATCCCACAGCGCCATGTCGACCGCCGCGATCGCGGTCATCGTCACCGGCCCCCGCCGCCAATAGGCCCCCTTGTAGAGATACTGCCAGATATCCTCGATCCGGTGCGCGTCGCGTCCGATCAGGCAGGGGATGACATGATCCTGCAGATAGCTGGCGACGCTCATTTCCCGGCCGTTGAGCGTGGCATCGCCCAGCCCGGTGGTGCCGTCGTCGCACTCGATCCTCAGGGTGACGAAATTGCGGCCCGGGCAAGTCACGATCAGGCGGGCGGCGATGATCTTGGGCATCCAGAAATCCTTCAGGCGATATCGAACGCGACGACCTGCGCATCGCGGTCTTGGGGGCCGGTCGTCATCACGGAGCGGCTAGCTTCGACCGGCCCATGCCTCTCGCTGTTCCAAGGATGGACATCATCCAAGCCGAGGGTCGGGCGGACCGCTCGCATCTCACTAAGCAGGCGCGGGCGGGCGGCGAGCGGAAAGGTGACACGCGAATCCACCATGGTCCAGCACGGGGCTGCGCGGCGGTTCGGTCGGCGGCTGGCAAGCATCACGGCCTCTCCTGGTTCGACAGCCGCTTTCAACCGGCTTGCCAATTGGTATGACAGCATTACCATTATAACCGAGCGTCGGCTTGTCAATCGCCGACCCCTTGGGAGAGAGCGGCATGTACGGGTTGCGGACGCTGATCGGGACGTCAGTTATATCATTGATAATATTGACGACTCCTGCCGCCGCGGACGACGGTTATGGCCTTTGGCTACGATCGAACATACAATCGGTCAGGCAAGTTGAAGTAAGTCGGTCAGGTAACTCCCCAACACTCATGCTTGCAGAAGCTGAGTTGCGACGCGCACTCCCCGCCGACATGCCGCCCGTCATGGTGACGACCGCCGCCGCGCCGGGCATCGCGGCCCTGCGCCTGCCCTTCGACGGATTGGGCGATGAAGGCTATCTGGTCCGTTCGGTGACGCTGAACGGGCGCCCCGTCGTGCTGGTCGCGGGCAATAGCGATCGGGGCACCCTTTACGGCGCGTTCGCGCTGATCCGTCACCTCGCCACCGGCCATTCGGCACAGGCGATCGCGCTGCGATCCGCCCCCAAGGTGAAACTGCGCGTCCTCAACCATTGGGACAATCTCGATGGGTCGGTCGAGCGCGGCTATGCGGGTCAGTCGCTGTGGGACTGGTGGACGCTCCCCGATTTCCACGACCCCCGCTATACCGACTATGCCCGCGCCAATGCCTCGATCGGGATCAACGGCACGGTCCTCAACAACGTCAATGCCAAGGCCGACAGCCTGACCGCACCGTATATCGCCAAGGCGGCGGCATTGGCCGATATCTTCCGCCCCTGGGGCATCCGCGTCTATCTGTCGGTCCGCTTCTCCGCCCCGATCGAGCTGGGCGGACTCAAGACCGCGGACCCGCGCGATCCCGCGGTCGCCGCCTGGTGGAAGGCGAAGGCGGACGAGATCTACCGCGCCATCCCCGATTTCGGCGGCTTCCTGGTCAAGGCCAATAGCGAGGGGCAACCCGGTCCGCGCGACTATGGCGCCAGCCATGCGGACGGTGCCAACATGCTCGCCGCCGCCCTGCGCGATCATGGCGGCATCGTGATGTGGCGCGCCTTCGTCTATGCCGAGACCGACCCGGAGGACCGCGCAAAGCAGGCCTATACCGAGTTCAAGCCGCTGGACGGCAAGTTCGCCGACAATGTCCTGGTACAGGTCAAGAATGGCGCGATCGACTTCCAGCCGCGCGAGCCCTTTCACCCGCTATTCGGTGCGATGCCGCGCACGCCGCTGATGATCGAGTTCCAGATCACCAAGGAATATCTCGGCTTCGCGACGCACCTCGCCTATCTCGGCCCGCTCTTCACCGAGGTCCTCGACGCCAGGACCGGCTGGAAACCGGGCGAGACGGTCGCCGATGTCGTCGATGGAGAAGCGGAGCATCACAGGCTGACCGGCATGGCGGGGGTCGCCAATATCGGGCGCGATCGCGATTGGAGCGGATCGACCTTCAATCAGGCCAACTGGTACGCCTTCGGTCGCCTCGCCTGGGACCCCGCCCTGTCGGCCGAGGCGATCGCGCGGGCCTGGGCAGCGCAGACCTTCGGCAACGACCCTCAAGTGATCGACACCGTGACCGCGATGATGATGGGATCGCGCGAGGCGATGGTGGACTATACCGGCGCGCTGGGCCTCTCCCATCTGATGGCGACGGGGCACCATTACGGACCGGGACCATGGGTTTCCGATCTGGCGCGCCCCGAATGGAATCCGGTCTATTATCACCGCGCCGATGCGGCGGGCATCGGCTTTGACCGGACCGCCAAGGGCAGCAATGCGGTTGGCCAATATGCGGAGCACGTCGCCAAGGCCTTCGCTAACCCCGCGACGACACCGGAATCGATGCTGCTCTGGTTCCACCACCTGCCCTGGGATCGTCGCATGGCAAGCGGCCGCAGCCTGTGGGAGGAACTGGTCACCCATTATGACCGTGGCGTCGCCTATGTCGCCGGGATGCAGCGGCAGTGGGACATGCTCCGCCCGAAGATCGACGATGAACGCTGGCAGAAGACCGCGACCTATCTGGGAATCCAGGCGCGCGAGGCCCGCTGGTGGCGGGATGCGAGCCTGGCCTATTGGATGTCGGTCAACCATCGCCCGCTTCCCGCCGGGGTCCGACCGCCCGAACATGACCTGACCTGGTACCAGGCCCGGCAATTCCCCCATGCGCCGGGGCAGGCGCACTGAAGCACTGCCCCGAAGCACATCATTGGTCCGGCCAATGCTATCTCATCCTGGAACCGCTAACACCCATCCAAGCCGCTTAACCAAGGGCCGAGTCGGAGGCTCTCACCGCCCGAAATCCGACTCAAGACAACCGGCATGACCATATTCCCATAGCATCCTCATGATACTACTGACTATTTCCGAAAGTTCTTCCATATCGGTCTAACCAATTTTCATTTGACTTCCAGGCCAATAGGCGTGACGATACCGCTATCAATCGGCCACATGAGATGGCCATGAGAGGGGATGGGAATGGTTTCCACGGTATCGTCATGCCTTGAACGATCGGGCGTCCCGCGACCCGCGATGCGGGCTGTCACCGCCCCTCCCCACCGAGATTGCGCACCCGTCGCCTGATCCGGCGGCACATCCATTCTCATCATCATTGAATTCCCGCATGCCGCAACGAACGGCAGCGGAACGACCGAGAGGACCGACATGAGGACTGTGCCCGACATCCGCCTGCGCCGCTTCGCCCTGCTCTGCGCCACTGCCGTCGGCGCGTTGAGCGCCACCACGGCCCTGGCGCAGGCGGTTCCGCCGCCCCAGGAACAGACCCCGGCCGACGGACAGGATAACGGCCCGGCGGTCGCCCCCGCACCCCAGACCGACCAGACCCAGGGCACGTCGAGCGAGGATATCGTCGTCACCGGCTATCGGTCGAGCCTGGCCAAGTCGACCAACGCCAAGCGCGCCTCGATCGGCTTTACCGATTCGATCTTTGCCGAGGATATCGGCAAGTTCCCCGACACCAATATCGCGGAATCGTTCAACCGCATTCCGGGCGTGACCATCACCCGCGACGTGACCGGCGAAGGTACCAACGTCGCCATTCGCGGCCTGGGATCGAACTTCACCAACGTCACGCTGAACGGCGCGCCGATCGCGGTCGCCTCGTCGGGTGCGACCGACGCGCAGGGCACCGACCGTTCGGTCGACCTCAGCTTCTTTCCGACCGACCTGTTCACCAAGCTGACGGTGAACAAGAGCTATACCGCCGACCTGCTCGAAGGGGGGGCCGCGGGCAATATCGACCTGCGCTCGGCGCGACCGTTCGACCGCAACACCTCGTTCGTCGCCTATAACATCCAAGGCACCAAGCAGACGCCGGAGGATCGCATCGGCGCGCGCGGATCGCTGATCGGAAGCTGGCGCAACGACACGTTCGGCATTCTGGCCGGCGTGTCGGCGCAGCGCCTGTTCACTGACACGCGCGGATATGAGACGATCGGCTATACCAACCCGGCGCTGACCGCCGCGCAGTGCGGCGCGACGAGCGGATGCAACAGCACGGGCGGCGGCAACTGGACGATCCCCGCGGTCGTGCCCGCCGGCGCGGGTGCCGGCCTGGTCGCGGGGACGACGATCGATCGCGCCTTCCTGCTCGCCAACAATCCCGGCGCGACCATCCAGCAGATCGACAACGGCCTGATGCCCCGTCTGGGCCGCTTCACCAGCATTCGTGGGCCCCGCGACCGCGTGAACGCGATCGTCAGCGCCGAATATCGTCCGTCGGACACGCTGCATTTCTACATCGACGGTCTGTATGGCTTCAAGAAGAACGAACTGACCCGCGAGAACATGGCGTGGATCGTCCGCAACGGCGCGCTGATCCCGACCAACCTGACCTTCGACAAGGCGGATTGCAGCGCGGGCTGCACCGTCACCGGCGGCACCTTCGCCAATGTCCAGTTCTTCAACGAATTCCGCCCCTATACCGAGACGACACACCTGTTCAGCGTCAATCCCGGCGGCGAGTGGGAGATCAACGATACGCTGAAGCTGAACATCCAGGGCAATTACGCGCGATCGACCTTCCACCGCGAAAGCCCGACCGTCGGCATGACCACGCCGCTGGGCGTCGGCAACACCGTCACCTATTCGAACAATGGCGGCATCCCCACGATCACCAGTGCCCTGGACCTGAACGACCCGAAGAATTTCGGCTGGAATGCGGGC
Source organism: Sphingomonas sp. (assembly GCF_039594485.1). GTDB lineage: Bacteria > Pseudomonadota > Alphaproteobacteria > Sphingomonadales > Sphingomonadaceae > Sphingomonas. Next base: position 133,253 of record NZ_JBCNNI010000006.1, on the reverse strand, counting down.
AGCCGCGTCAACCTTCAGGACGAGCGGCGTCTCTATATCAACAAGGGGATGCGCGGCGACCTGACCTGGGGCGACACCACGCTCAACCTGAAGGTCGGCGGCGCGTTCGACAATACGGCGCGGCGCATTCGCGGCTTCGACAACAGCCAGTATTGGCAGAACGCGGTGTGCGGCAACAATCCCAATGTCGCGGTGCCCTCCCCCAATTTGCAGCCGCCGTGCGAAGGCCTGAACGCGCCCGGCGCGGCACCGGCCGGCTATCCCACCTATCCGGGCTATGGCACCGGCTACAGCGCGGGGATGACCGGTCCGGTCAGCTATGGCGGGTCGCTGATCCCCAACAGCGCGGCGTCCAGCTATCTGATGCCCGGCCCCGCCGGTTTCGTGACGGTCAACTGGCCCGCCTTCGCCAAGGCAAGCAACTATCAGTATTTCCATGACAATGCGCCGGAGAATGGCGGCGCTAACACGGGTGCGAGCGCAGGCTTCATCCGCGAGATCGTCAAATCGGCCTTCGCGACCGTCAACGGCGCGCACGAACTGGGCGGCAACACCCTGCGCTTCAATGTCGGCCTGCGCTACGTCAACACGATCCAGACGATCTCGGGCCGTGTCTCGCTGCCCGATCCGCGCAACACGACCGCGACCGGCGCGTCCCTGCCCGACGGCAGCCGCTATCCCAGCATCGTGAACATCGCGACGACCCGCAACGTCTATTCGGAGTGGCTGCCCGCCGCGACCGTCGCCTATGACATCGGCGCGCATGCCGTGGTCCGCGCCGCCGCTTCGCGGACGATGACCCGTCCCGATCCTTCGGCACAGTTGCCGGGCATCAACTTCGGCGCGCCGTCAGCCGACCAGGCCTCGATCGGCAACCCGGCACTCGCGCCCTATCTGTCGACCAATCTCGACCTGGGCTTCGAATATTATACGGGTCGCGAGGGCGTGATCAGCTTCAACGCGTTCCGTAAGTCGATCGAGGGCTTCACCACCACCGCGATCTCGACGGTGCCCTTCTCGAACCTGGCGCAGTACGGCATCACCTATGACACGCTGAACCCGACGCAGCAGATCGCGATCAATGCGCGCGGCGGTCCGACCCAGGCACAGGTCCAGGTCACGTCGCAGATCAACGTGCCCAACAAGCTGACCATCAACGGTCTGGAATTCCAGTGGGTCCAGCCGCTCGACTTCCTCACCCGCGCGATCGGCATCACCGGCTTCGGTTTCAACGCCAACGCCACCATCGTCGACCAGCGCAGCGATGGGCCCGCCGTGGCGTTCGGCGTCGCGCCCTTCACCTACAACATCACCGGCTATTACGAGAAGAATGGCGTGATGCTGCGCGTCTCCACGACCTCGCGTCAGGGTGCGCAGAACAGCGGCGCGGCGCAGAACGGCATCCCGGCCGCCGCACTCTTTGGCACCGATTTCACCACCTATGACTTCTCGTCGTCCTTCGACCTCGACAAGCTCTTCGGAGTGGCTGGCGCGCCGCAATTGACCATCAACGTCGCCAACTTCACCAACGCGACGCTGCGCTCCTACTTCCAGTATGAGAATGCCACGTTCACCCAGTACAAGCCCGGCCGCCAGTTCCTGATCGGTCTGCGCGGGACTTTCTGACCCCTCCCCTGGGCTGGGGGGGCGTTCCGCGCATCCACGCGGGCGCCCCCTATTTTTCCCCAGTCGCACCGGACGCGTTTTCGCCATCGCGTCCGATCGATCGCTGACCACCATTCGCTGAAAATCCCCTTCTATTTCCACCGGAATGATCGCATCGGGGGTGATTGCGTTCTGGTAACGGTCAGGATCGAAGGTGAATGGAACGGCATGCGGTGGCGACGACGTAATCTGGCATCCATGAGCGCGGATGTGGGCGATGGCCTCGCCCCCGCAGTGGAGGCGGTGACCAGCGGATCGGGAAAGACCGATCCTTCCGCCGCATCCTCTTCCCCGACGCGGGGATACCGGGTCATCGCGCTGGTCGTTGCCTCCGCGCTTTTCATGCAGCAACTGGACGGCACCGTGCTGACGGTCGCGCTGCCCACCATGGCGCGGGATCTGGGCACGACCGCCACCAGCCTCAGCCTGGCACTGACCAGCTATCTGCTGGCGCTTGCGCTGTTCATCCCGGCCAGCGGGACCCTCGCCGATCGCTTCGGATCGCGCAGCATCTTCTGTTCGGCGATCGTCGTGTTCCTCGTCGGCTCGATCCTGTGCGCGCAGGCCGCGTCGCTGCCGGTCCTGGTCGCCGCGCGCTTCCTGCAAGGGATCGGCGGCGCGATGATGGTGCCGGTCGGGCGCCTCGTCCTCCTGCGCAGCGTGGCCAAGGAGGATATGGTGCAGGCGCTATCCTGGCTGGTCATGCCCGCGCTGATCGGGCCGATCCTGGGACCGCCGCTGGGCGGGTTCATCGTCACCTGGCTCGATTGGCGCTGGATCTTCTATCTCAACATTCCGATCGGCATCCTGGGCGTCATCGGGTCGCTCCTGCTGGTGCCGGAGGTGAGCGGCGACTCACGCGCGCGGTTCGACATATCCGGCTTCTTCCTGTCGGGCCTGTCGCTCGGCGGGCTGCTGTTCGGCTTCGAACTGGCCAGCCGGCCCGGCACGGGCATCGTGGCGCTGATCCTGCTGACGATCGGGGCGGTGCTCGCCATCGCCTATGTGCGGCATGCGCGGCGGACCCCCGATCCAATCCTGGACCCGTCCCTGATGCGCATTCCCACCTTTCGCCTGTCGGTGATCGGCGGATCGCTGACGCGGATCACGCAAGGCGCGCAGCCCTTCCTGCTGCCGCTGATGTTCCAGCTCGGCTTCGGGCTGTCGGCGGCGAAGACGGGCACGATCACCATGGCGGGCGCGGTCGGGGCGCTGGCGATGAAGGCGCTGGCCCCGCGTGTCCTGCGCCGCTGGGGCTTTCGGCGCAGCCTGATCGTCTCGGGACTGGTCAGCAGCGCGGGCTATGCCACCTGCGCGCTGTTCCGACCCGACTGGCCGACCGCGGCGATGATCGGCATATTGGCGCTGTCGGGCTTTTTCACCTCCTTCCAGTTCACCGGCTTCAACGCGATCGCCTATGCCGATGTCGACAAGGAGCGGATGAGCGCCGCCACCAGCTTCTATGCGACGTTCCAGCAGCTTACCCTGTCGCTAGGCATCTGCACCGCCGCGACGGTGCTGGAACTGGGGACACTGATCGAGGGACGCCAGACGCCGACGCTGGCGGTCTTTTCCGTCGCGTTTCTGATCGTTGCCGCCATTTCGGCCTCCGCCGTCATCTGGAACCGCCGCTTCGCCCCTGATGCAGGCGCGGAGATGAGCGGGCATTCCGGGGAGTGATCGCGCAACAACGATGCATTTGAATGGAAAAACGGGACAGATTCCGCTAACCGGTTCTTAGCAACGACTGTGCGAAATGCCGGGGCGTGCCACAGGATGAGCGCCTCATGCAGTTTCCACTGATCGCCCCCGCCCCCCCGCGCCTTTCCGAGCAGATTGACGGGCTGAAGCGGATCGAGGCATCGGGCCAGTTCAGTAACAACGGCCCGGAGGTCGCTGCGCTGGAAAGCGAGATCGTCGCCCGGATGTTCGGCGGCACGGGGGCGGCGCTGGCGGTCGGCAATGCGACGCTGGGCCTGATGGTCGCGATCCGTCAGGCGGCGGGTCTGGCTCCCAGGGCGGGCGGCCTGGCCCTGATGCCCGCCATGACCTTTGCCGCCACGGCACAGGCGGCGATCTGGGCCGGGCTGACTCCCCTGATCGTCGATGTCGAGCCCGATGGCTGGACCGCCGATCCGGCCGAGGAGGAGCGCATGCTCGCCCGCCATGGCAATCGGATCGCGGTGATCGTGCCTTATGCGACCTTCGGCACGGTGATCGATCTCGACCGCTATGCCTGGCTCGCGCGGCGGCACCAGGTCGGCGTGGTGATCGACGCCGCTGCCTCGCTCGGCACGCTCGACGAGATGGGGCGCGGGTTCGGAACGGGCGCGCCCTTCACGCTGGTCTATTCCATGCACGCGACCAAGACCTTCGCGGTGGCGGAAGGCGGCCTGATCTATAGCGGCGATCCCTCGCGGATCGATCAACTGCGCGCGATGGTCAATTTCGGCTTTGAAGGCGGGCGCAGCGCGACGCTTCCCGGTATCAACGCCAAGATGCCCGAAGTGCTGGGGTTGATGGCGCGGTGCAAACTGGCGGAAATCGATACGATCTGCACCGCCCGCGCCGCGCTCGACCAGGAATATCGCGACAATCTGAGCGGATTTGAATTCCAGCGCACGGCCGCGATGCGGCAGGCGACGCAGTTCATGCCCGTGCTGCTGCCGCCAGCGATGGCACCGCATCGCGATGCCATCATCGACGCACTCGCGGCCAACGGCGTCGGCGCGGGTCGCTACTTCAGTCCGCATCTCGGCGAGCAGCCATTGTTCCGCGACACCGCCCTGATCGAGCCGACGCCGGTCGCGGATCGGCTGTCCGCCCGGATGCTGAGCCTGCCGATAACCGATGCGATGAGCCCCGGCGATGCGGCGACCGTCGCCCAACGCCTCCGCGCCGCGATCGATCATGTGGCCGTGGTCGCCGAGCAGACGCCGGATGACGCGCCTTTCGGAAGGCCGGCCGGTTGTGTCGTGATCGGGGGCGGCCCCGCCGGGACGGCAATGCTGACCGCCGCCAGCAAGAACGGCACGCTGACTCAACTGGCCAAAGAGGGACTGATACTGGTCGAACGGTCGGCGCGGATCGGGCCGGGCGCACTGGGCGATTATGCGATCCGATCGGATACGACGGCGGAAACCTTCCTGTCGGCGGTGAAGGACAATCCCCATCCCGAACTCGCCGCGCTGGAGACGCATCCGGCGGGACAGGTCATGGCGGACTATTGCGGGGCCCTGGGCGCGCCGCTCACCGACACCGCGCCGCTGCTCGGCGCCACGGCCCAGCGACTGCGCGAGATCGTCACCGCGCATGGCGGGCGCGTCCTGACCGAGACGGAAGCGGTCAGCGCACAGCGGACCGACGATGGCCATTGGCGCACCACCCTGATTACCCCTGACGGGCCGCGCAACCTGACCTCGCGCAGCATCGTCGTCGCGACCGGGGGATATCAGACCGACGCCCAGATCGCCGCGACCATGGTGGCGGGTCGCCCGCTGAGCGAGATGGCGGGCGACAGGCTGATGCGATCCGATGCGCTGCTGCGCCTGGGCGGCGTCGAGCAGGCGATCGAGCGACTTTCGGACCGGCCTGCGCCCCGCATCGTCATCATCGGCGCGTCGACCAGCGCGCTCGCCGCCGCCGTCCTGTTGCTCAAATCCCCCGACCTTGCCCTGGGGGCGGGCGGCATCACCCTGCTGGTGCGCCATCCGCCAAAGCCCTTCTATCCGACGCGCGCGGCGGCCCATGCCGACGGCTTCACCGATTTCACCGAGAACGATATCTGCCCGGTAAGCGGTTTCGTCCTACGGCTCGCGGGGTTGCGACTGGAATCGCGCGAACTGGTGTTGCGCATGCTTTCGCTGGGCGGACGCGTGCCCGATCCGCGCGTCGCGCTTCACCGGATCGCCGGACATGACGACCGGCGGACACGCGACCTGATCGCGGGCGCCGATCTGGTCGTCGGGGCGCTCGGCTATCGTCCGCGTGCGCTGCCCCTGCTCGATGCCGCGGGCCGATCGATCGCTCTGGCGCATGGCGTCGGGCGGCCGATGGTGGATCGCCATTGCCGCATCCTGGATGCCGATGGCCGGCCGGTGCCCGGTGCCTATGGCATCGGCCTGGCGGCCGGCTTCGTCCCCTGGGGACCGCTTGGCGGCGAGAAGAGCTTTCGCGGGCAGGCCAATGGCCTGTGGCTGTGGCAGAACAATGTCGGCCAGATGATCGTCGACCAAGTGCTGGGCCACCACATCAGGGGACAGGACAGCGCGGCGGCATGACCGATCCCGCCGCCACCCCCGCCCCCTGCTCCCCCCCCTGCCCCGTCGTCAGCGTCGTCATTCCCGCCTATAATGGCGAGGCGTTGATCGGCGAGACGCTGGCCAGTCTGGCGACGCAGACGCTGGTCGAATGGGAAGCGCTGGTCGTCGACGACGGCTCCTCGGACGGGACGCGCGACGTGATCCGCCACTGGCCCGATCGGCGCGTCCGCCTGATCGAGAATGCGGTCAATGTCGGCCCGGTCCGAACGCGCAACCATGGCTTTGCCCAGGCGCGAGGGCGCTATCTCGCCGGGCTGGACCAGGATGATCTGTGCCGCCCGGAACGGCTGGCGCGACAGGTCGCCTATCTGGAGGCGCATCCAGACGTCGTGCTCGTCGGGGCACAGGCCGAGCAGCTGGTCGAGGGACAGGTGCTGCCCATGGGGTACGCGCCGCACACCACGCCGGACCTGATCCGATGGTTGAGCTGGATCGAAAACCCGCTGGTCTGGTCGACCGTGATGTTCCGCGCCGACATCGCCCGACGTCTCGATCCGCTGACCCGCCCCGAGATCCTCTATGCGGAGGATTTCGACCTGTATCATCGGATCGCGCGCTTTGGCGGGATCGCGCGGCTGGACGAGCCGCTTCTGGTCTATCGCCAGCATGACGGGGGCGTTTCCAAACGCTTCACCCGCACGATGCGGGCCAGCGCGACACGGGTTCTGGCGGAGGCGCACGCGCCCCTGCTGGGCGAGGAGGCGGCGACCATCGCCACGCTGTTGGTCCACCATAATATGGGCGGCGAGCCGGTGCCCGACGGCGCGACGCTGCGTCGACTGGGCGAAGCCATTGCGGGCCTTCAGTCGGTTTTCATGGCGCAGGCCGAGCCCGATGCCGAGTCGGCCCGCCTGATCCGCTGGGAGACGGCGCGGCGGTGGCGGGACCTGGCCCGCATCGCGCTGCGCTCGGGAACGGTCGATCTGGGCGACGTCCTGACCTCGCGTCCGCCGCATATGGGGCTGGGCTATGCGGGGATCGATGAGTTGTTGCGGTGGCGCGCGATCGGCGCGGCGAGACGCCTGGGCTTCGCCCCGAGCGGCGACTGACGGTTCCGGCGCAGCGGCGACCATGGGCCCCCAGTCCCGTCTCCCCTACCCGTCCGCGCGCAGACGATAGCCGACCCCCAGCTCGTTGGCGATCACGCTGCCCACCGGACCGGGTGCCTCCAGCTTCTGGCGCAGATTGCGGATGACGATGCGCAGATATTCGACGCGGGGATCTTCGTCCCCACCCCAGCAGCCCGCCAGCAGCCGGTCATGGGTGACGATCCGGCCGATATGGCGGGTCAGCATCGCCAGCACGTCATGCTCCTTGCGGGTCAGATGCACCTCCTCGCCCGCCCGCGTCACGACCCGCCGGTCGAGATCGATGCGCAGATCGCCGCGCTCGACCGTCTTCTCGGTCGCGTCCGCCACCCCGCGATGGCGGAGCGCGACGCGAAGCCGTGCGAGCAGTTCCTCACTGTCGAAGGGCTTGGTCACATAATCCTCCGCCCCCAGATCGAGCGCCGTGACCTTCTCCTCCACCGCATCGCGGGCCGAAACGACAAGGACCACCGCCTCGCCCTGTTTGCGCAGCAGCGGAATGAGGCTCAGCCCGTCCCGGTCGGGCAGTCCCAGATCGAGGAGGACGGCGCTCGGCTGTTCGACCGATGCCTGGCGCAGCGCGTCCCGGCCGTCCTCCGCCTCGACCACGGCATAGCCCGCGCGGACCAGCGTGTTGCGGAGCAGGCGGCGGATCGCGGCTTCGTCGTCCACGACAAGAATTTTGGCGGGCATCAGCTCGGGCTTTCGGTGGGTGTGTCACGCAGGATCAGGGCGGGCGGGAAGACCAGCGCGAAACAGGCCCCCTCCCCATCGGGACGATTGGCCGCCTCCACGCTCATCCCCATCACCTCGGCAAAGGCCTTGACGATGGCGAGGCCTAGTCCGGTACCGCCGACGGCCCGGTCCGATCCCTCCAGCCGGGTGAAGGTCTCGAACACCTCGGCCTCGCGGCCGGGCGGCAGGCCCGGGCCATGGTCGAGCACCGACAGGCGTATCTCGCCGAAGCGGTTGCGCCCCTCGATGACGATCTCGCTCCCCGGATCGCCGTAGCGCCCGGCATTGTCGAGCAGGTTGAGCAGGCAATGATGGAGGAGCTGAGGATCGACCCGCACCAGCGGCAGGTCTGGTGGCACGTCGAGGCGGACGTCATGCCCCTCCAGTGCGCGGCGGGCGTCATGCGCAGCGCCGGTGACGGCATCGCTCAGGTCGATCGCCTCGACGTTCAGCTTGATCGCCCCCGCCTCCACCCGCGCCATGTCGAGCAGGTTGGAGACGAAGCGGTTGAGCCGGGCCGACTCCCCCTTGATCGTGGCGATCAGGTCGGGCGTGACCTCGTGGCCAAGCTGGTCCGCCGCCGCCATGACGGCGGTCAGGGGGGTGCGCAGGTCATGGCTGACCGACGAGAGCAAGGCGGCACGCAGGCGGTCGCGGGTCCGCACCACATCGACATCGCGCATCTCCGCCTGAAGCCGCAGCCGCTCCAGCACCAGCGACGACTGGTCGATCAGGCTGCTGAGCAGGGGCAACTGGTCGGCGCGCACCGGGTTGGCGGCGCTGTCGCTCGCCACGCCCAGCACGCCCAATATGCGCTCCCCCGCCTTGAGCGGCTGGAACAGCCATTCGGACGCGGCGAGCGTGCCCGATCCCTTGCCCGCCGCCTGGCCGGTGTCGAAGGCCCAGGCGGCGGCGGCATTGTCCATGGTGTTGAGCCGATATGCCGGGTCGCTGGCGGCCAGTATCTCCAGATTCGTGCCATGCGCGGGGGCGAGCAGGATCACCTGCACCGCCAGCAGGCGGCCGACATCGTCGCAGATCATCTGCGCGGCGATATCGGGATCGTTGACCCCGGCGATCTGGCGCAGGAACCCGGCCAGCGTCGCATTGGTCCGCGCACTGGCGGCGGCGAGGTCTGCCTGGGCCCGCACCCGTGCGGTCAACTGGCTGGTGGCGATCGCGATGCCCAGCAGGACGATGACCGAGATGAGGTTCTCGGGATTGCTGATGCTCAGCGTGCCGACGGGGGGCAGGAAGAAGAAGTTGTAGGCCAGGCTGGACGCGATCCCGGCATAAAGCCCGGTGCGCAGGCCGAAGAAGCTCGCCGCCGCCATCACCGGCAACAGATAGAGCAGCGCGACATTGCCGAGGTCCAGAATATGGAACAACGCGCTCGCAGCGCCCGTGACCGCCGCGACCATCCCGGTCGTCATCGCATAGCCGAAGGGCGTGCCCCAGCGGCCGGGTCGATGGCTGCGCCGCTGCCGCCCTTTCGTGTCGGCGGCCACCGGCAGGACATGGACGGTCACGTCGGACGTGTCGCGGATCACCCGGTCGACCACCGACCCATGGCGCAACTCGAACCAGCGGGAGCGGCGTGACTTGCCCAGGACAAGCTGCGTCGCGCGCGCATCGAGCAGGAAATTGCCGATGCCCTGCACCACCGTCTCGGCGGGCACGGTCGCCACCGCGCCGCCCAGTTGCGTCGCCAGCGTCATGGCGGCGGCGACCCGGGCATGCTGCGCATCGGTGAAGGACGCCGCGCGCGGCGTTTCGACGAACAGCGCGGTCCAGGGCCCCCGCAGGCCGTCCGCAACCCGCTTGGCCGCGCGGATCAGTCCATCGGAACCGGGCAATTCGCTGATCGCGACGACGATCCGGTCGCCGCCCGCCCAGGTCCCCCCCAGCCCCAGCGCCCGCACATCGTCGAGCATCCGCGCATCGACCGCCTGCGCCGCGCGGCGCAGCGCCAGTTCGCGAAGCGCCGACAGGTTGGACTTGGAAAAGAAATGCCCCAGCGCCCGCGTCGCCTCATGCGGCAGATAGACCTTGCCCGCCTTCAACCGCTCGATCAGCTCGTCGGGGGGAATGTCGACCACCTCGATCTCGGCGGCCTCCAGGATGCTATCGGGCACGGTCTCGCGGACCCGGACGCGGGTGAAGCTGGCCACCACGTCATTGAGGCTTTCGACATGCTGGATATTGACCGTCGAATAGACGTCGATCCCCGCCGCCAGCAGTTCCTCGACATCCTGATAGCGCTTGGAATGGCGGCTGCCCGGCGCGTTGGTGTGCGCCAGTTCGTCGACCAGGACCAGGCGGGGACTGCGGGCCAGGATCGCGTCGATATCCATCTCGTGCAGCGTGCGCCCCTCATAGGGGACGGCACGCCGCGCGATGATCTCATGCCCGCGGGTCAGCGCCTCGGTCTCGGCACGGCCATGCGTCTCGACGACACCGATAACGACGTCCACCCCGTCGCGGCGGCGAGCGGTCCCCTCGGATAGCATCTCATAGGTCTTGCCGACGCCGGGGGCGGCACCGAGGAAGATCTTGAGCTGCCCCTGGCCCTCCTGCGCGGCGGTGCGCAGCAGGGCGTCGGGGTCGGGCCGCCCGGGACCGCCCGCCATCAGCGCGCCGTGCCGTCCAGCGCGCGGTTCAGGGCCAGCACGTTGACATGGGGATCGCCCAGCAGCGGGCTTTCGGTGTTGGCCGCGACCAGCGCGCGGACGCGGTCGACGGCGACGCCCCGAACGCGGGCGATACGCGGCGCCTGGACCAGCGCGGCCGCGGGCGACAGATCGGGGTCGAGGCCCGATCCGCTGGCGGTGACCAGATCGGCGGGCAGCGGCCCGGCGATACCCTCGGCATGGCGTTTCGCGACATCGGGCTTCACCCGGTCGACCAGCGCCTGCGACGCCGGACCGAGGTTGGAGCCCGAAGAGGCCAGCCCGTCATAGCCCTTGCCCGCCGCCGAGGGCCGGGTCTGGAAATAGCGATCCGAGGCGAAGGCCTGCCCGACCACGCTCGATCCGATCACCCGGCCGCTGCTGTCGCGGACCAGGCTGCCATTCGCCTGCGACGGGAACAATATCTGCCCGATCCCCGTCATCGCCAGCGGATAGGCGAGCCCCAGAAGTGCCGCGAACAGGATCGTCATGACGATCGCGGGTCGCAACGCGGAAGTGAAATCCTTGCCCATCTGTCCAGTTCCTTAGGCGAGGCCGAGGCCACCGACGAGCATGTCGATGATCTTGATGCCGATAAAGGGCGCGATCAAGCCGCCAAGGCCATAGATCGCCAGATTGCGCGCCAAAAGCGGTCCCGCCGCCATCGGCCGATAGGTCACACCCCGGAGCGCCAGCGGCACCAGCAGCGGGATGATGATCGCATTGAAGATGATCGCACTGAGGATCGCCGATTGCGGCGAGCCGAGTCCCATGACGTTGAGCACGCCCAGGCCCGGATAGAGCGCGACGAACATCGCGGGGATGATCGCGAAATATTTGGCCACGTCATTGGCCACCGAAAAGGTGGTCAGCGCGCCGCGCGTCATCAGCAACTGCTTGCCGAGGCCGACCACCTCGATCAGCTTGGTCGGATCGCTGTCCAGATCGACCATGTTGCCGGCCTCGCGCGCGGCCTGGGTGCCGGTGTTCATCGCCACCCCGACATCGGCCTGGGCCAGCGCTGGCGCGTCGTTGGTGCCGTCGCCGCACATCGCGACCAGCTTGCCGCCCGACTGTTCTTTGCGGATCAGCGCCAGCTTGTCCTCGGGCGTCGCCTGCGCCAGGAAATCGTCCACCCCGGCCTCGGCGGCGATCGCGGCGGCGGTCAGGGGGTTGTCACCCGTGATCATCACCGTGCGGATGCCCATGGTGCGCAGCTCGCCAAAGCGTTCGCGGATGCCGGCCTTCACCACGTCCTTCAGGAAGATCGCGCCCAGCAGCCGGCCGTCGCGCGCCACCGCCAGCGGCGTGCCACCGGCGCGCGCAATCTCGTCGGTGATGCGGCGAAGCTCGGTCGCCGCCGCCGTCTCTCCCGCCCCCGTGCTGGCGCGCAGGATCGAATCGACCGCGCCTTTGCGGATCAGCGTCTCGCCGATCTTCACCCCCGACATGCGCGTCTGCGCGGTGAAGGGAATGATCTCCGCCCCCTGGGGCAGTTCGGTGATCCCGACATGGAAACGGTCGCGCGCCAGCGTCACGATCGAGCGGCCCTCGGGCGTCTCGTCCGCCAGGCTGGCGATCAGCGCGGCATCGGCCAGCTCGGCCTCGCTCGCGCCGCCGACCACGCGGAACTCGGACGCCTGCCGGTCGCCGATGGTGATGGTCCCGGTCTTGTCGAGCAGCAGCACGTCGATGTCGCCCGCCGCCTCGACCGCGCGGCCCGACTTGGCGAGCACGTTGAAGCGGACCAGCCGGTCCATGCCCGCAATGCCGATCGCAGACAGCAAGGCGGCGATCGTCGTCGGGATCAGCGTGATCAGCAGCGCCGCCAGGATCGCGACCGGAATGCTGCCCCCCGCATAGGCGGCGAAGCCCGGAATGGTGCCAACCGCGATCAGGAAGATGATGGTCAGCCCGACGAGCAACAGGGTCAGTGCGACCTCGTTGGGCGTCTTCTGCCGCTCGGCGCCCTCGACCAGGGCGATCATCCGGTCCAGGAAACCCTTGCCCGGCTCGACCGTCACACGGACACGGATCTCGTCGGAGATGACGCGGGTGCCCGCCGTCACCGCCGAGCGGTCGCCGCCCGCCTCGCGGATCACCGGCGCGCTCTCGCCGGTGATCGCGGCCTCGTTGACGCTGGCGACGCCGGAGACGACCTCGCCGTCCGAGGGGATCAGGTCGTTGGTCTCGACCAGCACGATGTCGCCGATCTTCAACTGGCTGGCGGGCACATCGTCATAGGTGCGCCCGTCGCCGGTCAGCCGCTTGGCGGTCAGTTCCGCCTTGGCGGCGCGCAGGGAGGCCGCCTGCGCCTTGCCGCGCCCCTCGGCCAGCGCCTCGGCAAAGGTGCCGAACAGCACCGTGGCCCAGAGCCACAGGACGAGTTGCAGCTTGAAGCCGACGCCGAGGCCGTCATGCCCGATGACGAGCAGCACGGTCATCAGCGCCGCGACGGTCGCGGTGACGAACATCACCGGATTGCGGATCAGCTCCGCCGGATTGAGCTTGACGAACGACGCCTTGATCGCGGGCACGACGAGTTCGGCCGTGAACAGGCTCTTGGTGGGGGTTCTTGCCATGGGGATTTCCCGATCAGAACAATTGGCCGCGGATCATGCTGAGATGATCGGCGATGGGACCGAGCGCGAGGCTCGGCAGGAAGGTCAGGCCGCCCAGGATCAGGATGATGCCGACCAGCAGCCCCACCCACAGCCCGCCGGTCGTCGGGAAGGACCCGGCGCTTTCCGGCGTGTATTTCTTGGCGGCCAGGCTGCCCGCGATCGCCAGCATCGGGACGATGATGAAAAAGCGTCCGACCCACATCGCCACGCCCAGCAGACCGTCATAATAGGGGGTGTTGGCGGTCAGACCGGCAAAGGCCGACCCGTTGTTCGCCACCGCGCTGGTGAAGGCATAGAGGATTTCGGAAAAGCCGTGCGGCCCCTTGTTCAGCGGCCCGGCCAGCCCCTGTTGCAGCACCGAGGACAGGGCGGTCATGCCCAGGATGACGAGCGGCAGCACCGCGATCGCCAGCACGGCCAGCTTCACCTCGCGCGCCTCGATCTTCTTGCCGACATATTCCGGCGTGCGCCCGACCATCAGGCCGGCGACGAACACCGCCAGGATCGCGAACAGCAGGAAGCCGTAGATGCCCGCCCCGACGCCGCCGATCACGACCTCGCCCAACTGCATGTTGAACAGCGGGATCAGGCCGCCGAGCGCGGTGAAGCTGTCATGCATCGCATTGACCGCGCCGCACGACGCCGCCGTGGTGACGACGGAGAACAGCGCGGAGGCGGCGATCCCGAAGCGGACCTCCTTGCCCTCCATATTGCCGCCCGCGACGCCCAGTCCGTGCAGCACCGGATTGCCCGCCGCTTCCGCCGCATAGGCGACGGCGGTGCCGCCCAGGAACAGGATCATCATCGCGGCCAGGATCGCCCAGCCCTGCCGGGTGTTGCCCACCGCCTTGCCGAAGGTCCAGGTCAGGCCGACGCCGATCAGGAAGATCGACAGCATCTGCACCAAATTGGTCAGCGCGGTCGGGTTCTCGAAGGGATGCGCCGAATTGGCGTTGAAGAAGCCGCCGCCATTGGTGCCGAGCATCTTGATCGCTTCCTGGCTGGCGACGGGGCCGAGCAGGATCGACTGGCGCGCGCCCTCCAGCGTCTGGACATCGACCACCCCGGCCAGCGTCTGGGGCACGCCGCCCGCGATGTAGAAGAGGGTCAGCGCGATGCAGAGCGGCAGCAGCAGATAGAGGGTGATCCGGGTCATGTCGGCCCAGAAATTGCCGATCGTCTTCACCTCACGCCGGGCGAAGCCGCGGAACAGTGCGAAGGCCAGCGCGATGCCCGTCGCCGCCGACAGGAAATTATGGATGGTCAGCCCCAGCATCTGGCTGAGGTTCGACATGGTGCTCTCGCCGCCATAGCTCTGCCAGTCGGTATTGGCGGTGAAGCTGATCGCGGTGTTGAACGACAGATGCTCGCTGAGCGCGCCCAGCCCCTGCGGATTGCCGGGCAGCACCGCCTGCAACCGCAGCACGGCATAGGTGAAGAGCATCAGCACGGCGTTGAACAACAGCATGTGCACCGCATAACGGCGCCACCCCTGCTCCTCGTCCGGGTCGATCCGGGCGAGCCTGTAGAAACCGCGCTCAACGGGGCCGAGGACGATGTGGAACGGCGTGCGACGCCCTTCATAAAGCGCGAACAGCCACAAGCCGACAGGCTTGGCCAACGCCAGGAGAATGCCGATAAAGGCAAGGATCAGGAACCAGCCCTGCATGGTCATGATGCGCCTCCCGTCAGAAGCGTTCGGGGCGGATCAATACCGCCGCCAGATAGATGAGAAGGCCGATCGCGGTGAGCGCGGCCAGCCAGAGGTCGAGGGTCATCGTCCGTCCTCCTTCAGGCATTGTCGCACAGGCGGACCAGGGCGAGCGTCGCCGCCACCAGTCCCGCCATGACGGCGATCCAGATCAGATCCTGCATGGATGTCCTCCCGGATCAGAATGCGGCGGTCAGCGAGGCGACGAGCGTGGCCCCGGCGATCGAGCCGCTGCCATCCTGTCCCTTGCTGAAACTCGGGCGCAGATAGGCCGAGGCGCGGTCGGAAATGTCGGTATCGACATAGCTGACGTTGAAGGTCAGGTTGCGCCACGTCGTGTCGGCACCCAGCGACCAGTCCCAATAGGAGCCGGTCGGGCTGACCGCGGTGGCATTGGGGCCGAGGCCGTTCTGCCCCCAGCTATGGCCGATATGCGCCTTGGCGGTGAACGGCGTCCCTGCCAGCGCCAACGCGCCGTCGCCCCACAGGTACAGATTGTCGCCCCCGCGCCCCGGCGACGTATAGACCCCGGCGACTGCGTCCGCGCCGGTTGCATACCATTTGCCGATCGCCTGCTGCTTGGGCGCATAGGCGACCGCGGCGGTCAGCGTCGCGGGGCCGGTCGTGCCGGTCAGCTTCGCATAGGGTTCGGCATAGTCGGTCTTCGCCGCCCCGCCCGGATACATATACCAGGTCAGGCCGACATCGACCGTCGCATGGGGGGCGAGCGCGACCTTGTATCCGCCGATCAGGTCCAGCTCCATGTTGGAGCCGCCGAACGTGCCCCAGCCTGCCAGGTTCGAGGCCCAGGTGCCGATATAGAGCCCGCTCTCATGGGTCAGGGTCAGGCCGCCCTGGACCGCCATCCCGCGATCCGACTGCGACACGCCGCGAAGCCGGTAGTCGGAGGCGATGGTGGCCGAACCGCTGACCGTCAACGCCTTTGGCGGCGCGCTGTCGGCGCTGGTGTCGGCCGCGACCGACTGGGCCCGCGCGGCGGCCGGAAACGCGACGGATGCGGCGACCATCGCCACATGGAAGAACTTCATTGCTGCATCCCTTCGGAGCGGCGGTCGTCCCGTGTGACGCCGCCTTCAGGGATGCGCGATTAGGCCCATGTCGCGTAGCAATTCGAGAGCGATTCCGGGCAAAGGCGTATAGCGCGCATATAGATCGCAGATTTTTTATCAGCCGCCTTCCCCACGATGGCGCACGTCGCGCGGTGCTCGCATCGAGACGATCGGACGGTCAAATGACGGAGCCGGTCAGCATCCCGATCAAGGCCGTCACCGCCATCGCCGCCCCGCCGAGGAGTATGACGCGGATCGACGCGCGCAGCGCCGGTGCGCCGCCCGCCCGTGCCCCCAGGGCACCGAGCACCGCCAGCAGGAACAGCGCGATCAGTGGCGTGATATAGAGCACGCCGTCATGGGGGCTGAGCGTGGCGGTAAGGACGGGCAGGATGGCCCCCGCGCTGAACGCACCCGCCGAGAACAACGCCGCCTGCACCGGGTTCGAACCTCCGTCATCGGCCAGCCCCAGCTCGTCCCGGCGATGCGCGCCCAGCGCGTCGTGCATCATCATCTGCTCGGCCACCTGCCGCGCCAACCCCGGCTCGACGCCGCGCGTCTCGTAGATGACGGCCAGTTCATGCGTCTCGGCGACCGGCGCGCGGGCCAGTTCGTCCGCCTCGCGCGCCAGATCGGCGCGCTCGGTATCCGCCTGCGAACTGACCGAGACATATTCGCCCGCCGCCATCGACAACGCCCCGCCGACCAGCGCCGCGATCCCCGCGACCAGAACCGCCGCCGCCGTCGCGCCGGGGGCCGCCGCGACACCGACGATCAGGCTGGAGACCGAGATGATCCCGTCATTGGCCCCCAGCACGGCGGCGCGCAGCCAGCCGGTGCGGTGGACCATATGCTGTTCGCCCATGGCATGGATGGTGGTCTGGCTCATGCAGGGTTCCTCTTGCGCAGCCGCCCGAGGGCGACGATCCCCGATCCCCCATATAGGTCCGCAACAGTGGAGCCAAATCTATCGAACCCGAGCCTCGCCGCCCTGTCCCGACGACAGGAAGGAAGTCTGATCCCTACCCGCCCGAGGTTGTCCCAGCAGATGCGACGGGACCAGCTTGAGCACAGGATTGCCGGATGGTAGAAATCGCGCATGATCCGCGCGACCGCCCATCGCCAACAAACCACGCCGCAATCTTATGGCGGTGTATGGGCGCGCGCTCGGCTCATGGGATGATGTAGAAACGCATTCCCTGGCTTCGATGCAGACCACCCCGCCCGATCGGCGGGGTTTTTCATGCCGGTTGGGCCTTGGCACAAGGACAACAGGACCATGATTTTCCTCGATGAAACCGCGATCGAATGGATTGCGCTAGGCGTGATCGACCGGACCCTGCCAAAGAGCGACTGGACCCATGGCGGCCATTTTGCCGCGGCGCTCTGGCTGTGCCGCCATCGGTGCGATCTGACGGGTTCCGACGCAATACGGACGCTGATCTGTCGGTACAATGAGGCGACGGGGACCGCCAACACCGACATGGGCGGCTATCACCACACGATCACCCTGGCCTCGATGCGGGCCGCGGCCGACGGCCTGGCGGGTCATTCGAGGGATGCGCCGCTTCATGCCGTCCATTCCGACCTGATGGCCTCGCGATACGGCCGGTCGGATTGGCTGCTGGCCCATTGGAGCCACGAACGGCTGTTCAGCGTGGCCGCGCGCCGGGGGTGGGTCGAGCCCGATCTGGCTCCGCTGCCATTCTGAGTAATTTACTGAAATCGATGGGCGAACAGGCCGCTGCGGCTGCTCGCCCATCGATGCCCGCGCCGGGGATCGGCGCGGGCATTTGGCGGATCAGAACTTCATGCCGATCCGCGCATAGCCGAACTGGTCCGGCATGTCGTAGGTCGTCGGATCGAACCCGCCACAGCTCAGGCAATCCGGCGCGCGCTTGCCGAGGATGTTGTTCACGCCCAGCGTGAACGACAGTCGCTGGTTCCAGAAGCCCGGAGTCCAGCCGACCTGCGCATCCAGATAGAGCATCGGCCGCATCACATGATTGTCATAGGCCGGCTCGATGACCCGGCCGATATAGCGCCCGGTCAGCGACGCTGCGAAGGACGGGCTGGACCAGTCGAGCGTCGCATTGCTCTTGAAGCGTGGATAGGCCTGGCCACCGCGCTCGGTACCCTGCTGCTCCAGCTTGCTGCTGCCCGTCGCGGTCGGCAGCGTGGTGGAATATTCGAATAGGAAGTTGCTCGACCAGTTCAGGCCGATCGTGCCCGCCCCGACCGGCGGCGAACGATAGGACAGGATCAGGTCCACCCCCTCGCTCTTCAGCGATGCGATATTCTGGAGCAGGCCACGAATCTGCGTGATCGCACCCGAGCTCGACCGCGTGATCGCACCGCAGGCGACGGGATCGTTGGTCTGGGTGCAGTTGGCCAGAAGCACGTCGGCACCGATCGACGAGATCGCGTTGTCGACCTTGATCGTGTAATAATCCGCCTCCAGGCTCAGACGGCCGATACCGCTGGTCCAGGACGGGCTGTAGACGCCGCCGAGCACCCAGCTTTCCGAGGTTTCGGGCTTCAATGCGCGATTGCCGCCGGTCAGGATCGGCAATTGCTGGTTCGCCTGGACATAGCTGCCATTGGCGGGGACGCCGCGCGCGATGCAGTTCTGCTTCACCGTCGCCGAGGCGCCGTTGTTGTTGAAGTCCGAACAGGGATCGATGACACCACCGTCGAACCGCGAAGGGGTGCCAAACAGCTCGCCGATGCTGGGCGCGCGGAACCCTTGCGCCCAGGTGCCACGCAGGCGGAGGTCCTCGATCGGCTTCCAGCTCAGCCCGCCCTTCATGGTCGTGCGGTTGCCGCTGGTGGAATAATCCGAATAGCGGGCCGCGAACGAACCTTCGAGCAGACGGAAGAAGGGCGTGTCCTTCAGCACGGGGATGCTCAGTTCGGCATAGACCTCGTTGACGCCGAAGCCGCCGCTGGTGGGCTGTGCCGGAATATCGGAACCCAGCCCCGCCGCGACGATCGCATCGGGGGTGAACGATCCGGTCTGATGCCGATATTCATACCCCGCCGCGAGGCCGAGCGGCCCTGCCGGAAGATCGATCAGCGTGCCCGTGATGTTCAGGGTGGCGTCGACCATCGCCTGCTGGCTGCGGTCGCGCTGTTCGAAGGTGATGTAATTGATCATCGCCTGGGTGATCGAACCCGCGCCGCCGAAGATGTTGAACGGCACGCAGGCCCCGGTGCACTGCGATACCGGGCCGAGCGCGCGGGCAAGGTTGGCGGCGTTGACGTTGCCGTGCGCCACCTGCTTGGCCGAATTCTCGGCATAGATGAGGTTCGCGTCCCAGTACCAGGTGCCACCGCCGATCGAGAGCTTCCCGTCGAGCGTCGACCCCATGTACATGGTGTTGACTTCCTGGCTGTAATGCCGGGGGCCGTTCTCGACGAAGCGACGACCGATGAAGTCGTAGTTGCGCGCCAGCCCCGCATTGCCCGCCGCCAGCGTCACGCCGAACGGATTATACGGGTTGGTCCGGTCGATCGAGATGGTGTCGAGCAGATTGCCGTTGCCCGCATCCGGCCCGACGAACAGCGGCAGCGGTGCCGCCTGATTGTCCGAGGTACGGCGGTTGTAGATCAGCTTGCTGCTGAAATGGACGTCATTGCCCAGATCGCCGCGGAAGTTGATAAAGGCGCCGAACCGCTCCTGCGGGGTCAGGAGATAGTTGTAGGGACGGAAGTTGAACCGGTCGGCCACGGTGAACGACTTGAAATCGCTATTGGCGCCCGTCGGGTTGGTCGGGTCGAAACGCGGCGTGGTCAGCGGGTTCGACTTCAGCGTCAGGTTCATGCCCTCGCCGGTCAGCGGATTGTTGACCAGGAAGCGGCCATTGGGCGTGCCCGAGCTGCAACTGGTGGTGCAGGCGGTCGCGCCGGGATTGGGGAAGGCATAATAGGGGCGATCGCCCGCGAAGACCTCGCCCTGCTTGATATAGTTGACGCCCGCGACGACCGAGACGCCCGATCCTTCGTCGCGGTGGCCCCAGCTCAGCTGATAATTCTGGGTGACACCGTCGCCCTGCGGATAGGCGCCGACCTGCGCGCTGGCGAGGAAGCCGTTCTGCCGCTTCTTGGTGATGATGTTGACGACGCCCGCGATCGCGTCCGAGCCATAGGTGGTCGACGCGCCGTCGCGCAGCACCTCGACCCGGTCGATCATGCTGTCCGGGATGGCGTTAAGGTCCACCGCGCCGGGCACGCCGCTGGCGGCGGTGCCGTTGATGAAGCGCTGTCCGTCGAGCAGAACCAGTGTCCGACGGCTGCCCAGGTAGCGCAGATCGATTTCGGCCGAACCGGCGCTGACGCCGCCGCCATCGGGCGGATTGCCGTTGTTGCCCGAACTGTTGAACCGGGAATTGAGCCCGCCGGCGGAACCCGGCAGCCGTTGCAGCACATCGCCGATCGACGACAGGCCGGTGCGTGCGATGTCCGCGCTGTCGATGCTGGTCAGCGGAGCAGCCTGGTTCAGGGGATCGCGACGAATGCGCGATCCGGTCACGACGACGGTGTCGCCTTCGTCAGCTTGAGCGGCCGGATCGGCCGGAGCCGAACTGGTCTGCGCATAGGCCGGCATCGTCGCCAGCATCGCCCCCAGCGCCGCCCCCATATAGGCGCGACGGCGCAGCGATTGCGTTTTGAAACTCATATTCGGTCCCCCTTTTTGTCTGTATCCCTTGGTCTCCGTTCCTCTGCGGTTTCCGTCGCGCCGCGTGCCTCTGCCGGGCCGCCTGTCGCTCGACATTTCAGTATGTGCCCGTCGTCACCTTCACAAGGCGCGGCTCGGCACCGAAATTCAATCCGTAGTCGGTCTCGTCGCCGTTCAGCCATCGGCGCGCCTTCCAGACGCCCGCCTGGTAACGGCCCTCCTCGCCCCTCAGCAATTGACCGTGACGCCCGTCGCTCTCGTCGCGGCGAAGCTCGACGCGCGCATCGATGCCGGAGATCAGCAGGCCACCGTCGGGCAGTCGGATCACCAGCGCACGCCCCGACTGTTTGGGCGAGTTGGCGAGGATGGCGGGCGTATCGCCCCAGGGCGGCGGGCCGAATGCGATATCCGCCCGCCAGCCATCACCGAGCGGAATGGACTGCTTGGCCCGCCCCGGCTCCTCCACCACGGCGAACAGCCGGTGGTCGAACGCCGCTTGGGCGACGATCTCGCGGATCGGGTCGAGCAGCGCGAAATTGGCGCGATGCGCGGCAAGTGCGGCCTCCCCGGCGGGAGTCGCCGGCTGCTGGTCGATCCCGAAGACCGAAAAGCCGATGCCGCCCCGCGCCAGGACATAGAAGAGGAACGGCGCGGTGCCCGCATCGAAGCCGGTTTCCGATACCCAGGATGGATTATCGGGTCGCGCATATTGGTCGAGCACCTTGCGATACTCGCCCGCATCCTCCGTATAGATATCGGTGCCGATGAAATCGACCGAAGGGCTGGCCGCCTTCCACAGGTCCAGCATCGTCCAGACCGCGCCACCGCTGGGATAGTCGATCCCGGGATATTTCTTGTCCTTGTAGCGCAGCCAGGTGTTCACATAGACGGGCAACGGATAGGCCGCCTTGCCCGCCGCGGCGACCGTATCGATATAGCTGGCGGTGGCCCAGGCGCCGAATGCCTCATCGGCGTCGGGGCCGAAGGTCTGGCGCCAGTCGAGCCCCTTGGGCTTGTTCAGTCGCGTGGCGATCGCGGCGGGAACGGGCGCGGCGAAGGCTTGTGCCGCGACAGGGCCATGATCGCGGATCGCGCCGATCGCGCCGGGTTCGTTCTCCACCTGCACCGCGATCACGGTATGCGTCGTGCCGTCCAGCGCCTTCAGGTGACGCATCAGCGCCGCGAATGCTTCGCGATCGGCATCGAGATTGGCCCGAGCATGCGGCGACATCACCTCGATCGGCTGTCCATTGGCCGCGATCATCCGGGGATAGCGGGCGGGATCGGCCTTCATCCACGCCGGGACATAATGAGCCTGGCCGTTCTTCCAGGTGCCAAACCACAACAGGATCAGCCGCTTGCCCGTTCCCCTCGCCTTTGCGACGAGCGCGTCGACCAGCGTGAAGTCATATCGCCCCCGCTCCGCCTCCATCTGCTCCCAATAGACCGGCGCTTCGATCGTATTGGCGGCCATCGCCTCGGCGGCGGGCCAGGCGCGGGCCAGTTCGTCGGGCCAGGCGCTCGAATTGTGCAATTGCGCGGCGAGGATGAAGAAGGGCTTGCCGTCGACCCGCAACATGGTGCGATCGCCCCGCCGTTCCAGTCTCGGCATCTCCTGCGCGGACAGGGGTGCCGCAACCATGGTCCCCAGTGCGGCGATCATGGTAAGGGTGCGACGCATCATGATCCGCTCTCCGTCTGTTCCGCCGCAACCAGCGACAGGGGAATCACGCCGGGTTTTCCGATGTCGCGGATCGCGGCGGCGACGTCGAAGGCCCTGCCCTTTCGCGTCGCCCGCTCTGCCTGCCGCGCCAGCATGTCGTCCAACTGGGCCTTGCCGACGATATAGCTGGTGCCATAGCCGGGCTGGCGCAGATAGAGCAGTTGCTCGAAGGCGACGAGCGGGCTGTCGGCATCGGACCAGCCACGCGGCGTCCAGCGCGCATGGAAACGCCCGGCCTCCGCCAGCGTCATCCGGTTGTCCTGCACATAGAGCGAGGCCAGTCCCCGCGCGGCCCGGTTGGCGAGCATGATCCACACCAGTTCCCGCCCGCGCGGCACGTCGTCATAGAGGCCGGCCTGCATCGCGATCTCCTCCATCGCGGTCGCGACGCCTTCGGAGCGATCCTGCCAGATGTTGAAGGGCAACGCCCCCCGGCGGATCGGGTCGGCATGGGGCTCATGCTCCAGCCGCGCCAGTTCGATCCAGTGGAAGAAGTGGCTGTAAAGCGGCAATGGATCGCTGGCGACGACATGGCCGAAGAAATTGCGCTCGGCAGGTGGCGTCCAGCGCACCAGTTGCGCCGGGATCGCGGCCCGGAAATAGGGCGTGTCGGCAACGAAGCCCTTGTCGATCAAAAACCGGGTGAAGCGGTTCGCCTTGTCGAGCGAGGCCCGGTCGAAGGCGGCGGGGTCGTTCGGCATGGCGAGCGGCGGCAGGCCGCGATTGCGAACCTCCTCCAGCGCGAGGCCCGCCCAGGCGCGCGCCAATTCTCGCCTCAGCAGCGTCTCCTGCGCGGACCAGTCATAGGGCGACAGATAGACATGGCGCGCCGCCCAATCGTAATTCGCACGGCCGACACCCGATGGGCCGGTGCGCTTCGGCGCCTCCGCCTCGACCCAGGCCGCGAAGCGCTCGCTCGCCGCCCGTGCCGCGCGGATCGCTGGGATCAGCCGCTGCCCCGCCCCCGACAGATCGGCGCGCCGCCGGCCCGCCAGGCTGCGCAGCTCCAGCGTCCCGTGTTCCAATCGATCGAGATTCTCAGCCTGCTCGTGAAAGGCACGCGCGCCATAGGCGAACAGGTCATGCGCGTTGCTGCCGGACAGGTTGGTCCGCGCCGCCTCCAGCAACGCCGGAACCATGCGCAACGCGGCATCCAGTTGGTCGGCGTCCGCCGTCGACAAGGGGTAGGCATAGCGCCACAGGTCGATCGTCGGCGCATAAGGGCCTTCATGACCGGGCACGTCGCTCTGTTCCGCCCAGATCGTGGCATAGAAACCGGGATCACGCGCCCAGGGACGCAGAACGCGAAGCTGGAAATCGAGGGCGTTCAGTTGCGCATTGAGCAGCGCCGCATCGGTCGAGGCCGCCACCGGGAGGGACTTGCGATCGATCGCAGCCAGTCGGGCGCGGGCCGAAGCGAGCCGCCTTTTCCACCCGTCGATCCCCACCGGCGTGTAATCGGGCAGTCCGCCCACGACGGACGGACCGGCCATCGAATGCCATTGCTGCGCCAGATCCGTCAGCGCTGGCGTGGCTTGCGCCGACGCAGCGACCGGCGCCGCCAGAACGATCCCCCACGTGACAAAAAAAGCTATCCGCATCGCCGTCCCCCGCCGACCGACGATCAAGATACCTTATACGATAATACTGTCAATCATTATGCAGTATAGTGTTGCGAAGTTGCTCTCATGGCAAGTGGGATGCCTCCCGCGAAACAAACGACGCTTGGCCGCCGTCCCATTTGGTAGGCGACGGCCAGGGCCGCATGCTGGCGGATATTCTGGTCAGGCCTGGGACATCACATCGGCAAGAACCATGAGGCGCGATCCGGTTTCGACCGCTCGGCCCTCACCAGTCAACGCGGATGCCAAGCGCGCCGTTGATGCCTTCGCCGACATTGGTCAGGGTCCAGTATTTCACATTGGTGAGGTTGTTGACGTTGCCGGTGACGGTCACCTTGCGACTGGCGACCAGCATTTGATACTGGAAGCCCGCATTGGCGGTGGTGTAGCCCGGCAGATACAGCGTGTTCGCGTCACTGGTCGGCATCGCACCCGTATGCCGGACCGCCCCATGCAGGCTGAGGCCCGGTATGACGGACGGGAAATACTCGACATTGCCCGTCGCCTGCCAGTTGGCGGTGCCCTGCGGCCGGTTGCCGAGCAGATCCTCGTTCCCGGCCGAGACATTGCGGATACGCGGGTCGAGGTGGACCACGCCCGCCCCGATCCTGACGTCATTGGTGACGCGGTAGCGGGCGATCGCCTCGACACCGCGATACCGGGTCAGGCCGTCCTGGGTCAGCCACCGGGCACCGTTGACGATCCGATCGATCGTATTGGCGCGCTCGACCTGAAAGGCGGCGCTGGTCAGGCTCAGGCGGCCATGCTCATATTTCACACCGGCTTCATATTGCTTGCTGACCGTGGGCTTCAGCACCTCGCCCGCATTGGCATATTGGCCAGCGACACGGCTGCCGGGCTCCATCGCCTCGACATAGCTGGTATACAGCGTGACATAAGGGGCTGGCTTGAAGATCAGCGCCACCGTCGGCGACACCTTGTTTGCGCGATAGCTGGAGTCGGTCTGCGGATCGCCGTCACGGTCGAGCAGCGTGTAATGCGTGTAACGCGCGCCGAGCATGACCTGCCACTGCTCGCCCAGATGCAGCGTATCGCTGAGGAACAAGGCGCGCTGCTGGTCCTGCGTGGGAGAGCCGTCCGTCGAGAAGCGGATCGCTCGCGTCACGCGGAAGGGCTGGTCGCGATAGAGATTCCCGTCGAAATCATGGCCCCAATAATAATCGTTGATCCCGAAATCACTGAAGCTCGCCTGGAACGCCACGCCCGCCACGACTTCATGCCGGACGGGGCCGGTGGTGACGTCCCCCTGCACCAGCGCCTGCGCGAAATGATAGCGGTCGAGTTCGGCGAAATTGTAGGCATAGCCCGTATAATCGCCAGCGGGATTGTCCAGATAGACGAACGCCTTGTTCGAATGGTGCAGCTTGCTGGTATAGCCATAGGTCAGGCGGACCGACCAGTCGGCGGCCACGGCCCAGTCCAACCCGGTCGCGACCGCCAGCGTCTTCGTCCGGTAATAGCTGTTGGCGATGTTCAGCTTGTCATAATCATAGGTCACACGCGGCAGGACATTGCCCTGAAGCTCGTCCCAGTAAATCGTGAACGGCTCATGCCGCAGGTCGCTATCCTCATAGGTGCCTGTCGCGTACCAGTGCAGGTCGGGGCTGATGCGATAGTCCAGCGCCAGCGAACCGACATAGCGATTGACCCCGGCGCGACTATAGGTCGTGCCCTTCTCCCCACCCAGGTTCAGGCGATAGCCGAGCGCCCCGTCCTGCGTCACCGGCCCGCCCGCATCCACGCGCGCATAGAAGACGCTGTCGGTCCGATAGCCGAGGTCGGTGGCCAGCATCGGCTTGTCCGTGGGGCGCTTGGTGCGATAGCTGATAACCCCACCCGGCGAGCCGAAGCCGTACATGAACCCGGTCAGCCCCTTCAGCGCGTTGACGCTTTCGATCGGTTCCAGCGGGAAATCGCCACCCCAGTAAAGCAGCATCGGCACGTCATCGACATAATAGCTGCGCACGTCGAGCCCACGGATCTGCGTTCCCCACCAGTTGGTCGTGCCCGCGGGCGCGGCGGAATAGACCGAGGGATCGTTCGCGAATATCTGCCCGATGCTGGTCGCCTGTCGCCGCCGGATGTCGGACTCGTCGATCACGGTCAGCGAATAGGGCGTGTCGATCAGCGTCTTCGCCCCCAGCGCGCCGTTCCGCGCGACCCGGTTCTGACCGTCATCGGTTCGAAGTCCGTTGACGATGACGTCATCCTGATCGGGGTCCGATGCTTCCATCGTGCCGCTGTCGGCGGTCCGACCGCTCCTCGCGTCCCGCATCTCTGCGGCCGCCGCCGCGGGAGATGGATTGGTTCCGGCCAAGGCCGACGTCGCCAAGAGCGACATGATCAAATTCTGCACGAAATAGCCCCCCAAAAGCCGTTCGCGCCGCCGTTACTCATAACGCTATTGCGAGTCAAACTCGATAATAACACGCGGCGCCCGGCGTGCTGCGGAGCCGCATGACACTCCTCGTCATCCACGCCTGGCCGATAACGATAAAACCCAAATAGTCCGGGCTGATGGCAAGGGGCATTCGGTCGATCGGGGTATCGGAGCAGCGGTTGGCTTTTTAACGCCCTGGCCAGTTCATCGCGCACTGGCCGATTGAACCACATCGCGTCCGGCTCGTTACGAAGATAGCTTGAATTCAGCAGGTTGAGACCACTTCTGCATACCGGAAAACCGATGAGGAGGTCGCATGGCGGAATGCACACGGCGCCAACCGTCCCAAAAAATGACAAGTCGGGACTTTGCCATGATGACGAAGCGATCGACTGGCGGTGGCATCACGACCGGGGCGCACGCGGATCACATCCGATACCAGGACGGTGGTAATGAACGCGAGATCACCCATTGAGTCGCGTAGCCAAAGGGGGTGATACCGCATTGTCACTCGCAATCTGCATTCCCGCCCGCAACGAGGCCGCGCGCTTGCCCCGACTGTTCCAGGGCATTGATCAGCTTGCGCTGCCCGCAGATGCCGAGGTGCATCTCTGCCTGTTGCTTGATGGCTGCACGGATGCGAGCGCCAGGACAGCCATGGACTATACTCGGCGGTCTCGGCACCGGGTGCATGTCGCGACGACGCAAGGATCGGCGGCCAATGTCGGTGCGGCACGGGACGCCGCGATGCGGCTCGGCATCGCGGCCTTGGGGCCCTCGAGTGGCATCCTGCTCACCACCGACGCGGACAGTAGGCCGCGCCCGGACTGGCTGCACGCGACCATCGCCGCGCTCGACCATGCCGATCTGGTCGCCGGGGATGTGATCCGCAGGACGGGGCGAAGCGACGCCGACCAGGATCGGATCGAGCATTATTATGCGCGCCTGTTCACCCTGCGCCGGCATGTCGATCCGGTCGAGTGGGAAGCACCGCAAACACATCATCGGGCCAGCGGGGCCAATATGGCGATGCGAGCGGAGGTCTATGTGGCGCTAGGCGGCTTCGCACCGCTGACCAGCGGCGAGGACGCGCGACTGGTCGACGATGCATCCCGTGCGGGGCTGCGCGTGCGCCGGGATGCGGGAAGCGTCGTCTACACATCGGCCCGCCGATCCGGCCGCGCGCCCGGCGGCCTCGCGACGGCGCTTTGCGCGCTCGACCGGGATGGCATCGGCCATGTCCGCGTCACCCACCCCGCCGACCAGCTCTGGCAATATCGCAACCACGCCCTTGCCCGTCATGCCTATGCGAGCGGCGACCTCGGCCTGCTATGCGACGCGATCGGGCTCGGCACCGATCATCTGCTGGGCGTGGCGCGCGACTGCCCGAATGGGGAGGCCTTTGCGATGCGCGTAGTCCCGACGGCGCCCGGCGGAATGCGGCAGGTCCCGCTCGCCACGGCCGAGATCGCGCTGACGGCGCTCCTCCCCGACATCGCAGCGGTGCGGGCGGCATGAGCGATCTGCGCGCGCGCATCAGATCGCTGAGCGGCGAGTTGCAGGGCTATGACGATCCGCGCGATGCCGCAACGCTGCTCGCCTTGCTGCGCCTGCTCTACCGGGTCGGGCGCGAGGACCTTCCGCTCGGCCGACTGTTCGAAGGGCATGTCGACGCGATACAGATCGTCATGCGCTATGGCACCAAGGCACAGCGCGCGCGGCTGATGGACGCTGTGCGTGCCGGGGCCGCACTCGGCGTATGGAATGCCGACCTGCCGGGCGATCCCCTGTCCATGGCGGACGGACGTCTGAACGGTGGCAAGAGCTTCGCATCCGGCGCGGGGCTCCTGTCGCACGCTCTCGTCACCATCGAACGGGACGGCGGGCGACAACTCCTGCTGCTCGATCTCGCCGCCCAGCCGCCCATGATCGATCGCGACGTCTGGCGCGTGGTCGGCATGCAGCGCTCTGAAACCCATGTCGTGCATTGGAACAATGTGCCCGTCGAGGCCGAAGCGCTGATCGGCTCTCCCGGCGATTATATCCGCGAGCCATGGTTCAGCGGCGGAGCCTTGCGGTTCGCGGCGGTTCAGGCTGGCGGCGTCGCACGACTGGTCGATGAGGTGCGCGACCACCTCGTCGCGGCGGGACGCGCGGGCGATCCGCATCAGGCCGGACGGCTTGCCAGGCTCCATGCGCTGGCGGAGGATGCGGCGGCGGCGGTGCGTCGCGCTGCGGACGGCTGGTTCGGGGACGAGACCGCACGCCTGCCGCTCGTCGCCGCCGCGCGCGCTGCCGTCTATGCCGCAGGGAGCGAAGCGCTTGGACTCGCGCAGGAGGCGGTCGGTGTCCAGGCGCTGTTCCTCCGCCACCCACTGGCGACGACGATCACCGACCTCTCCATGTATCTGCGCCAGCCGAACCCGGACGGTCAGCGGATGCTGGTCGGCGCGGCCGTCGCCGCGGGAATCCTCCGGGCATCGCTGTGAAACCCGCGACCGTCCGCCCGCGCGCTCTGCTGGTCGTGGCGCCGCACCCCGATGACGAGGCGATCGCGGCGCACGCGCTGATCTCGCGCCTGGCGCGGCGTGGCATATGCGTGGCGATCCTGGTGGTGAGCGACGGTGCCGCGTCCCATCCCGGCAGCATGGCCTGGCCGAAAGACCGGCTGACGCGCGAGCGCCGGCGCGAAACACGCCGCGCGATGCGCCGCATCGGGGTGGCCGGCGGTGCGATCGCGTTCCTCGACCTGCCCGATGGTCGGCTGGGCGACCATGTTGCCCAGGTCCGCCGCCATGTGGCGCGCGCCGCACGGGCCTTGCCCAAGCCGCTGCTCGCGCTGGCTCCCACCATGGGGGATGCTCATCCCGACCACCGGGTCGTGGCGGACGCGGCGGGTCGGCAAGCGGGGGTGCATTGGTGGCGCTATCCCATATGGCCCGCAGGACAAGGACTGCGCGGCGCGCGCAGGATCCCGCTGACCGCGCAGGAAAGACTGGCAAAGCGTCACGCGATCCGAAGCTATGCCACGCAGGCGGGCCGCATCACCGACGACCCGAACGGCTTTTCGATGACGCGGCGCCAGATCGCGGCATTCAGTCCTCCGTATGAAATGTTCAGGACGACGCGCGGATGAAAAAGCCGATCACCCTCACCGGGTTCGAGCGGACTTTTGCGAGCGATTCCGATCCGTGGCGGACCTTCTCGAACCGGGACGAGGCGGTGAAGCGCCGCGCGATCCTCCACGCGATCGGTCCGGGCCCGCACGGCCGCGTCCTGGAACTCGCGGCAGGCAACGGGTCGAACAGCCGCGCGCTCGCCGCCCGGGCGCTCAGGCTGGACGCGACGGAGGCGACCAGATCGGGCACAGCGCTGGTCGCGTCGGCGCTCGCGCCCCGGGGCAAGCGTGCCCGCGCGATCCAACTCGCCGTGCCCGCCCGTTTTCCGCAGACGCGCTATGACCGGATCGTGATCGCGGAGCTTCTCTACTATCTTTCGCCCCGTGCCATGGAGCGAACCGCCCAGGACGTCGCTCGCGCGCTGCGTCGCGGAGGGACGCTGGTGCTCGCGCATCACCGGATCGATTTCCACGACTTCGCCCAGCATGCGGCAAACCTTCAACGCATTTTCCTCGCGCGAACGGGACGGGAGTGGCGGATCGGGACAGTACGGCGGACGCGCCGCTGGATCGTCCTCGCCTGCACGCTCGCCTAGGACCGGCGGACGCCGCCCGACGGGGTGTCGAGGGGATAGGCCACCCGAAACCCGATATGCGATGTCGGCAGGTCATGCTCCTGCGCCTGATAGGCGGCCGGGCGGAAGTTGGCGCAGTAGTTCATCGCGCACAGATAGCTGCCGCCCTTGACCAGCCCGACAGCCCCCTCGCCCGCCACCCATTCCCAGACATTGCCGACCATGTCGTACACGCCTAGGTCGTTGGCCTCGAAACATCCGACGGGCGCGATCCCGGCATAGCCGTCATCGCCCGTGTCGCGGATCGGAAACACACCCTCCCAAACATTGGCGCGGGGCTTGCCGTGGTCGAAGGCCCAGTCGATCGGATCGCGCGTCGCATTCTGGTTGCCGCGCGCCGCCCGCTCCCATTGCTCGGTGGTGGGCAATGCGCCGCCAGCCCAGCGGGCATAGGCCGCCGCATCGTCGCGATCGACATGGACGACCGGCTCGTCCGCCCGGCCGGCCAGGTCGCTGCCCGGCCCCGTGGGATGCCGCCAGTCCGCCCCCTTGGTCCAGCGCCACCAGCGCGCGGCATCGTCGAGCGACACGGGCTCGGTGGGCGAGACGAACAGGGCCGAAGCGCCCTCCTTTTCGGCCTGGGTGCGATAGCCGGTCGCCGCGACAAAAGCCGCGAACTGGCGGTTGGTGACCTCATGCGCGTCGATACGGAACGCCGCGACCCGCACCGGCCGCCCCGGCCGGTCCGCGCCGTCCTCGCCCAGCAACACGGTGCCCGCAGGAACGGCGACGATGCCATCCTGCGCAAGGCAACGATGCACCGGCTGGCCCTCCCGTGCGCCAAGCGTGGCGGTCGCCGCCAATGCCAGCAGCAGCGCCGCCCCCCGCCTCACGGCCGCGCCGCCGCAGCCGGGCTGGCTTCGGCTGTGGTGGGCAGCGGCACCACGCCCTTGGCCTTGGCATATTGCTCATAGGCCGCGACCAGCTCGGCGAGCCGCACGGGCTCGGCGGTGGCAAGGTCCTTCGTCTCGCCGGGGTCCGCGGCGATGTTGAAGAGCTGCCAGCGCCCGGTGCTGACGCCGCTGCGCGTATAGCGATTGGTCGGCGCCGGCAGATAGACCACCTTCCAGTCGCCCTTGCGCAGGGCCCGGCGGAAGAAGAGTTCATAGCCCAAAGTCTCATCCGCCCCGCGTATCCCCGCGGCCTCCGCGCTCAGCACGGGACGCAGGCTATGCCCTTCAAAGGGAAGGATCGGGTGGCCGGCAAACTCGCTCGGCTGGCGCAGCCCCGCATAATCGAGCAGCGTCGGCGCGACATCGCGCACGTCCAGATCGGCGTTGGCGATCCGCCCTCCCCCCTTCACGCCACGCCCGGCGGCAAAGGCGCTGACGCGAATGCCCCCCTCGGTGGTATAGCCCTTGACCAGCCAGGACGGGACCGAATTGGCCTGCGCCCAGCCGGGCCCATAGCCGAGATAGCTGGTGCCCTTGCCGATATTGTCCAGGCTGTTGTCGATGCCCAGTTGCTCGGGCGAGGGTGGAGGCGTGTCGGACTTGCCCGCCTTGAAGCGCGCATTGGGGGCGTGGATGTCATTCCCCTCCGGGCCATTGTCGGCGAAGAACAGGATGATCGTATTGTCGAGCCGACCTTCCGCCTTCAGCGCGGCGATGACGCGACCGACATTCTGGTCCATCCGATCGACCATGGCGGCATAGACCTCCATCTTGCGCGCCTCGACCGCCCGCTCGGCCGGGGTCAGCGAGGCCCAGGGCTTCGCGAGTTCGACCGTGTGCGGCACCGCGTCGGCGGGCACCAGCCCCAGCGCCTTCTGCCGCGTCAACCGCTCGGCGCGGAGCGCTTCATAACCCGCGTCATAGCGCCCCTTATATTTGGAAATCGTCTCCGCCGGGGCCTGGAGCGGCCAATGGGGCGTGGTGAAGGGCAGATAGGCGAAGAAGGGACGCCGATCCCCCGACTTCGCCGCGGAGTCGAGATAACCGATCAGCCGATCCGCGAAATAATCCGCCGAATAGGCTCCCTTGGGCAAGGCCGCGGGCTTGCCGTCGTCGCGGTAGCTCGGGGCGAGTTCAGCCTTGGTCCACGCCTCGTTCTGATCCTCGCCGAAATGGTTGGACAGGCCCTGGAGAAGCGCAAAACTGTGTTCGAAGCCACGCGCGGCGGGCTCCCGATCGGGGGTCAGGCCGAGATGCCATTTGCCCGCCATCAGCGTCGCATAGCCGCCCGCGCGCAGCAATTCGGCGATCGAGGCGACACGGTCGTTCAGATAACCCTCATAGCCGGGTCGCCCCTCGGTGGTGGGATCCAGCAGTTCCGCCATGGTGCCAAGCCCGGCCTCATGATTGTCGACCCCGCTCATCAGCATCGATCGGGTCGGCGAACAGGTGGGCGCGGTGTGGAACCCCGTGAAGCGCACGCCCGACAGCGCCAGCGCGTCCAGATTGGGTGTCGCAATCTCGCCGCCGAACGCCCCCAGATCGGACCAGCCCAGATCATCCGCCACGATGACCAGGAAATTGGGCGCATCCTTCGGTGCCTGCCGCTCCACCGATGCGACCGGGTCCGTCGCCGCAGGGGTGGCCAGCGCCGGAGTGGCCGCGATCAGGGCCGTGGCGGCCACCGCCAGAAGTCTCTTGCCGATCATATCTGCTCCCCTTTTTGGCGACCAGTCGCGCGGCCGCCCGATCGTCATAAGGCTCGCAGCCACACCGACAACGACATATTC
Organism: Sphingomonas sp.; assembly: GCF_039594485.1. Lineage (GTDB taxonomy): Bacteria > Pseudomonadota > Alphaproteobacteria > Sphingomonadales > Sphingomonadaceae > Sphingomonas. The sequence continues at coordinate 100,509 of NZ_JBCNNI010000006.1, read as the reverse complement.
TCTACTTCATCGATAGGAATTACTTCGTTCGCGCTGCGAAGGGAGTCCGACGCTATTGCCCCGATCACGCCAGAGCCGCTGCCCTCATGTCTCGGCGCCAATAGCGGATAGCCGTCAGGCGTGCGGCGCCCGTTCCGCCGCACGCCATCGACCGCCGGGTCAATCGATCCTGGTCGTGCGACCGTCGATCAGCGCGATCGCCTCGGCCGTACCAGCCGCGGTCGTCGTCTTGTCCGACCGGATTTCGTCCGCAATCGCCAGAAGGCGACCGCTGATCACGGTGCCGGTCTCCGGCTCCTCCTGGATCGCAATGCCGCCCTTCGTGTCGGCGACCCGTGTCCACGCCGCGCGCACCGCCGCCCAGTAATCCCTGGTCCTCGCCCAATAGTCGTCGGCGGCCTTCACGTCATAACCGCCGAAACGCTCATAGCTGTTGAGCACCGATTCCTGGACGATCGGAACGACCTTGCCGTCCTTCACGCCCATCTTCGTATTGTCCTGCCAATGCACCCATCCGGTCGGCGTCGGCTGTTGGCGGTTGATCGCGTAATAGCGGTCATAGACCGGATGGCGCACGGCATCGCGGCGGGCCAGCGGGCGCCAGGTCCAGTTCGACCGCCAGCGGCGGATGCCCGCCTGCGTCTCGAACTGGCCCCATCCGGCATAGCGCGGGCTGTCATCGACCTGATAAACGGTCTGGGACCAGCGTCCGGCGCGCATCCGCTCTGGCACTACCTCCCACACCCATTTGCCCTGCCCCGCATAGACCAGAACGCGCGTCGGCTGATAATCCCAGTCCTGCCGCCAATGTTTGATGACCTGGGTCTTGCCATCATGCTCGACGACGAGCAGGTGCTGGAGGGCGATATGGTCGGGCGTGTCCTCGATCACGCGCACCACTTCGTTCCCGCCCGAAATCTTGCGCTCCAGCGGGACATAGCCGGCCTGCCACGGCGTCGTTTCCTGCATGTCGAAGCGGACCTTGTAATTGCCCGCCATCGCCAGGATCTCCGCCCGGTCGGCCGCCTTGGCCGCCTGCGCTTCGGCCACCCCCTGCTTGACCGGGCCATCGGCATGAGCAGGCACGGGCAGCAGCGCGAGCGTGGCGATCAGCAGCATCGAACATTTCGTCATCGGGCGGTCCTCAAAAGCGGAAAGGAAACGAAGCGCGGGCCTTGTTTTGCGGCAGGGCGAAGGCCGCGATCCCGGCCCCATTTGGTGGGCGTCCTTCGTGACCGGGGTGTGCGGATCGGTCGGCATCATGCTGGATCATTGCAGCATCCGTCCTCCCGGTTGGCTGAGCGTCATCGCCAGCATGATGCGGGTCGAACAAATCGCACAGTCGAGTGCGCTGGCCGGACCGCGGGCGCAGTCGATGCAGTTGCGACGACGCATCGAGCCATCAAGCAGGCCGAGCAGCAGTCGCTCGTCGGGCGACTGCGCGCCCTCTCCCACTGCGATACAGCGGCCAAGCGCGGCCTCGCATAGCGTCAGATAGCTGTCGAACACCGGCGCCAGCATCTCGCAGCGATGCGGCACAAGCATTCGGTGGAGTGCCTGCTGAACCGGCTTGCCGTCATCGCGGGCGTGACGCCAGCACCGAGTCGCGGCCGTGAGGAGCCGCGCGGTTTCGAAGGGCGCCCCCGTTGGCGGGATGAAGGTGGGCAGGCTCATGCCGCCCGCTTCGGGACCGATCGGCCCATAGCTGCGAGACAGCCGCCCCATGCCGCGCCGAAACGGATTGGTGGCTTGATCTGTATCGATCGGCTCTGGGATCGGCTCTGGCGTTGGGTCATCCCTGGTTTCCTCGACAGTCGGGCACGAGCGGCCTTTCTTGTTGCGAGCCAATATCCTATATGATAATGCTTCGCAATAGGAGTCGCTATGTCAAATGGGAATGTCTTGCAACGCGCGGACTGGAACGGCCAAAGCGGGGAGCGCTGGGCCGCCAATCAGACCCGGCTCGACCAGATACTGTCCGCCTTCGGCGAGGCGACGATCGACGCGGCCGCGCCCTTGCGGGGCGAAATCGTGCTGGACATCGGCTGCGGCGCGGGGGCGTCGAGCTTCGCGCTGGCCGACCGCGTCGGGCCGCAAGGCCATGTCCGGGGCGTGGACATCTCGGAACCGCTGATCCTGCGCGCACGGGAATTGACGCCGGCCGGAGCGCCGGTCGCTTTCGAACTTGCGGACGCCGCCCGTACCTCGCTGGCCGAGGGCGCTTTCGATCTGCTGTTCTCCCGCTTCGGCGTCATGTTCTTCGACGATCCCGCCGGGGCCTTCGCGCATCTGCGCCGCGCCTTGACGCCGGGCGGGCGGCTGGCCTTTGTCTGCTGGCGGGAGGCGAAAGAGAATGACTGGGTGCGCCTGCCCATGGGCGCGATCAAGGCGATCGTTCCGCCTCCCTCGCCGCCAGATCCCGAAGCCCCCGGCCCCTTTTCGCTTGGGGACAGGGAACGGATCTTCCGCATTCTGGGGGCGGCGGGATTTGTCGACATCGTCGTCACCCCCTTCGACGGCACGATCCCGTTCGGCATGGGCGAGACGCGGGCCGCGGCGATCGAGAACGCGCTGGAGATGGCGTTCGAAGTGGGCCCTTTGTCCCGCGCGCTGGCCGATCAGCCCGAAGCCATTCGCACCCGTGCGGCCGATGCGGTCCGTGCCGCCTTCGCCGAAAGGCCCGGCGACCGCGCGGTGATGATCGACGGCGCCGCCTGGATCGTCACCGCGCGCAATCCGGCCGACATTCCCCCGTCATGAAATGAGGCTTGCGATTTGCTTCGTCCCGTTCTTAGGGTGGCCAAAACCATCAAGGAACAGGTTATGGCAGCAAAGGGCGACCCCAAGGTCATCGAATTTCTGAACGAGGCACTCAAGAATGAGCTGACCGCGATCAATCAGTATTTCCTGCATTATCGGCTGCTTGATCACTGGGGCGTCTATAAGCTCGCCCAGTTCGAGTATCACGAATCGATCGACGAGATGCGCCACGCCGACTGGCTGGCCGAGCGAATCCTGTACCTGGACGGCCTGCCCAACTTCCAGTTGCTTGGCCGCCTGCGCATCGGCGAGACCGTCGAAGAGGTGCTCAAGGGCGATCTGGCGATCGAGATCGAGGCCGTGGCGCAGCTCAAGGAAGCCATCGCCTATTGCGAGGAAGTGCGCGACTATGTCAGCCGCGACCTGTTCCAGCGAATCCTCGCCAGCGAGGAAGAGCATGTCGACACGCTGGAGCGCCAGTTCGAGATGATCGAGCGCATGGGCATCCAGAACTATGTCCAGTTGAACGCCCTGGCGGAGAACGACGCACCCAAGTCGGGCGCGGCACCGCATCTTCAGGGTTGAAGATAACGGGGCGGGCCCAGGCGGCCCGCCCCTGATGCCTGGCGCATCCCATGGCTCCGCTCAGCCGGAGCGAAGCAGAAGGCCAGGGGAACGCCCCCGCCTCAGTCCTTGTTGCCGAAGGGGTTCTTCGGCGCGCGCAGCGTCAGGCGCACCGGGACCGCGCCGAAGCCCAGTTCGCGGCGCATGGAATTCACGAGATACCGCTCATAGCTGGCCGGCAACTGATCCACCCGCGTCCCGAAGATCACGAAGCTCGGCGGCCGCGACTTCACCTGGGTCACGTAACGCAGCTTGATCCGCTTGCCCCCGGGGGCGGGCGGAGGATTGGCATCGACGGCACGCTCGAACCAGCGATTCAGCTCGCCGGTCGGCACCCGCTTCGACCAGGCGGCGCGCGTCTCGAACGCCGCCTCGATCAACGTGTCGAGCCCCTTGCCGGTCGCCGCCGACACCGCGAGCAGCGGCACGCCCTTCACCTGGCTTAGCCCATCCTCCAAAGCCTTCTTCACGCCGTTGAACAGCGAGGAGGGATTTTCCGCCACGTCCCATTTGTTCAGCGCGATCAGCAGTGCGCGGCCCTCTTCCAGCACGCGGTCGGCGATGCGCAGGTCCTGCGACTCCAGACCCAGCGTCGCGTCGAGCAGCAACACCACCACCTCGGCGAAATCCACCGCGCGCAGGGCATCGGCGACCGACAGCTTCTCCAGCTTGTCCTGCACCTTGGCCTTTTTACGCATACCCGCCGTATCGATCAGGCGGACCTGGCGGACCTCACCATCGCGGTCGCGCCATTCCCAGTCGATCGCGATCGAATCGCGGGTGATCCCCGCCTCCGGTCCCGTGATCAGCCGATCCTGGCCCAGGAAACGATTGATCAGCGTCGACTTGCCCGCATTGGGGCGACCGACGATCGCGAGCTTGAGCGGGGCGAAGGGGTTTTCGAGATCGCCCTCATCCTCTTCTTCCTCGACCTCGCGATCGATGAAGGGCAGCAGCGCCTCGAACAGGTCGCCCACGCCTTCGCCATGCTCGGCCGAAAGCTGCACCGGATCACCAAAGCCCAGCGCCAGCGCCTCGAGAATGCCCTGTTCGGCCGCGCGGCCCTCTGCCTTGTTGGCAGCCAGCACGATCGGCGTGTCCGAACTGCGCAGCCAGCGGGCGATCTCTTCGTCCAGCGGCATGATGCCCGCACGGGCATCGACCAGGAACAGCGCGACATCGGCCTCGCCGACCGCGGCCTCGGTCTGGCGGCGCATCCGGCCGGGCAGCGTGTCGGGATCTTCATCCTCGTAACCCGCCGTGTCGATAACGCGGAAATCGAGGCCGAGGAGATGCGCGTCGCCTTCGCGCCGGTCGCGTGTCACGCCGGGGCGGTCGTCGACCAGCGCCAGCTTCTTGCCGACCAGACGGTTGAACAGCGTCGACTTGCCGACATTGGGACGGCCGACGATCGCGACGATAGGGAGTTTTGCCATCGCGCTCCGTTAGCGAAAGCCGATGGATTCGTCACGGTGCAAATATTCCGCCCCCGGCCAGCCCGGGGGCGGGGATCGATCACTTATAGGCGGTGATCCGCCCCTTCTGGTCCAGAACGTACAAAACACCGTTCGCCACGATCGGGGGCAGCGCAAAAGGCGTCTTGGTCGTGACCGTCGCCTCCACCGAACCATCGCCGGGGTTGCAATAGACGATCTCGCCCTCGGAATTGGTCAGGATCAGGCGGTTACCCGCCAGGACCGGACCGAACCAGGTGATCGCGCCGACCTTCTTCTTCTCCTTGTGGAAGCGCTGGAGCTGCGCGATCCAGCGGGCCTTCCCGCTCGACCGGGCGAGTGCGACCAGCCGGGCGTCGTCGGTGACGATGAAGATCCACTCGCCCGCGATCCACGGGGTGGAGATGCCCGCGAAATTCTGTTCCCACAAACGCTGGCCGGTCGAGAGTTCCAGCGCGACCATGCGGCCACCCTGGCCCAGCGCGTAGACGCGGCCCTGGTCGATAACCGGCGCGGCGTCGATGTCCGACAGGCTCGACACCGAGGTCGAAATGCTGGTCCGCGACAGCGCATCCTGCCACAGCAGGCGGCCATTCTCGTAACGATAGGCGCTCAGCTCGCCGCTGGAGAAGCCCGCGACGACCGTGCCCTGGCTCGCCGAAGGGGCCGCGACGCCGAACACACCCTGCGTCTCCAGCGTGCCCTGACCCGACCAGACCACCTTACCATCGGCCTGGTTGATGGCGTAAAGCTGATTGTCCTGGGTGAGGACATAGACATTGCCGTTGGCGATCGTCGGCGAACCGCGCAGCGGGCCGCTCGGCTTGACGCGCCACAGGACCTTGCCGTCGGCCGCGTTCGCCGCGATCACGTCCCCCAAGCCATCGGTGGCATAGACCGTGCCCGAGTCATAGCTGGCGCCGCCGCCGAACCGCGCAAGGCGATTCTCGTCGCCCTCGGTGATCGCGGTCGACCAGAGTCGCGACCCGGTATCGGCGGCCAGCGCGACCAGATTGCCCTCGACATCGACAACGAACAGCTTGTTCTCGGCCACCACTGGCGCGGCGCCCAGCGGATCGCGCGCCGAACCGCCGTTGATCGTCGCTTGCCAGCTCCGCTGCGGCTGTTCGGCCAGGGCGAGCTGTCCCATCGACTTGGATGCGTTGCCGCCCGGCTGCGACCATTCGGGATTGGTTTCGGGGGCGGGCAGCAGGACCTGCACGTCGGCGATGGTCTTGTCCGCCTCGACCCCGCCCTCCGACACCAGGATCGGCACGCGATTGCCGACGGTGGGGGTCTTTTTCGGTGCGGACTTGAATACCCCGCAGGCGCCCAGCGCCATCAGCGCGGCCAGCGCCGCCGAGGTACGGAAATGCTTCGTCATTGGGTCTTGGTGTCCTCGCTCTGGCCGACAGCATCGACCCCCAATACGCCGGCCATCTGAACCGCACGTTGCCGAAGCGTATCGGGCACATCCTTGTCGCTGGCAATCTGTCCGAACAACCGCCCCGCCTCGGCGCGCTTGTTCTGGCGCAGATAGGCGATGGCGACCATTTCGCCCGCGCTGCCGAACCAGGCATTGCCGGGCACCGCCAACTGGCCGAGCCGGGCGACCACCACATCGGGCTTCAGGCTGTCATATTCGGCCATGGTCTGGCGAATCAGCGCCAGATCGCGAAACGGCTGCGCCAGCGACGTATCGCCCGCAATCCCCGCGAACAGCGCGGCCGCGCCCTTCTGGTCATTGCGCTGGAGAAGGATATCGGCCTGGGTGAACCTGGCCAGCGTGCGATACGCATCCACGTCCGCGCCCGCCAGCGTCTTCAGCTTGGCCTCGGCGGTCTTGGTGTCGTTGTCGGTCAGCGCGTCATAGGCGGCCTGAAGCTGCTCGCCATCGGTGGCGGCCTGCTGGTGCTGGCGATGCTGCCAATAGAGATAGCCGCCAAAGGCTGCGAGCCCGATCAGGAGGGCCGCGCCGACCACCAGGCCCCAGCGGGTCCAGAATTTCGTCAGCCTTTCGCGACGCAGTTCGTCGTCGACCTCGCTCAAAAAGGCCTGGCTGGATTGGGGCGTTAGGGCCAAGACGGGCTCCGCTATTCTGGATCAGGGCAACAGGAAGTCGCGACCTTTAGCGAGGAGCGCGCCCGGTGGAAAGGGTTCCGCTATTCGGCGGCGCCCAAAGCGGCCCGCATCATGCCTCGGACGCCCGGGGCGCATAGATCTGCTCCTCGCCCGGAAAGCGACGCGCGCGGACATCCTCGGCGTAATTACGCGCGGCTTCGGCGATGCGGTCGCCCATCGTTTCGTACCGGCGGACGAAGCGCGCGGTCCGTTCGAACAGGCCCAGCATGTCCTCGCCGACCAGGACCTGCCCGTCGCACTGGGCCGACGCGCCGATGCCGATGGTCGGACAGGCGACGCTCCGGGTGATCTCGATCGCGATAGGCTCGACCACCCCCTCGATCACGACGGAGAAGGCCCCCGCCTCGGCCACCGCGACGGCATCGGCCACGATCTTCTCGGCCTCTTCCGGCGTCCGCCCGCGCGCGCCGTACCCGCCGAGCACGTTGACCGCCTGCGGCGTCAACCCGACATGCCCCATCACGGGAATGCCGCGCTCGACCAGGAACCGGACGGTGGGCGCCATCGCCACGCCCCCCTCCAGCTTGACCGCCGCCGCGCCGGTTTCCTTGAGCAGCCAGGCGGCATTCTCGAACGCCTTTTCCGGGCTCGCCTCATAACTGCCAAAAGGCAGATCGATGACCACGACCGAATGATAGCTGCCCCGCACCACCGCCGCGCCATGCGCCGCCATCATCTGGAGCGTGACGGGCACCGTCGAGGGCAGGCCATAGATCACCTGCCCCAGGCTGTCGCCGACCAGCAGCATGTCGCAATGCGGATCGAGGAGCTGGGCCGACCGCACGGTATAGGCGGTCAGCATAACCAGCGGCGTGCCGCCCTTGGCGCGACGGATCGCGGGCACGGTCAGTCGCTTCATCGGCGCGGGCGTGGGATTGGCGCGACTCGTCGCGGTGTCGAGCGTGTAGGTCGTTGACATACCTGCGCCTTACTCCCGCCGGGGCGCAGGCTCCACCCCCCTGCCCGATCAGAAGATCTCGGCGTAGCGTTCGGGCTTGAACCCGATGGTCAGCGTGCCATCCCGGTCGAGCACCGGCCGCTTGATGAGCGAAGGCTGCGCCTGCATCAGCCGGATCGCCTTGTCGGCGTCGATGTCCTGCCGATCCGCCTCGTCCAGCTTGCGGAAGGTCGTGCCCGCACGGTTGAGCAGCGGCTCCCAACCCAGCTGATCGACCCAGGCCCGCAAGGTCGCTTCATCGATGCCGTCCGTTTTGTAATTGTGAAAGCGATAGGCGACGCCGTGCTGGTCGAGCCAGGTGCGGGCCTTCTTCATCGTGTCGCAGTTCGGAATGCCGTACAAGGTGATGGTCATGGATCGTTAGTCCTCAGTCATCGGATCGACGCTGCGCTTATCCCACAGTTCGCGAAAATGCTGCAGGATAAGGTCCTCACCTGCCCAGACGATGCTGACCCGTGGGCTAACCCGCGACCGCCAACACAGGGTAGCGCCCCCCTGCCCGGCCCGCTATCCCGGTGGGATGCAGGACCATCCCTTCTACGCCCTTCATTCGCATGGCCTGATCCGGGTCGCCGCCGCGACGCCCGCCGCCTCGGTCGGCGATCCGCTGGCCAATGCGAAGGCGATGCTCGCCCTCGCGCGGCAAGCGGATGAGGATGGCGTCGACCTGATCGTCTTTCCCGAATTGTCGCTGACCTCCTACGCGATCGACGACCTCCATCTGCAAGCCGCGATGCACCGCGCGACCCTGGAGGCGCTGGGCGAGATGGTGGATGCCAGCGCGGCACTGACGCCCGTCATGGTGATCGGGGCGGCGTTGCCACGCAACGGGCGGCTCTACAATTGCGCGGTGGCGATTGCCCGCGGGCGCATCCTGGGCGTCGTGCCGAAGACCTTCCTGCCCAACTACCGCGAATATTATGAGAAGCGCTGGTTCGCGAGCGGCGCGGGACTGACCGGCCTGACCATCGATCTCGATGGGCAGTCCGTGCCCTTCGGCACCGACCTGATCTTCGCCGCCGAGGATGTGCCGGACTTCGTCTTTCATACCGAGATTTGCGAGGATTACTGGGCACCCACTCCGCCATCGACGGCGGGCGCGCTGGCGGGGGCGACGATCTGCTGCAACCTGTCGGCGTCCAATATCGTCATCGGCAAGGCCCGTGACCGTGCGATGCTGGCCGCCGCGCAGTCCGCCCGCGCCGCCTGTGCCTATGTCTATTCTGCCGCGGGGATCGGCGAGAGCACGACCGATCTGGCATGGGACGGTCAGGGACTGGTCCACGAACTCGGCGACATGCTGGCCCAGTCGGATCGCTTCAGCCGAACCCCTGCGCTGACCACCGCCGATGTCGATGTCGAACGGATCGTGCAGGAGCGCTTGCGCTTCGGCACATTCAACGATGCCGCTGCCCTTGCCGGGCACCCGGAGAGCCGGTTCCGCCGCATCGGCTTCGTCCACGCCGCCGAACCGGCCGACCATGGGCTGCGCCGCGCCGTGCCCCGCTTTCCCTTCGTGCCGGACGATCCCGCCCGCCGCGACGAGGATTGCTACGAAGCCTATAACATCCAGGTCGAGGCGCTGGCCAAGCGGCTGGAGGCCAGCCGCGCCAGGACGCTGGTCATCGGCGTGTCGGGGGGACTCGATTCGACCCACGCGCTGATCGTCGCGGCCAAGGCGACCGACCGGCTGGGCTGGACCCGCGATCGCATCCTGGCCTTCACCATGCCCGGCTTCGCCACCAGCGAGGGGACCAAGGCCCATGCCTGGGCCCTGATGCGCGCGCTGGGCGTGACCGCGGACGAGATCGACATCCGCCCCGCCGCGCAGCAGATGCTGGCGGATATGGACCATCCCTTTGCCAAGGGGGAGCCGGTCCATGACGTGACCTTCGAGAATGTGCAGGCGGGCCTGCGCACCGACTATCTGTTCCGACTGGCCAATCATCATGGCGGGATCGTGCTGGGCACCGGCGACCTGTCCGAACTGGCGCTCGGCTGGTGCACCTATGGCGTCGGCGACCAGATGAGCCATTATGCGGTCAATGCGGGTGTCCCCAAGACGCTGATCCAGTTCCTGATCCGCTGGTGCATCCGTACCGGCCAGTATGACGCAGCGACCAACGACGTGCTGGCCGCCATCCTATCGCAGGAGATTTCGCCCGAGCTGGTGCCCGCCGATGCCAGCGGCGCGATGCAGTCGACCGAGGCGATGATCGGCCCCTATGCGCTCAACGATTTCTTTGCGCATCATGTGATCCGTTACGGGCTGAAACCGTCCAAGATCGCCTTCCTCGCCTGGCATGCGTGGCGGGATGCGGCGGCGAGTGGCTGGCCCGCCGACCTGCCGGAGGATGCACGGGTCGCCTATGACCTGCCGACGATCCGCCACTGGCTGGAACGGTTCCTGACCCGCTTTTTCCAGACGAGCCAGTTCAAGCGTTCGGCGCTGCCCAACGGTCCCAAGGTGTCGCCCGGCGGCGCGCTGTCGCCGCGTGGCGACTGGCGCGCGCCGTCCGACGGCACCGCCGCAGTCTGGCTCGCCGAACTGCGCGAGTCCCTGCCACCGGCCTGACAACACATACTTGGCAATCGGGGATTTTCGGAGCTATGCTACCGCTTTGACGCAGCCGTTTTCCCCCAATATTGCAGGCTCCTCCCGGCCTGTCGGCACGAGAGATTGCATGAGCCTTGTCGTTCGCACCCTGTCCGAACAGATCTTCACGATCATTCGCGAACGGATCATCAGCGGTGACCTGCCCGAGGAACAGCCGATCCGGCAGGATGCACTGGCCAACGAACTGGGGGTGAGCAAGATTCCGCTGCGCGAGGCGCTGGCGCGGCTCGAACAGGAAGGGCTGCTGACCAGCCAGGCCAATCGCGGCTTTTTCGTCCGCTCGCTGGCCGCCGCCGAGGCGGAGGAGATTTACGAACTGCGCCTCTCGCTGGAACCCGACGCCGCCGCGCGCGCCAGTCGGGTCGCTTCGCCGACGGATCAGGCGGCGGCGCGCGAGGCGCTGAACGCGCTCGACGTGGCGGCGCGCGACGCTCTGCATGAGGTCGCGCTTCTCAACCGCGCCTTTCATCTGGCGCTGGTCCGACCCCTGGGCGCAGCGCTGACCTTTCAACTGATCGAACGGCTTCAGGTTCTGGCGGAACGCTATGTCGTCCAGCATCTGAAGCCTGCCGGTCGCGAGGATCGGGCACATGAGGAGCATCGCGCACTGCTCGACGCCTGGCTTGCCCGCGACGAGACACAGGTGGCCGCGCTGCTCAGCCAGCATATCCGGGCGACGCTCGCCGACCTGCGCGCCCAGTTGGCGCATTGACCGATCGCCGCGAGGTTCAGCGGCGCACGATCGGCGATGTGATGATACGGGCGCCGCGCCGATAGGTCAGGTAACGCCAGAACCATTGCAGGCTGACGCGGATGCGCTGGGCGAAATTGACCAGCAGCACGACATGCACGATCGCCCATAGCATCCAGGCAGGATAGCCGCGCAGGTGATAACGGCCAAAGTCGAACACCGCCGCATGTCGCCCGATGATCGCGGCATTGCCCCGATTGTGGAACCGGAAGGGAGCCGGATCGCGTCCGCCACCCAACTGCGCACGCAACGCCTTGCCAAGATACCGCCCCTGCTGCTGCGCGACCTGCGCAAGGCCGGGCAGCGGCTTGCCATCCTCGCCTATGCAGGCCGCGACATCGCCGAGCGCATAGACATTCTCCAGCCCCTCGACGCGCAGATCAGGGCCGACCGCGACGCGACCGCCCGGCCCCGGCGGGATGCCGAGCAGCGCCGCCGCCCCGGTCGGGGCGACACCCGCACCCCACAGGATGGTGCGCGCGGGGATGAACTGGCCGCCGGCGGTCAACCCTTCATCGGTCATCGCCTCGACCGGCATGTCGGTCATCACCCGAACGCCCAGCCGCTCCAGCGCGCGTCGCGCATAGTCGGCAAGCGATTCGGGAAAGGCCGACAGGATGCGCGGCCCGCCCTCGATCAGGATCACCCGTGCCGTCTCCGGCCGGATAAGGCGAAAGTCCGACGTCAGCGCGTGGCGCGCCAGTTCGGCGACCGAGCCCGCCAGTTCGACCCCGGTCGGGCCGCCACCGACGATCACGAAGGTCATCAGCGCCTCCCGGTCGGCCGCCCCGTCGCGCTCGGCCTCTTCGAACGCGCCCAGCACGCGGGAGCGGATGATGCGCGCCTCCTCGATCGATTTGCAGGCCGGGGCATGGTCGCGCCATTCGTCATGCCCGAAATAGCTGCTGGTCGAACCGGTCGCGACCACCAGCCGGTCATAGGACAGCGTCTCGCCAGTCGACAGGGTGAGCAGGCGCGGTCCGGTCTCGACCTGCACGACCTCGCCCAGCACGACGCGGATATTGGGATAGCGGCCCAGCAGGTGCCGGATCGGTTCCGCCACATCGGCGGGGGACAGGGCCGCCGTCGCGACCTGATAGAGCAGCGGCACGAACAGATGATAATTGTTGCGGTCGACCACCGTGACGCGGACCGGAGCATTCGCCAGTTGCTGCGCCGCCGCCAGCCCGCCGAAGCCGGCGCCGACGATCACGACATGCGGCCAGTTCGGATCGACGCGGGTGTCCATGCTGCTGCCCCCTTCCCCTACCAGTTGACGGCGATCTTGCCGAAATGCGCGCCGCTTTCCTGATGGCGAAAGGCCTGGGCCAGTTCGGCGAGTGGAAAGGTCCGATCGATCACGGGACGCAAGGGTGTGCCATCCAGCGCGCGGACGAATTCCTGCTGCATCCGGCGACTGCCGACGATCAGACCCTGTAGCCGGGCCTGCTTACGCATCAGCGTGGCGGTGGGGACAGCGCCCTCGATCCCGGTCAGCACGCCGATCAGCCCGATATGCCCACCGATCCGCACCGCATCGATCGACTGGGCCAGCGTCGCCGGCCCTCCGACCTCGATGACATGATCGACGCCTTCGCCCGCCCAATCATGGACCTGGGCACCCCAGTCCGCATGCTTGCGATAATTGACCAGATGATCCGCTCCCAGCGCCCGCGCCTGTTCCAGCTTGGCATCGGACGAGGAGGTGACGGCGACGCTCGCACCCATCAGCTTGGCGATCTGAAGCGCCCAGATCGAAACGCCGCCCGTGCCCAGCACCAGCACCCGGTCCCCGGCCTTCAGCCCGCCATCGACGACCAGGCTGCGCCACGCCGTCAGCCCGGCCGTGGTGATCGTCGCGGCCTGCGCATGGTCATAGCCTTGCGGCGCGCGCGTGAAGGCGATGGCGGGTGCCACCACCGTCTCGCACGCATAGCCGTCGATGCCGTCGCCCGGGACGCGGGTGAAATCGCCGACCCGCGCCGGGCCGTCCTGCCAATCAGGGAAGAAGCAGGAGATGACCGCATCGCCGATCGCGAAGTCGGACACGCCGTCGCCCACCGCTTCGACCACGCCCGCGCCGTCGGACATGGGGATACGGCCATCCTCGGTCGGCATTCGGCCCGCCACCACGCCATAGTCATGATAGTTGAGCGAACTGGCGTGAAGCCGGACGCGGATCATGCCCGGTCCCGGAGTGCCCGGATCGGGCCGTTCCACCATGCGCAGGCGGTCGAGCCCGCCAGGCGCGTCGAGGATCATCGCTTTCATACCGTCGCCTTTTCGCATTCCGTCATCATCGCCCCAACGCAAAGGCGACCGCAAGCGATCCCTCAACCCGTCGCCAGCCGCCATCCGCTCGGCAGGAAGTCGAGCGACATATAATAGTAGAAGGTGCAGCTTCCATCGGCGCGGTAGGTCCCGCCCTTGACGATGCCAAAGGCCACGCCGCCCAGGAAGACCGGGCCGCCGCTGTCGCCGCTGCGACAGGTGGGACCGCGCACCGCCACCCAAGTCGGGGTACAGCCTCCTCCGCACAAATCGCCCGCGGGGGCGAAATCGGGCATCCAGATCTCGGCGCAACTATAGCCGGTCCGCTCACCGCGATGACAGACGATGTCGCCCGCGCGCGTCGAATCGCGGGCGCGCGAACCGGTCACCATCCGGCTGATCGTCTTGGCCGTGTCGCTCCAGAAACGCGGCGACAGCGGGTTTGCGCTGCCATTCAACTGGACGTCCTGATACCCCCATCCCCATTGGCCCAGGAACGGCAGGTGGTGCGCCACGCCGCCGGGATCGGTCCACGAGACATCATCCGGGCAATGAGCGGCGGTGATGACCGCATTCTCGTCGCCGCGCCGAACGACGAACCCGCTGGTGCAGGCATAGCGCCGCCCATCCCCCGGATCGATCCCGGTCAGCCGCGCGCCACCCGACAGGTCGGCCAGATCGACATCGGGCGAGTCGAGCGTGGCGATACGGACAGGAACGCCCGCCAGCCGTGCGATCCGGTCGCGCAGCGCATCGCCCGGCTCGGCCAGCGTATCGGCCCGCGCGACCATCACCACCAGAGCACCGATGCGCGGATCGATCCCCATGCCCGGCGGCCGGCTGAGGCTCGCGCGGATCTCGGTCTGGTGCAGCGCCAGCGCGGTGACGAGTTGACGGTGGGTGGAATAGGCGCCGGCCCGGAACCGGACGAGCACGGGCATGCCCGCAATCACGATGTGCCGATCGGCGACCGGGGCGTCCCCGGTCAGCAGAATGTCGATATGAAAGGGCGCGTGGCCGACCGAAATGCCCGCCAGCCTGTCGGCAAATTCCCGGGCCAGCGCATCGGTGACGGACACCGATGCCTCCTGCACCTGCAACTCGCGAAGCGCTTCGGCGGGCGACATGCCGGACAGGGCCGCATATTGCGTCGCGTCGAGCGCCAGGGCGGATGATGGTCCTTCCTCCTCCGGCAGCGACTGCGCCCGCGCCACGCCCGGAAGCGCCGACGCCATCGCCCCCAGGATCGCGAGCAGAGCGAGAATGCGCCGAAAAGCCCTGCTATCGCGCCGCAAAGAAAGACGCGCCTTATATCCCATCGATTTGATATGTATTATCCAGACCAAGCCGTTTCGTGGCTGTCGGCGGAAAGATCATTTCGATCCGACGACGCTCCTGCTTCGCCAGAGGAAGCTCCCGATGGCGTTTGACTGGCCCGGCGATCCCCCCGCCGGGCCATTTTTCATCAACGATCGTCGATACCGAGCGTCCGCATGATGCGCATATCCTGCTCGACGACGCTGGTGGACAGACGTTCGATGAGCCGATGCGTCTGTCGCCACATGCCGGTGGGTGGCGGGGCGGCGGACGGCGCGGCGATCAACTGCCCACCACAACGCGTCGCCAATGCATGGCCATTCGGGGCATCGTCGACGACCAGCGAGGGAAAGGGCAATACGGCATCCGGGGATGCGAACATCTGCCCGCGTACACCGTCCAGCGCCTCGACCGAAGGCGGGTGGAAGAACAGCGCACCCGCGACGCGCGACACATAATGGCTGGGCGACAGGCGCGCCCACCAGATGCTGGCCAGACAGGCGCTGCTCTCCGCCACCAGCAGGACCGCCCGGTCCGCCTGCGCCACGGCCTGATCCAGCCGCGACGCCCAGATGTTCCGGGCTTCACGCGTGCTGGCGTCGAAAGGAAGCTGGACATCCCCCGTCCTTGGCCAGGAGAACAGATTCTCCCATGGCAGGCGGCGCTCGGTTTCGCCCGCGCCGCCGATCATGGGCAGGGTGATGATCGAAAAAGGGTCGTTCAGGCGCAGTTGGGCTGGCATGGTCTGCTCCGTCGCTGGTCCCCTTCAAGGTACGCCTGTTCTCGCCAGGGGCAAGAGGGACCAGCGCATGCGGGCATCACCCCGTCGCGGCGACCCGCGCGGCACGCCGGTCGCCGGCAAGCGCGGTGGCGATGCTGTCCACCATCAGCTCATACTGGTCCGGCGAATAGCCCGCAGCGAGGAAGGCGCGCACTTCGTGCGGAGGTACGCTATAACCATGGTGCCAGCTCAGCACCGCCATGCGCCGCAGCGCCTCCAGCGAGGGATCGGCCAGACGCGGCTTGCGCGTATCGCCGAAGATGCTGCCCAGCGCACGGGTCAGCCGCGTCGGAGCGCGCAGGCTGGAGATACGATCGCGCCGCGCCAGGGCGACCACCTGCCATTCCAGCGCGGAGAGGCGCGCATCGGGCCGGATCGCGGCCGCGCCCTGAAGCGCCGTTGCCGTGTCCGTCGCCAGCCGTGCCGCGCCGATTTCCTGAAATGCGAGATAGGCCATATCCAAACCCCTTTTGCTGCCGCGCGAGACAGCCGCCGGGGCGACACGCGTCCCCGTCAGGCCCGACGGCCCGATGCCGCCGGTTTTCTATCCCGTGATGATCGTCGGAAGGATCGGAAGCCCCTTCCATACCGATCGGTATATTAAAGGGGATCGCGCCCGTCAATCATTTTATACCAGTCGGTACGCAAAAATCAGCGGGCCGGGAACATCGCCAGGCTGGTGTCGACCAGGCGGAGCAGATCCTCTCGGGTCGCGCCCGAACCCGCCTGCACGGCCATCCCTTGCAACAGCGCATAGAGAAGATTGGTCAACCCCTCGGGCTCGACATCCTCGCGCAGATCACCCTCTGCCTGAGCCCGCTCGAACCGGGCGAGCAGCGCGGCCTGCGCCGAGGCGCGGCGTGCCACCACGGCGGCCTTGATCGATTCGGCCTCGGCCCCGCAGGCGACCGAATGGATGACGCCCAGACAGCCCTGCGGTTCGAGATGGTTGGTCTGCGCATCGACCGCACCCCGAAGCAGATGTTCCACCACCCCCCGCGCGGTCGGCTGTTCCATCGCCTCCCGGATATAGGCGAGCTTTTCGGCCTCGTAGAGATCGAGCGCCTTGTGGAACAACGCCTCCTTGTTGCCGAACGCGGCATAAAGGCTGGGCTTGGTGATGCCCATCGCCTCGGTCAGGTCGGTCATCGACGCGCCCTCATACCCCTTGCTCCAGAATATTCGGAGCGCGGCGGCCAGCGCCCGATCGGTGCAGAATTCGCGGGGGCGCCCCTTACATACGGGCTGAACAGCTTCCATAACGATCGGTATAGAATTTTCTGGTTCTCTTGGAAAGCCCCCGTGCCGCTCTGGACAGGATTAGGGGGGCAAACCCCCAAACGGATTTCATCCATAAACCTTTCCTCAACCGGATCATGGCAAAGCGAGGACATCCAAGGATTGCCTTGCAAATGCTCAACATCTTCGGATGCATCCCCAACGACCATGATCCTGTGCTGGCGTGCCTGGCGGTTGGGGTGTGCGTGCTCGGGTTGCGGGCGATGTTCATCCTTCAGACCCGTTCGGAGGAATGCATAGAGCGCCGTCGCCGCATATGGGCGTCGATCGCGGCAGTCGCGGCGGGGATCAGCATCTGGGCAACCCAGTTCCTCACCATGTTGGCCTGTCCCGGGCCCCTGCCCTTGGGATTCGACCTGTCGCTGACGCTTTGTTCGATCGGCGTGCCCATCATCGGCATCCGGGGCGCGCTTTCGCTGCTCCGTCCGCGGCCCAGCGTGGCGATGCTCCTGCTCGCCGGGGCCCTTGTCACGACGACTGTCGCCGTGATGAATTTCGTCGGCATGGAGGCGCTGATCGTCCCCGCACGAATCTACTATTCCCCTGGGGGTGTCGCCCAGGCCTTTGTCGGCGCCATGCTGCTCCTCTCACTCTCGCTGGCCGCGCATTGGCGGCTTCGCGGGTGGCCGCGCGCCGCCCTGCCGGTCCTGACCGGAACCCTGGGCATAGCCACGCTTCATCTCGGCTTCACGGCCGCCATTACCCTGGTGCCGGGCGGCGGCAGACTCGACACGTCGCTTCGGCCGCTCCAGCCCGCCACGATCGCCTATGGCGTCGTCCTGGCGATCGCACTGGTCATCACGTCGATGCTGGCGGCCGCGTTGCTCGACAGGGTGCTGACCGATCTGCGGGGCCTGGCCCAGGCCACCCGCGAAGGGATCGCGATCCTTCAGAATGGGCGGATCGTCGAGGCCAATGACCGCCTCGCCATGATGCTGGACATCGACCCCGGGCCGCTCATCGGATCGCGGCCGGAGGATTGGCTGGTCACGATCGATGGCGACGCGCTGGCACTGGCCGATGGTCAGCTGTTCGACGCGCGGCCCCGCGTCGCCGGGGACGTCGATCGCTGTCTGGAGGTGGCGTGCCACGCGATCGAGTATCGCGGACGGCGCGCTCGGGTCATGGCCGTCCGCGACCTGACCGAACAGCGCCGAGCCCAGAGCCGGATCGAATTCCTGGCGGTGCACGACCCCCTGACGCAATTGCCCAACCGCTCCTATATGCAACAGGCGCTGGAGGCCGCGATCGACCAGGCCGATCAAAAGGGATCGCTGGCGCTGCTCGCCCTTGATCTGGACCGGTTCAAGGCGGTCAACGACCTATTCGGCCATGAGGCGGGCGACGACATCCTGTGCCGGGTCGCCGAGATCCTGAACCGGGCGGTCGCCGAAGCCGGTCTGGTCGCACGCATCGGTGGCGACGAATTCCTGATCCTGCAACACGGGGTCGGCGATCCCGAACAGACACGCCGACTGGTCGATACGATCCTGGCCGGTTTTGCCACCGAAATGGACCTCAGCCGCGATCCCATGGCCGTCGGGGTCAGCATCGGCATATCCTTCTTTCCCCAGGACGCCGCCGATGCTTCGACGCTGCGCCACAATGCCGATGTCGCGCTGTACCGCGCCAAGGCCAATGGGCGTGGCATGGCGTCGTTCTTCGATCATGAAATGGACCGTGCGGTGAAGAGCCGCCGCCTCATCGAGCATGATCTGCGACACGCCCTGCTCCGCGATCAGATGCGGCTCGTCTATCAGCCGCTGGTCGCGACCGGTTCGACCGACATCATCGGCTATGAGGCGCTGCTCCGGTGGCAGCATCCCGATCACGGCGAAATCGGGCCCAGCGACTTCGTGCCGATCGCCGAGGACACCGGCATCATCCTGCAACTGGGCGAATGGGTCCTGTTCCAGGCGTGCCGGACCGCCGCGACATGGCCCGATCCGATGACGCTGGCCGTCAACGTCTCACCGATCCAGTTCCAGCTTCCCAACCTGGTCGAGATCGTGACGCGCGCCGTGCGGTCCTCGGGCTTTCCGGCGCATCGGCTGGAGCTGGAGATCACCGAAGGCGTGCTGCTCCATCATCGCGAGCGGACGCTGAACACGCTCCACCAGTTGAAGGCGATGGGCATCGCGATCGTGATGGACGATTTCGGTACGGGCTATAGTTCGCTCAGCAATCTGCAGAGCTTTCCGTTCGACAAGATCAAGATCGACCGGAGCTTCATCTCCGGCGTCACCAATGACGAATCCGCCCGTTCGATCGTGCGCGCCATTGTCGGCCTTGGCCATAGCCTGAACCTGCCGGTCGTCGCAGAGGGGGTCGAGACCGCCGAACAGCATCGCATGGTGCTGGAAGAAGGATGCCAGCAGTCCCAGGGATTTCTGTTCGGCCGTCCCGACGTGTCGCCCTTCTACGATCAATCCTTGGCGAGCACGCTCCGCCGCCGCCCATAGGCAAAGTAGAAGGCGAGCCCGATCGCGTTCCAGATCACGAACCGGATGATCGTCGAGCTGGGCAGGCTGAACAGGAGGTAGAGACACCCCAGGATCGCGAGCGTCCCGACGACATAGGGCTGCGGGCAACGGAACAGCCGCTTGGCCTCGGGGGCCTTGCGGCGCAGCACCATCAGGCAGGCACCGACCGAGATGAAGGCGAGCAGCGTCCCCGCATTGGCCAGTTCCGCGATCTCATCCAGGCGAAAGATGCCCGCAACGATCGCGATCGAGACACCCGTGACCAGCGTGATGCGGGTCGGCGCGCCGCTGCGCTTGCTGACGACCGCCAGCGACTGCGGCAACAGGCCGTCCCGCGCCATGGTGAAGAAGATGCGGCTCTGGCCATACATCATCACCAGGATGACCGAGGGGAGCGCGATGACGGCTGCCAGCGCGATCAGGTGCGCCGCCGTCGGCTGCCCCAGCGACCGCAGGACGAGCGCCAGCGGCTCGGGAGAGTTGGCGAGTTGCAGGAAGGGCAGCGCGCCGATCGCCGTGACCGCCACCGCCATATAGATCAGCGTGCAGACCAGCATCGATCCGACGATGCCGATGGTCAGGTCGCGGCCCGGATTCTTGGCCTCCTCCGCCGAGGTCGCCACCGCGTCGAAGCCGTAAAAGGCGAAGAAGACGATCGCCGCCGCCGCCATGACGCCGCGCTTGGCCCCGTCAATCTCGCTCGCGGCAAAGCCATAGGGCATGAACGGATGAAGATTGTCGGCATTGAATGCCGGCAGCGCGAAGGCGACGAAGAGGCCGAGCGCGACAAGCTTCACGATGACGAGAATGATGTTCAGCGTGGCGCTCTCGCGCGTTCCCGCGACCAGCATGCCCATCACCGACAGCGCGACGACGACGGCGGGCAGGTTGACGATGCCCCCGCCATGCGGCCCGGACAGCAGCGCGGGGGGCAGGTGCACCCCCGCCGCCTGGATCCAGCCGACCAGATAGCCCGACCACCCGACCGCGACGGTCGAACAGGCCAGGGAATATTCGAGGATCAGGCTCCACCCGACCACCCAGGCCAGCGTTTCGCCCAGCGCGGTATAGCTGAAGGTATAGGCGCTGCCCGCCGCCGGGATCAGCGTGGCAAGCTCGGCATAGGCAAGCGCGGCGCAGGCGCAGACCGCCCCCGCGATCGCGAAGGCCAGGATGACGGCGGGCCCTGCCCGCTCCGCACCCACGCCGGTCAGCGTGTAGATGCCGGTGCCGACGATCGCACCGACGCCCAGGGCGATCAGGTGTGGCCAGCTCAGCGTCTTGGCAAGCGCCTGCCCCTCGCCGTGCCGGGTCGCGCTGCCCAGCGGTTTCAACGGTCCGAACATGAAGCGATTATCCCCCGCCAATTGGTTTGTGTCTCAGCCGACGGGTGCGAACCCGCCTTTCAGGTCCATCAGCGTGGACCGGATATGCGCGTCAAGCAATGACTGAACCTTGGCCGCGTCGCGCGCCAGAAAAGCGTCCAGCTGTTCCCGATGCTCCAGATGCGCGCGCGTGTTGCGCCCCGCCGGTTGCAGATGCCGGACGACATAGCGTTCGGCCAGCACCGACAATTGCCGGATGATCTGGATGGTCAGCGCCTGTCCGATCGGACGGACCATCGCCATATGGAATTGCCGGTTGCAGATGGCGACCCGCGCCAGATCGCTCTCCGCCGCCTGGTCCAGCGCCTCGAACGCCGCGATCAGCCGCGCATGGTCCGCGTCATCGGCGACCAGCGCGGCACGCGCCGCCATCGCCGGTTCCAGACGGAGACGCAGGCTGTAGATCTCGTCGGCCTGTTCCGCGGTCAGCCGACCCACCGTATAGCCGCGATTGGCCACGCTCTGGAGCAGGCCTTCCTGCTCCAGCCGCGCCAGAGCCTCGCGCAGCGGAATCTTGCTGACCCCCAGTTCGGCGGCCAGCGCATCCTGGCGGATCGGGCGGTCGTCCGCCAACGTCCCCGCCACGATGCGTTCGCGAACGATGGCGAAGATGCGATCCGCCAGCGTCTGCACGATGATGACGCCCTCGCCCCGCGCCCGGCCTTCGTCCGGCAGGAATGCGGTGGGCAAGGGCGTCGTCGCCATCAGGCGGCCTTGCTCAACCCGAGCGTCGGGCGAGTCGCGGCGGCCTTCTCGACCATCGCGATCACCTCGGCCCGGCGCTCGCCCTGCAGGACGTAGCGGGGCGGAAGCACGCGCTCCGAACCACGGCCCATGACCTGCTCGGCCAGCTTGATCGACTGGACGAGATCATGCTCGGCGTCGAGGTGGAGCAGCGGCATGAACCAACGATAGATTTCCATCGCCTTGGCATGATCGCCACGCTCGAACGCCGCGACCAGCTCGACCGACTCCTTGGGGAAGGCATTGGTCAGGCCCGAAACCCAGCCCTGCGCGCCGAGATATAGACCCTCCAGCGCCACGTCGTCCAGCCCCGCGAACAGGGTGTAACGGTCGCCGAACGCATTGCGGAAATCGGTGAAGCGGCGCGTATCCGGCGCCGATTCCTTGACCGCCACGATGTTCTTCACATCGACCAGTGCTTCCAGCACGGTCTGGTCGATCACCGTGCGATAGGCGGGCGGGTTGTTGTAGAGCATGATCGGCAGGCCGGTCTGATCCGCCACGCCCTTGAAATGGTTCACCAGCTCATGCGCCTTGGGCACATAGACCATCGGGGGCAGCAGCATCAGGCCATCGGCCCCGGCCTTTTCCGCGGCCTGGGCATAACGGACGGCGCGGCGCGTGTCATATTCCGAGACGCCGGTGATGACCGGAACGCGGCCCGCCACCGCCTCGACAATCGCGGTGAGCACCGTGACCTTCTCGTCATAGTCGAGCGAGTTGTTCTCGCCGACCGTGCCGAGCGCAATCACGCCGGTCACGCCGTCGTTCACCAGATCGTCCACCACCCGCTGCGTATCGGCGAGGTCGATCGAGAGATCTTCCCGAACCTGGGTCGTCACTGCGGGGAATACGCCGCGCCAGCCGATGCTCACAATCTGTCTTCCTGCTTCTGTTATTAGATACGGTATACTTTTTAGCGCAGAGCGAGGCTGCGGTCAATCAGGATCATTCCTCATCGGGATAGGGCCCCTTGCCACCTTCGGCGATGAAACGGTCGGTGCGCAGGTCGAGGACCGGCAGGGGAACGCATCCGAGTTGCAGCATCGCATCATGCCATGCGCGGATGTTGAACTTCGGCCCCAGCGCCTTCTCCGCCTTGGCCCGGTTCCGCTGAAAGGCGAGCTGCCCCATATAATAGGACAGCGCCTGCCCCGGCCACGCGATATAGCGATCCACCTCGGTCTCGATCTCGTGATCCGACAGCGCGGTATTGTCGTGCAGATAGGCCTGGGCCCGTTCGCGGCTCCAGCCCATGGCGTGGATACCCGTGTCGACGACCAGCCGCGCCGCGCGCCATGCCTGATAGGAGAGCATGCCGAACTTGTCATAGGGCGTCTTGTAGAAGCCCATATCCTCGCCCAGCGCCTCGGAATACAGCGCCCATCCCTCGCCATAGGCGGACAGATAGCTGTTCCGGCGGAAGGCGGGCAGATCCTTATTCTCGGCGGCCAGCGGCATCTGGAAGGCGTGGCCCGGCGCACTTTCGTGCAGGGTCAGCGCGGGCAGCGCGTAGAGCGCACGCGATGGCAGGTTGTAGGTGTTCACCAGATAGATGCCCGGCCCGCCGCGCCCGGCGGTATAAAAGGGCGCGAGGTCAGCAGGTACCGGCTTGATCGCGAACCGGCTGCGCGGCAGGCGGCCGAACCAGTCCGATGCGACGCCGTCGAAGCTCTTGGCGAACCAGGCCGCCCGGTCGAGCAATTCCTGCGGCGTCTTGGCATGGAATTGCGGATCGGTGCGCAGGAAGGTCAGGAAAGCCGGGAAGTCCCCCTGGAACTTCACCTCCTTCATCACCTCGTCCATCCGCTGTCGGATGCGCCTGATCTCGGACAGGCCGATTTCGTGCACCTGTTCCGGGGTCATGTCGGCGGTCACATATTCACGGATCTTCGACCGGTAATAGGCCTTGCCGTCGGGCAGGTCGTAAGCCGCCGTGCTGACCTGCGCATGGGGCATGTAATCGTCGCGCAGGAACGCCAGCAGCCTGGCATGGGCCGGGATCACCGCATCGCGGATCGCGGCCTTCGCCTCGGCGCGCAACGCGGCCTGGGTCGCGGCGGGCATGGTCGCGGGCATGGTCTTGAACGGCGCGTAGAAGGGCTGATCCTCGCCCGTGCCCGCATCGACCACCTGCGCGACGCCGATATCGCGTCCCTTCAGGGTGACGCGCGGCGGCGTGAACCCACGGGCGAGCCCGGCGCGCATATTGCCGATCTGCTGAT
Source organism: Sphingomonas sp. (assembly GCF_039594485.1). Lineage (GTDB taxonomy): Bacteria > Pseudomonadota > Alphaproteobacteria > Sphingomonadales > Sphingomonadaceae > Sphingomonas. Next base: position 76,698 of record NZ_JBCNNI010000006.1, on the reverse strand, counting down.
CGAAATAGCGCGGCATCGTCCGTAGCATGGCGATGTAATCGCGATACTGGCTTTCCTTGGTGAAGCTGCCGCGCGACCAGCCCGCCAGATTGCCCCAGAAGCTGGTGTCGGCGTTGAGCGGCTTTTCATAATCGCGGAACCGCTGCGCGGCGAGCAGCGCATCGATCTGGCCCTTATAGACCATGTAATCGATCCGCCGTTCGGGCGAGAGCGTCGCCGGGTCGATCGCGGCCAGCGCCTTGGCGGTCGCGTCCCACCGCGCCAGCCGTGCGGCCTGCGCCGCCGGCCCGACATCGGGCAACTGGCTCGATCCGGCATTGCCGCTGTCCTCGTCCGCCGCGCTCTGCGTCGTGCGCCAGCGATATTCGGACTCCGCCAGCGCCATGAAGCGGGCATCCGCCGATCGGGCCGCTCCCTTGCCAGCGGACGCCTTCTGCACCGGAACCCTGGCCTGCGCGGCCAAGCCGGGCGTCAGGAGCAGCGCGGTGCCCGTCAACAGCGGGATGATGCGGTTCGTCATGCTCATTCTCCTATCGCTCAGCCGTTCAGGGCCATAACATCGCGGTGAAGGTCCGCCGGGATCACCACCCCTTCCGCCAGCGACACCGCACGCGCGGCATAGCGACGGGCGGAGGGCAGCCGTGCCCCCTGCCCCGTGATCGCGTCGAACATGGTTTCCGCCCGCGCCATATGGTCGGGCAGCAAGTCACCCAGAAAGCCCTTGGGGTCGATCGCGACGATCAGTTCGCCACCGAGCGGCGAGCCACCTCGCCCGGCATCCCATTCGATCGAATCACGACTGGTCATGTCGCCGATCAACGGCCCGGCGAGCAGTTCCACCATCGCCGCCAGCGCGGAGCCCTTGTGTCCGCCGAAGGTCCGCATCGCGCCGGACAGGATCGCGGCCGGATCGGTGGTCGGCTGGCCCTGGGCATCGACGCCCCAGTCATCGGGCACGGTCTTGCCCGCGCGGCGGTGCAGCTCGATCTCACCGCGCGCGACCATGCTGGTGGCGAAGTCGAAGACGAAGGGCGGCCCGTCCGGGCGCGGCCAGCCAAAGGCGATCGGATTGGTCCCGAACACCGGCTCGGCACCACCCGACGGTGCGACCCAGGCATGGCTGGGCGTGAAGGCCAGCGCGACGAGCCCCGCCTCGGCCAGTTCCTCGACCTCGGGCCAGAGCGCGGCGAAGTGCACGACATTGTTGAGTGCCAGGGCGGCGATGCCGTTGGCCCTGGCCTTTTCGACCAGCATCGGCTTGCCGGTCTGGAAGGCGAGCTGGGCGAAGCCGCCGCCGCCATCGACGCGGACCAGCGCGCGGGCGGGTTCGGACAGGACCGGCTCCGCATCGGGCACGACCACGCCCTTGTTGATGCTCGCGACCGCGACGAGCAGGCGATAAATGCCGTGCGAGGCGCATCCGTCGCGCTCGCCCGCCACCATCGTCTCGGCCACCGCCTCGGCATGGGCCGGTGCCAGACCCGCGCCCGACAGCTTGGCCCGGGCGAGCGTACGCAGTTCGTCCAGCGTCATGCGGATCCCGGTCACGCCGTCTGCTCCTTCTTCGCGGTGAACAGCCGCATGCCGAAGATCGGCCCCGCCGAACTGCGGTCATGGGGCACGACCCGCACGCGGACGTTCTTCTTGCCCGTCGTCAGCGCGGCGGGCAGCGGATATTCGACATCGAAGAACTGGCCCGGCTTGTCGCTTTCCAGATGCTGGGTCGCGACCTTCACATTGTCGACCAGGATGTCGAAATCGCGGGCGCGCTCGTCGCCCCAATAGGTCGCCTGAAGCACCAGCGGTCCGGGACGAACCGCCATGGTGAACTCGAAATAGCCGCCCGAGCGCGCATCGCGCCCCTGCCGCCCGCGATAGGAGACCGGATAGGAAATCTCCGAGGTCAGGCCGTGGTCGCGCTCCGGCTGCATCTCGCCCAGATGCATCACGTCGACCGACCGCGCCGCGATGTCACGCGCACGGGCCTGATCCGCGAGGAACGCGGCTTCCTCGGCCTTCCAGCCCGCCTCGGTGAAGCGCTTGAAATAGACCGCGCTGCGCCGGTCATACTGGCTGAAGAAGGGTACGAAGCCCAGATCCGCCGGACGGAACACGCCGCGCGCCTGGTACCGGGCCTGCGCCGCATCGGTCGGGGTGAACGAGGCCAGCGGATTGGCCCCCACCATCGCCGGGTCGGGCGAGTTCCACGGGGTTTCGGTCGAACCCAGATCGGCCGCCATCACCATCGGCCCGCGCACGACCGCAACCACGCTGTCGTCGCCCGGCGTGGGCTCCACCCGCAAATCCATCGGCAGGCGGATCGTCACCACGTCGCCGCGCTTCCAGCGCCGGTCGACGATCGCATAGCCACGCTCGACCATGGGCATGACCGGCTTGCCGTTGACCGCCAGTTCGGCCTTGCCCTCGGCCCAGCCGGGGATACGCAGCGCCACGGGGAAGCGCCCCGCCCGATCCAGCCGCGTGAAGGTCAGCGTCGCCTGCCCGTCCATCGGATAGGCGGTATCCAGCACCACGCTCGCGCCGCGCTTGTCCCAGCGCGCCTCGGCCGGGATGTAGAGGTTGACGAAGAACGCGTCCCCACCCTGCCAGAAGATCGATTCGCCGTGCTTGGCATGGGATTCCATCCCCGACCCGACGCAGCACCAGAAGGCATCGTCCTTGGGCGAGGAGAATTCGCGCGCCATGCCGGTCATCAGCGGCGTCATATAGGTGAAGCCGCCATGCTGCGGATGCTGCGCGGCCATGACGTGGTTCAGATGCGCGCGTTCGTAGAAGTCGAACAAGCGGCCGTCCGGCTTCCACCCGTAAAGATGCCGGGTGAGCTTGAGCATGTTGTAGGTGTTGCAATGCTCGCACGTCTGTTCGGTGATGTGCCGTGCGATCGTGTCCGGCTCCGAGAAATATTCCCGGTCGGCATTGCCGCCGATGACATAGCTGTGATGCCCGGTCACCGCCTCCCAGAAGAAGGTCGCGCCCGCCGCCGGCTCGGGCTTGCCGGTGATCTCATGGATGCGCGCCAGCCCGATCAGCTTGGGCACCTGCGTATTGGCATGGAAATTGGCCAGCTTGTCCTGCCCGGCTACGAGCGGATCGAGCACGCGGCGGTCATAGATTCGCTCGGCCAGCGCCAGCCACTGGCGGTCGCCGGTCCGCTGATAGAGTTCGGCGAAGCTATCGTTCAACCCGCCATATTCGCAGCCCAGAACCTCCTGCAGCCGCGCATCGTCGAGCGCGGCGAAGACCCGGGCGAAATAGCCGCCCAGCTTGACCGCGACGTCCAGCGCCTGGGCATTGCCCCAGCCGCCATGGATGTCGAGCAGCCCGGCGAACAGTTTGTGCACCGTGTAGAGCGGCGACCAGGAACCGTTGAGGTCGAAGCCGCCCGACTTGATCTTCCCCGCCATCACTTCGGGAAAGATTTCCTCGCCATCGACGATCTTGCCGTCGGGCCGCTTGCGCCCCAGCGCGCCGACATAGCCATTGCCGCGCCTGGCCTGCGCCTCGGCCAGTTCGGCGACGACATAATCGGCGCGGCGGCGCATTTCCGGGTCGCCGGTCTGCTGCCATGTCAGCACCAGCGCCGACATGTAATGGCCCAGCGTATGGCCCGCGATCGTATCGCTTTCCCAGCCGCCATAAATCTCCGCCTTGGGCTTCAATCCCGCATAGAGCCGGAAATTGTGCAGCAGCCGGTCGGCATCGAGCCGATACAGATAATGGCGGTTCGTCTCGACTGCGGTCGCATAGATGGAGGGGCGCAACCGTACCGCCGTCAGGGGCAGGGGTTCGGCCTTGCCGGGAAGCAGCGACGGCGCGGCCGCCACGGCCCGGGATGCCATTCCGGTCAAGGCGATGGTTGCCGCCCCCTGCATCCACTCCCGCCTGTTCGCCCGTAACATCTTGCCCTCCCCGAAATACCGTATACCATTAACCGCCGATGAGGAGGGGGTCAATCAGCACGCGATCAGCCCCGGATTCCGGCGAATAGAGGTTTATCTGATGCGTCCGACCCTGCACCGCCTGTTCCCCTTGACCCTTGCCATGCTGGCGATGACGACGAGCGCGGCCGCGCCGCCACGGGGCACTCCCAAGGCCACGTCCCGCGTGGCAAAACCGAAGGCGACCGTGTCAGCGGGGATCAAGGTCGGTGCGTTCCGCCTGATCCTCGATCCGGCGACCCAGACGGCGCGGGGCCTGTCGCCCATCACCTCCCCCGGTTTCGACTTCCTGCCGATCGGGCGGGCGTCCACGCGTAGCGGCAACGACTTCAACCAGCTGGGCGACCTCCATCTGCGGGTGCGCAGCGGTACGGGACCGTGGCAGGATTATTCCTCCGCGCATCAAAGACGGCCGGTGCGGGCGCTGCCCGTCCGGGGCCAGGTGCTGGCGGCGGCGGATATCAGCGCGACGATGGGGGCCGGTCTGCCCCTGCGCATCGTGCGCGAATGGGTGAACGACGCGGGCGTCCCCGCGCTGCGCTTCAGCCTGACCAACACCAGCGGCCAGCCGGTCGAGATCGGTGGCCTGGGCATTCCCATGGTGTTCGACAACATCATCACCGACCGCACGCTGGAACAGGCGCATGCGCAGGCCAGCTTCGCCGATCCCTATATCGGGCGCGACGCGGGCTATGTTCAGGTCACGCGGCTGAACGGCGCCGGGCCCGCCCTTCTCGTCCTGCCGGAACGGGCAACCCCGCTGGAGGCCTATGTCCCGATCCCAACGACCCGCGAGACGCGCGGCAACGCCGTGATCGCGGAGGCAAGCCCGCGCGCCCAGACGTCGGAGGGTTTTTATGACTGGACCGTGGCGAGCGCGGCCTATGCCCAGACCGACTGGACCAAGGCGGGCGAGCCGTGGAACCCGGCGACCAGCATCCGCCTGGCGCCCGGCGAGACGCGCCGCATCGGCCTGCGCTTCGTCGCCGCGCCGAGCATCCGGGGCATCGAACCCACGCTGATGGAGCAGGACCGGCCGGTCGCGATCGGCGTGCCCGGCTATGTCGTGCCGACCGATCTCGACGCCGCGCTGTTTATCCGCGCGCCCTCGGCCATCACCGGGATCGAGAGCTATCCGGCGGGCGCGCTGAGCGTCGAGCGGCGCGAGGGTAAGCCGGGCTGGATGCGCCTGTCGGTCAAGGGCAGGCAATGGGGCCGGGCCCGCCTGACGCTGCGCTATGCCGATGGCAGCGTGCAGACCGTCCATTATTTCGTCACCAAGCCACTCGAACAGACCATGGCCGATCTCGGCCGCTTCTCGACGACGCAACAGTGGTTCGAGGGCAAGGGCGACCCGTTCGGCCGATCGCCCGCGATCCTGACCTATGACCGCGAGGCGGACCGGATCGTCACCGGCGATCCGCGCGTCTGGATTTCGGGCATGAGCGACGAGGGCGGCGGCGGCAGTTGGGTTGCCGCGGTCATGAAGCAGCTCGACAATCCCGATGCGGGCGAGATCGCCCGGATCGAGGAGATGGTCGACAAGACGATCGTCGGTCGCCTCCAGGTCGCCGACGGTCCCCATGCGGGCGGGGTGAAGAAGAGCCTGTTCTATTACGATCCGACCGCCTTCCCCGACCTGTATCAGCCCGCCAGGGACTGGCAGAGCTGGACCTCATGGAAGAAGGACCAGGCCGACGATCTGGGTCGCGCCTATAATTACCCCCATGTCGCCGCCGGGCACTGGGCGCTGTACCGGATCGCGCGCAACCATCCGGGCATGACCAGGGTGCATGATTGGCCCTGGTATCTCGACCATGCCTATCAGACGATTGTCGCGATGATGCGCGACGCACCGCATTATGCGCAGTTCGGTTTGATGGAGGGTGACGTCTTCGTCGACATCCTGACCGACCTGAAACGCGAGGGCTGGACCCGGCAGGCAGGAGAGGTCGAGGCCTTGATGAAGGGGCGTGCGGATCACTGGCGCACCCTGCGCTATCCCTTTGGCAGCGAGATGGCGTGGGATTCGACCGGCCAGGCGGAAGTCTATGCCTGGATGCGCTATTTCGGTTACGGGCCCCAGGCGGATGTCACGCGCGAGGTCATTCTGGGCTATGACCCGGCCATTCCGCATTGGGGCTATAACGGCAATGCCCGCCGTTACTGGGACTTCCTGTATGGCGGCAAATATCCCCGGCTGGAGCGCCAGATCCACCATTACGGATCGACGCTGAACGCCGTGCCCCTGTTCGACTCGTTCCGCCGCAACCCGGCCGACCTGCACCTGTTGCGCGTCGCCTATGGCGGCCTGCTGGGCGGTATCACCAATATCGATCAGCGGGGTGCCTCCTCCGCCGCCTTCCATAGCTGGCCCGACCGGATGCAGTGGGATCCCTATAGCGGCGACTATGGCATGGGCTTTTTCGGTCATGCCTATGCGGCCGCGACCTATGTCGTGAACGATCCGACGCTCGGCTGGCTGTCCTATGGCGGCAACCTGTCGCAATCGGGCGCGGGCGTGCGCGTCGAGCCCAAGGACGGCGCGCGCAGCCGCCTGTTCATCGCGCCCGCCGGGCTGTGGCTGACCCTGGAGGCGGGCAAGATCGCCGCGGCAAGCTATGATCCGGCGAGTGGATCAGTGCGCCTGACGCTGGATGCGGCGACCGCGCAGACGCCCGCCGCGCGACTGTTCGTCCAGACGACCATAGCTGGCGGACGCGCCTATCGCCCCGATCGCGGGACGATGGAGCGAGGCGGCTATACGATCGCGCTGGGGTCCGCGCCCGGCGACGTGACGCTGACGCCCAGATAAGCGTTCAACTGGCGGACCAGCGGTTCGTCCGCGGGCGGCATGGGCAGATCGCCCATCGCCACGGTGGTCCGCCAGAGCAGCCCGTCCGCCTCCAGCGCGACGGGACTGCCCTGCCATGCGCGGATGACATAGAGCAGCAACAGCAGATGCCGGTCGGCGAGCAGCTCGGTCGCGAAACCGGCCGGCTCCAGCGTGGCGAGCGACACCGTGATGCCCAGTTCCTCGTGCAGTTCGCGCACCAGCGCCTCTTCGGGGCTTTCACCCGGCTCCAACTTGCCGCCGGGAAATTCCCATAAGCCCGCCAGCGTCTTGCCCATGGGCCGCTGCTGCAACAGCACCCGCCCTTCGCGATCGACCAGTGCGGCGGCGACGACGGGGAACAGCGGACGGGGGCCGGATGATGTATTGTTCATGCTCAACATTTGTTAACGTCTATGCCCCACTTAATAGGGGCCATGAAAGCGCTTCCGCTTCTCCTTGCCCTGATGAGGCGTATCGGCGCCGACCGACGCGGTGCCGCCGCGGTCGAATATGCGCTGCTGATCGCCGGGATCATGCTGACCATCTTCGTCGCGTTGTCGCAATTAGGGGTCAGCCTGCAAAACGTGGCCAATTACCTTTCCGCCTATCTAAACGCCTCGACAGCATAGATATTTTTTGTTCCAGGGCACCGCGAATTTAAGTCTTCGTCAACCTGGGGCGGGTAAAGCGGTCAGAGCTGAACCGGCGCTCCGGCTCAGCCGGGTGATCGACAGACCAGTTAAGAGAACGGAGATCGGAATGAAGACGATTCGCAAGATGGTGAAGGACAACAAGGGCGCGACGGCCATCGAATATGGCCTGATCGCCGCCCTGATTGCCGTCGCCGCAATCGGCGCGATGCAGGGCCTGGGCAACAGCCTCGGCAACGGCTTCAACAACATCTCGGCCAAGCTGAACACCAACGTCAAGTAAGGCCGAGCGGAAGCGGAGCAGGCGACGATGATCCGCCGCCTGTCCCCCGCCCTCCCATTCGGGGCGTCAACTCCGCGATCCGGCCTGCCGGCCGCAGCCTTCGACCTTCCCGCCTCTCGCATCGGACGCACGGCGTTCGACATCGCGACGGAGGGCTGCCACCATTGAAGCTGGCCAATGCAACCGCTCGTCCGCCCGGGCGACACTTTCACGGGACGCTGATATGATTCTTCTTCGGAAAATGGCCCGCGACCGCCGTGGCGCGACCGCGATCGAATATGGCCTGATCGCGGCCCTGATCGCCGTCGCCGCGATCGCCGCGATGGAAGGGCTCGGCAATAGCCTGGGCAATGGCTTCAACAACATCTCGGCCAAGCTGAACACCGCGACGCAATAACGCGGCGGAAGACCGGACAGGCACGCGCCCGTCCGGTCAGGGACGGTGTTACAGCCGCCCCATCGCCAGGAACTTGGCGGCGCGACCGCGCTTCAACTCATCACGGCCCAGGCCACCGAGTTCGGCCAACGCCTTTTCCAGGCCATCGCCCAGATTGGCGATCGCGCCCGCATGGTCGCGGTGCGCACCGCCCACCGGCTCGGGCACGATAGTATCGATCACGCCGAAACTCTTCAGGTCCTGCGCGGTCACGCGCATCGCCTCGGCCGCTTCGGCCGCCTTGTCAGCGGTGCGCCACAGGATCGAGGCGCAGCCTTCGGGGCTGATCACCGAATAGACGGCATGTTCGAACATCAGGACGCGGTTGCCCGCGGCCAGCGCGACCGCGCCGCCCGAGCCCCCTTCGCCGACGATCGCCGAAACGACCGGCACGCCCGCCGCCAGACATGCCTCGGTCGAGCGTGCGATCGCCTCGGCCTGTCCGCGCTCCTCGGCCTGGATGCCGGGGAACGCGCCCGAGGTATCGACCAGGGTCACGATCGGCAGGCCAAATCGGTCGGCCAGCTCGACCAGGCGAATCACCTTCCGATAGCCCTCCGGCTTGCCCATGCCGAAATTGTGGCGCAGGCGGCTGGTGGTATCCTCGCCCTTCTCATGGCCCATCACCATGACCCGGCGGCCGCGAAACTGGGCAAAGCCGCCCATGATCGCCTGGTCGTCGGCAAAGGCGCGGTCACCGGCCAGCGGCACGAACTCGTCGAACAGCCCGGCGACATAATGCTTGAAATGCGGACGCTGCGGATGGCGGGCGACTTGCGTCTTCTGCCACGGGGTCAGCTTGGCGAAGGTATCGCGCAGCAGCTTGTCCGACTTGGCCTGAAGTTTGGCGATCTCCGCGCCGATATCCACCGTCCCTTCGGCCGTGGACTCGCGCAGTTCATCGATCCGGCTCTGAAGCTCGGCGATCGGTTTCTCGAAATCGAGGAAGCTCGTTGACATGGCGCTACCGCCTAAGGGCGCTTGCCCCGAAAATCAACGAGCGGGTGGCGGGCGTTGACCAGTTCGACCAGCCGGGCGGCCTCGACATGGGTGTAGATCTCGGTCGTGGCGATGTCCGCATGCCCCAGCATCGCCTGCACCGCGCGCAGGTCGGCACCGCCGCCGAGCAGATGGGTGGCGAAGGCATGGCGCAGGACGTGCGGGCTCACGCGATCGGGCGGGATTCCCGCCTCCGCCGCCAGCGCCTTGACCAGTTGATAGAGGCGGATGCGCGACAGATGCCGTTTGCCGCCGGGGAACAGCCACGGCTTGTCCGCCGGCACATGCACCCGCCATGTGGCCACGGCGGCGCGCGCGCGGTCGGAGATCGGCACCATCCGCTCCACCCCGCCCTTGCCCCGCAGGATCAGAAAGGGCCGATCGGGATGGATGGCGTTGCGTGGCAGGGCCACCAACTCGCTCGCCCGCAGGCCCGATCCGTAAAGAAGCTCGATGAGCGCGGAGAGCCGGAGATCGTTCGGCGCGGGATGCGCGCACGCCACGCGGTCGGCGATGGCGGCGAACAGCCGGTCGATATCGGCATGGCTCAGCACCTTGGGCAGGCTGCGCCCCTGCCCCGGCCGGGGCAGGACCGATGACGGATCGTCGGCACGCAGCCCCTCTTCATGCAGAAAGGCATAGAAACGGCGCAGCGCCGCCGCCTTGCGTGCGACGGTGGCGTTGGCCAGCCGCGACCAGCCCTCCGCCAGTCGACGCAACGCCGGTTCGTCCGCATCGGCCAGCCCGCCCACCGCCTCGCCCGCCAGCCGCAGGTCCGATCGATAGGCGGCAATCGTATTGGCCGCCGCCCCCGCTTCCGCCGCCATCATTTCGAGGAAGCGATCGACCAGCGCCGCGTCGCCCCCGGTCATGCCCGCGCGATCGCTTCCGCCGCGATCATCCGGGCCTCGGTATCCAGCCCGACCGCCCGGAGCGCCTCGACCATCCGATAGAGGCCCTGTGGCGGCACGCCGCGCCAGTCGCTGGTCTGCATGCCGACAGCACAGAGCAGCACGACCATGCCCCTCTGACGCTCCGCCACCGCGTTTTCGAGCGCCTCGGTCCAGGCGTTGCGCTGTCCGATGCGAACGTCGAGCGCTGCGGCCCCCTTCTCCATATCGCTGCGCGACAGGCGACCAAGCCCCGCCAGCCCGGCGAAGAACAATTGCTGCTTCAGCTTGTCCTCGCCGCCACCCGTATAGCCGGTGACGACGTCATAGCCGACGCCGCCCTGACGATCGGGATCGGCCAGGGTGATCATCGCCCAGCCATCACCGCCCGACTTGACGCTGCCCAGCCAGCGCGACGCGCTGCGATCGAGACCGGCGGACAGCATCGAGGCGACCAGCCGGTCCGCCTCGCTCCCCTCGTCGCGCGCCGGCAGGCGCGCGGCCGCCCGCGCGGTCAGGATCAGCCGACCATAGGGAATGCGTGCCGCACTGCCCCAGAGCGAGCGGATGGCGCTCAACCGACTCGCCTCGTCCCCGGCGGCATAGGCGTTGCGCAGATCGTCCGCGACCGCACGCTGCGCCCGGCTCGCCTGATCATCGTCGGCAAGCGAGGCATAGAAATCGACGAGCGCGGCGTTGGACAGAACCCCCATCGCCGCCGCCCGGTCGATCACCGCCGCGCGCTCGACCTGGGCAATGGCGGGCGATGTCGCCAGCCAGCCCCGCACCTGGGGCCCGACATAGGACAGATAATCGTCGGGAATTGTGACGCCGGTCGCGGTCGACAGCCCGAATCGCCAGATGGTCAGCCGATCGGCCCCCGCCCATTCGATCGTGACGGCCCGGCCTCCATTGGCACCCGACCCGATCAGCTTTTCGGCGAGCTTCAGGTCGAAATCATCGACACTGCCCTGTCGCCGGACCTGGCGGACGATCGCGCTGCCGCGTGCGCCGTCGCCGAGCAGCGCGGCGCACATGCCCTGCGCCAGCCGATAGCCGTCCAGCCGCGTGACGCTGGCGCCGCGATCGGCCAGCGGGCACAGTCCCGCCGGGTCGCTCGACGCCAGCAGCGCGTTGATCCCGACCTGATAGAGCTTAGGCGTATAATTTCCGGCGTCGACCGATTGCACGACCGCGCGCGCGACCTGCGCCTCGCCCATGCGCAGGAGGAGCCAGGCGCGCTCTGCGGCGAAATCGGCGCCGTTCACGCCGCGCGGCGTCGTCATCCGCGCGGCCAGCGTCCGGCGGAGCAGGATCGACATCCAGCGTGAGGGCAAGGGCGCGGACAGGCGGCGCATCAGCGCCTCGGCCACGCGCCCGTCCGCTCCCGCAAAGACCTGCGCATCCAGCGCCCCTTCGCGCGGCCCCGCAGGCCCGACCACCGCCAGCGACCGACGGGCCGAGGGCGGCAGTTCATATTCGGCCAGCGTCCGGGGATCGATCGTTGGGGTCGGGGACGGCGTCGGGCTGGGCGTGGCGACCGGCGTGGAGAGCGAATCGATCAGCGCCCCCACGGGATCAGGGCGAGGTGCGGCCGGTGTCGGGGTTGCGGACACGCCGGTCGGTGCCGCCCGGGGCGTCGCTGCCGCGCGCGGCGTCGGGCGCGGGCTGGCCGGCGCGGCGGGCTGGCCGAATCCGGGCGGCAGCAGTGATTCGGGGCGATCCTGCGCGGCGGCCAGCGCGGCCGCCCCGGCCATCAGCAGGGCGACGGCCCGTGGCAGATGGCGGAAAAGGCGGACCCGCTTATTGCAGGTTGCCAAGCGCAACCGCCTTTTCGACCTGGGTCGTCGGCTGTTCGGTCGCCCGGCCCGAGAGCAGAAACAGCCCCCCGACGATCACGACGAGCAGGACGATGAGCGAAACGACCATACGGGACATGAAACGCAAAACCTTATAATGGACCCGTGAAAGCCCGGTCGGTGTTGCCGGGCGCGCGCCTGCTGTATAGCGCTGATGGCAATGTTGCAAAGCCACAACCCTGTTGATGCAAGCTGGAACGGTTCGCCGATCGTGCTCGTCGGCCTGATGGGCGTGGGCAAGTCGACCGTGGGTCGCCGCCTGGCGAGTCGGTTGCGGGTGCCCTTCGTCGATGCCGATCACGCGATCGAGGAAGCCGCCGGCATGACCGTGACCGAAATCTTCGAGCAATTCGGCGAACCCTATTTCCGGGACGGAGAGCGACGCGTGATCGCGCGGCTGGTCGATGGACGCCCCAAGGTGATCGCGACAGGCGGCGGCGCGTTCATCAACGACGAAACGCGCGCGCTGATCCTGGAACAGGCGACCGCGATCTGGCTGAACGCCAGTCCCGAAGTGCTGGCCGAGCGGGTCCGGCGCCGGGACACCCGACCGCTGCTGCGCGGCAAGGATCCGCTCAAGGTGCTTCGCGAACTCGCCGAGAAGCGCAATCCTATCTACTCCCTCGCGCCCATCCATGTCTCCAGCAAGCGTGGTCCGCACGAGGCCACCGTCAACGCCATATTGAAAGCCATCGGACGATGAAGACCGTCACCGTGTCGCTGGGCGACCGCAGCTATCCCATCCATATCGAAGCCGGCCTGCTGCCCCGTGCCGCCGAACTCCTCGCGCCGCTGTCGCGCGGACGGCCGATGGCGATCGTGACGGACGAGCATATCGGCGCGCATCTGACCGTGCTTCAGGATGCACTGACGGCCGCCGGGGTCCAGAGTGAGGCGATCATCCTGCCGCCGGGCGAAAAGACCAAGAGCTGGGCGCAACTGGAGCATGTCTGCGACCGGCTGCTGGCGATGGGCGTAGAGCGGTCGGACCATGTCATCGCACTGGGCGGCGGGGTGATCGGTGATCTGGTCGGCTTCGCCTGTTCGATCGTCAAGCGCGGGTGCCGCTTCGTCCAGATCCCGACGACGCTGCTGTCGCAGGTCGATTCGTCGGTCGGCGGCAAGACCGCGATCAACACCTCGGCGGGCAAGAACCTGATCGGTGCGTTCCACCAGCCCGCCATGGTGCTGATCGATCCTGACGTACTCGACACGCTGCCGGCGCGACAGGTCCGGGCCGGTTATGCCGAAGTGGTCAAATACGGCCTGATCGACGACTTCGCCTTTTTCGAATGGTGCGAAGCGAACGGCGCGGCGCTGCTGGCGGGCGACGCGGACGCGCGCGTCTATGCCATCGCCCATTCGGTCGCCGCCAAGGCGCGAATCGTGGCGGCGGACGAGCATGAGACCAACGGTATCCGCGCGCTCCTCAATCTCGGCCATACCTTCGGCCATGCGCTGGAGGCCGAGGCGGGCTTTTCCCACCGGCTGCTCCACGGCGAGGGCGTGGCGGCGGGCTGCGCGCTCGCCTTCCGCTATTCGGTGCGCCGGGGACATTGCGAACGGCAGGATGCGGAACGGGTCTCCGCCCATTTGCGCGCGGTCGGCCTGCCCGATGGTCTTGCCGCCGCCGGGATCGATTCGCCGTCGTCCACGTTGGTCGACCATATGAAGCACGACAAGAAGATGGCGGCTGGCACCCTGCCCTTCCTGCTCGCGCGCGGGATCGGACAGACCTATCTCGACAAGACGGTCGATCTGGCCGACGTCGCGGCGTTCCTGGATACGGAACCCCGCTGATGCCGAACGGCGTCCGCAAGCAGGATCTGCCGAGCAAGACCTGCCCGGCCTGCGGACGCCCCTTCGCCTGGCGCAAGAAATGGGCGCGCGACTGGGACCAGGTGGTCTATTGCTCGGATGGCTGTCGCCGGAAGCGATAGCGGGTTCCAACCATGGTCGAGGCGCACGGCGCGCCTTATCCCCGCCCTATCCGCGCCCTATCCGCGCACGGTCTTGCCCGCCGCCAGCGCGCGCTCCCGCCCCTCGCGATGGCCGATGATCTTGGCGGGATAGTCCTTCGGCCGACACCCGGCTTCCTCGGGATCGTGGATCACGCCGTCCGACAATTTGCGCAGTTCCGGCACCCATCGGCGAATATAGTCGCCCGCGTCGAACTTCTCCGACTGGCTGAGCGGGGCCATGATCCGGCCGAACATGTTGGCGTCGATCCCGGTGCCCGCCACCCATTGCCAGTTGACCGAATTGTTGCCGTAATCGGCATCGACCAGGCAATCCCAGAACCAGCGCTCGCCCTCGCGCCAGTCGATCAGCAGATGCTTGATCAGGAAGGACGCCGCGATCATCCGCACCCGGTTGTGCATCCAGCCGGTCGCCCAGAGCTGCCGCATCCCCGCATCGACGATGGGATAGCCGGTGCGGCCCTGTTGCCATGCCTTCAGATCGGCCTCGGCCTCCGCACCCTTCCGCCAGGGCAGGCGGTTGAACGCCTCGCGCCCGTTGCGATCGGCATAGTCGGGCAGCGCCATCACCACGCCGTCCGTGAAATCCCGCCACGCCAGTTCCTTGCGGAATGTCTCCGTCTCCCCACGCCGGTCGAGCGAATGCCACATCGCCCGCGCAGAGATTTCGCCGAAGTGAAGATGCGGGGAAAGCCGCGAACTGCCTTCCTCGGACGGCATGTTGCGCGCGGTGTCATAGGCCGCCGCCTTGGCCCCGAACGCCGCCATGGCATCCCGTGCGGATGCCTCGCCGGGGGTCCAGTCCCTACCGAAGCCCTTAGCCCAATCGGGTTTGGTGGGCAGCAGCTTCCAGTCGTCCAACGCCTCGCTGGCCGGCCATTGCGCGGGCGCGGTCAGCGAATCGGGGCAGGCGAGCGGATGCTCGGGCGGCATATGGCCTTGCAGCCCCTTCCAGAACGCCGAGTAGATGCGGAACGGCTTGCCGCTGCCGGTCGTCACGCATTCGGGACGGGCCAGGTGATTGCCGTCATGCAGCCGAAGCGCATCGCCCAGTTCCTCCTCGGCGGCGCGCCACCAGGGCTCGTAATGGCGGATCGCGTGCACCGTCTCCGCGCCGGTTTCCGCCATCAGCGCGCGAAGCCCCTCCACCGCCGCCCCGCGCCGCAGGATCAGGCGCGCGCCCAGCGCCTCCAGATCGCCGGCCAGCGAAGCGAGGCTATGGTGCAGCCACCAGCGCTGCGCCGCGCCCATCCGCCAGTCACCCGGCGTTTCATCATCGAAAATATAGACGGGAATGACCGGCCCTGCCCCTGCCGCCGCCGCCGACAGAGCGGGCTGGTCATGAAGGCGAAGATCCTGACGAAACCATAGGATGGAGGGCGCGGCGGAAGAAACGGCGGTCATGATGCCGCTACGCTTCGACCCTCGCCCGGTTCCGTCGGCCCAACCGCTCGCCCAGCGTCAGGATCGCCGCGACGTGCCGCTCGGCGATCGCCATCACGTCGTCGCCATAGCCCCCGCCGACCGTGCTCGCGAGCGGCAGGTTTCGCGCCAGCGCCAGATCGGCGATCAGATTCTCCCGCGCGATCAATCCGTTGTGGCTGATCGAGAGGCGGCCGAGCCGATCCTCGACGAACGGATCGACGCCCGCCTGATAGAGGATGATGTCGGGGCGATGCTCGTCAAGAAAGGGGATGAGCGTCGCCGACAATCGTTCGAGATAAGCATCGTCATCCACCCCGTCCGGCAAGCCGACATCCAGCGTCGAGCGCGCCTTTCGCGCCGGGAAATTCTTCTCGGCATGGATCGAATAGGTGACGATGTCAGGGCGCCCGGCGGTCAGCGCGGCGGTGCCGTCGCCCTGGTGCACGTCGCAATCGACGATGGCGACGCGCTCGACCGTCCCCTCCTCGACCAGCCGGACGGCCGCGACGGCCAGGTCGTTGAACACGCAATAGCCCGCGCCCGTGGTCGCCAGCGCATGGTGGCTGCCCCCGGCCGTGTTCGCGGCAAAGCCATGCTCCAGCGCCAGCATCGCCGCCGTCCAGCTTCCGCCCGGCACCGCCTGGGCGCGGAACGCCACCTGCCCGGTCACCGGAAAGCCGATGCGCCGCGTCTTTTCGGGCGGCACCCGCGCCTCCAGCACCTCGGCGACATAATCGGGGTCGTGCACCGCCTCCAGCCAGGCGCGCGGCATCAGGTCCGGCTCGGTCCAGGCCACCGCGTCACCCCGTTGCCGCAGCAGATCGCGGATCGCGCCGTTCTTGCCCCATCGATAGGTCGAGCGGGCCGGGGCGACCGTCACATAGGCCGGGTGATGGACGACATGGATCATGCGCCCTAGATAGGCGACCATGTCGTCCGATAGGAGCCCCAGGGGCCAGTTGCCGAGCCTTCGCCCCGACGTCGCCCGATTCCTTGGCTATTTCAACAATCTCCCCGGCCCCAAGGCCCATCAACTGGGCGTCGAGGCGGCGCGCCTGATGATGCGGCAGGCACGCGACCTGACCGATCCACCCATCGGCCCGCTCGGCCGGGACGAGAGCTTTGCGATCGCGGGGCCGGCAGGTCCGATCGACGCCCGGCTGTTCGATCCCCGCGCCCGGCGTGCGCCCGGGCCGGCCGTGCTGTTCTTCCATGGCGGCGGCTTCGTGATGGGCGACATCGACACCCATGCGCCGCTCGCCGCCGAGATCGCGCGGGAGCTCGACCTGCCGGTCCTTTCGGTCGACTATCGGCTGGCCCCCGAGCATGTCTGGCCCGCCGCCCCGGACGACTGCGAGGCCGCCGCACGCTGGCTCGCGGACCAGCCGGAGACGACCGGCATCGTCGTGATGGGCGACAGCGCGGGAGGCACGCTGGCCGCCGTCACCGCCATGGCGCTGCGCGACCGGCCTGCCGCCGCGCCGGTGATCGCGCAGGGGCTGCTCTATCCGGCGACCGACATGGCGCGCGCCTATCCTTCTCTGCGCGATTTTGCGGACGGCCATTTCCTGACGCGCGACATGCTCGACTGGTTCGTCGCCGCCTATGCCGCCGATCTCGGCCATATTCGCGCGACGCCGATCCGGGGCGACCTGGCCGCCCTGCCCCCCGCCGTCATCGTCACCGCCGAATGCGACCCCATTCGCGACCAGGGACGCGCCTATGCCGCCGCCCTGGTGCGCGCGGGCGTCGCCGTCCATTTCCGGGAGGCGCGCGGCACGATCCACGGCTTCGCCACGCTGCGCAAGGCGATCCCGTCCGGCATCGCCGATACGACCGCATTCCTGCTTGCGTTGAAGACGCTGATCGCCGAGGCGGTGGCAATCAGCCCGATGGGACAACAGCCATGACCGACCTTCCCTATCGCCCCTGCGCGGGCGTCATCCTGATGAACCGCGACGGCCGCGTCTTCGTCGGCCAGCGGATCGATTCGACGCTGGAGGCATGGCAGTTGCCGCAAGGGGGCATTGACCCGGGCGAGGATGCCGATGCGGCCGGTTTGCGCGAACTGTTCGAGGAAACCGGCGTCACCGCCGACAAGGTCGCGTTCATCGCCCGCGCGCCGCACGAACTCACTTATGACCTGCCGGAGGACATGATCGGCAAGGTGTGGAAGGGCAAGTGGCGCGGCCAGCGGCAGACCTGGTTCCTCTATCGCTTCCTGGGCGAGGACGCCGACATCCGCATCGACACCGAGCATCCCGAATTCCGCGCATGGCGCTGGGCCGAGCCGGAGACGCTGCCCGCGATGATCGTGCCGTTCAAAAAGGCGCTGTACGAGGAACTGCTGGTCGTCTTCGCGGAGCATTTCGCCGCACCGCATGGCGATGCCGCGGTTTCCGCCGTCGGGACGAAGGGGTAAGGCGTGGTCCCATGAAGACGCGGCTGCTGCTGATCCCGATGGCGCTGGGCCTGCTGGCCAATGCCGATCCGAACGATCCCGATCCCGCGCTGATCCCACCGCCGATCCGTGCGATGCTGGAGGCCGCGATCGCCAGCGGCAACGAGACGGAGATCACCACGGTCGTCAAATATGCGCGCAACGCCGTGCCCCAGGCCGCCGACGCGATCGACGCCATGGCCGATGTCTGGCGCGACGAGAAGACCGCGAGCCGAAGCCGCACCCTGCGCGAGGCGACCTTTTTCGACCTGTGGCACGGCAGAGCCGAACTGGGCGGCTTCGCGACGACCGGCAACAGCCGCAATGTCGGCCTGACCGGCGTCGTCGACCTGACCCGCGAAGGGCTGCAATGGCGGCACAAGCTGCATCTGCAGGGCGACTATCAGGAAAGCTTCGACGTCATCAGCCGCGAACATTATGTCGCGTCCTACGAACCCAATTTCAAACTGAACGCCAACAATTACGTCTATGGTGCTGCGCAATATGAAAGCGATCGGTTCCTGGGCTATTTCAACCGCTTCTCGGCCTCGGCAGGTGCCGGTTACAGCGCGATCCGCAAGCCGCGGATGACGCTGGACGTCGAACTCGGCCCGGCGTTCCGGCATACCGAGTTCACCGACGCGCGCGTGGAAAGCGCCCTGGCGGCCCGTGGCAACCTGAACTTCGTGTGGAAGCTCACCCCGGCGATTTCGCTGAACCAGACGGCCTCCGCCTATCTGCAGCGGTTCAACAGCACGATCGGCACCAACTCCGCGCTGAACGCCAAGGTCTTCGGGCCGCTGTCGGCGCAGATCTCCTATAATGTCCAATATGAAAGCCAGCCGCCGGCAGGACGGCAGACGACCGATACGATCACCCGTGCATCGGTCGTCTACAGCTTCTAAGGGGCGTGGAGTGCCCCTCCAGTCGCCGGGGGGTTCACCTTTGCCCCTGTCATGGCCTAGGCTGGGGCGATGGAGAAACTGACCGCGATTGAGCGGGACGCCGTGGCCGCCGCCGCCGCCTACCCGATGCTGCCGCTGACCGAGCGCTGGTCCGCGATCAATAGCGGAACGCGCAACCTGTCCGGCCTGAAGGCGATGGCCGAACAGCTCGCCGAAGGGTTCGGCACGCTGCCCGGCGTCCTGACCATGGTGGCGCCCGATCCGGTCGAGCGCGTCGGCACGGACGGGCATCCCGTCGCGATCGAGCATGGCCGCCACCTGCATCTTTCGGTCCGCCCCGACGCGCCGGTCCGCATGCTCTTCACCGGCCATATGGATACCGTCTATCCGGCCGATCATCCGTTCCAGGCGGTGACTCGGATCGACGACAACCGCCTCGGCGGCCCCGGCGTCGCGGACATGAAGGGCGGGCTGGCCGTGCTGCTGGCCGCGCTCCACGCGGTCGAGGCGAGCCCGCTGGCGGGGCGACTGGGCTATGACGTGCTCATCAATTCCGACGAGGAAACCGGCTCCGCGTCTTCGGCCGCCCTGATCGCGCGGCTGGCGGCGGGGAAGGTCGCCGCGCTGACCTATGAGCCCGCCCTGCCCGACGGCACCCTGGCGGGCGCGCGCGGCGGGACCGGCAATTTCACGATCGTCGTGCGCGGACGCAGCGCTCATGCCGGCCGCAACGCGGAAGAAGGCCGCAACGCCATCGTCGCCGCCGCCCGCATCACGCTGGAACTGAGCCGGCTCGCGGCGGACGACATCACCGTGAACCCGGCCCGGATCGATGGCGGCGGCCCGAACAACGTGGTCCCCGACCTCGCCATGCTGCACGTCAACTTCCGCCCCCGCGCCCTCGCCGCGATCGCGCGCACCGGCCCCGCGATGCAGGCGATCGCCGAGCGCATCGCCGCCGAGCATGATGTCGAAGTCATGGTCCATGGCAGCTTCAATCGCCCTCCCAAGCCGATCGACGACGGCGCGGCCGCCCTGTTCGAAACGGTCCGCGCGGCGGGCACGGATCTGGGCCTTGCGATCGGCTGGCGCGCGACAGGGGGCGTTTGCGATGGCAACAACATCGCCGCGGCGGGCGTGCCGGTGGTCGACACCATGGGCGTTCGCGGCGGCGCGATCCACTCGCCGGACGAATATATGCTGATCGACAGCCTCGCCGAGCGGGCGGGGTTGTCCGCACTGACGATCCTGCGCATCATCCGCGCCGCATGAGCAGCTTTTGCATCCGCCCCGCCGTCGCCAGCGACCTTCGGCATTTGTATGAAATGGCCAAGCTGACCGGCGGCGGTTTCACGAATCTGCCCCCCGACCGGCGCGCGCTGACGGCCAAGCTCGCCCGCAGCCATGATGCCTTTTCCCATGACGGTGATGGCGAGGTGAAGGACGAACTCTTCGTCCTGATGCTGGAGGACCGCGCGACCGGCGACGTGCGCGGCACCTGCCAGATCTTCACCCATGTCGGGCAGAAGCATCCCTTTTACAGCTATCGCATCGGCACCCTGGCCCAGCATAGCCGCGAACTCGATCGCACCTTCCGCGCGGAGATGCTGTCGCTGACCACTGACCTGGAGGGGGCGAGCGAAGTCGGCGGGCTGTTCCTCCATCCCGGCGAGCGGGCGGGCGGGCTCGGCCTGCTTCTCGCGCGCAGCCGCTACCTCTTCATGCGCGCCAATCGCCCGCGCTTCGCCGACCGCGTGCTGGCCGAACTGCGCGGCGTGATCGACGAGGCGGGCGGGTCGCCTTTCTGGGACGGACTGGCGGGTCGCTTCTTCGGCATGAATTTTCAGGAAGCCGACCAATTCAACGCGATCCACGGGCACCAGTTCATCGCCGACCTGATGCCCAAGCACCCCATCTATACCGCGATGCTCACCGAAACCGCGCGCGCCGCGATCGGCCTGCCTCACCCGTCGGGCCGGGCCGCGATGCGGATGCTGGAGAATGAGGGCTTCGCCTTCGAACATTATATCGACATCTTCGACGGTGGCCCGACCATGACCGCGCGGACCGACCAGGTCCGCACGATCCGCGATGCACGTGAGAGCCGGGTGGTCGCGATCGACGCGCATCCGGGGCGCGAGGCGCTGGTGGCGGCGGGACGGCTGGCCGACTTTCGCTGCGCGCTGGCGGAGGTCCGCGAGGGGGACGGCGGGATCATCCTGTCCGAACAGGCCGCCAACACGCTCGACCTGACGGTCGGCGACACCGTCCTGCATATCGATCGGTGAGCATCATGCTGAGAGAGATCAACTTCGACGGCATCATCGGGCCGAGCCACAATTATGCCGGGCTGAGCCATGGCAATCTCGCAGCCACCCGCAATGCGGGCAAGACCTCCCGCCCCCGCGCCGCCGCGCTTCAGGGCATCGCCAAGATGCGCGCCAATCTGGACCTTGGCCTGGTACAGGGCATCCTCCTGCCCCATCCCCGGCCCGACCATCACTGGCTGACGCGGCTGGCGGCCGATTATGAAAGCGCCTCGGCGGTCCTGAAAGCCCAGGCCCTGTCGGCCTCGGCGATGTGGGCCGCCAATGCCGCGACCGTCTCGCCCGCGCCCGACACGCGCGACGGGCGTTGCCACCTGACCGTCGCCAACCTGCTGACCATGCCGCATCGCAGCCATGAATGGGCCACCACGCTGGCGCAGTTGCGCATTGCCTTTGCCGACCCGGCCTTCATCGTCCATCCGCCGGTTCCCGCCCCCTTTGGCGACGAGGGAGCGGCCAACCACATGCGGCTGTGCCATGCGCATGACCATCCGGGGGTCGAGGTCTTCGTCTATGGCGAAAGCGGTGGCCCCTTCCCCGCGCGCCAGCATCGCGAGGCGTGCGAGACCGTCGCGCGCACGCACCGCCTGCATCCCGACCGCGTGCTGTTCGCGCGCCAGTCGGATGCGGCGATCGCGGCGGGCGCGTTCCACAACGACGTCGTCGCCGTCGCCAATGAGCGGGTGCTGTTCGCGCATGAACAGGCCTTTGCCGATCGCGACACCCTCTATGCCGATCTCCGCGCGCTGATGCCCGATGTCGAGATCGTCGAGGTGCCCGCTGCCCGGGTCAGCCTGGAGGATGCGATCACCTCCTATCTCTTCAACGCGCAACTCGTCACATCGCCGGGCGGCGAACCGACGCTGATCCTGCCGCAGGAGGCACGGGACAATGCCGCCGTCTGGTCCTGGCTTCAGGATCATGTGGCGGGCAATGGCCCGATCCGGCGGCTGGAGGTGGTGAACGTCCGCGAATCGATGGCCAATGGCGGCGGCCCCGCCTGTCTTCGCCTGCGCGTCGTCGCCGATCCCGCGACGATCGACCCGCGCTTCCTGGTCGATCATGTCGGGCTGGACCGGATCGCGGCGGTGGTCGAGGCGAACTGGCCCGAGGCGATCGACCCGACCGACATCGGCAACCCGGCCCTGATCGCACAGGTGGAAAAGGCGCGACTGGCGCTGCTCGAGGCGCTCGACTGTCTCATATTGGCAAAGGGTTAGGGGCTTGGCGACGCGGCGGCCTGGTGGTCTAACCGCAGCCATGTGGTCCCGCATCGTCGCCCTGTTCACGATCAAGTCGAAGTTCGAGGCGTTCCTCGTCATCTATGCACTCGGCCTCGGCGCGGTCGAGCGGGGGCAGCATTATCTGGCCGCCTATCCGGGCGTGACGGGCAAGATCCTGTTCGCCGCCTGCCCCATCGCCGTGTTCATGGCGGGCGGCCGCATCCTGGACTCGCTGGAGCGGGACTATCGCGATTGACAGGATAAGTTGGTCGCGCCGTTCGCTGGCGACATTATCTGACAAACCGATGACTGGCCTTACCCACCTTCAGCGCCTCGAAGCCGAGAGCATCCATATCCTGCGCGAAGTCGTCGCCGAGACCGAAAGGCCGGTGATGCTCTATTCGGTCGGAAAGGATTCGGCGGTGATGCTGCACCTTGCCAAGAAAGCGTTCTTCCCGGCGCGCCCGCCCTTCCCGCTGCTCCATGTCGACACGACGTGGAAGTTCCGGGCGATGTACGAGTTGCGCAACCGGGCGGCCGAGGCGGCGGGCATGGAACTGATCGTCCACCGCAATCCAGAGGCCGAGGCGCTGGGGATCAACCCCTTCGACCATGGCAGCCGCCATACCGACATGTGGAAGACCGAGGGGTTGAAACAGGCGCTGACCGCGGGTCGCTATGACGCAGCCTTCGGTGGCGCGCGCCGCGACGAGGAGAAGAGCCGCGCCAAGGAGCGCGTCTTCTCCTTCCGCTCCGCCGCGCATGGCTGGGACCCCAAGGCCCAGCGGCCCGAATTATGGAATCTCTACAACAGCCGCATCCACAAGGGCGAGAGCATCCGCGTCTTCCCGCTGTCCAACTGGACCGAACTCGATATCTGGCAATATATCCTGCAGGAAGGCATCGAGATCGTGCCGCTCTATTTCGCCGCCCCCCGCCCGACGGTGGAGCGCGACGGGATGCTGCTGATGGTCGATGACGACCGTTTTCCCTTACGCCCCGGCGAAGTGCCGGTGGAGCGTTCGATCCGGTTCCGCACGCTTGGCTGCTACCCGCTGACGGGGGCTGTCGAAAGCGAGGCGGCGACGCTGTCCGAGGTCATCCAGGAAATGCTGCTCACCACCACGTCCGAGCGACAGGGGCGCGCGATCGATCACGATCAGACGGCCAGCATGGAGAAGAAGAAGCGCGAGGGGTATTTCTGATGACCGCCTATCAACCCGATGCGCTGATCGCCGCCGATATCGACGCCTATCTCGCCACCCACGCCGCCAAGTCGATGCTGCGCTTCATCACCTGCGGCTCGGTCGATGACGGCAAGTCGACGCTGATCGGCCGGTTGCTGTACGATTCAAAGACGATCTTCGAGGACCAGTTGGCCTCGCTGGAGGCGGACAGCCGCCGGGTCGGCACGCAGGGGCAGAATATCGACTTCGCCCTGCTGGTCGACGGCCTCGCTGCCGAGCGCGAACAGGGCATCACCATCGACGTCGCCTATCGCTTCTTCGCGACCGAAAAGCGCAAGTTCATCGTCGCCGATACGCCCGGCCATGAGCAATATACCCGCAACATGGTCACGGGCGCATCGACCGCCGATCTCGCCGTGATCCTGATCGATGCGCGCAAAGGCGTACTGACCCAGACGCGACGGCACAGCTATCTGGCGCACCTGGTGGGGATCAAGGAGATCGTGCTGGCGGTCAACAAGATGGATCTGGTCGGACATGACCAGTCCGTCTTCGATGCCATCGTCGCCGAATATGCCGACTTCTCCAGGAGTATCGGCATCGAGCGGTTCACCGCCATCCCGCTGTCGGGGCTGACCGGCGCGAACGTCACCACGCCCTCGCCGGACATGCCCTGGTATGACGGTCCCGCCCTGCTCCCGCATCTGGAGACGGTGGCGATCGACGGAGATCGCGCGGTGTCCGCCGCATTCCGGCTGCCCGTCCAATGGGTCAACCGACCCGATCTCGACTTCCGGGGCTTTGCGGGCCTGATCGCCAGCGGGCATGTGTCGGTCGGCGATCGGGTGAGGATCGCCCCTTCCGGCCGCACGACCAGCGTTGCGCGGATCGTCACCCATGATGGTGACCGGGAACAGGCGATCGCGGGTGAAGCGGTGACGCTGGTACTGGCGGAAGAAGTCGACTGTTCGCGCGGCGACGTGATCGCGGCGGCCGAAGACCCGCCCGAAATCGCCGACCAGTTCGTCGCCACCATCGTCTGGATGGCGGATACGCCACTGGTGCCGGGGCGCAGCTATTCGCTCAAACTCGGCACGCAACTGGTCGCCGCGACCGTGCAGCCGCCGCGCCATGTCATCGACGTGAACAGCCAGGAACAGCGCCCCGCGGCCACGCTGGCGCTGAACGATATCGGGCTGGCGGAGGTCTATACCGACCGCGCGATCGTGTTCGAACCCTATGAGAAGGGCAGCGCGCTCGGCGGCTTCATCCTGATCGACCGCGCGACCAATGCCACGGTCGCGGCCGGGATGATCGACCATGTGCTGCGCCGGGCGCAGAACGTCCACTGGCAGTCCGCCGTCGTGACCCGCGAAGCCCATGCCCTGCAAAAGGGGCAGCTTCCCCGCGTGCTGTGGTTCACCGGCCTGTCGGGTTCGGGCAAGTCGACGATCGCCAATATGGTCGAACAGAAGCTGCACAGCATGGGCCGCCACAGCTTCCTGCTCGACGGCGACAATATCCGCCACGGGTTGAACCGCGACCTGGACTTCTCCGACGCGCGGCGCGTGGAGAATATCCGCCGCGTGGGCGAGGTCGCCAGGCTGATGGCGGATGCGGGGCTGATCGTGCTGACTGCCTTCATCTCGCCCTTCCGCGCCGAACGCGACATGGTCCGCGCGCTGCTTCCCGAGGGCGAATTCATCGAGATTTTCGTCGACACGCCGCTGGAGGTCGCCGAGACGCGCGATGTGAAGGGTCTGTACGCCAAGGCACGGCGCGGCGAGATTGCCGATTTCACCGGCATTTCCAGCCCCTATGAAGCGCCCGAGCGCCCGGAAATCCATATCGACACGACCAAGGAAACGGCCGAACAGGCGGCCGAGCGAATCGTTGAGCGGGTGCTCGGCATTTGGAGTTACGATCTTTGACAGACGCCGAACTCGCGCGCGCCATCGCTGTCGAGGCGGGCCAGTTGCTCAG
Source organism: Sphingomonas sp. (assembly GCF_039594485.1). Classification (GTDB taxonomy): domain Bacteria; phylum Pseudomonadota; class Alphaproteobacteria; order Sphingomonadales; family Sphingomonadaceae; genus Sphingomonas. The sequence goes on along the minus strand of NZ_JBCNNI010000006.1, from coordinate 51,317 downwards.
GGACCTGCGTAAGCAGGGCGGTCTCGACGGGGCGGCGCTGGGGGCCCGAGGCGACCGTGACGCGAACACGCTGATCCTCGACCGGCTGCGCGCCGCCCGTCCTGACGACTTCATCCTGTCCGAGGAATCGGTGGACGATCGGGCGCGCTGCGCCGCCCGTCGAGTCTGGATCGTCGACCCGCTCGACGGCACCCGGGAATATGCCGAGGGCCTGGACGAATGGGCGGTGCATATCGGACTTGCCGTGGACGGTCGCCCCGCGCTGGGCGCGGTGGCGGTGCCCGCTCGTGACCAGGTCTTCGCGACCGACGATCTGCCCCCCGTCCATCCCCCCTGCCCGGCCGGCCTGCGAGTCGTCGTCAGCCGCAGCCGCGCACCCGACATTGCGCGGTGCGTCGGCGATCGCCTGGGCGCGACGCTGATCCCGATGGGGTCGGCAGGCGCCAAGGCCATGGCCGTGGTCGAGGGGCGGGCGGACGTCTATCTTCATGACGGCGGCCAATATGAATGGGACAATTGCGCCCCCGCCGCCGTCGCCCTGGCCGCCGGTTTCCACGCCTCGCGCATCGACGGCAGCCCGCTGGTCTATAATTGCGAAAATCCGCTGTTGCCCGACCTGCTGATCTGCCGACAGGAGGTCGCCGGTCGCGTGCTCGACGCCATCGCCCGCGGCTGAGCCCCTTATCGCCATTCGCATCCGTGCCAATCGGATCGCGCTTTTCCCGGCGCAACCGGCTCGACTCGCGCCCATGCAAAGCCATCCTGTCTGGGTCGCCGGCCAGATGAGCATCATGGATGGCGCAAAGGTGACCTTGTAACGTCACATCCGCTGGTCCATGGGACAGACATGCCGCCCCTTCTCGTTCTCCTCCTCCGATGGCGGATCGCCCGATGACCTTGATCCCGCTGGCGTTCGGACTCGCCGCGATGGTCGCGACCCTCGCGGGCGGCCTGCTGGCACTGCGGCTGCGCAATCGTATCGGGATCGTGCTGGGCGTGACGGCCGGAATCGTGCTGGGCGTCGCGCTGTTCGACCTGGTACCCGAGGCCCTGGAGCTGGCGGGAGATCGCTGGCCGGTACGCAGTCTGATGGCGTTCACGGCTGTCGGGCTGGGCGGCTATATGCTGCTCGACCGGCTGCTGGCGCGCATACCGCAGGCGGCGGATTCATGGCGCGGGCATCTCGGCCCGGCGATGCTTTGCCTGCACAGCCTGATGGATGGCCTGGGCATCGGCATCGCCTTTCAGATCGATACGGCGGCAGGCTGGATGATCGCGCTCGCGGTGCTGACCCATGACGTCGCCGACGGGGTGAATACGGTCAGCCTCAGCCTTGCCGCGCGTTCGGAAGCCGCCGCACGGCGTTGGCTGATCGTCAACGGCGTCGCGCCGATGCTGGGCGTATTGCTGGGAATGGCGATCGCCATTCCACAGGGCATGCTGGCGCCGCTGATGGCGCTGTTCGCGGGCATATTCCTCTATATCGGCGCATGCGAACTGGTGCCGCGCAGCCGGGCGCTCGATCCGCGCCTGCGCACCAGTCTGGCGACGCTGGCGGGCATCGTCCTGATGATGGGCGTCACCCACTTCGCGCATTGAGCCGGATCATAGGGGGCGCAGCGGAAGGTAACCGCGCCAGATCGGCACCGCCGCCTGGGAAGATTATCCCGGCGACGATGCCCCGACCTCAGGCGCGCTCGGCGGCCTCGGCCGCTGCGTTATAGCCTATGCCCATCGAAGCGCCGGTCACGACCGCGAATTTTCGGGGTGCGAACGTCTCTGCCATGATCGCCTCTCCTTATTGACCGGGCTTCAGCACGACCTTGGTCACTTCGTTCTGCTTGTCGTGGAACATCCGGTACCCCTCGGGCGCCTGTTCCAGCGGCAGGCGGTGCGAGATCAGGAAGGTGGTGTCGATCTTGCCCTCCATGATCGCGTCGAGCAGGCCGGGCAGGTAATGCTGGACATGGGTCTGCCCGGTCTTGAGGGTCAGCCCCTTCTGCATCACCGCGCCCAGCGGAAACTTGTCGACAAAGCCGCCATAGACGGCGGGCATCGACACCCGGCCGCCCTTGCGACAGGCGATGATCGCCTGCCGGATGGCATGGACGCGGTCGGTCCCCAGGAAGGTCGACGCCTTGATCTGGTCGATCGCATTGTCGACGAACAGCCCATGCGCCTCCAGCCCGACCGAGTCGATCACCGCATCCGGGCCGATCCCGCCGGTCATGATCATCAGCGCGTCATAGGTCGCGCTCTCTTCGTAGTTGATCGTCTCCGCACCGAATTTGCGTGCGAGTTCCAGGCGGTGCGGGAAATGGTCGATCGCGATGACCCTCTCCGCACCCATCAGAAAGGCGGACTGGACGGCAAACAACCCGACCGGGCCGCACCCCCAGACGGCGACGGTATCGCCCGGCTCGATCTGGGCATTCTCCGCCGCCATCCAGCCGGTGGGCAGGATGTCGGACAGGAAGAGCACCTTCTCGTCCTCCACCCCGTCGGGAATCACGATCGGTCCGACATCGCTGAATGGCACCCGGACATATTCCGCCTGACCACCCGCATAACCGCCGGTCATGTGGCTGTACCCGAACAGCCCGGCCATCGGATGGCCGTAAGCCTCGCGCGCGATATCCTGATTGTCGGCGGGCAGGCCGTTCTCGCACCCCGAATATTGGTGCTTGCCGCAATGATAGCAGGAGCCACAGGCGATGGTGAACGGCACCACCACCTTCTGTCCCTTTTTCAGGGTCGAGGCCGGGCCGGTTTCGACCACCTCGCCCATGAATTCATGGCCCAATATGTCGCCCGACTTCATCGTCGGGATGTATCCGTCATAGAGGTGAAGGTCGGAGCCGCAGATGGCGGTCGCGGTCACCTTGATGATCGCATCGCGCGGATTGACGATGCCGGGATCGTCGACATTGTCGATTCGGACGTCATGCTTGCCATGCCATGTCAGCGCCTTCATGCCGCCTTCTCCTCGAATTGACGGCGGTTCATGGCGTTGGTCGCGACTTCGCCGGTTTCCATGCGTTGCTTGAAACGCGCAAGGTCACGGCGAAGCTGGATATTGGGCTCGCGCTGGAACAGCTTGGCGACCATCTTGCCGATCACGCCCGCCGGGGGATCGTAAAGGATGGTCGCGGTGACCACCGTGCCGCGCGCGCCCGCGTCCCGGAAGGTCACGCGGCCCGAATTGGCGACATCCGCACCTTCGGCAGAGGCCCAGGCGATCATCCTGCCCTCCTCCTCCTGGGTCAAAACGGCATCCCATTCGACCATCGTGCCACCCGGAGCCTTGACCACCCAATGCGAACGCTGGCGATCGATCACATCGATCCTCTCGACATTCTCCATGACGCTCGCCAGGTTGGAGAAGTCGCGCCACCAGGCGAACAGTTCGGCCGCCGGACGGTTGATCGTGGTCGCGCAGCCGGTCAGGCTGTCGCCGCGACCCTCGACCTCTTCATGCTTGGCGATCCTGACCGCGGCGTCCGCATCCTTGGCCGTCGAAATCGGCGCGTCATCATCGGGCCTGTCGGCGATGTCCGGCATCCTGACCTCCTCTTTGCTCTGCCGGACAGCGTTGGATGCGGACGGATGTTCCAGATTATATCATGTTTTTACAATATCTTAATTCATATCAATCCCCATCAGGGCCGATCGTCCGCCGGCCGTCCGCCCACCTTCACCGGAACACGGCCGACCTTACCGGCAAGCTGCTTCGGATCGGGGATGGTCATCGAGCGCGACGACCAGATCAGGTCGCCCGCCCGCCGCGCTGCCTGTAGCATCCGGTTGACGTGCACGGCGGTCAGCCCCAGCGCATCGGCCAGCGTCTCCTGCGTGATCGGCAGTTCATAGCTGCGCCCATTGGTCAGATCGCTCATCGCCAGACGCTCATGAAGTTCGAGCATCAGGTCGCCGATCCGCTCCATCGCGTTCATCCGGCCAAGCCGGGCGATCTGCGACAGCAGATAGGCCTCGTCCAGCGCATGCGCGACCGCATAGGCCTCATCCAGCACATCTGACACGCCCATGCTCGGCGGCGTGCAGGTCGACACCTCGGTCAGCGAGATGACAGTGGTGGGCGCGATCGGACGCGGGTGCAGATAGAGCCCGATGACATCGCCGGGCAGCAGGAAGCTGAGGAACTGCCGCCGCCCGTCCAGCAGGATTCGAACCCGCGCGGCCCAGCCCGACAGGATCAGTTGCGGGCCGGCGATATCCCGCCCCTCGACCATCAGGTCGCGCCGGGGACGGAATAGCTGCGGTCGGCTCATCGCCTCGGCGAGAGCCGCCGATGCGGCTGGATCGAGCGTGGCCAGCCGGGACAGGCGTGTGATCGCGGGCGAGACCGTGCCGGTCGCAGCGCGCACCGAATCCTTGGTCATGGCAGACCTCCCCTCTCAGGCAGCAGGATGGATGTGCCATGGCAAGGTTCGCAGCGGCATAAACTCATCGCGGAAATCCTCGTGAGGCCGTCTGCGGAGTCCGGCAGCGCGGCGAGGGCGATGACGTGACGCACGTCACCGGAACATGGTGATGGGAGCGCTCGATTGCGCCGAAGCGGCAACGATGTCTGGGGTCGTGCCCACCACTCCGAATCCGGTGGACGGACCCGGTACCATCGCAACGTTTTCCGTTCGTAACGTTTACGAACAACCGTTGCCCAAGCTCCATAATACAAATCAATACCAAGCGTTTTTCGTGTGTTAGGTGTAAAAATGGGGCCATCCGAACCGATTTTGGGCGACGGCGGCCTGGTTTGACCCGTCGGCCGCCCCGCCCGTTCGGTCAGATCTAGGAATGAACGCCGTGGAATCGGCACGGATATGGGACATTCCCTTTCCGGGCGATGGCCCTATGGTGCGCGCCTTTCGTTTCCAAAAGGCCTTTGCATGCGTTTCGCAACCCTGACCCGCCAGCCCGACGACCCCCTGCTCCGTATCATCGGACAGCATGCCGCCGACCCCCGCCCGGACAAGGTCGATCTGGGCGTCGGCGTCTTCCGTGACGAAGAGGGCCACACGCCCGTCATGACCGCGGTCAAGGCGGCCGAGGCACGGCTGCTCGCCGAACAGCCGAGCAAGTCCTATCTGGGCCCGGAGGGCGACAAGGGCTTTGTCCGCGCGCTGGCTACCCTGGTTCTGGCGGACACGGTGGCAGCCGACCGGGTGGTCGGGCTCCAGACCCCCGGCGGCACCGGCGCGCTGCGTCTGGCCGCCGAACTGCTCGCTCGCGCGGGTGTGGCGCGCATCTGGATCGGCAGCCCAAGCTGGGCCAACCATGCACCGCTGTTCAAGCAGGCGGGCGTCGAACCCGCACTGATCCCCTGCTATGACCTGACCAGCCAGATGTTCGATCTGGACGGCTTTCTCGCCGGGCTGGACAAGGCGGCCGAGGGGGAGGCGGTGCTCCTCCATGGCTGTTGCCACAATCCGATCGGGATCGACCCCGACGCGACCGGTTGGCAGGCGATCGCCGATTATGTCGCACGCCGCGCGCTGACCCCGGTGGTCGACCTGGCCTATCAGGGGCTGGGCGACGGGTTCGACGCGGACGCGGCCGGAGCACGGACGATCCTGGCGGCGGTGCCGGAAGCCCTGCTCGCCTATTCCTGCGACAAGAATTTCGGCCTGTATCGCGAACGGACGGGTGCCCTGTTCGCACTGTCGCCCGATGCGGATACGGGGGGCGTGGTACTGTCCAATCTGCTGGCACTGGCCCGCGCCAACTGGTCGATGCCACCGGACCATGGCGCGGCGGTGGTGCGGATCATCCTGGAAGATCCCGCACTGACCCAGGAATGGCGCGACGAACTGGAAACCATGCGTCGGCGGCTGGCCGATCTGCGCGCAACCCTGGCGGCTGGCGGGCGGATCGGCACGATCGATCTCGCGGCGGTCGCGGGCGGCAAGGGCATGTTCGCAACCCTGCCCCTCTCCCCGACCCAGGTCGAATGGCTGCGCGACCGGCATGGCATCTACATGGCCGGGTCGGGACGCATCAATATCGCCGGTTTCAGCATGGCGGCGATCCCGCGTTTTCATGACGCGCTGCGCGACATGGCGGCCAACGGGGTGGTGTAACCCGACGCCCTTTCTCCGTTCAGCCTGAGCGGGGGTTGGGTTTGACAGAAAAAAGGGGCGCGCCCGGTCTGTCGGACGCGCCCCTTTTCTTGTCGGAAGGGCCGGGCTACCCGACCGATCCGCCTTACTTGCCCGAATTGACGATCCGGTTGATGATATTCTCGATCCGCTCCTGACGGCCCGAACGGGGCTTGGGATCGATCGCCTTCTCCACCGCCAGATCGGCGATGCCCGCGAGGTCGAGGCCGCCGATCTGCTGGCCGAACGCGCCGGTCCAGCCCGCATAACGCTCCGCCTTGATCGCATCCAGGCGACCGTCCTCGATCAGCGCGGCGGCGTTCAGCAGGCCCTTGGCCACCACGTCGATGCCGCCGACATGGCCGTGGAACAGATCGACCGCATCCATCGACTGGCGACGCACCTTGGCGTCGAAGTTGAACCCGCCGGTGGTGAAGCCGCCCGCGCGGATGATCTCCAGCACGGCCAGCGTCAGTTCCTCGACCGAGTTGGGGAACTGGTCGGTATCCCAGCCATTCTGGTGATCGCCGCGATTGGCGTCGATCGAGCCGAAAATGCCCAGCGCGCCCGCCGTCGCGATCTCATGCTCGAAGGTGTGGCCGGCCAGCGTGGCGTGGTTCGCCTCGATATTGACCTTCACCTCATTCTCGAGGCCGTAGGCCTTGAGGAAGCCATAAACCGTCGCCGTGTCGAAATCATATTGGTGCTTGGTCGGCTCATGCGGCTTCGGCTCGATCAGGATCGTGCCGGTGAAGCCGATCTTGTGCTTGTGCTCGACGACCAGGCTCAGGAAGCGGCCGAGATTGTCGAGTTCACGCTTCATGTCCGTGTTGTGCAGCGTCTCGTAACCCTCGCGACCGCCCCACAGCACATAGTTGGCGCCGCCCAGGCGATGCGTGGCCTCCAGCGCGTCGCGGACCTGCATCGCGCCGAACGCATAGACTTCCGGGTCCGGGTTGGTCGCACCACCGGCGGCGAAGCGCGGATGGCTGAACAGGTTGGCGGTGCCCCAGAGCAGCTTGCGGCCCGAGGAGGCCTGGAGCTTTTCGAGATGATCGACGGCTTCGGCGAAATAGCGGCGATGCTCGGCGACGCCGTTGGCTTCCGCCATCACGTCGACATCGTGGAAGCAGTAATAGGGAATGTCGAGCTTCGAGAAGAAGTCGAACGCCACTTCGCGCTTCTGCGCGGCCGCCGCGCTGTCGTTCGCACCGGCATGCCAGGGGCGATTGAAGGTGCCGCCGCCGAACACATCCGAACCCGGCCAGCAGAAGGTGTGCCAGAAACAGGCGGCGAAGCGGAGATGCTCCTCCATCGTCTTGCCCAGCACGACACGGTTCTTGTCATAGAAACGATAGGCCAGCTCGTTCTCGCTGTCCGGGCCTTCGTAACGGATCGTCGGGATATCGGCGAAGAAATCGGTAGCCATTTAGAAGCTCCTAGGAGTGATACGGGAATAGCTGTCGCGGAAACGCGCGATCTTGGGGGCGAAACGGTCGGCGAGCGCGGCGTCGGGGGCGATGCGGTGGCTGACGGGCGGGGGCGCACAGACCTCCTCCGGCGAGCCGCCATCGACCGCCAGTTGCGCCAGACGCGCCGCACCCAGGGCCGGGCCAACCTCGCCACCCTTGAGATAGACGAGTTCGACATTCAGCGCGGCGGCCAGAATCTGCCCCCAATAGGAGGACCGCGCGCCGCCGCCGATGACGGAAAGCTGCGACAACTCCGTTCCCGCGTCGCGCAGCACCGACAGGCCATCGGCGAGCGCGAAGGCGACGCCCTCCAGCACCGCCTGCGCCAGTCGTTCCGGTGTGGTGTCATGGTCGAGGCCCAGGAACGCGCCGCGCACTTCCGCATCGTTATGCGGCGTCCGCTCCCCCGACAGATAGGGCAGGAAGATTTCAGGGCCACTCGCCGGGCCGACGCTCTCGGCCCGCGCGAAGAGTTCGGCCGCCCCCGGCGTCCCGGTCAGTCGGGCCACCCAGTCGATGCACGCCGCAGCGGACAGATGGACCGACATCTGGTGCCACATATCGGGGAGGCAGTGGCAAAAGGCATGGACCGCCCCGGCCGGATTGGGACGAAACGCGCTGGTCGCGGCGAAGATCACGCCCGACGTGCCCAGCGACAGCAGCGCATCGCCGTCCTTGACCACGCCGACGCCGGCCGCGCCCGCGGCATTGTCACCGCCGCCGCCCGCGACCGGCACCCGATCGATGCCCCAGGCCTCCGCCACGTCCGCACGGAGAAGGCCGGTCTGCGCCGTGCCCTCGACCGCCTGCGGCATCTGGTCGCGGGTCAGGCCAGTGGCGGCGAGGATGTCGTCACTCCATTCGCGCGCGGCGACGTCCAGCCACAAGGTGCCCGCCGCATCCGACACGTCGGACGCCTTCTCGCCCGTCATCCGCAACCGGACATAATCCTTGGGCAGGAGGACGGTGCGGATCTTCGAGAACGTTTCCGGTTCATGGTGCGCGACCCAGAGCAGCTTGGGCGCGGTAAAACCCGGCATCGCCAGATTGCCCGCGATGCGATGAAGCTCGGGGGCCTTGGCCTCCAGCTCGGCGCACTCGGCATGGCTGCGCCCGTCATTCCACAAAATGCCCGGACGCAGGACCTGATCGTCCGCGCCCAACAGCGTGGCACCGTGCATCTGCCCGGCCAGCCCGACCCCGCGCACCGCCCGGCGCACCGCCGGGTCGATCGCGCGCACTGCCGCCGTCGTCGCCTGCCACCAGGCCTCCGGGTCCTGTTCGGACCAGAGGGGGTGGGGCCGCTGCACGGTCAGCGCCGCCGTCCCCTGCCCCACGACCGCGCCATGTTCATCCAGCACGACGGCCTTCACGCCCGACGTGCCGATATCGATGCCTAGGAACATCCCGCCGTCCTTACTTCACAAACGGATCGATGGTCGGGATCGTCCCGTCCGGATTGAACGTTAGCTCGGTCATCTTGACGTTGCGCAGGTGGTTCTTCCCAGACAATTGCGTGTCGGCGTAGAAGAGCCACCACTTGCCCTTCCACTCGACGATCGAGTGATGCGTGGTCCAGCCCTGGACCGGGTTCAGGATATGGCCCTTATAGGTGAAGGGGCCATAGGGACTGGTGCCGATCGCATAGTTCAGGAAATGCGTGTCGCCTGTCGAATAGGTGTAATAATATTTGCCGTCGCGCTTGAAGACCCAGGACGCCTCGAAGAAGCGGCGGTCATGGTCGCCGCCCAGCACCGGCTTGCCCTGTTCGTCGAGGATGACGACATCGCGCGGGCTTTCGGCGAAGGTCTTCATGTCCGGGTTCAGGCGCGCGATCTTGCCCGAAATGGCGGGCTGGTCATCCTGCTTCAGGTCGGTGTCGCTGCCGTTCGGATCGTATTTGCCGTCCTTCCAGCGCTGAAGCTGCCCGCCCCAGATGCCGCCGAAATACATATAGGCCTTGCCGTCGGCGTCCTGGAAGACGGCCGGATCCATCGAGAAGCTGCCCGGGATCGCCTGCGGTTCGGCCTTGAACGGACCCATCGGGTTCTTCGAGGTCGCGACGCCGATCCGAAACGCGCCCAGGCCGTTCTTGTCCTTGGTCTTATCGCGCGCCGGGAAATAGAGATAATAGGTGCCGTCCTTATAGGCCGCGTCGGGCGCCCACATCTGTTGCGAGGCCCAGGGCACGTCCTTCACGTCGAGCGCAACGGGGCCGACCGTGACGGGGCCGCCCGGCTCGTCCATGCGCAGCACGCGGTAGTCGCGCATCGCATATTGGTTACCGAGATCGTCGTCCTTGGTGTCGGTCGGGATGTCGTGGCTGGGATAGATATACATCTTCCCATCGTTCCAGACATGCGCGGAAGGGTCGGCGGTGAAGATATCGCGCACCAGCGGCTGCGACAGATAATGGCGACCGTCCGGCGCGGTCGGATTGGTGTCATTGGACGCTGCGGCCGCTTCCTGCGCCGCGTTGCCGGACTCGTTGCCAGACCCGTCGGACGTCCCGCAGGCCGCCGTGCAAAGACCCAGCACGGCCACGCTGGCCATCATCAAGCGCTTCATCGCTTACCTCTCCCTTTCGCCCCATCTTCGGGCCTTTCGGATACGATAGCGCTATCAAGTAGAAGGATGCAAGGTCGGTTCGTCGTTTTCCGGCGGCCATGGGGGTCGCGCCCGACCGCCGCTTGACAACACCCCGCCGCGCATAGTTGGTAACGATATCCGTCACGATGAACGAACAGACCGACACCCCCGATGTCGGCGCAATCTCCAGGACAGAGGATGACCGCATGGCCCTTCGCCTTTTCCAGCCGCGCTGGCTGATCGCCGCCGCTCTGTCGCTGTTGCCGCTTGCCGCGGCACCCGCGCAGGTCGCCACCCAGTCGCCTGCGATCGTACCGGGTGCCAAGCCGGTGACGATCGAGCGGATCAAGGTCCATTCGGCGGCGATCGAGGGCAATCTGGAGGGCAACAGCCCGGACCGCGACGTCATCGTCGTCCTTCCGCCCGGCTATGCGGCCGAAACGGCCCGCCACTATCCGGTCGTCTATGCGCTGCACGGCTATTCGATCGGCGCGGACCAGTGGACGAAGGAAATCCATGTCCCCTCATCGGTCGAGGGCGCCTTTGCGCGCGGCGTCCCGCCGATGATCCTCGTCTTCCCTGACAGCCGGACGATGCACAACGGGTCGATGTATTCGGCGTCGCAGACGGTCGGCGATTTCGAGCGGTTCATCAGCCACGACCTGATCGCCGCGATCGACGCCAGGTACCGGACGATTCCCCGGCGCGAGAGCCGGGGCCTCGTCGGCCACTCGATGGGCGGCTATGGCACCGCGCGCATCGGGATGAAACATGCCGACATGTACGGCGCAATCTATATGATGAGCCCCTGCTGCCTCTCGCCCGGGATGATGGCGCGGGCGGAGGGGACCGATGAGACGCTGCTGACCGGCCTGTCCTCGCCGCGCGAGTCGGAAAAGCTGAACTGGGGCCAGCGCGCGATGCTCGCCGCCTCGGCCGCCTGGTCGCCCGATCCGAAGAACCCGCCACTCTATCTCGACCTGCCCGTCAAGGACGGCAAGCTGCGCGAGGACGTGATGGCGAAGTGGACGGCCAACACCCCGCTCGCCTTTGCCGACCAATATGTGACGCCGCTGCGCAGCTACCGCGCGATTGCGCTCGATGTCGGGTCGCAGGACGGGTTGAAGACGGATGCGCAGGCGTTGCACGCGATGCTCGACCGTTATGGCATCGCGCACCGGTTCACGATTTACGATGGCGACCATGTGAACCGGATCGGCGTGCGATTCCAGGAACAGGTGCTGCCCTTCTTCGGACAGGCCCTGGTCGCAAGCGCATCGGCGAAGCCCGCCGCGAAACCTGCGGCCCGCAAATGATGCGCGCATCGCGGCGCGGCGTCCTCCATGCTCTGGCGGCGGGCGCGGTGGCGGGACGCCTGGCGCGACCGGCCATCGCCGCGCCACGCGGCGATGCGCCCGACCCGGCCCATGTCTTGTGGTATCGCCAGCCCGCCAAGGCCTGGACCGAAGCGCTGCCGATCGGCAACGGGCGGCTGGGCGCAATGGTGTTCGGCGGGATCGCGCAGGAACGGCTGCAACTGAACGAGGACTCGCTATGGGCCGGTGGTCCCTATGACCCCGTGAACCCCGCTGCCCGCGCGGCCCTGCCCGAGGTGCGGAGCCTGATCGCCGCCGGGCGGTTGCAGGAAGCGCAGGCGCTCGCCGACCGCACGCTGATCGGCACGCCGCGGACCCAGATGCCCTATCAGCCGCTGGGCGACCTGATCCTGCGCTGGCCAGGCCTGTCGGAGGGCGAGGCGACCGATTACCACCGCCAACTCGATCTGAGCACCGCGACCGCGACGACCCGCTTTCTCCTTGGTGGGGTCGCGCATCGCCGAACGGTCATCGCTTCGCCGATCGATCAGGCGGTGATGATACGGATCGAGGCGGATCGCCCCTTCGATCTCGACATCGCGCTCACCTCGCCCCAGCCCGGGGCGCGTGTCGAGGCGGGCGGTGATGCCCTGATGCTGACCGGCCGCAACGCCGACCATGCGGGCGTGAAGGCGGCTCTGCGCTTCGCCGCACTCGCGAAGGCGATCACGACGGGCGGCACGGTCCGGGCCGAAGGCGATCGCCTGGTCGTGCGAGCGGCGCGCTCGGTCACGCTCTTCGTCGCCATGGCGACCAGCTATCGCCGGTTCGACGACGGCAATGCCGATCCGGTCGCCGCCGTGACCACCGCGATCGGCAATGCGCAGGCCCGTGGAGCCGCGAAGGTCGCCGCCGACGCGCTGGCCGAGCATCGGCGCCTCTATGCGCGGGTGGCGCTGGACCTCGGCACCAGCCCCCAGGCGGCGCGTGCGACGGACGAACGCATCCGCGCCGACCAGGCGCGGGACGATCCGGCGCTGGCGGCGCTCTATTTCAACTATGGCCGCTATCTGCTGATCGCCTCGTCGCGCCCCGGCGGACAGGCGGCCAACCTGCAAGGTCTGTGGAACGAAAGCACCAATCCGCCCTGGGGCTCCAAATACACCGTCAACATCAATACCGAGATGAACTACTGGCCCGCCGAGCCCACCGGCCTTGGCGAATGTGTCGCGCCCCTGGTCCAGATGGTGCGTGACCTCGCCATCACCGGCGAGCGGACGGCGCGCGCGATGTACGGCGCACGCGGCTGGGTCTGTCATCACAATAGCGACCTGTGGCGCGCCACCGCGCCGATCGATGGCGCGACCTGGGGCCTGTGGCCGACCGGCGGCGCGTGGCTGTGCATCCATTTATGGGACCATTATGATTATGGCCGCGACCGTGCCTTCCTCGCATCGATCTATCCGCTGATGCGCGGGGCGGCCTTGTTCTTCCTCGACACGCTTCAGCGGGATGCGAGGACGGGCCATCTCGTCACCAGTCCTTCGCTCTCGCCCGAGAATGAGCATTCGCCGGGCGTATCGATCTGCGCCGGGCCCGCCATGGACCAGCAGATCCTGCGCGACCTGTTCGATCAGGTGGTCCGCGCCGCCGCGATCCTGAACACCGATGCCGATTTCGCGCGGCAGGTGGCCGCCGCCCGCGTCCGCCTCGCCCCCGATCGGATCGGCCGGGACGGGCAGTTACAGGAATGGCAGGAGGATTGGGACGCCAGCGCGCCCGACCCGCATCACCGCCATGTCTCGCATCTCTACGCCTTGTTCCCCAGCGACCAGATCGCACCCGACCGCACGCCCGCGCTGGCGGCGGCGGCACGCCGGTCGCTGGAAGTGCGCGGCGACCAGTCGACCGGCTGGGCGACGGCCTGGCGCGCGAATCTGTGGGCGCGGCTGCATGATGGTGAGCATGCCCACCGCATCATCGCCTATCTGCTGGGGCCGCAGCGCACCTATCCCAATCTGTTCGACTCGCACCCGCCCTTCCAGATCGACGGGAATTTCGGCGGCGCGCGGGCGATGATCGAGATGCTGATGCAGAGCCGGGGTGATGACATATTGCTGCTGCCCGCCCTGCCCCGCGCCTGGCACAGCGGGTCCGTCAGCGGGCTTCGCGCGCGCGGACGGACACGGGTGGACCTGAACTGGCGCGACGGTCGACTGGTTTCGGCGGTGCTGACCGGCGATCTGCCGGGCCAGCGGATCGTCAGGCTGGGCGAGCGCCGAGTGACGGTGACGCTCACCCCCGGCCGTCCGGTCCGATTGCGCGGACCGGACCTCATCTGAGGCTCAGTCGGGAATGACGCGGGGCGTATCGATGCGCAGCGTCATGCTCCGCGTCGCTACCCCCGTATCCGGCTGGCCCGAGCCGACCGAGATGCGGTAATCGCCCTTCATGACCAACCGCGTGCCCTCGGCATCGACCGCACTCAAGTCCCGCGAGTTGAGCGTGAAGGTCAGCGACCGTCGCTCGCCGGGGGCGAGATGCACCCGCTGGAACCCGCGCAGGGCGACACGCGGCGCGCCCTCGACCTTGGGGAAGTTGAGGTAGAGCTGCGCCACCTCGTCCCCCGCCCGGCGGCCGGTGTTGCGGACCTCGGTGGTCACGGTCACCCCGTCCTGCGCGCCGCCCCCGACCGGGGCGACCGACAGGGGCGCATAGGCGAAACCAGTATAGCTGAGGCCATGACCGAACGGATAGACCGGCGTGCCGGTGAAGTAGCGATAGGTCCGCCCCTTCATCGCATAGTCGCCGAAGGGCGGCAGATCCTCGACCGAGCGATAGAAGGTCAGCGGCAGGCGCCCTGCCGGATTGGTCTTGCCCGACAGGACATTGCCGACCGCTAGCCCTCCGGCCTGCCCCGGATACCAGGCCTCGACGATCGCATCGGCATTCGCCTTGGCCCAGGCCAGATTGATCGGACTGCCGTTCATCAACACGACGATCAGCGGGCGGCCGGTGGCCTTGGCCTGTTCGAGCAGCGCCTGCTGGTCGGCAGGCAGGTCGAGACTGGTCTTGTCGCCACCCTTGAAGCCGGGGACCGAGATCGGCGCTTCCTCCGCCTCCAGATCGGAGGTCAGGCCGACGACCGCGACCAGCGCATCGCTGGCCCTGGCCGCCGCGCGTAGTTCGCCCGCCGGATCATCGCTGACCCGCTTCCACACCAGGTTGATGCCGGTCAGGATGCGCGCCTCGGTCGTGATGCTGATCGGATAGCGCCGCCCCTTCTCCAGCGTGACGGTGCGCATCGTCGGCAGGCTGTTCCAGGACGCCTTGGTCAGGTCGACAAAGGGCTGCCCCTCAAAGCTCATCGCGCCGTTGAACCCGGCGATGCCCAGGCGATAGCGCCCCGTCTCCGGCGGCACCAGATAGCCGGTCCACACCGCCCGGTGCACATCGCGGACCGAGGACAGATCCAGGCTGCGCGAGGCGACACCGGCCTCGACCCGGGTGACGACCGGGCGATCCTCAAACTTCGCGGTCTTCAACCACTCGGCCAGCGCGCCGGGGGCGAAGCGCTCGGGAATGCGGCCGATGACATTATAGTAGCGGGCGAGCAGCCCCGGCTGACCATCCTCGGTCCTGAGCGCCGACATGGGCACGGGATCGCCATCGGTATAGGTCTCGGCAAAGGGCACATGGCGGATTTGCGCCCCCGGCATGGCGCGGCGCAGTCCCTCCAGCACCGAGACTGGCGGCCCCGACAGGGCGGAGGAATAATTGCCGCGCAATACGCGCGTCGCATCGCCCAGCGGTCCGACGACCGCGATCCGCGCATTCGGCCGGAGCGGCAGCACGCCCCGGTTCTTCAACAGGACGAGGCTCTTTTCCGCCACCTCCAGCGCCAGCGCCCGATGGGCCGGGGTGTCGATATCGGCCGACGAACTCGTCTGCGTCGACAGGGGCCGCAGCCCCGGCAGGTCGCCGGTGCGATAACGCGCGGCGAAAAGGCGGGTCAGCGACCGATCGATATCCGCGACCGAGATCAGCCCGCGCGCCAGCGCCTCGCGATAGGGATTGGTCAGCCCGTCTGTGTCGGTCAGCGTCGCATTGTTGCATTCATTGTCGACGCCCGCGCGCATCGCCGCCGCCACCGCACTCGCCGCATCGGGGGCATAATGATGGTTCGCGGCGATGTCCTTCACCGCGTCGCAGTCGGACACGACATAGCCCCGAAAGCCCCAACTGCCGCGCAGCCTGTCCTTGAGCAGCAGGTCGCTGGCGCAGGCGGGCTGGCCGTCGATCCTGTTATAGGCGCACATGATCGATCCCGCCCCGCCCTCGACGATCGCGGCGCGAAAGGCGGGCAGATAGGTGTCGGCCAGGTCGTGGCGCGAGACATAGACATTGGCCTCGTGCCGGGTCGATTCCGGCCCGCTATGCACCGCATAATGCTTGGGGGTGGCGACGACATCGATCCGCATCGGGTCTGTGCCCTGCATCCCCCGGACAAAGGCCACGCCCATCCGCGCGGTCAGATAGGGGTCTTCGCCATAGGTTTCCTGTCCGCGCCCCCAGCGTGGATCGCGGAAGATGTTGATGTTGGGCGACCAGCTATCCAGCCCGGTGCCGATCCGTCCCATCCGGCCGGTCGTGCGGGCCAGCGCATGAAGCCCGCGCACTTCCGCACTGATCGCCTGCGCTGTCCGCCCGATCAGCGCGTCGTCGAAGGTCGCGGCCAGCCCCACCGGCTCGGGGAAATTGGTCGTGGGAACCGTGCCGATCGCCCCGTGAAGCGATTCCGTCCACCAGTTATAGGCGGGGACGTCCAGCCGGGGGATGGCCGGGGCGGTGTTGAGCAACTGCTCCAGCTTTTCGTCGATGGTCATCCGCCCCACCAACTGCGTCGCAAGCCCCTCCGCCGCCTGCGCCCCGCCGCCCGCATTCTGCTGGGCCAATGCCATGCCCGACGCCGACAGCGCCAGAGCCGACAGGATCGACGCACGCCATGCCTTCATGCCACCCCACTCCCCGTAAAGCCTGTTTTATGGTAACGGTATCACGAGCGATACAATTGTCGATAGAAAGAATTTTCAATCTCTTACCGACGAGACAAAGATGGACAGCGTTACTTTACTCGGACAATAATAGGCGACAAAACAAGGGAGGATCATGATGCGGCGCACCATCCGGTTGGGCCTTGGCCATGCCTTTGCAACCATCCTGCTGGCGACATCGCTCCCTGCCGGGGCGGCCGCCGGACAGGCCGATCCACTCGCCCCGACGGGCCGGTGGAGCGCCAATCAGGACGGACAGGCCATGCTGCCGCCGATGGGCTGGAACAGCTGGAATGCCTTCAACAGCGATGTGGACGAGGAAAAGGTCATGGCCTCGGTCCAACTGATCCGGGACAAGGGCCTGCTCGACGCCGGCTATCGCTATATCAACATCGATGACGGCTGGTGGCTGCGGCGCAGGCAACCCGATGGTCGCATGGTGATCCGTACCGACAAATTCCCCTCCGCCGCGACAGGCACGGCTCAGCAGACCAGCTTCCGCCCGCTGACCGACCGGCTGCACGCCATGGGATTCAAGGCGGGAATCTACTCCGATATCGGACGCAATAGCTGTGGCCAGATCTATACGCCGGGTTTCGCCAACCAGCCCGAGGGGACGATCGCCGAGCGCGAGGTCGGGCTCTACGGCCATGTCGAACAGGACATCGCACTCTATTTCCGCGAATGGGGTTTTGACTACATCAAGGTCGATGGCTGCGGCATTCGCGGGTTGGGCAAGGATGCCGAGCATGTCCGCAAGGGCGATTATCGCGAACTGACCCCGCTGATCGACATGGCATCGCTGGCCCGCACCGACATTCCCGCCGTTCGCGCGCTCTACGATCAGGTGCTGGTCGCGCTGAAGCGCAACAACCCGGACGGCGACTTCATCCTCTCGCTCTGCCTCTGGGGTTCGGCCGATGTTCGGAGCTGGGGCAAGCAGATCGGCAATGTGTCACGGACCAGCGACGATATCAGCTCGCGCTGGACGCGGATGCTGACCAACTTCGACACGACGGCCACGCGCGCGCTCTATGCCCATCCCCAGGGCTGGAACGATCCCGACATGCTCTATGTCGGGTCGGGCGAGTTCGATGCGAACCACATGACGGAGGCGCGGTCGCATTTCGCGCTCTGGGCGATGATGAACGCGCCACTGCTGATCGGCTTCGACCTGCGCAAGGCCAATGCGGAGCAGCTTGCCCTGCTGGGCAACCGGGCGATCATCGCGCTCAACCAGGATCCGGCAGGGCATCAGGCGATCCCCGCCTATATGTCCGACGACGTGCAGATCTTCGTCAAGACGCTGTCCGACGGCGACAAGGCGGTGGCGATCCTCAACCGGACCGCCGCACCCGTCACGCCGATGCTGACCGCCGATCATCTGAAGATGCGGGGCGATCGTCCGGTGACGCTGACCGATCTGTGGTCCGGCCAGAAGAGCGCGTTTACCGCTCAGACGAACCTGACGCTCGCGCCACACCAGACGTTGATCTACCGCGTGCATGGCGACCGCAGGCTGGCCGATGGCGTGTTCCTGTCGGAGATGCCGGGCGATGTGAACCCGGCCCAGGACGGCATCGTCACGCCGGAGGGCGATCCCACCATCCATCAGGACATCAGCCCATGGGCGGGTAGCCGCGGTCCGGGCGACTATCCGCAATATGCCGGCTGGGGCGGCGCGCAGGCGGACCGGACGCCGTTCGGACATGCGCTGCGCACGGCGGGCAAGCTCTATGACACCGGCATCGGCATCTTGGCCAATTCGCGGCTGGAGGTGCGCAATCGGGGACACAAGCGTTTTGCCGCCACGGTCGGGATCGACGATTCCACCACGGGGCGCGGCGCGCGCGTGTCGTTCGAGGTTTATGGCGACGGCACGCTGCTCGCCCGCTCGCGTCCGATGGCGTTGAACGAGGTGCCCGCGACGCTGGAGGCCGATGTCCGGGGCCGGAAGCTGATCGAACTGGTCGCCCGCAGCGACCGGCCATCCACCGCACCGCTCGCCGTGACATGGGGGGAGGCCCGCCTGCTGGATTGAGCCGCAAGAATGGCGGCCGAAAGCGGGATACCATAGCGCTATCACGGACTTGCCGTTCACGAACGCGCGTGCAACTATCCGGGCAAATAGCAAGGAGAGGGTGATGAAACCCAATTGGCAAGGGCCGATGCTGACCCGTCGTCAGCAACTGGCCGGGGTCGCGGGTGGCCTGATCATGGGAGCGCTCCCTTCGACGCTTCACGCCGCCGGGGACGAACCGCTGAAGGACCTGGCCGCGCGCAAGGGCATCCTGTTCGGCACCGCGATCAGCGCGGGCCAGTCCTCGCCGATGGCCGATCCCGGCTATGGCGCGATCGTCGCACGCGAATGCGCCGTGCTGGTGCCCGAGAACGAGATGAAGGTCTATGTCCTCGGCCATGATCCGCAGGCGTTGAACTTCGGCCCCGCCGACCGGATCGCGGCGTTCGCCCGCGACAATCGCATGAAGCTGCGCGGCCACACGCTGCTGTGGAACTATGGCAAATATATCTCCCCCGCGCTGGCCGAGACGGTTCGCGCGACCGGCGCGGAAAAATGGCTGCGCGCCTATATCGCGCAGGTGGCCGGGCATTTCGGTGACCGGATCTATTCCTGGGATGTGGTCAACGAGACGATCGATCCCAAGACCGGCGAGATCCGCGACACGGTATTCACCCAGGCGCTCGGCTTCGACGCGCTGAAGATCGCATTTGAGGCTGCGCAGGAACATGCCCCCCACGCCCAGCGCGTCTATAACGACTATATGTCGTGGGAGGTCGGCAACGAGACGCACCGGGCCGGTGTGCTGCGCCTGCTGGAGCGGTTCCGCAAGGAGAACGTCCCCGTCGACGCGCTGGGCATCCAAAGCCATCTGGGCAATGACGGCAGCCATTCGAAGCTGCAACGTGCCGAGTGGAAACAGTTCCTCGATCGCGTCACCGCCATGGGCTATCGCCTGCTGATCACCGAATTCGACATCAATGACCGCGAGATGCCGCGCGACATCGCGCAGCGGGACGCGCAGACAGCGGCAGTCGCAAAAAGCTATCTCGACCAGATGCTCGCCTATCCGCAGCTCGACCAGTTGCTGTGCTGGGGGCTGTGGGACAAGCATAGCTGGCTGAACGGCTTCGCCCCGCGCGCCGACGGCCTGCCCCAGCGCCCCCTGCCCTATGACGACGCGCTGAAGCCCAAACCCCTGCGCGCCGCCATCGCCGATGCGCTGCGCGCCGCGCCTGTCCGAAAGGGTATCGCATGATCCGCCCGACGCTGACCGCCCTGGCTCTATCGCTAACGCTGGCCGGAAGTGCGACCGCCCAGACAGCGAGTTTCGAGCGTTTCACCTATCGGGGCCGTTCGCTCGAACAGGTGAAGCCGAAAGCCGGGGACTATCTCAACCCCATCCTTTCGGGCTATTATCCCGATCCGTCGGTGACGCGGGTGGGCAAGGACTATTATCTCGTCAACTCGTCCTTCGCGCACTTTCCCGGCCTGCCGATCTTCCATTCGACCGACCTCGTCCACTGGACGCAGATCGGCAATGCCATCGATCGGCCGGGGCAGCTCGACTTTTCGGGACGCGCGATATCGGAGGCGGTGTTCGCGCCGGACATCTCCTATCACGACGGCATCTTCTACATCGTCAACACCTGCGTTCAGTGCCGGGGCAATTTCGTCATCACCGCCCGGAACCCCGCAGGCCCCTGGTCGGACCCGATCTGGCTGCCCTTCGAGGGGATCGACCCGTCCATCTATTGGGAGGGCGACCACGCCTTTATCGTCAACAACCGCGCCCCCGCCGAACCGCCGCGCTATGATGGCCACCGCGCCATCTGGATCCAGGAATATGACTGGCGCGCGGGCAAGATGGTCGGCGAGAGCACCCAACTGGTCAATGGCGGCGTCGACCTGTCCAAGAAACCCGTCTGGATCGAAGGGCCGCACATCTTCAAAAAGGATGGCTGGTATTATCTGACCGCCGCCGAAGGTGGCACCAGCGTCAACCACTCGCAGGTCGTCCTGCGATCGAAGCAACTGCGCGGCCCCTATGCGCCATTCGCGGGCAATCCTATCCTGACCCAGCGCGACCTCGATCCCCGGCGCCCGCACCCGATCAGCGCGGCGGGCCATGCCGAGCTGGTCCAGACCCAGAATGGCGACTGGTGGGCGACCTTCCTCGCCACACGGCCCTATGCCGAAGACTATTACAATATCGGGCGGGAGACCTTCCTCCTCCCCGTGACATGGCGCGACGGCTGGCCGATCATCCTGGACAAGGGCAGGACCGTGCCCTGGACGGGAAAGGCCCCGAACCTTCCTGCCAGCCCCTCCCCCAGACTGCCGACCAGCGGCGATTTCGGTTACACCGACGAGTTCGACGGCAACCGGCTGGCCATGCAGTGGATCGGCATCCGCACGCCGCAAAGCCCCTTTTACCGTGTCGCCAATGGCCGGCTCTCGCTCGACGGCCGCGCCCCCTTGGGCGACAGGAGCGGCGTTCCCGCCTTTGTCGGGCGGCGGCAACAGCATGTGGTGGCCGACGTCTCGACGACGGTGGACTTCACGCCGGCCAGGGACGGCGCGCGCGCGGGGCTGGCGGCGATCCAGAACGACTATGCCTATCTGTTCTTCGGGCTGACCCGTATCGACGGACAGCCCCGGATCGCGCTCTATGCGCGCGAGGGGAAGAATACGCGCGACGAAGCAGCGCCGGAGACGCTGATCGCCTCCGCGCCGTTCCGCGCCAGGGGTCCGGTCACGCTGACCATATATGCCAGGGGTGGGACGATGAGCTTCGACTATCAGGCGGACGGACGGACCGCGACGCTCAAGTCCGATGTCGATGTCCGTTTCCTCAGCACCGCGAAGGCGGGCGGGTTCGTGGGCACGGTCGTCGGCCCCTATGCGTATATGCCGTGATGCGGACGGCACGAACCCTTATGCTCGCCGCCATGCTGGGCGGGGGCGCCGCCATCGCAGGCGCGCAGGTTTGGCAATCGGATCGCGGCGACGGCACCTATGCCAATCCGCCGCTCTATGCCGATTATCCCGATCCCGACATCATCCGGGTCGGGCGGGATTTCTATTTCATCACCACGACCTTCGCCAATGTTCCCGGCCTGACCATCATGACCTCGCGCGACCTGGTGAACTGGCGGTTCGTCGGCCATGTCATCGACCGACTGGACGGGTTGCCCCATTATGACCTGAAGGAGGGCGGCGCGTACCGCAAAGGCATTTTCGCGCCCAGCCTGCGTTACCGCGACGGGGTCTTCTACATCGCGGTGACCCCGGTCGGGGAAAAGACCCGCATCTACCGCGCTCGCGACATTCGCGGCCCCTGGACGATGAACCGCATCAGCGAGGAGGCGTTCGATCCGGGCCTGTTCTTCGACACCGATGGCAGCGCCTATATCATGACCTCGGTCGGGTCGGATGGAACAACGACCCTGCTCAGCCTCGACCGTGATCTGCGCGCCGTCACCGACAAGCGCGTCGTCTATTTCAACAAGGGCGCCGAGGGCTCCAAGATCGTCCGGCGCGGCGACTATTATTACATGTTCAACGCCATTCCGCGTCGGCTGGGCATGACGGTCTCGCGCGCCAAGAGCCTGTTCGGCCCGTGGGAGACGCGCGACCAGATCGACGACAAGAGCGGCGGCCATCAGGGCGCGATCGTCGATCTGCCCGATGGGCGCGACTATGGCTTCGTCATGATCGATGCGGGTGCGATCGGGCGGATGACCAATATCAGCCCGGTCTTCTGGCGGGACGGCTGGCCCGTCTGGGGCACGCCCGACGCCCCCGGCCGCGTTCCCGCCACCGCGACCAAGCCGATCCAGGGACAGCCGCTCAGCGTGCTTCCCGCCTCGGACGATTTCGCAAAGCCCAGGCTGGGCCTGCAATGGCAGTGGAACCACAACCCCCTGCCCTCCGCCTGGTCGCTGACCCAGCGACCGGGCTTCCTGCGCCTGCGCGCGACGCAGGCCCCGGCGCTTTGGAGCGCCCGCAATACCCTGTTGCAAAAGGGGCAAGGGCCGTTCGGCCGCGGCGTGGTGGCGATCGATGCCGCGCATATCGTCGCCGGGGATCAATGCGGTTTCGGCACCTTCGGCAAATATAGCGGGCATATCGCGGTCGGGCGCGGCGCGGATGGGCGGCTGACGCTGACCATGCGGGTGATCGAGGACGTCGCCGCCGGCAAAGGGACGACCCAGAAGACCGACCTTCGCGTCGCTGCCCGCCCCGTCGCCGGACAGCGGCTGTTCCTGCGGACCGACATGGATTTCAGGACCAACCGGGCGAGCGTGGCCTATAGCCGCGACGGACGCGCATGGGAGACGCTGGGCGGCGATTTCCCGCTGGCGTTCGACTGGCGGACCGGCACCTTCCAGGGACAGCAATTCGCGCTGTTCTGCTACAATCCGGGTGCGAAGCGCGGCTGGATGGACGTCGACAGCTTTACGCTATCGGGATTGGGGGCAGAGCGTTAGGGCCTTCTGCGTGGTCAGATCGTCGGAAGGCCCCGCTCGACGATCTTGCGGATCAGGTCGCGGTGGCGCGGCAGACCGGCGAGCAGCCGCCCGGTCTGCACGTCATTCTCACGCCGCGCACGCTGCGCCACGATCGCCTCCTCGCCCAGGCTGCCCGGCGCGATCTCGGTCCGCTGTCCCATGCCGTAAAGGACATATTGATAGCTGGCGGAAGGAAAGACCTCTTCCGCCCGGTCGAACTCGTCGTGCATCCAGGGGGCCTGGTAACGCCATAGCGCCATCAGCTCGCGCAAACGGTCGGGCATCGTCTCGGGGCGGGCATTGTCGCGCCAGAAGTCGCTGTCGGTGCGCCGGGTCAGCGCATAATGCAGCTTCAGGAAATCGACGATCCGGCCCCAGCGATACAGGGTCGTCTCGTTGAAGCGCTTCGCCACCGTATCCATCACCTCGCGACAGGCGGGCATCTGCTCGGCGATCAGCTTGGCGGACAGTTCGATCAGTACGATCGCGGAGGCCTCCAGCGGTTCGAGGAACCCCGCCGCCAGCCCGACGCCGACGCAGTTGCGCTCCCAGAAGCGGGTGCGGTGCCCCGCCCGGATCTTCAGTTCGCGAACGGGCAGGTCACGCCCCGCCTCACCCAGATAGGCGCGCAATTCCCGCTCGGCCTCGTCCCGCCCGATATGGCTGCTGGAAAACACATGGCCCACGCCGCGCCGGGTCGGCACCCCGATGTCCCAGATCCAACCCGAGGACTGTGCGGTGGAGATGGTATGCGAAGCGATCGGCGCATCCTCCACGTCATAGGGCACCTGGATCGCCAGCGCGGTATCGCAGAACAGCACGTCGCCCAGCGGCTTGAAGGGCACGCCCATCGCCTCGCCCAGCAATAGCGAGCGAAAGCCGGTGCAGTCGACGAACAGGTCCCCCGCCACCTCGCCCGCCTGCGCAGTGCGGACGGCGCGGATATCCCCGCCCTCGGTCAGCAGCACCTCTTCGACATCGGCGAGCACATGCCGCACGCCAAGCGTGTCGCAGCAATGGCGGCGCAGGAAATCGGCGAACTTCCCCGCATCGAGATGATAGGCGTAATTGGCCAGCGCCTCATATTCCGGCGTCGCGATCGTCTTGGGCGCGAGCCCCGCGTCGCAGATGCGCCCCTGCGGCGTGACCGCGTCGCAGAAGGTCACGTCCCCCTCGCCCGCCAGCCAGTGCGGCGCCAGGTTCACCTGCGCGAAACCCTGCGGCAGCATCAGGGGATGGTAATAGCCATCGTCCGCCGCGCCCGTGGTCCAGCGATTGAAGCGCGCGCCCTGTTTGAACGAAGCGTCGCATTCGCGGAAAAAGGCGGTTTCCGACACGCCCATCCGCCGGAGCGTGGTGCGCAGCGTCGGCCACGTCCCCTCGCCCACCCCGATGATGGGCACATTGGGGGATTCGACCAGGGTGACGGTGAAGCCATGCGGCCGCCGTCCCTGGTGCCGCGCGGCGATGACGCCTGCGGTCAGCCATCCGGCCGTCCCGCCGCCGACGATCACGATATTCTGAACCGGCTGAACCATGGCGTTCGAAAGTCCAAGAAGCGGCGGGGATGTCAAGCCGAAGCCCGACATCCCCGCCCCCGGCCATCGTCAGAAGCGATAGCGCGCGCCGAGCGTGAAGCGCCGGCCATAGTCGAACACGTCGAGGAGCTGGTTCTTGAACCGGCCATGCGTGCTCTGCTTGTTCTTGTTGAGGTTCAGCAATTCGCCGAAGATCGAGAAGTTCTTCGTGACGTCATAGCTGCTCGTCAGATCGATCTGGAAGCTGCGGTTCACGAAGGTCGGCTCGGCCCCGTAGGAGCCGGTATTCTGGTTCTGGCCGAAGCCCGCCAGATACTCGTCACGCCAGTTGAGCGCGGTGCGGAACTGGAAACCATTCTTGTCATAGAAGCCGACGAAGTTCGCCGAATTCGCCAGGCCGGTCACCGCGAAACCGCTCTGCGAGACGATCTTGGGATCATAGGGCTTGTTGGTGTTGACCAGCGTCGCATTCGCCTGGAAGCCGAAGCCGCTGTCGCCGAACACCTGCTGCCACGCGATTTCCACGCCGCGCACCGTCGCATCGGGACCATTGACCTGCGCCGAGATGGCGAAGACCGCGGGCTGGCCGGTCGTCGGGTCGATCACGCCGTTCACCGTCTGGCGCGTCACGCCGCCGACGATGAAATTGCTGACATTCTTCAGGAAGAAGTCGACCGCGAGATAGGAGTTGCGCTGATAATACCATTCGGCGGCGATGTCGAAATTGCCGGCCAGATAAGGCTTCAGGTTCGGGTTGCCACCGCTACCCGACAAGGCGCCGACCCGCTGCCCATCGCCAATCCCCAGCACCGGGTTGAGCAGGCTGAGCCCCGGACGGGTCAGCGTGCGCGACGCATCGAAGCGCAGTTGCAACTTATCGGTCACTTCCAGTCGCATGTCGAGCGAGGGCAGCACATAGGTATAGCTGCTGCGGCTCGACACTGCCTGGGGCGTGCTGAACGCAATCGAAAGCAGCGAGGGATCGGCGATGCTACCCTTGATCAACGTCGGCTGACGTCCCTGACCTGTCGACAACAGACGCGTATTCTCGGTCCGCAGGCCGAAGCCGACATGCAGCGGCATGCCACCTACCTGTCCCTCCATCGCGGCGCTCGCGAAAAGCGAGAGCGTCTTTTCATTGACCGACAGGATGCTGCCCGGATCGACAGCCTCAGTGAACTGCCCGCGGAAACCCAGCAGGCCGTTCGTCTCGTCGTCTGGCTTCGGATAATTGAAGCCCGGGACATTTTGCGCGTAAGGATTGCCGAGGCCCGACAAATAGGCCTGATAGGCCTGCGGGCTATAGATCAGCACCGATGGCGGCAGGCTCCCCGAGAAACCCGAGATGAAGTTGTTGAGGCTGATCGCGCCCTGATACAGGCTCGACGGCAAAGGCGACACGCCCGAACCCTGGCCCGACGGCGTGCCGTAACCGGCATAGGCCTGCCAGAAATTGTTGGTGAAGGTGCTGCGGTTCAGCAGCTTGAAGGTATCATCGACATATTGGCCGCCCGCCTTCAGGGTCAGATTGTCCCCCTTCCAAGTCACCGCGCCGCGGAACTGCTTCAGTTCGTCGGTATTCTGCTGCGTCTGGAGCACGGTGACATGCGATCCGATCGCCGTCTGGTCGGCCCAGCGCGCGGCATTGCCGGCGGGGCCGAAATTGCTGATCGTCGGGAAGGCCTTGTTGCTGTCGCCGGTTACGTTGAAGCCCAGATTGGTGCCCAGCGCGCCGCCATAGCCGATATCGCCGTTGCTGCTGCCGATCACGTTGCCGGGGTTCAGCCAGCTCTTGGCATAGGCACCGTCCGCCTCGACGGTCAGGCTGGGGGTGACGTCCCACTTGACGTTCAGGCCGGTCTGGTTGGTCTGAAGGATCTGGCGGTTGTGCGCGCTCGTGAAGTCGGTGGGCGAGCCCGCCTGGGTGAAGCTGACCGCCGTGCCGTTCGCGTCCTGCTTGACGTTGCGCAGCGCGTCCTGGCTGAACCACACGCCGAAGCCATACACATCGGTGTTCAGCGTCTGGCGCGAGAAATTATTGTCGAGCGTGACCATCACCTCGTTCGAGGGATGCCATTGCAGCGCGATGCGGCCATCGACACGCTCGTCCTGCACCCGCTGCTGTTCCGCGCCATATTGCTGCGGGAACCAGCCGGTCAGGCTGCGGACCTGGCTGGGATCGGCGGTCGTGTCGAACGTGGGACGGCACACCGTGGCCGTGCTGCCCTGCAACTGGCAGGGCGCGAAGCCGTTGCCGGGCCAACCCGAGACATAGACGCGATTGGTATCGGTATCACGGCGGGTATAGATGAAGCTCGACAGGATGCCGATCGTATCATTGGCGAAGGTGTCGCTGACCAGGGCACCCAAGGTCGGAACGACATGGCCCGCACGGTCCTGCAGCGAGCCCGAGGCGCTGGTCGCGACGCGGAAGCCGGGATGATCGAAGGGCTTGGGAAACTGGATGTCTACGGTCGCGCCGATCGAGCTCGACGCGAGCGATACGTCCGGGGTCTTCAGGACGCTGAGCTGCCCGATGAAGTCCGAGCCGACGGTGCTGAAGTCGATCTGGCGTCCACCGGTCGCGGTCGAAATGCGGCGACCGTCATACAAGGTGGTGTTGAAGTCGCCGCCAAAGCCGCGAACGGTGATGCCGGTCGGCTCGCCACGTGCGCCCGAACGCTGGATCGACACACCCGGCAGCCGCTGAAGCGAGGCCGCCACGTTGGAATCGGGAAATTTACCAATATCCTCGGCGGAGATAGCATCCACGACGCCGGTTGCGGTCCGCTTGATGTCAAGGTTGCGCTGAAGCGAACTGCGCAGGCCGGTCACGATGATGTCGGCAGTCGTCGGCTCGTCGGACAGGGACGGGTCCTGCGGCGTGCCGGCTTGCTGCGCAGAGGTCGCATTGGCCTGGGCGGGGGTATCGGAGCGGACCGCGCCGGGTGCCGCTGTCTGAGCAAAGGCGGCGCCGGGGGCCAGGAGCGCCAACGCCATCAAGGGCGATACGCCGCCCATCAGTGCGCGACGCGAAGCCAGCGCAGCCATAGAAACAGTGCGAACCACCATTACCCCTCTCCTAACCATATGACCCATGGGCAATCGGCTTTATGCCGCCGTACCACCCATGGAAGTAGCGGACCGTAGCGCGATGATAGCGCTATAACAAGCAGTTTGTCAGAGCAACGAACCCACGCTAATCCCCACACTTGACGAAGAGACGCGAGGACCGGACACAAGGCCGGCTTCGATCCCGGCCTGACGAAATGATCGCCGGGGCGTGGAGAGGATGGAAAGGGAAGGATCGCCATGGCCGAAATGGAATTGCTCGATAGCGCCCGTCACACAGGCCTGCGCGTCTCAGCCGCCGCGGATACGGCACGGCATTTCGTGCAACTGGTGGCGGACGAGTTCCTTCCCGCCGCGCTCCATTACCCAATCCTGTTCGCCCGCCATCCGGGCACCGGCGATCTCTATCCAGGCGCTCTGATGGGACTGGTCCCTGACGAGAATCTGTGTCTGGATTCAAAGGGGGCGCTGGCAGGATACCGGGCGGCCGATCTGGAGCGACAGGGCTTTTACGTCTCGGGTGAGAATATCGCGATCGATCCGGGTCACGCCGCGTTCGCCGGACCGGGCGGCGATCCGCTGTTCGACGAAGAGGGCGATGCGGCCCCCGCGCTGCAACGCGTGCAGGCGGCACTGCGTCGCCTGCACCGGGGCCTGCCCGAGACGGAGGCCTTTGTCGGCCGGTTGCTGGACCACAAGCTGATCGAGCCGATCGACCTGAGTTTTCAGTTCGACAATGGCGAGAGCCTGCGGCTCGATTCACTCTACACGATCAGCCTGGATACGCTGCACGCCCTGCCCGATGCCGTCATAGCGCCCCTGTTCCGATCGGGGGATTTGCAGATCATCTATGCGCAGACCAATTCGGTCCGGCACATTCCCTTCCTCGCGCGTCGCCGCAACGACCGGTTGAGCGGGCTGGTGGCGTGACCGCCACCGCGATCGAGGTCGATCGCGACCTGCTGACCGACCCGGACGCCTTCCGGCACCTGGTCGCCGAACCCTGCCGCCCGGCTGTCATTCGCGGCGCGGCGGCCGACTGGCCGCTGACCCGGATGACGGCATCGGGGGGCGAGGCGCTGCGCGATTATCTGTCCGGCTTCGATATCGGGCGGCAGGTGGAGGCCTTTGTCGGCGATGCGAGCATCGCAGGGCGCTACAGCTACACCGACGATCTGTCGGGCTTCAACTTCCGGCGCGAGGCGATGCCGCTCCGCGATGCGATCGCCCGGATGACCGACGATCGGGAGGCGCAGGACAGCCTCTATATCGGTTCGGTCCCGATCGCGGGCGTGATGCCCCGTCTGGTCGAGGACAATTACCTGCCCTTCGTGCCGCCGCGCGCGGGGCCGCTGATCTGGATGGGCCACGCCTCCACCGTGCCCTGTCATTACGACATGATGGATAATGTCGCCTGTGTGGTCGCGGGGCGGCGGCGCTTCACCCTCTATCCGCCCGAGGCGATCGGCGATCTCTATGTCGGGCCGATCGACCACACCATGGCCGGGCAGCCCGTGGCGCTGGCGACCGAAGCCACCCCGGACGATCCGCGCTATCCCCGGTTCGCACAGGCGCGCGAGCGGGCCATGATCGTCGATCTCGAACCCGGTGATGCGCTCTATATGCCCAAGCTCTGGTGGCACCGGGTGGAGGCGACGGGGCCGCTGAACATGCTCGTGAATTACTGGTGGGATGCGTTTCCGGTCAGCCACGATCCGCCCTTCGCCGCGCTGTTACTGGCGATGAGCGCCATCGCAGAGCGGCCCGCGCCCGAACGTGCGGCCTGGCGCGCCTGGTTCGATCATTATGCCTTCCGCCCCGACGGCCATCCGCTGGCGCATCTGCCCGAGGAGCGGCACGGCGTGCTTGGCGAAGGCAAGGGCGCCATACTGCGCGCCCAGGCCATGCGGATGCTGCGCAGCGGCTAAGCGGCGGGATCGAGTTCGATCCCCTCGACCACCACCTCCGGGTCGACCAGCCACAGAGTCAGCCGGTGCCGCCCCGCCGCCACGCTCGGCAACATCATGGTCGCGACCCGGCGGTTCTCGATCACCGAGCGATCCCATTGGGCCGCATCCTCCCCCGCCATCAGGTTCAGGGTCACCGGCGCGCCGCCATCGATCGAGAGGGCGATCCGGTGGCGCCCGTCCCCCCGCACATCGAGCCCGGGTGCCGCCACGACGCCGATCTTCAACGCCCCCGTGCGGGCGATGCGCACGTCATAGTCCAGATGCGGGCTGTTCCCGCCCGGCCGCTCGATCGGAGCCGCGATCGTGGGTGTCGCGATCATCGCCGCCCCTTCGGCGGTGAAGCCGGGTACGCGCTGCCACCGGACGCCCGCGCCATCGACCGCCTTGCCGCTGTCCGCCGCCAGTCGGATCGGTGCTCGGGCAGACGCGGGCGGTAACGGCAAGGGATGCGCGACCGTCGCAAGCGCGGGCATCTCGTCACGGTCCGGCTGCTGCCAGCCGGTATAGCCGATATGGGTCTGCGCCATCATGTCGGGCCATTTGCCGCCCGCCGTCTCCACCTCGTAGCGGTGTCGGATCGCCGCATCGCGTGCGTAGAAACCGCGCGCTGCCGCCGCCATCCGCTCCGCCGTCCTCGCATCGCCCGCGCTGGCAGCCGCCCGGTTGGCCGCGACCGCCTGGTACAGGCGATGCAGGTTCGTCATCGCCTCGATCCGGTGGAGCACCAGTTCATAATAGGCGTCCCGCTGGTCGGACGGCAACATCGCCTCGACCTTGCGCGCATCCATGTCGAGCGCATTCCATTCGCCCAGCACCCGCGCCCATTCCCCGCTCTTCAGGTCATAGGTGGTGGCGTCGATCAGTTCGGGCTTACGGCGGCTGGCCAACTGGCCATAGCGGCGGATCAGTTCCCCGATGGCGGACGCATGCGCCGGGCCGAACTGAGCCGTCGCCCAGCGGACCGGATAGGCATGCATCGCGGCCAGATCCATGCGATCCGGGTTCCACGCCATGTCGAGGAAAAAGCTGGTCGGATATTCCATCGGCTTCAGGTCGCCGACATTGACGATCCACAGCCGATCCGCGCCATATTGGCGGGCCATCGTCATCTGTTGCCAGACGCGGGGGATGGCGTTGGTATCCAGCCACTTATAATTGCGCGGACCACCGACATAATCGAAGTGATAATAGACGCCCGCCCCGCCCGTGCGGCGTTCGCCCGGCGGCGGCAGGCGACGGATATTGCCCCAATTGTCGTCGGCGAACAGCAGGGTCACGTCATCGGGGACGCGCATCCCCTTGTCATAATAATCCTGCACCTCCTTGTAGAGCGCCCAGACCTGCGGCGTCTGCGACGCCGGTTTGCCGGTGACGTCGGCGATGATCCTGCGCTGGTCGGCGACGATCGTCTGCAACAGGTCGGTCGCGGTGCCTTCGGTCATCGGCTCGTCGCCGTCGCCGCGCATGCCGATCGTCACGGGGTCTTCGGCCTTGCCGCGCCGCTCAATCCCGAAGCGCCAGAATTTGCGCAGCTCCTCGGCATTCTTCGTATAGTCCCAGGGGCCGCCGCCTTGCCGCTTCCATTCGATCTGGGCGCGCTGCATCGGCTCGTGATGCGAGGTGCCGAGCAGCACCCCCATTTCCTGCGCCAGTGGAGCGGTGGCGGGATCGTCCTGCCATAGCGACTTGCCCCACATGGCGGGCCACAGGAAATTGGCCTTGGACCGCAGCAGCAGGTTGAACACCCGCTCATAAGCGCGGTGATTGATCCCGCCAAAGGCCTTGCGCGCCCAGCCGCCAAAGGCAGGCTCCTCGTCATTGATGAAGATGCCGCGATACTTCACCACCGGATGATCGGCGACGCGCCCCGCGGTCAGATAAAGCGTCGGATGGCGCTGCACGGGCACATCCGCCCACCAGGTCCAGGGGCTGACGCCCGCCTTCGCGCTGATATCATACAGGCCAAAGATGGTGCCGCGCCGATCCGCCCCCACGATGACCAGCGCCCGCGCAACGCCGGGCATCGGATTATCGACGACCTGTTCGACATAGCCCTCCCACTGGCCCGCAAGGCCGCTGACATCGACCCTGCCCGCCTTGACCAGCGAGTCGATGAGTGCGCTGTGCCCCAACGTCCCCGCGATCACCGTCGCCCCGCCGGTGACGACCGCCGCCAGCCGCACATCGCCGCCGCCCACCGCCTTCAGATCGGCGACCAGATCGCGCGCGGCCCGGCCGACGCCCGGTTCGTCCCGGGGATCGACCACGACCGTCGCCTCGCGCCCCGGTGTCAGCAGCGCGACGGCCCCAGGCATGGCGCGTTCGCAGGCAGCCACCGGACCGACACAATCCTGCGCCAAGGCGTTGCCGGAAATCGGCGCGATCAGCGCGGCGGACAAAAGCAGGTGGTTCATCGTCTCTCCGGTCCTCCCGCGTTCATTACGACCGGGAGTATTTTCGTTCTTCGCCCATCCTGTTATCGCTCCCAATCGACAGGCCGCAAGCGCGGATCGGACAAAATGGGAAAGGATGGGCATGAAGCACTGGACGATGGCGACGCTCGCCGCGCTGATGATCGCGACCGGCGCGGATGCCCGCGTCGCCCGCTGGACCCCGGCCTGGGGATCGTCGCAGGTGCGGATCGAAGGCGCCAATGCCGAACGGATCACCAAGGCCGGCCCGCTCACCATCCGCCAGACCGTCCGTCTGACCGCCACGGGCAAGGTCGTCCGGCTGCGCGTGTCCAACGTGGCGGGGACGACCCCGCTGCATATCGGTGCGGCCAGCATCGGGGCGGCTATGCCGGGCCAGGACATGGTGGCCTCACCGCGTGTCGTGACCTTCGACGGCGCGGGCGAAGTGACAGTGCCGCCCGGGGCCGAACTCTATTCCGACGAAATCCCCCTGTCGGTCACCGCGGGCGGCGATGTGGCGGTCAGCCTCTACTTCCCCGAAGCCGTCGCCACCCCCACCGGCCATTCGGGTGCGCGCGCCACCACTTTCCTGAGCGCGGGCAACGCGACCGCCAGCGCCTCGCTGCCCGACGCGCAAAAGATCGGCGGCTGGTGGGCCCTGTCGGATATCGATGTCGGCGATGCCGCGCAGAGCGCGACCATCGTCACCATCGGCGATTCGATCACCGACGGCTATGGGATCAAGGACGACAGCAACACCCGCTGGCCCGACGATTTCGCCCGGCGGCTGGCGACGACGCCCGCGACCCGACGCTTTTCGGTGGTGAATGCCGGGATCGGCGGCAACCGGGTGCTGCTCGACGGGATCGGCCCCAATCTGATGGCGCGGTTCGACCGCGACGTGATCGCCCGGCCGGGCGTCACCCATGCGATCCTGCTCGAAGGGGTGAACGACCTGGGCGTGCTGACCCGCGATCATCCGGTCGATGCCGCGACGCACAGGGCGATCGTGCGGGCGATCACAGGTGCCTATCGCCAGCTTGCCGAACGCGCCCATGCGCACGGCATCCGCCTGGTCGTCGGGACGATCACGCCGTTCCAGGGCAATGACTATTATCATCCCGGCCCCGAGATCGAGGCGGACCGGCAGGCGATCAACGCCTTCATCCGCACCTCCGGCCTGTTCGACGGCGTGGTCGATTTCGACCGGGTGGTGCGCGATCCGGCGAGGCCCGACCGGCTGGCCCCGCCTTACGACTCGGGCGATCATCTCCACCCCAGCCGGGAGGGTTATCGTGTGATGGCCGATGCGGTGCCGCTGTCGCTGTTCGTGACACCGCGCCGGTGATCAGAACGCCGCGTCGAGCCCGATGCGCAATGTGCGCGGGCGCAGCGGCGTCACCTGATCGCGCCCCGTGGTGAAGGGCGTGCCCAGCGCAAAGCGGTTGCCGCGCACATCGGCGAGGTTGGTGACGGTGGCGCTCACCCCGATCGCCCCCAACCCCAGTCGCGCGGTCAGCCCGCTGTCGAGATAATCGCCCTGCCGCTCGCCCAGCATCGGCCCAACGCCCAGCCGCGACGGGCCGACATAGCGCAGCCAGCCATCGACCCGCAGGTCGCGCCCGCCCGCCAGCATCCGGTGATAGGCCGCACCGGCGCGTGCGGTGACCTTCGCGATGTTCGGGATCTGGCTGAGCCGTGCCAGCACCTCGGCGCGCGCCATCGCCGGATCGAAGCCATAGGCGCCGGTCAGCGCAAAGGCCCGTGCCTGGGACGGCTCGTCGATCCGGCTGTCATTATAGGATAGCGCGCCCTCGATCCGCAGGCCCTCGGCCAGCCGCACGCCCGCCAGGGCCTCGATCGTCCAGAGCTGGCCGTCGCCGATATTGGCGGTGCTGGGCAGGCCGGTCGAATCGATGAAATCGGCCTGGATGTCGCGCCATGCGGTATGCGCCAGCGTGACGGACCCGTCGAAGCGGTCGCGCCCCGGCCGCCCGGTGCGCAAGCCGGCCTCGATCGTGGCAACCCGGTCGTTGCGGAACTGGCGGACGACCGGCCCCTCGATCGTCAGGCCGCCGGGACGAAATCCCTGCTGATAGCGCAGGAAAAGCTGCGCCCCCGACGTCAGGTCGATCAGCGCGGCGGCGGAGGGAAGCAGGATCGTCTGCCCGCGCCGCGCGGTCACTTCGCGCAAGCGGGCCAGCGTCTGCACCGACAGCGAGGCGGGCAGGTCCTCACCCGCACCGTCGATCACCGAATGGGTGATCCGCAAGCCTGCCGTGGTCAGCAGTCCAGGCAGCAGGCGCAGGCTGGCCTCGCCATAGAGCGTCGCCTCCTCGACGCTGTTGACGACCCCGGTGCGCGGGACCAGCGCATCGGGCTCGCCGTACAGGCGGGTCAATCGGGTGCGGTTATGGACATAGCTGAAACCCGCCAGCCAGCCCGATCCGTCGGGCGACGATTGCCAGGCCCGTGTCTCGTTCGCCTGCATCCGCGTGGCATTGGCCTGTGCGAACAACTGGACCGGACCGCCCGGCGGCGTGGCGTCATAGCGCTCCATCAGATCATGCGCGGTCACGCCGCTGGTCGAGCGGAAACGCACCGCGCCGACGCGCCCCGACAGGACCAGTTGCGCCTGCCCGAAATCGGCGGAGAAACCCTCGGTCACCGGCGCGGACCGGCTCAGCGGCGGCCCGTCGCGATCGGCATATTGGCTGTCGGCCCCGCGTATCCGCTGGCCGATGCCGATCGCCTCGACGCTCCACCCGCCGCCCAGATCCAGCCGCGCGGCGGCACGACCGCCCTCGATCCGGGTCCGGTTGACGTCGGTCCGACCGAGCAGCGGCTTGTC
Source organism: Sphingomonas sp. (assembly GCF_039594485.1). GTDB lineage: Bacteria > Pseudomonadota > Alphaproteobacteria > Sphingomonadales > Sphingomonadaceae > Sphingomonas. The sequence continues at coordinate 16,391 of NZ_JBCNNI010000006.1, read as the reverse complement.
GATATAGCCCCCCTCGCTCGCCGTATCCGCGACGATGCGGACGGCCAGCCGGTCGGCGATCACCGGCATGTTGAGCACCGCCTGCGCATCGGCTCCCGGCGCGCCGTGCGTCGTCGCCGATCCGCCGAGCATCACCGATCCCGCCGCGCGCGTCGCGTCGGGAGCGTTGGGCACCAGACGGATCAGCCCGCCCAGCGACCCGGCACCGTAAAGCGTGCCCTGTGGCCCCTCCAGCACCTCGACCGCCGCCAGATCGGCCAGCCGGAGATCGGGATCGGGCGCATTGTAGCTCAGTCGCAGGTCGCCGAAATACTGCCCCACCGTCGCCTGGGTCGGCCCGGTGAAGCTGGAATCGGCGATGCCCCGGATGAACAGCTTATTGCGCCCCGGACCCAGATAGGTGGAGGCGACGACCGTGGTCCGGTCGGCCAGCCGCGACGTGCCGCCCGCCCCGCCCAGTTCCAGCACGTCACCACCCACCCGCACGATCTGACCCGCGAAATGGTCGCGGGTCGTATCGCGCTTGCTGGCGGTGACGACCACGTCCGCGCCCTGCGTGTCGGACGGCGGCGACGGGGGCACATGGTGGCGAACCGCCCTCTCGACCTTCGGACGGCGGGGGACCAGCCGCCAGCTCGAGACGCCGATCGTCTCGACCCGTGCGCCCGCGGCCCGCGCGATCATCGCGACGGCACGCTCGACCGACATTCGGCCGCGCAAGGCGGGCACGGGGCGGCCCCACAATCGAGGGTCAGGGACCGCGACATTGGCCCTGCCCTGTCGCCCCAGCGCCATCACCTGCGCGCCGACCGTCCCGGCGGGCAGGTCGACGGACAGGCGTTCGGCCGCCGCGACGGGGGCCGCCGTGACGATATACAGCCCGATCGCCAGCCGCCCCCCGGGGAATCTCACCCGCGCGGCTCCAGCGTCCAGCCGGTGTCGCGCCGCCGCACGGTTACGTCCAGCAAGCGTCCGAGCAGATCGGGGTCGCGCCGTGCCGCCTCCAGATCGATCGTGCCCCGGAACTGGCGCGCGGCCACGCGCGGCGCGGCGACGACAGGCTGTCCCAGGAAGCGGGCCAGATCCTCCGCGACCTCACTCAACGGTGCGCCGTCATAGGCCAGTCGTCCCGCCTGCCACTCGCCCACCATCTCCGGCGCGACCGGCTGGCGGACCAGACGGCTGCCCTCCATGACGACGGACTGTCCGGCATCAAGGCGAAGTGCCGCCCCCTTCGGATCGACCAGCACCGCGCCCTCGGCCACCGCGACCCGCGTGCGGTCCTGGCCCAGTCGGACGTCGAACACGGTGCCGAGATCGGTCAATGCCAGCCCATGCGCATCGACCGCGAAAGGATGGCGGGCATCGTGGCGCACGCGAAACAGCGCCTCGCCCCGGTCGAGCACCGCCCGGCGCGGCGCCTGCTTGTCCAGTGTCACGCGCGATCCGCCGGCAAGCACGATCATGCTGCCGTCGGCCAGGGGGATGCGACGCACCTCGCCCGCCGCCGTCTCGACCGCATAAGGCTGTGGCCGGTCGTTCCACAGGTTCAGGCCCAGCGTGCCGACCAGCGCCGCCGCCACCGCCCCGCCGATCCAGCGCAACGGGCGGCGCGCCGGTCTGACCTCGGGCAGGATCGGCGCCGGCGATGCGATATCGGGAAAGGCGGCCAGCGCCTCCTCCGCCTCGATCAGCGTCGCGGCCATCCGGTCGTAGCGCTCGGCATGGCTCGGGTCGGCCTCCAGCCAGAGGGTGAAGGCATCCCAGTCGGCTCGCGCCGGATCAGCCATGCGAAGCGCCCAGTCGAGCGCCACCGAGTCAACCGCGTTCGAAGATTGATCGTGCTGGCTCATCCGATCCGTTCCTTGAGCGCGGCGAGCGCGTGGGCCGCCATGCGAAGATCGCTTTCGACGGTGCTGAGGCTGATGCCAAGTTCGGCGGCAACCTGTTTCTGGGGCGCGCCGTCCACACGCACGCGACGAAAGACCAGAGCCGGCCGCTCGCCCAATTCGGCCAGCGTCCCCGCGATCCGCTCGGCGGTCTGGCGCGCGACGACGATGCGTTCGGCCGCCGGGGCCTCGGCCCCGCCCGCATCATCCTGTCCCTCGGCCCAGTCCCGCTCGCGCCGTTCCGACTGCCGCTGCGATCGATAGCGGTCGATCATCAGCATATCGGCGGCGCGATAGAGATAGGCCAGCGGATTGGCGATCGGCCCGTCCATCCGCGTGGAGAGCTTCAGCCACAGATCCTGCACCAGATCCTCGGCCGCATCGCCCGCGCCACGCGCCGCCAGGAAGCGGACGAGCTTTTCGCGATTGGCGAGGAAAACGGCCTCGATCCCGGTGGGCGTCATGGTCTGGACCGGACAAGATGGGCGGAAGTCTCGCCGTTTAGACGAAGCCTCCGCCCATGGAAAGGAGCCCCACCGGGACGCATGGTGGGGCTCCGAACGGCCGCGCGCGCTACAGGGGGGATGCACGCGACCGAACTCGCCTAAAAGGCGAACTGAAGGGCAGCGCGCGCAGAAAGCGCAACGTTGCCAAGACGTTGTTCGGCATTCACCTCACCACTCAGGCGGATTTCGCTGGTCCCGGTGATCGCACGGACCCGGCCGATCCAGCCGCCATCGCGACGCTCGGGGTCGAGGACGAAGGGTGTGCCGTCGCCGAAGCTGGCGATCGTGCGGCCCAGCGTGCCCGCAATCCGTTCGCGACGCCCCCCCTCGATCTCCAGGCGGCTCCACTGCGCGTAGCGATTGTCGCCGCCGAAATTGATGCCCGCCGCGACGCTGGCGGTCAGCGCCAGTTCGTCGCTGGTCCGCTTGCGCACGGTCAGGTCATATCCGGTCCCGCCGCCGCTTTCGCGATACGCGTCCTCGTTCAGCCGGTAATAGTCGATCGCAAGGATCGGCCGCACGTTGAACTGGCCTACCCAATGCTCCCACGATACCGAGCCGGAGCCCGAATAGAGCATCCCCTTCCAGTCGGCGGTCGCGCGCCGCTGCACCGCTTCCGACCCGACCACGCCGTTGAACTGGCGCTGCGAATCGAAGGACAGGAACGCCGCCGAGCCGCGCGCCTGGGCCGCCAGCGCACCCCAGCGGGCGCGCCAGAACCCGGCCAGTTCATACTGGCTGTGATTGACCCGGTTGACCGCCGACCCCTCATTTTCGCGGCCGCTCATATAGGAGAGCGAAGCGCCGAAATTGCCCGCATCGGTCTTGTTCTCGATGCCGCCGCTGATGCCCCAGCCGCGCACATCATAGCTGCGGGTCGAGCGCGTGCCCTTCGATGCGTCCCAGCCGAGCGGGGTCAGCCAATAGCCCCATTTCCCCTCCTCGCTGAACTCGCCCGCAGGCTCGCGCAGCTGCGCGGCGGCGGCACGGGAGGCGAGCGTCACGCCCTCGAACACGCTGCCGGTGTAATTGGGCAGCATCTGTTCGACCGCACCGCGGAAGGCCGCACCGTCATAGATGCCGCGAATGGCATCCGACAGCTTGGCGTCCGATCCGATCGCGGCATCGATCGCGTCGAAGGCGCTGACGCCCGCGTTGCTCAGGCCCAGTTCGGTCTTGGCCTTGCGGCTGACCTCGACCGCGATCTCGTTGGGCTGGGTCGCCACGATCGCACCCTTGTACAGGAACGGCATGGCGGAGGGGGCGAGCGTCAGGTTGCCCGCGCCGGTCAAGGTGCCCGAACGCAGCACGACATAGCGGCCCGTCACATCGGTTCCGCCGGACACGCGGAGCGCCAGCTGGCTGTTCGCGCCGATCGTCGTCGCGCCGCCCACCTGGATCAGGTTGCCGGTCGGGTTGGCCTTGTCGAGCGCGACGCTCAGGATCGACTGGTCGCCCAGGCTCAACGAGGCGATGTTGGTCACGCCATTGGCCGCGAAGGTGCCGCCACCGCTGGCCACCGTCACCGCGACATGGCTCGCATTGGCGAGCCTTCCGGCGAAAATGCCCTTGCCGGTGATCGCCAGCAGATCCTGTCCCTGCCCGGCGAAATCGGCGACCCCGTCGAACCGGGCGGTATCGCCGATCGTCAGCGTGTCCGCCCCCGTCCCGAAGGTCGCGGTGCCCGCATAGATGCCGGTGCCGCTCATGGTCAGGCTGTTGTTACCGGTGCCGAACCCGACGTCGCCGCTGACCGTACCCGCGGCGATCTCCAGCCGGTCGTTGCCGCTGCCGAACCGGATCGCGCCGGTGATGGTCGGAGCCGCCGCGCCGGAGGCGGGTGCGATCTGGCGGACGACCGCGCCGCTGGTGTTGGCGGACAGGTCGATCGCGACGCTGCGCGAGGAATCGCCCCCCGCCGCCGCGATCGTCCCGGCATTCTCGACCAGGCTCAGCCCACCCGTCCGGTCGAGGATCGCGGTGGCGGCAGACCCCGTCGCGCCGGCGCGAATTGCGCCGGTGTTGCGGATGGTCGGCAGCGATGCGCCGGTATCGACCAGAATGGCGATCGACACCGCATCCGCCGCGCCGCCGCCCGTCGCGGTGATCGAGCCGCCATTGCGCAACTCCGGGGTGGACGCGCCCGCACCGATACGGATCGCGGTCGCCTCCGCGCCATTCGCGGTCGCCTGCACCGTACCGCCCACCGCGATGCCCTGCGCGATCTGCACCGCGCCGCCAAGCCCGCCGATCGACAGCGCGGTCGCCCGCACGCCGCTATAGACGCCGACGCCCGAGATGCGGCCATTGACCACCAGCCCCGCCGTCGGGGTCGCCCCGCCGGTCGCGCCGATCACCACGGCGCGATCCGCCGCGCCGATCTGCATCGCGGGCGCCGTGCCGTTGGAGATGATGTCCGCCACCTTGCCGGTCGCATTGCCCAGCGTGATCCCGCCCGCGACATTGCCGCCGACGATCAGCGCCGATCCGCCCTGCAGCAGATCGTCGGGATCGAGTTTCGACACATCGGCGGGCGGCGTGGTGTAGCGATAGCCGGTGGAGCCGATCGCCCCTTCGATGGTCAGGGCACCGCCGACATCGCCGTCGATCCGCGCGCCCACCGCGCCCTGGCCGACCGCGACGATCGTGCCGCCCAGCGTCACATTGCCCGACACAGCACCGGCCGCCACGCCGACCGAGCGGTCGCCCAGCGTGCTGATCTTGCCCGACTGGACCAGATTGCCGGTCAGCGGACCGCCGAGGCGGATAGCGGCGGAGTCGTTACCCTCGATGGTGATCTCGCCGCCATTGGTGACGTTGCCGGTAAAGGCCCCGGCGGTGCGGATGCCGGTGCGGCGCGCGCCCTGGGCGAAGGGACCGTCGAGATCGCCGTCCTTGTCGATATCGACCGGCGTATAGCTTTCGTCGAGGATGATCTTGCCGGTGTTGGTGATCTCACCGCTCGCCCCCGCATTCGCGCCGATGCCGATCGCGTCATTGGCATCGGTGATCTGGATGGTCCCGGCATTGGCGACCTTGTTGTTGCTGTCGATCGTGACGGCGGTGCCCCCCGTGGTGACCACGCTGCCCGCCGCCGCGATGCTGACATCGGCGGGCGCGCCATTGTTGGCGGTGGCGGTGCGGACCGGCGTCGTCCGCTTCGTGTCGATCACGGTCTGGGCCGAGGCGGCCGCCCCCGCCGCCAGCGCGAGCGTGGCGGTCGAGGCGAAGAGCAGGCGGTGCACGAATATGATCCCCTTCATGGACTTTGCCCTCCAGACGGAGCCGCGACGCCCGACCCTTGATGCGCAGATTAAAAATTTGTCAGATGGCCCTCCCGGTGTTGACGATCGCCTCGGCGAGGATCAGAGGGCGGCCCAGGCGCGGGAGCCCCCGCGTCGTTCCAGAAAGCGAGAACATGTCCAGCGACAGTTCCAGTAGCGCCGCACGCCCCGGGCTCGTCCGCTAGTTTCGCAACTGGCTTTCGTCCGCCCGGGTCGTGCGGACGAAAGGTTTGAAATGGTCAACGATCTGATTGCCGGTGTCGCCGCCGGTTTCCGTTCCTCCCGGCGCGGCCTGTCCATCGCCGATCTCGTCGATACGTTGCAGTCGCTGTCCGTCGAGGAAGCGGCCGACGCCCTGGCGCAAATGCCCGACGCGCGCGCGGTCGCCGTGCTCGACAGCCCCGAACTGCGCTCCGCCGCCGAGATCCTGCCGCGCCTGACGCCGGCCCGCGCGGTCGCGCTGATCTCCCAGATGTCGGAGGACCGCGCCGCCGACGTGCTGGCCGAGATGGACGAGGAGGACGCCGCCGCCATCCGCGCCGCGCTGCCCGCCGCCGTCCGCGCCTCGATCGACACGCTGCTCAGCTGGCCGCCGGACAGCGCGGGCGGCATGATGACGACCGAATATGTCGCCTGCTCCGCCGACGTGACCGTTGCGGAAGTGCTGGCGCATATCCGCACCGTCGAGCGCAGCCGCGAGACCGTCTATTCGGTCTTCCTGCTGGAGCCGCAGGGGCGGCTGGTCGCCACCGTCTCGCTGCGCCAGTTGATCGCCGCCGACCCGGACTCGCGCGCGATCGACCTGGCACGCGGCCATGATCCCATCACCGTCGCCCCGACCACGGATCGCGAGGAGGTCGCGCATCTGATCCGTCGCCACGACCTGCTCGCCCTGCCCGTCATCGACGAACAGGGCCGCCCGATCGGCATCGTGACGGTGGACGACGTGCTCGACGCCCTGGTCGCCGCGCATACCGAGGATACGCAGAAGTTCGGCGGCGTCGAAGCGCTCGACAATCCCTATCTGGAAACCGGTTTCCTCGCGATGATCCGCAAGCGGGCCGGGTGGCTGAGCATCCTGTTCTTCTCAGAGATGCTGACCGCCAGCGCGATGCAGCATTTCGAGTCCGAGCTGGAACGCGCCGTCGTGCTGACGCTCTTCATCCCGCTGATCATGAGCTCGGGCGGCAATAGCGGCAGCCAGGCGACCTCGCTGATCATCCGCGCGCTGGCGCTGGGGCAGGTCCGCCTGCGCGACTGGTGGCGGGTCGCCCTGCGCGAACTGCCCGCCGGGATGACCCTGGGGGCCATATTGGGCGCGCTCGGCATCGCGCGGATCGCGCTATGGCAGACGCTGGGCTTTTACGACTATGGGCCGCACTGGGTGCTGGTCGCGACGACGGTCGGCACCGGACTGGTCGGGATCGTGACCTTCGGCTCGCTGGCCGGCTCGATGCTGCCCTTCGTCCTGCAACGGATGGGCTTCGATCCGGCGAGCGCATCGGCCCCCTTCGTCGCGACGCTGGTCGATGTGACCGGCCTGGTGATCTACTTCACCATCGCGCTCGCCATCCTGTCGGGAACGCTGCTCTAGCGCCTCCAGTAGCGGACGTAATCCACCGCCATCCGCTGTGGCAGGGCCTTGTCGTCGATGCCCTTCGCCCCGCCCCAGTCGCCGCCGACCGCAAGGTTCAGGATCAGCGAATAGGGCCGGGTGAAGGGCCAGGCCCCCGCCCCGCCCGGCTGGTCATTCTTCACCCGCATATAGGCGCGACCATCCACCCCGATGGTGATCGCCTTCGGCGTCCAGTCGAGCTGATAGCGGTGATAGGCGGTACAGGCCCCCGCGACGGGCACCTGCGCCCCGCGCTGCGTCTTGCGCACATGGTTATAGAGCGCGGAATGCATCGTCGCGTGGATCATGTTCGGATCCCAGCCCACCATCTCCATGATGTCGATCTCGCCCCCGTCGGGCCAGCGCGATCCATCCATCGGCAGCAGCCAGATGGCGGGCCACATCCCCCGTCCGCAGGGCAGCCTGGCGCGTACCTCGTAAAAGCCATAGCCGAGCGGTTTCTGCGTCACGAGCTTGGCCGAGCTATAGGCTTGTCCGCCCCAATCGTCCTCATCCCGCAACGCCTCATGCCGCGCCTCGATCACCAGCGCGCCCTCCTCGATCCGGGCATTGGGGCGGTCGGGCCCCGCATAATATTGCAGTTCGTGATTGGGCCAGCCCTGGCGGTTCCGGCTGACATCCCAGCGCCAGCGGGCGGGATCGATCCGGCGGGTGAATTCGTCGCCGAAGCTGGGTGCCTTGCGGGGCGGGGCCATCGGCCCGTCAAAGCCGTAATTGATCGCCCCCAAAGTCGGGCTCGCCATCTGCCCCTGTTGCGCGGGCAAGCCGCCCGCCACCAAAGCGATGCTCGCAACCGCCAGCGCCGAGCGTCCGATCATCCGTCTCTCCCCTGTTCTGCCGCCAGCCTAGCGCCGCCGGTTCGCGCGCGCCACGCCGACGGCAGGGGCGAAATCAGGTCGCGATGGTGAACACCGAACCGGAATCGACGCGCAGCCCCGCACCGTTGATGAAGCTCGCCCGCTCCGACACCAGGAAGGCGACCGCCGCCGCGACCTCCTCCGGCCGACCGCGCCGCTTCAGCGCCATGCCGGGGCGCTCTTCCTCCAGGAACGTGGCGATCGCCTCGTCGAAGCTGACACCCTTCTCCTTGGCGCGCTTCTCCATCATCGCATCGGTCATCGGCGTCGCGATGAAGGCCGGGGATACCGTGTTCACCAGCACATTGTCCCCGCCATACGCCTTGGACAGGCCCTTAGCCAAGCTGAGGATACCCGCCTTCGCCGCGCAATAGGGCAGTTCCTCGACATAGGGTTGCACCGCGTCTTCGGATGCCATCAGGATGATCCGGCCCCAGCCTTTCCGGCGCATTGCGGGAATCGCCTCCCGGCACATGCGGACCGCGCCCATCAGGTCGATGTCGAGCGTCTCGCGCCACCCATCGTCATCGATCTCCAGAAAGTCGCCGGTCGCGCCCGTCACGCCCGCCGAGTTCACATAGATGTCTGGATCGCCCAGCCGCTCGCGAACCTTGGCCCATAGCGCGGTGACGTCCTCCGGCTTGGTCACGTCGGCAGTCACGGCCATGACCTCGCCCAGCGATTCCAGCTCGGCAACCGCCGAGTCCAGCGACCCGCCCGCCTTGTCGGTCAGCGCGACCCGCACGCCCGCCTCCAGCAGCAGCCGAGCCGTTTCCTTGCCCATGCCCGAATCCGCGCCACTGATCAGCGCGATGCGGCCCTTGATGCCCAGATCCATTCCGTCTCTCCCTCAGAAATCCTGCGCCGCGCCCCGCCCGGCAAGGTCAGCGATCAGACGGGCGACGGCATCCGGCCGTTCCAGCGGCAGCAGATGCGCCGCGCCGTCCACGACATGCAGCGTCGCTTCGGGATAATGGGGCAGGTTCAGCCGTCGCTGCGCCGCCTCGCCCAGATCACCATCCTCCGCGCCCGCCACGATCAATGCGGGCACCGCGATCCGATCGACTTGAGCACTCCAGTCCTCCCGGCTGTCGCGTTCCAGCCAGCCTCGCCAGGCCATGGGCGCGGAGCGCTGCACATCGTCCATCGCAGCATCGCGAAGCCGGTCGGGAAGACGCTCTGCCGTATTGGCATCGACGAACCGTGCAGCCTCCGTCCTGCTGAAACGGCCATCGGCGGCCCAGGCCAGCATCTCGGCCCGCCGGTCCTCGTCCATCGGCTCTGGGCCGGGCGGCGAAGCGGCGATCAGGGCGACACCGGCCAGCCCTTCAAGCCCCACTTCCCCGGACCCGGCGCGGGCGGCGACCAGCGTCGCGATCTTGCCGCCCATGCTGTGGCCGACGATGATCCAGCGATCGACGCGGGCAGAACGAACGACATCGATCACGCCATCGACCATGCGTTCGACGTCCGCATAGCCCTGGTCCGCGCGCGCGCCGAACCCCGGAAGGTCGAGCGCCCTGCATGCGACACCAGGTCCGATCCGCGCCATGACCGCATCCCAGGCCCGCGCACTACCGCCCAGCGCATGAAGCAGGAAGAGGGCGGTGCGCGGCATGCCGAGGCGTCTCCAACGATCAATCAGGATCAATAACCTGCGCTTGAAGGGCCGAGCCGGCATAGGGTTCCACGCCCATCCGACGAAATAAGCATTTGATCCGGCGAGAAACGTCGCCGCGGCCCGCCCGTTCGACACCGAAATCGCCACCCTGCCCCCGCGCCTGCGCGATCCGCATGTCACCTCCGCCCTGATCGGCGCGCGGACGGTCGAACAGCTCGACGAATCCTGGGAGCGGTGAACAGGCTCGACTTCGCGGAGGGCGAACTGGCCGAGATCGATCGTGCGGCGCGGGATGGCGGCATCAACCTATGCGCCGGATCGACCGATATCCGTTTGCTGCCCGGCCCGCCGGAGCCCCTTCATACCTGACACCTTCACAAACGATGCGCCCGCTCCTGAAGGAACGGGCGCACCATGAGTTGGGACCTGACGCCCCGCCGGATCAGTCGGCGCGCTTGGACAGCTCGCCCTGACCCATCGCCGAGACCAGGACATTGCCTGAACCCGAGAAATTGGCGGCGGGCACAGCGGCGACCTTGTTACCGACCTTCACCAGCACCTGCTGGACCGCGCCCTCGGCATTGCTGCGGACCGACTGAACCGCGCCGATCGCCCGGCCCTTGGCATCGGTCACCGCCATGCCGGGGTTGACCGGAAAGGCACCGCCCTGCGCCGCGCCGCTGCCCGCCAGAGCCAGGTTGCCCATGACGGAAGCATTCCCGCCAGCCCCCGACAGCGCGGCCGAGCCCGAGCCGGTGACCGCGCCGGCAACGTTGCCGCCGGCATTGGACGCCCGGTCGGCAAGATTGGCGACCGTGCCGCGAGCCCGGTTGCCGACCGCCCCCGCCGTGCTACGCGCCCGGTCCGCGACCTGGCCGACCGTGCTCACCGTGCGTCCGGCGGCATCGCGGACCGCATCGGTGCCGACGAGCTGCGCATCGACGCTGCCACCAACCGCGCCCGAGGTCGCGCCATTGGCGCCACCCGAACTCTGGCCGACCCGCGTCGCCTGATCGAGCGCGCCGCCGCCCGAGGCATTGCCGGAAGCCGACACCCGGCCACGGCGCGTATCCACGCTGCGGTCCAGACGGCCCGCGCCACGGGTGCTGACCACGCCATCGGTCGAGACCGGACCAGTGTGCGTCATGCCATTCAGCGAGCCGTTGGCCGCGCCGCTCAGCGCGCCGGTCGCGCCACCCAACTGGCCACCCAGCCCACCGGCAAGGCCACCGCCGCCAAGCAATTGCGCGGAAACAGGGGCCGCAACCAGGGTGACGGCAAGAAGGGCGGTACCGGACAGGACGTTCTTCATCATCATTCTCCTTATCTTCTGGAGAGACAACGGAGCAGCGATCCGGTTTAATCCCCTCTCCCGCAAAATTTACTGCGCAGGGGTCCGACATTCCGCGCAAACCACTCCACGGCCAAAGATTTTATCTTCGCCGCGCCGACCCAGATCGCGGGCAGAGGCGTCGACACGCGCCAGCGCCGGACGGATCTGTCCCGGTTCCGGGGCCGGATAGACCGCCGCGATCCGCGCTGCGACCAGCGGCGCGGCGAAGGAGGTTCCGCGCACCTTGATCCGTCGCCCGCCGACCCCGACCGCCATCATGTCTGCCCCCGGCGCGGCATAGTCGACATGGCTCGCCCGCCCGGCCTCGATCAGCACGCGGTCCCAGGCATCGACCGCGGTGACGGCGACGACGCCGGGATAGGAGGCCGGATAGGACAAGGGCTGCATCGGCCCGCCATTGCCGACCGCCGCCACGATGATCAGCCCGCGCGCCTGGGCCGCCGCGACGACGCGCGCCAGCAGCGGATTGGCGGGGCCGACCAGGCTGATCGTCGCGACCGGCACGCGCTGCCGCACCATCCCCCCCAGCGCCTTGGCGATCGCGGTCGCGTTCCCACCCGCCGGATCGCTGCCATAGACATCGGCCGAGGCGATCCGCGCACCGGGCAGTGCACCGCGCACGCCGTTGCCGCCCGTGATCAACGAAGCGACCGCCGTGCCGTGATCATTGGCGCGCGGCGCGCCGGTCGCGAACCCCTGCACGACGGCCGCGCCATCGACTCCCCCGTCGATCACCCCGACCCAAGGGCCACGGCCGCCGCTATCCGCCGCTGGTACAGGGGCACCGCCCGACACCACCCCGCTCGGCAGGTGAAGCTGGTCCGCGCTGACCTCGCCGCCGCCCAGGCGGGTGATTTCACTCAGCGCCGCCTTCAGCGAACGCCCCTCCGGCACCCGCAACCGGGCAAAGCCGACGCCCAGCACCTCATCACGCTCGATCAGCGTATAGCCCGCCTTCACCGCCGCGCCGAGCAGCGCATCGCTGGGCGCATCGACCACCACCTCGCCCGCGCGGGCCGGAAAACCCTGAGGATCGAACGTGATGGCGTCGGGGTGATCGCGCACCAGCCGGGCGAAGGTCTCGCGCCGGACCGTGTCCAGCCGCTCGACCGCCTGTCGGGAGATGCGCCCCACGGACGCGATCGCCGCGCCGGGATCGGGCAGGTCGGACAGGCCGCGTCCGATACCCGGCAGGCCGGGCAGCGCGGGCATGGCGGGAAGCAGCTGCGCCTCTCCCGCACCGCCGCCTGCACCGATCAGCGTCGCGGCCAGCACCGTCGCCATGCTCCATGCCCATTTCCGCTTCACCCGCACGCTCCCGTTGCAAAACGCATTGCGACATGGATTAAACGATCATCCTTATTCGTTTCATCCCTGCAATTAAGGAAACAGGCTTGGCTGCGTTCGAGAATGAGTTGCTGCTGCTGCTGCCGCGACTGCGGCGGTTCGCGCGATCGCTCACCCACGATGCAGCCGATGCCGATGATCTGGCCCAGATCACGATCGAAAAGGCGCTGATGGCGCGGGGATCGTGGCAGGCCGGAACGCGATTGGACAGTTGGATGTACCGGATCATGCGCAATGCCTGGATCGACACCGCCCGCTCCCGCACCCGGGCGGCGCAGACCTTCATCGCCGAGGATGCGGGCCTGGGCGTCGGCGCGCCGGGCGGCGCGGAAGCGCGGGTCGCATTGAATGAAGTGGAGGCCGCGATGCGCACCCTGCCCGACGAACAGCGTGAGGCGGTGGCGCTCGTGCTGGTCGAAGGACTGGCCTATAAGGAAGCCGCCGATATCCTCGATATTCCGATGGGCACCCTGACCTCGCGGCTGGTCCGGGGGCGACAGGCGCTGATGGCGCGGCTGGGAGAAACGGCATGACGATCGAACCCGAACTGCTCATGGCCTATGCCGACGATGCGCTCGATCCGCTGACCGCCAAAAGGGTAGAAGCGGCGATCGCAGCCGATCCCGCACTGGCCGAGGACGTCGCGCGCCACCGGCAATTGAGGGCGACGATGGCGGCTGCCTATTCGCCGGTCGCAGAAGAACCCGTGCCGGACCGGCTGGTGGCCCTGCTGCGCTCCAACGTCATCCCTCTTGCGGAGCGTCGTCCCGCCCCGTCGCGCTGGTCCCGCGCGCCCTGGCGTTCGGCGGCGGCGATGGCGGCCTGCCTCGTTGTCGGGGTTCTGGTCGGGCGTGGTGTCGATCGCGGGCCGATCGCCGCCACCGATCACGGGCTCTATGCCTCGGGCGCACTGGCCCAGGCACTCGACCATCAGCCGAGCGGCGGCGATGGCGCGGTGCGGATCGCGGTCAGCTTCCGCAGCCAGGGCAATCACTATTGCCGTGTGTTCCAGTCCGCGGCCGCCGACGGCATCGCCTGCCGCAGGGACGATCGCTGGGCGCTGGAACGAACCCTGCCGGGCAGCGCCCCCGCGGCGAAAGGTGGCTATGCCCAGGCGGGATCGTCGGACGCCGCGCTGATGGCGGAGGCGCAGGACATGATGGTCGACATGCCGCTCGACGCCGAACAGGAACAGGCCGCGCTCGCCGCAGAATGGCGCCCGCGCTGATGCGGATGGCCTCCAGTTGGAAACACAGGCTTTCCCACTGAGAGCCTCCCAGGCCCGGTGTAAGTCGCGTCGGCCCATATTATCTTGGGGCCATGAAGAAGATCGGTTTCCTGTCGTTCGGCCATTGGTCGCCCTCCCCCCAGTCCGCCACGCGCTCGGCGCAGGACGTACTGCTCCAGTCGATCGACCTGGCGGTCGCGGCCGAGGAACTGGGCGCCGATGGTGCCTATTTCCGGGTTCATCATTTCGCGCAGCAACTGGCATCGCCCTTTCCGCTGCTGGCCGCCGTCGGTGCCCGCACCTCGCGGATCGAGATCGGCACCGGCGTCATCGACATGCGCTATGAGAACCCGCTCTACATGGTCGAGGATGCCGGATCGGCCGATCTGATCAGCGGCGGTCGCCTGCAACTGGGGATCAGCCGGGGATCGCCCGAACAGGTGATCGAGGGCTGGCGGCATTTCGGCTATGGCCCGGCACAGGGCGAAACCGACGCCGATATGGGCCGCCGCCATGCCGAGGTGTTCCTGCACCTGTTGCAGGGACGTGGCTTCGCCAAGCCAAGCCCCAACCCGATGTTCCCCAATCCGCCGGGCCTGCTCCGGCTGGAGCCCTATTCCGAGGGGCTGCGGAACCGTATCTGGTGGGGCTCGGCGTCGAACGCGACGGCGATCTGGGCGGCGGAGCGCGGCATGAACCTGCAAAGCTCGACCCTGAAGGAGGATGAGAGCGGCGAGCCCTTCCACGTCCAGCAGGCGAACCAGATCCGCGCCTATCGCGAAGCCTGGACGGCGGCGGGCCATACGCGCACGCCGCGCGTTTCAGTATCCCGTTCGATCTTTGCGCTGACGACCGACCAGGACCGCGCCTATTTCGGCCGCGACGACAGCCAGGACCAGGTGGGTTTCATCGACAATATGCGCGCCGTGTTCGGCCGTTCCTATGCGGCCGAGCCCGACGCGCTGATCGAACAGCTCCGTGCGGACGAGGCGATCGCGGAGGCGGATACGCTGCTGCTCACCGTGCCCAACCAGTTGGGCGTGGCGTATAACGCGCATGTGATCGAGAACATCCTGCGCCATGTCGCTCCGGCGCTCGGCTGGCGATGATCAAGAGAGGCGCGGGCGCAAAGCCCCCGTCGCAAGCTTGGGAAGCTTATGCCTGGCAACGAGCGGCAAAGGCGCGATGCGAAGAGCCTTTACGGGCTCCACCAGCCCGCTCTGGATATACAACTGGGATAATGGCGCGCCCGCGGTAAAAGCGATGGGCACTCGAATTATTGGGAAATTCTGGTGCCGAGGACGACCCGGCGTGATGATCAAGGCATCCTGGCGCGGACATCCTGATCGCTGGCCCTGGTCGTGCCACCCGCATTCGATCTTTAGGTCGAGTCGGCATTGGGCATTGCTTTTTCTTCTCTCTCTTTCCTTGTGAAAGGGGAAGATCCTGCAGACTCGGGCTTCGCGTAGCAAAGGCTTGGCCGGAGTTGGGTGAGGGCCGCGCGCGGATGCGGGCGTTGTTCTGCCTTCCGCGTCGTTTCTCCATTTTCTGTCGGGATGAGGCATCACCCAAATGGGATTTAATTTCATCTTTTAATGAGGAAAATGATTGTCTAGCCTTGCCCCTGGCAAGGGGGCTGCATGCAGAATTCTGACGCAGGCAATTTCGACCGATCGAGCATCGACCGGCCTCAGGAGAAAAGCCCGATACTCGTAGCGGACATTGCTGGAAGTTTCACCTATGCTTCCTATCAGAATGCGATACCTGTTGTTCGCGGGATAGGAATCGAAAACGCCGATGGCCGGCATCATGAAAACATCCGGCTTGAGCTCGCGTCGTCACCTGCTTTCCTCAGGGCGAAATCCTGGACCATCGATCGGCTCGCGCCGGGCGATAGCCTGTCCATCAGTGATCGGAAGATCGAACTCGATGCTGCGTATCTGGCGGGTCTCAACGAAGCCGAGCGCGGCGAAATCACCCTCCGCTTAGCTGCGGGCGACCAGTTGCTGGACGAACAACGCGTCCCTGTCCGCCTGCTGGCGCGGGACGAATGGGGTGGCGTTGCCGATATGGCACAACTCCTGCCCGCCTTTGTAATGCCCAACGATCCTGCCGTCGGGCGCATCTTGCGCAGCGCAGCCGACCGTTTGGCGGAGCACGGCCATCCCAGCGGCCTTGATGGCTATCAGTCAGGCGATCCGCAGCGTGCCTATATGCTGACGGCCGCGATCTATTCCGCAATCGCGGCAATGGCGGTTCATTACGCCGAGCCGCCCGCCAGTTTCTAGGCGCGCGGGCAGAAGGTGCGCCGCCCCGCGACGATCGCCGACGAACGATTGGGTACGTGTCTCGATACCACCTTGCTGTTCGCCGCTGCGCTGGAGGGGTGAACCGCCCCGGATTTCGCGGAAGCTCCAACTTGTGAGTAGGAGTATCCGGAATGAGCAAGACGACGAACAAGTTTTCCCCCGAGGTCCGCGAGCGTGCGGTTCGGATGGTTGGCGAACACCGGGCGGACCATGCTTGGGAGTGGGAAGCGATCACCTCGATCGCGGGGAAGATCGGCTGCACGGCGGAGACGCTGCGGCGCTGGTGCCGGGATGATGCGTCGCGGTGTGCTGGGCCGGCCGTGCAGGCGGCCGATGACCGTGAACGGCTGCGGTTGCTGG
>NZ_JBCNNI010000059.1:0-13705 GCF_039594485.1 Sphingomonas sp. | reverse complement strand
AAGGACTCCAAGGTCATCGTCGCGATCAACAAGGACGAGGACGCCCCCATCTTCCAGGTCGCCGATATCGGCCTGGTCGGCGACCTCTTTACCGTCGTGCCGGACCTGACCGGCAAGCTCTGAGGCCGCCTTTGGTCGCGCAGGGGCGCGGAGGACGCTGAGAAGGAATGATCCTCTCCGCGCTCTTCTGCGCCTCCACGCGAAGCCATTTTCCTAACGTGCAAGGGGCGGAATTGTAGCCGCTCTTCCCTTTCCAGCCTTCCCGCGCGACAGTCGCCGCCATGATCGGTCGACATCTTCGCATTACCGGGCGCGTGCAGCGTGTCGGCTATCGTTACTGGTTCCTGACCCGCGCCGAGTCGCTGGCGTTGACCGGCTGGGTGCGCAATCGCGCGGACGGTTCGGTCGAGGCGATGATTCAAGGCGACGATATCGCCGTCGCACAGATGATCGCCGATGCCGGGGACGGGCCGCCCCTGGCCGAGGTCGATCTGGTCCTCCCCAGTGAGCAGCCCATCGACCTCGCGCTCCTCCAGTTCGAGCAACGACCGACATGCTGATCGCGCTCCTCCTCGCCCAGGCGGCGACGACCGATGCCGCGGTCACACGTCGGGTCGAATCGGTTCTCGCCCGCGCGCCGATCATCGACGGGCATAACGACCTGCCCTGGGAATTGCGCGATACCTCCGTCCCCCCGGAGTCGCCCGCGCTTGCGACCGGCACGACGGCCCTGCCCCATCCGCTCCAGACCGACCTTCCCCGATTGAAGCGGGGCGGTATCGGCGGCCAATTCTGGTCCGTCTGGATTCCCGCCGACGTCACCGGCCCCCGCGCGGTCGAGATGACGCTGGAGCAGATCGACCGCGTCCACCGGCTGGTCGCCACGCATCCCGACCGAATGGCGATGGCGCGCACGCCGGAGGATATGCGCCACATCGCCCGCTCGGGCCGAGTCGCTTCGCTGATCGGGGTCGAGGGCGGGCATCAGATCGACGGGCGGCTGTCGGTGCTTCGCCAGTATCGTGCGCTGGGTGTCGCCTATCTGACGCTGACCCATGGCCACAGCCTGGCCTGGGCCGACTCGTCCACCGACGCCCCGATCACGAACGGCCTCAGCGCCTTTGGCCGTTCGGTGGTGGCCGAGATGAACCGGATCGGCATGATCGTCGATGTCGCCCATGTCTCCGACGCGACGATGGCGGCGGTGCTCGATAACAGCAAGGCGCCGGTCATCGCCTCCCATTCCGATGCGCGGGCGCTCGCGGATGCGCCGCGCAACATTCCCGACGCGCTGCTCCGACGGATCGGAGCGGGCGGCGGCGTGGTGATGGTCAATTGCTATCCCGCCTTCCTGTCGGGCGACTGGCGGGCCTGGGATGCGCGACGCACCGCCTATGCCAAGTCGGTCGGCGTGGCCGCCAATGTCTATGGCCCGCGCAGCCCCGCGCCGCTGATCGCCTGGGATGCCGCCAACCCGGCCCCCCGCGTCACCGCCGCCATGGTCGCCGACCATATCGAGCATATCGCGCGGATGGCGGGGCGCGCCGCGGTCGGGTTCGGCGGCGATTATGACGGCATCAACGGCACCGGCCCCGAGGGGATGAGCGGGGTGGACGGCTATCCGCTGGTGCTGGCCGAACTGGTCCGGCGCGGATGGACCGACGCGGACCTGGCGGGCCTGACCAGCGGCAACATCCTGCGCGTCATGGAAAAGGTGGAGGCGGTGGCGAAGAGCCTCAGTGCGACAGCACCGGACGATTCGATCGATCCGCTGGCCCGCTGACCTCGCCGCGCGACAGCCGCATCGCCACCAGCCAGATCGCAAAGCCGCCCAGCGCCAGCCCGCACCCGACATAGCCGGTCGCGGTCCAGCCCAGCCCCTGCGCGATCGCCAGCCCGCCCGCCCAGGGCCCGATGGCGTTGGCGGTGTTGAACGCCGAATGGTTGAGCGCGGCGGCCAGCCCCTGCCCCTCCCCCGCCACATCCATCAGCCGGGTCTGGAGCACCGTCCCCAAAGCGCCGCCCAATCCGATCGCGAAGACGATGGGCAACACCGTCCACAGGCTGCCCGCGGCCAGCGGATAGAGCGCGAGCATCGCGGCCGACCAGAGCAGCAGTCCCCCGGCGGTCGGCATCAGCGCACGGTCGGCGAAGCGCGGCACGACGATGTTGCCGATCGTCATGCCCAGCCCGAATACGGCGAGGACCAGCGGGATGGTCGCCGGCGACACGCGCGTCACCTCGGTCAGGGTCGCGGCCAGATAGGTATAGACCGCGAACATGCCGCCGAACCCGATCGCGCCGATCGCCAGCGTCAACCAGACCTGCCCCCGCCCCAGCGCCGCCAGTTCACGGCGGACGCTCGCGCCTTCCTGGGGCCGGTCATGCGGCGCGGCGATCGCGACCAGCGTCGCGGTCAGCAGCGCGAGCGCCGCGACCATCCCGAACACCCAGCGCCAGTTGAGCCATTGTCCCAGCATCTGCGCCATCGGCACGCCCACCACCGTCGCGACCGTCAGCCCCAGCATGACACGCCCGACCGCGACCGTCCGCCGCTCGTCGGGGACCAATGATGCCGCGACCAGCGCGGCGATGCCGAAATAGGCGCCGTGCGGAAGCCCGCTGAGGAAACGAAAGGCCAGCATCCAGTGATAATCGGGCGCCATCGCGGACAGCCCGTTGCCGAGCGCGAACATCAGCATCAACAGGATCAGCAGGGTCCGCCGCGCCATCTTCGCCGACAGCACCGCCAGCATCGGCGCCCCCACCACGACGCCCAGCGCATAGGCGCTGATGACATGCCCGGCGGTGGGCGCATCGATCCCCAGCCCACGCGCCAGTTCGGGCTCCAGGCTCATCGCGGCGAATTCTGTCGTACCGATCGCAAAGCCGCCCACGGCGAGCGCGGCATGAACGATGCCGGGTGGAAATGTCCGCGCCATCTTCGATCCTTTCACGCCCCATATGTTGCACCGCAACAAACGGCGCAACCACCCAACCGGCCCAATGCTGATTATCCCGAAAATCGCCCGATGAATCCTGGCGGCATGCGCCCATTCCGAAATGGCACCTGTTTTTGGCATTGCACCGGCCGTTGCGCGCGGGCAGTTTTCCGCCCGGCAAGGGGGAGATTGCCGGTTGGATGCGATCATCGGGGGGATCGACGGCGTCGCGCGCGAACTCATGCTGTTCGCAGGTGCCGGGCTGTTGATCGGCGGCGTCGATGATCTGCTGGTCGACCTCATCTATTTCACGCGAAGGCTGATCAGGGGCCCCGCCACGCCGATCCGCAGCTGGGCCCTGCCCCCGCCCGCGACGCCCGGACGGATGGTGATCCTGGTCCCCGCCTGGGACGAAGCCGGCGTGATCGGTGCCATGTTGACCAGCGCGCTCGCCCGGCTGCGCCATGACGATTATCGTTTTTATGTCGGGCTTTATCCCAATGACCCCGCGACCATCGCGGCCGCCGCGGCGGTGGCCGAGCGCGACGAGCGCGTCCGGCTGGTCATCGGTCCGCGCCCTGGCCCTACGACCAAGGCCGATTGCCTCAACGCGGTGTGGCGTGCGCTGGAACGGGACCGCCTGGCCGAGGGGTTCGCGGTCAAGGCGGTGGTGCTGCACGATGCCGAGGACGTGCTGCACCCCGACGAGCTGGCAGTCTTCGACTCGCTGATCGAAGGGCGCGCGGTGGTGCAGTTGCCGGTGCTGCCGCTCGTCGCGCCCGGATCGCGACTGGTATCGGGTCACTATGCCGACGAGTTCGCGGAGAGCCATATCAAGCAGCTCGTCGTGCGCACCGCGTCGGGGGCCGGATTGCCGCTGGCGGGCACCGGCTGCGCGATCGCGCCCGCCATGTTGCGCGACATCGCGCAGCGGCGGGGCGGCGATCCGTTCGACGCGACCAGCCTGACCGAGGATTACGAACTGGGACTGCGCATCGCCGAACTGGGCGGCAAGGGCCTGTTCGCCCGCGTCGCCGACGGCCCGCCGCGCAGCGTCGTGGCGGTTCGCGCCTATTTCCCCATGAGCCTGGTCGCCGCCGTCCGGCAAAAGGCGCGGTGGATGACCGGCATCGCGCTGGTCGGCTGGGACCGGACCGGCTGGGGCAGCATCTGGGCGATCGGCGATCATTGGTGGCGGCTGCGCGACCGACGCGGGCCGCTCGCCATGCTGGTGCTGGCGGCCGCCTATCTGGGCATTTTCGCGCAGGCCGCGACGATCCTTCTCTGCTGGATCGAGCGGTCGCCCCTCCCCGAAACCAACCCGACGCTGGCGCGCCTGATCGCGGTCAACGCATTGCTGCTCTGCTGGAGGCTGGGCGTCCGCATGACCTTTACCGGGCGAGCCTATGGCGCGCGCGAAGCGCTGTGGTCCCTGCCGCGCTTCCTCATCGGCAATTTCGTGGCGCTCGCCGCCGCGCCGCGCGCGATGATCCGCTATCTGCTCGTGCTGCGCGGCCGCCCCGTGGCCTGGGACAAGACACAGCACCAGTTTCCCGACCTGTCGGCCAGACCATGAGTGGCCGCCCGATCCGCTTTCTGGGGGGCATATTGGCATTATGGACTCTGGGGCGCGTGGCGTTTCTGATGCCGTCCGGGCACGACGCCGAACAGGCCGAAAACTCGCCGATCACGCTGGCCGCGGCGGCCGCTGCGCCCGTTGCAGAGCCACCGCCAGCGCGCATCACCCGACACGTCCGGCCGGGCATCCCGCTGGTTCCGCGCCCGCATGCCGTCCGGCCGGTGCCGGTCGCGACGCTCCTGGCCAACCCCTCACAGGCCTTGCCGCCCCCGCCGACCATGACGATCGCGCCGGAGCCGGACAAAGGCGAACCGCCACCGCCCATCATCCCCGACTGGCCGGAAGGGCTGGCGCGCCCGGATCGCTGGAGTGCCAGCCTTTGGGCGATCGCGCGGCAGGGCGGCGGGACGCTGACGCCGGGGGGCCAGTTGGGCGGAAGCCAGGCCGGGCTGCGTCTGCTGCGCCGGATCGATCGCGGCGGCGCGCTGTCGGCGAGCCTGCGGCTGTCCGCACCGTGGAGCGGGATGGGGCGCGAGATGGGCCTTGGGCTGGACTGGCGGCCATCCCGCCACCTGCCGCTGCGCCTGCTGGTCGAACAGCGGGTGGCGCTGGACAAGGGCAGGGACGGCGTGGCGATGGTCGCGGTGGCGGGTATCGGCCCTCGCCCGATCGCGCCGGGACTGATCCTGACCGCCTATGCGCAGGCGGGCGCGGTCCTGCGCGATGGCACCCAGCCCTTTGCCGACGGGGCGGCCCGTGCGAGCAGGGCGCTTTCCGACGCTGTCGACCTGGGCCTGGGGCTATGGGGCGGGGCGCAGCGGGATGCGCAGCGGCTGGATATCGGGCCGACCCTGGGGGTCGCGGTTCCGGTGGCGGAGCGACGTGTCAGGCTGTCGCTCGACTGGCGGCAGCGGATCGCGGGCGCGGCCGCCCCGAATTCCGGCCCCGCGCTGACGCTGGCGGGCGATTTCTGAATCGTTGACACTGTTCGGAAAGGACCACCGGGCTATAACGCGGGCGTGGACTTGTATCTTCCGATCGCCAACCTGTCCGTCAACGCGCTCGTCATCATCGCGCTGGGGGCGGGCGTGGGCCTGTTGTCGGGGATGTTCGGGGTCGGCGGCGGGTTCCTGACCACACCGCTGCTGATCGTCTATGGCATCCCGCCGACCGTCGCCGCCGCCTCCGCCGCCAGCCAGGTGACCGGGGCCAGCGTGTCGGGCGTGTCGGCGCATTGGCGGCGCGGCGGGGTCGATGTGAAGATGGGCGGCGTGCTGGTCGCGGGCGGCATCGTCGGGTCGTTCGCGGGCGCCTGGATCTTCCGGCTGCTCCAGGCGAGCGGCCAGATCGATACGGTGATCGCGATCATCTATGTCCTCATGCTCGGCTGGATCGGCACGATGATGGCGCGCGAGGCGACCGGCGCGATCCTGGCGCAGCGGCGCGGCCGTCCCCAGCACGCCGCACGGCGACGCCATCACCCGATGGTCGCGGCGCTGCCCTTCCGCACCCGTTTCTATGCCTCGGGCCTGTACATCTCGCCGCTGGCTCCGCTGATGCTGGGCTTCTTCACGGGCATCCTGACCATCCTTCTGGGCGTCGGCGGCGGATTCATCCTGGTCCCCGCCATGATCTATATCCTGGGCATGGCGACCAACGTCGTGCTGGGCACCTCGCTGTTCCAGACGCTGTTCGTCACCGCTGCCGCGACGATGGTGCACGCCACCACCACCAAGGCGGTCGACATCGTGCTGGCGGGCCTGCTCCTCATCGGATCGGTGACGGGGGCGCAGCTCGGCGCGAAATTCGCGACCAATGTGAAGCCCGAATATCTGCGCCTCGCACTCGCCGTCATCGTGCTGCTCGTCGGGCTACGCATCCTGCTGGGCCTCGTCTGGCGGCCCGAAGAGATCTTCACGGTCCAGCCGCTATGAGGCGCGCCGCTATCGTCCTGGTGCTCGCCTCGCCGCTGATGATGGCGCAGGCCAAGCCGGTGCTGGTCCCCGACGTGTCGCAGCGCGATATCCAGATCGCCTACAGCTTCACCGGGGCCGAGCTGCTGCTGTTCGGCGCGATCCTCTATCCCGGCGGCCGCCCGCCCCGCGACGACCGGCCGACCGACATCGTCATCGTCGTCAAAGGCCCGACGCAGTCGATCCTGATCCGCGAGAAGGAGAAGATCGCGGGGCTGTGGGTCAATGCGGGGCGGCTGCGCTATCAGTCGGCGCCGTCCTTCTACGCCATCGCCTCGTCGCGGCCGATCGAACAGATGGTCGATGACCGGACGCGGGCCATCTACGAACTGGGGCTCGACAGCCTTCAGCTTTCGCCCGCCTCCAACGCGCCCGCCGATGTGCAGGCGCGGTTCCAGGCCGGACTGGTCGACCAGCGCCGCCGCGCGGGCCTGTATGTCGAGGCGCCGCGCGCGGTCGAGATCACCGACAATGTCCTCTACCGCGCCCGCGTGACCATCCCGGCGCGCGTGCCAGTGGGACGCTTCACCGCCGAGACCTTCCTGATCCGCGACGGGCGCGTGCTGGCCGCCGCGGTGCGCGATATCGACATCCGCAAATCGGGGTTCGAGCGGTTCGTGGCGCGCGCCGCCGATCGCTCCGCCATCCCCTATGGCCTGACCGCCGTGGCGCTTTCCATCCTGCTCGGCTGGACGGCGGGATGGATCGCCCGCCGCGTCTAGGCGCCGATACGGCATCTTAAGGTTCGATCGTTAGGATCTCCGCCCAATCCCCTAGATCGGACGGTGTCGTCATCCATGTTCTCGCCCGCCCTGGCCTCCCAATACCCCATGCCCCCCTTGTCCGAGACGCCGGTCATCGGCTGGCTGCTCGGTATCGCCGGGTCGTCAGGGCGCATCGTCCTCGACCGTGAGGCGGTGGCCGCGCTTGCGGGTCATGGCGACCCGGTGCTGGCGGCGGCGGGGCAGATCGCGATGCCGATCAAGATCAAGCGCGCCGACCGCTGGATCATCGGCTCGATCCGCGCGATCGCGCTCGACCCGGCCAGCGACCCCGCCGCGATCGCGACCGAGATCGACCTGATGGGCGAAGGCATGCGCCATGCCGATACCGGCGAGTTGTACGGATTCCGCCGCGGCGTCACCTCCTACCCCATGCCGGGCGCGACCGTCCACGCGATCACCAATGCCGAGCTGGCCGGGATCCACGCCAATCGCGACATCGCGACCATCAGGATCGGCACGGTCCACCCCGCGCGCTCCGTTCCCGCCACGCTGGCCGTCGACGCGCTGCTCGGCCGTCACTTCGCGATTCTGGGATCGACCGGCACCGGCAAGTCGACCGCGACCGCGATGGTCCTGCACCGCATCTGCGAACTCGCGCCGCTGGGCCATATCGTGATGATCGATCCGCATGGCGAATATGCCAGCGCCTTTCGCGAGACGGGCGAGATTCACGATATGGGCAATCTGCGCATGCCCTATTGGCTGATGACCTTCGCCGAGCATTGCGAGATCCTGTTGTCGGCCTGCCCCACCGAGCGCCAGAACGACACCGATGTGCTCGCCAAATGCCTGCTCGCCGCCCGGATGCGCAACCGCGCCGCCGCCGATCTGCCACGCGTCACCGTCGACACGCCGATCCCCTATCTGTTGTCCGACCTGACCAGCCTGCTGACCGCCGAGATGAGCAAGCTGGACCGCGCGGGCGACACCGCCCCCTATCTGCGGATCAAGTCGAAGATCGAGGAGGTCAAGGGCGATCCCCGCTATGGCTTCATGTTCTCCGGCATGTTGGTCGCCGATACGATGGCGTCGTTCCTGGGGCGCATCCTGCGCATACCGAGCGACGGGCGGCCGATCTCGATCATCGACGTGTCGGGCATGCCGTCGGACGTGACGAGCGTCGTGGTCGCGATGCTGGCGCGGATGATCTTCGACCATGCCATCTGGTCCGACCCGGCCGAGCGGCGCCCGGTCCTGATGGTCTGCGAAGAGGCGCATCGCTACATTCCCGCGCGCGCCGAACAGGATTCGGCGGTGGGCCGCATCCTGTCGCGCATCGCCAAGGAAGGGCGCAAATACGGCGTCTCGCTGGGCCTCGTCACCCAGCGGCCGTCCGATCTGGCCGAAGGCCTGCTGTCGCAATGCGGCACGATCATTTCGATGCGGCTCAACAACGACCGCGACCAGGCGGTGGTCCGCGCGGCCATGCCCGAGGGCGGTCGCGGGCTGCTCGACACTATCTCGGCCCTGCGCAACCGCGAGGCGATCCTGTGCGGCGAAGGGGTGATGTTCCCGATGCGCGCCAGTTTCGACAATCTGGACGAGGGCAAGCGCCCCGCCTCCAACGATATGAAGTTCACCGCGCTGTGGGCGAATCCGGCGCGGGGCGCCGATGCGCTGGCCGATACGGTCGCGCGGTGGCGGACGGCGGGGAAATAGGGGCCTGCGGTGCCCCGGCTCCGCTCGGCCTGAGCGGTGTCGGGGATCAGGGGCTTACCGCCCCGGTCGCACCGCCATCAGGCTCTGCACCTCGCGCCTGAACGCCCGCAGCTTCGCGCCGGACAGCACCGCGACGCTCGACAGCTTCAGGCTGTACGGATTGACGGTCACGCCGTTCTTCCACACCTCCCAATGGAGATGCGGACCGGTCGACATGCCGGTCGATCCGACATAGCCGATCACCTGTCCCTGTTTGACATGCGCGCCCGAGCGGACGGCGAAGCGGCTCATATGGCCATAGCCGCTGGCGATCCCGCCCGAATGCGCGAGCTTGACGAAATTGCCATAGCCGCCCGAGCGGCCCGCGAACTGGACCACCCCGTCCATGATCGCATGGATCGGCGCGCCATAAGGGGCGCCGATATCCGTCCCCTTGTGCATCCGCATGAAACCCAGGATCGGGTGCATCCGCTTGCCATAGGAGGAGGTCACGCGCCCCGCGACCGGCATGCCCATCGCACCGCGCCGCTCGGTCTGGCCGTTGACGTCATACCATTGCCCGTCATCGCCATCGGCCAGGCGCGCGAGTTGCAGCTTGCGCCCGCCATGGTCGAGCCCGACGAACAACAGCTTGCCCAGCCGCGTCTCGCCGGTCGCGGCCCGCTCGCGCTCGAGGATCAGGTCGAAACTGTCCGACCGCTTCACATCGCGCCCCACCGCCATGCGCGCCGACAGCGCCTTGATATAGGCCTCCACCGCCTTGGCCGGAGCACCCGCCGCACGGACCGAGCGATAGAGGCTCGATCCTGCCAACCCTTGCAGCCGCAGCGGCGTCCGGTCGATCGCGATCGGCTGTCGCGTCAACGCCAGCCCCTTGGGCGTGGCGGTCAGCGTCACCGCCAGGTCGAAGCGCGCGCGCAGCTTCATCGATTCCAGCGGACGCGCGACCATCCGGCTGGGCCGCCGCCCCAGGGTCAGCGCGATACGGGTGCCCGAGGCGATCGCCTCGCCATCGGTCGCCTGATCGACCAGGTCGGCCGCCGCGCGCGCCTGATCCTTCGCCACCCCGGCGCGCTGCAGCACCCGGGCCAGCCGGTCGCCCGACCCGACCGTCGCCGACAATTCGACCATCGGCCGTTCGGGCGCCTCGGCGAGATGCGTGACGAGCGCGTTCGCCGCCATGCGCCGCCCGGTGTCCGCCCCCAGCGCCAGCGGGGCGATGGCCTGCGCGCGCGCGTTATCGCGGGCCTCTCCCGTCAGCGGCCTGGGCGAGGCGCCCATGATCGGGCGGTGGAGGCTGGGCGCCATCGCGATCGTCGCCGCGCACAGCGCCGAACAGGTCGCAAGCCCCCGCCACCAGTCGCGACTGCCGATCCGCGCGCCCAGATCGGGCACCCAGTCGATATGACGGGCCGCCTGCCGCCAACGATCCAGCCGCCCGGCTGGCGCGAGCGGCATGGTCTTGCCCAATCGCCGCGCGGCGGTGCCGCCGGTCAGGAACAGGGCTTCGTCGGTGGCGAGGAACATCGGTGGGGTACGTCCGTGAAATCGTCGATCAGCGTCGCCGATCTCCCCCCGGCGCACAGGATCTTGCGGTGTCGCCAATGGGGCGCGAAGTCAAAGGGGGGATCGGCGCTGCGCCCCGATGCTGCGGCCAGACGTGGCCGGACCGGGCCGAATACCGTCCGCGGCACGCCATCTTGCTTCATGCCGTTGCAACTGTCCCGGCAAAGCCCGATGTAGAGGACATGACCAGCCGCGTATCGGGCGCCGTGACGGCCGTTCTCGGGCCGACCAACACCGGCAAGACGCACCTCGCGATAGAGCGGATGTGCGCGCATTCCAGCGGCATCATCGGCTTTCCCCTTCGCCTGCTCGCCCGCGAGGTCTATGACCGGGTCGTCGCGCTGAAGGGCGCATCGCAGGTCGCGCTGGTGACCGGCGAGGAGAAGATCCTGCCGCCCGATGCACGCTGGTTCCTGTGCACCGCCGAGTCCATGCCCGACCGCGACGTCGCCTTCATGGCGCTGGACGAGGCGCAACTGGGGGCCGACCTGGAGCGCGGTCATGTCTTTACCGATCGGTTGCTGCACCGGCGCGGCCGCGAGGAGACGATGATCCTGGGCTCCGAAGCGCTCAAGCCCATGATCCGCGCGCTGGTGCCCGAGGCGGAGGTGATCGCACGCCCCCGCTTCTCGACGCTGACCTATGCGGGCGCCAAGAAGATCAGCCGCCTGCCCAAGCGCTCCGCGATCGTCGCCTTCTCCGCCGAGGAGGTCTATGCGGTCGCCGAGATGCTGCGCCGTCTGCGCGGCGGCGCGGCGGTGGTGATGGGGGCGCTTTCCCCGCGCACCCGCAATGCGCAGGTCGAGATGTTCCAGGCGGGCGAGGTCGACTATCTGGTCGCGACCGATGCGATCGGCATGGGGCTGAACATGGACGTCGCGCATGTCGCCTTTGCCGGGCTGCACAAGTTCGACGGGCGCCGCCGTCGTCGCCTGACCGTCGCCGAGATGGCGCAGATCGCCGGGCGCGCCGGGCGGCACCACCGCGACGGCAGTTTCGGCGCGCTGGCCGAGGAGGGGCCCGACGCCTTCCTGCCGGAAGAAGTGCTGGCGATCGAGGAGCATCGCTTTCCCCGCCTCGACCATCTCTACTGGCGTGACGGCGATCCCGACCTGTCGAGCATCGATGCGCTCATCGCCAGCCTCGAACGCAGGCCGGAACCCGGCGTGTTGCGCGCCGCCCCGCTCGCCACCGATCTGCAGGTCCTGAAGCGCCTCGCCGACGAGGCCTGGGTTCGTGACCGGGTGCGGCGGCCCGCGATGGTCGCACGGCTCTGGGCGGCGTGCGGCATTCCCGATTTCCGAAAAGTGGGGATCGATCCGCATGCCCGCTTCGTCTCGCGCGTGTTCGGCCATCTGTCCGAAGGGCTGGGCCATGTCCCGCACCAATGGTTCGCCGACGAGATCGCGCGGCTGGACACGGTGGCGGGCGATGTCGAAACGCTGGCGGGTCGCCTCTCCGCGATCCGAAGCTGGGCCTATATCGCACAGCGCGCCGACTGGCTGGCCGATCCCCGCCACTGGGCCGAGCGCACCCGCGAGATCGAGGAGCGGCTGTCCGACGGGCTCCATGTCAGCCTGACCCAGCGTTTCGTCGACAAGCGCACCACCGCGCTGATCCGCCGGATCGGCGCGGATGCCGGCGCGCTGCCCGTCACCATCGGGCCGGAAGGCGAGGTGCTGGTCGAGGATCATGCCATCGGACGGCTGGAGGGTTTCCGCTTCACCGTCGAGGCAGGCGCGCGGGCCAATGACAAGCGCCTGCTGCTCGCGGCGGCCGAAAAGCGGCTGGGCACCGAGCGGGGGCGCCGCGCCGAGGCGTTGATCGCCGCCGCACCCGACGCCTTCTCGCTGGTCGAAGACCGGCTGGTCTGGGACGGGCACGCCGTCGCCCGGCTGGTGGCGGGTCCGTCGCTGGGGCGGCCGGTGGTGCGGCTGGAGCGCGATCTCGATTGCCTGACCCCGCCGATGCGCGAGCGGGTGAAGGCGCGGCTGGAGGAATGGGTCGCCCGCACGCTCGATCGCCAGGTGCCAGCCCTTGTCCGGCTGTCGGCCCTGGCGCGCGAGGCGAAGGCGTCTCCGGCGATCCGTGCGGTCGCCGCCGCGCTGGAGGATGCGGGCGGGATCGTACCGCGCCAGCCGCTGCGGCTGATGATCGACGCGCTGTCGCCTGACGAACGGCGGCGGTTGCGTGGGGTGGGAATCACCATCGGCACGCTCGACCTGTTCGACCCGCGCCTGCTCAAGCCCGCTGCGGCGGCATGGCGACGCACGCTGATGGCGCTGTGGGGACAGACGCCCGCCCTGCCCCGGCCGGGCGCGACCATCCTGCGGCGCGACGAGCCGGGGCGCGGAGTCGCCTCGGGCTTTCGTCCGCTGGGGGACCAGGCCGTGCGGATCGATCTGGTCGAACGCATCGCCCGTGCGACGCATGATGCGCGGACCGGGCGCGGACCGTTCACCCCGGATGCGGCGCTCGCCACCTCGATCGGGCTGGAGGCGGCGACACTCGACCGGTTGATGGCCGACCTGGGCTTTCGCAAGGTCCGCGCGGGCAGCGAGGGTGAGCCGCCCCGCTGGATCTGGCGCGGTCGCCCGCCCGCCCGCCCCGCCCCGCGTGTCGAGGCACGCCCCGGCAACGCCTTTGCCGCGCTCGCCGACTGGGGGCGATCACAGTGACGTTAATCCACCCCGCCATCCCTGCGGAGGCCGGGGTGGACGCGCATCGATGAACTTCGCTTACGGAAAGGACCGCCCCCACCCATGACGAACCGCGCCACCGCCCCTGAATCGATGCGGCTCGACCGTTTCCTCTGGTGGGCGCGAATCGCCAAGTCGCGCGATACGGCACAGGCGATGGCGTGCGACGGGCATTTCCGCATGGACGGGCGCGCGATCGACCGCGCCCATGCGCCGGTGCGGATCGGCAGCATCCTGACCTTTGCGCACCACGGGCAGGTGCGGGTATTGCGCGTCGAATCGCTGCCCGTACGGCGCGGCCCTCCCGCAGAGGGACGCGCCTGTTACTGCGATCTGGTCACTTCCGGGGTTTCGGGCGTTGACGGATCGCCGCATGCGGCATAGCAGCACGCGTTCGTACCTTGGGAGTTGTCATGACCTACGTCGTCACCGATGCCTGCATTCGCTGCAAGTATATGGACTGTGTCGAGGTGTGTCCCGTCGACTGCTTCTATGAGGGCGA
>NZ_JBCNNI010000058.1:0-14590 GCF_039594485.1 Sphingomonas sp. | reverse complement strand
GGCGCAATGATCGCCCATTCCTCGTCGGTGCTGTCGCTTGCGTACCGCAGACCTCTTCTGTCATGCTCCCGGCGAGCGGTTTCGGTCCAGCCCATGTGATCCCCGTGGTCTTCGCAACCCTCGGTCATTCACAACTGGCTGAAATCGCTCAACTCAATTTTCGGTTGGGCTCTCAGATCTGTGCGGAGCCATGCGGATCGCACTTCAAGCCGGATGGCCTCGCCAGAATTGATTCGCAACTCCAGTCGAAAGCGCGGGTGCTCGGGGCGGCAGCAACTGTCCGCCTTATGATCAGCGCGCTATGTTGATGACCTGTATTTGGGTCATTTCCTTTAGGCCGTCCTCAGCCTGCTCCACCCCAATGCCCGACTGACGGAAGCCGGCCATCGGTAGATGGGGACCAATCGCAAGATGCTGATTCACCCACACAGAACCTGCCTGGACGCGCTCGGCGACACGCGTGGCGGCGTCCAGGTCCGCGGACCAGATCGATGCACCGAGCCCCTGTGGAGATGCGTTGACCGCCGCCACCACGTCGTCGACAGAGGTGTAGGGAACCACGGGAAGGACCGGGCCGAACTGCTCCTCGTCCACGATTTGGTCACCGTCCTTCGCGCCGCGGACGATTGCAGGAGCGATGAAGTAGCCTTCGCGCTCCAGCACGGCGCCGCCAGCGACGTCCAGACCGTCGGCACGCGCGCGGTCGAGGAAAGCCTTTACCTTCTCGAATTGGGCACGGTTTTGAAGCGGCCCGATGCCGTGTCCCTCCATTCCCGGCCCCACCGTCGCCGCCTCCGCGAGCGCAAGAAGCTCGGCGCAAATTGCATCGTGGAGTTCGGCGGGCACGTAGACGCGCTTGATCGCCAAGCAGACCTGTCCGCAGTTCAGAAAGGCCGAACCGAAGATCGCTTGCGCCGTCTGCTTCACATTGACATCGCCGAGCACGATCGCCGGGTCGTTGCCGCCCAGCTCAAGGGTCAGCCGCTTCAGGCTCTGCGCAGCGCTGGCCATGATGCGGCTGCCTGTCGGGGTGGAGCCAGTAAAGCTGATCTTCGCGACGTCGGGATGAGCCGACAAGAACGGGCCCAGATCGTTGTCGTCCGCAATCACGTTGACCACGCCCGCCGGAAAGATGTCACGGCAGAGAGCGCCGATCGCGAGCGCGGTCAACGGCGTCGTGGGTGCCGGCTTCAACACGATCGCATTTCCGGCCAGGACGGACAAACCGATCTTCCACGCCGCCAGCAAAACCGGAAAATTCCAGGCGATGATTCCGACGACGACGCCGAGCGGAACATGCCGGACGATCACTCGCGCGCTCCCGTCGTCTTGAATGACACGCTCCGGCAGCGACATGGTGGCGTAGTGCCGAAGATAGCCCTCCGCCCAGGCGACCTCGCCCGCGGCTTCCGCCAACGGCTTTCCCTGCTCGCGCGTCAGGAGTTCGGCGAGCGCATCGCGATGGGTGGCGATCGCGCCCGCCAACGCCAGCACCTTCGCCTGACGTTCGGTGTGCTTGGTGGCGGCCCATTCCGGGAACGCGCGCTTCGCTGCTGCAACTGCCGCTTCCGCCTGTTCGGCGGACGCGCGCGAGGCGGACCTGAAGGCCTGCCCCGACGCAGGATCGATGACGTCGAGCCGTTCGGCTCCGTCGACGAGCTCGCCGCCGATCAATAGCTGTGCGCTCAGGTCAAGCCCGTTGTGGCCGCCCCCTGCGCAATCGAGAACCGCGTCCATGATTTCCTCTCCTTTTATGCAGCGCCTTTTTGCTTCAGCAGGTCGGCCATCTGTTTGCGCATGACGAACTTCTGGACCTTGCCCGTTACGGTCATGGGAAAGTCCTCGACGAAGCGGATGTGTCGCGGCCATTTGTAGCGGGCGAGCGAGGTGGCGCAGAGCGCCTTGACTCCGTCCTCGTCGAGTGTGTCGTCGCGTCGACGGATCCAGGCGCAGACGACCTCGCCGTAATAATCGTCGGAAACGCCGAAGACGTGTGCGTCCTGCACAGCCGGGTGAGCAAGCAGCGCTTCCTCGATTTCGCGTGGATAGATGTTCTCGCCGCCCCGGATGATCATGTCCTTCAGTCGCCCGACGATCCGAAGATATCCGTCCTCGTCCATCGTCGCGAGGTCGCCCGAGTGCATCCAGCCATCGATGTCGATCGCCTCGGCGTTGCGGTCCGCATCGTCCCAATAGCCGAGCATGCGGCTGTAACCCCGGAACAGCACCTCGCCGCACTCGCCGCGGGGCACGACGCGCCCCTCCAGGTCCACCACCTTCGCCTCCACGAAGTGATGGACCCGCCCGACCGTCTCCACGCGCTGATCGAACGTGTCGGTCGAGGTGGTCTGGAACGCCAGCGGGCTGACCTCGGTCATGCCATAGCCGATGGTGACGTCGCGCATGTGCATGTCGCCCATCACCCGGCGCATCAATGGTGCAGGACACGGCGCGCCTGCCATGATCCCGGTACGAAGCGTATCGAGTCGGGTGGTGGCGAAGGCGGCGTGGTCGAGCATCGCCAGGAGCATCGTGGGCACCCCATGGAGCCCGCTGCAACGTTCTTCCTCGACGCAACGCAACGTCTCACCGGCGTCGAACGTGGCACCGGGGAACACCATCGTGGCACCCACGGCAAGGCAGCTCAGCACGCCGAGCACCATGCCGAAGCAATGGTAGAGCGGCACCGGAATGCAGAGCCGATCGCCTTCGACCAATCCCATGCGCAGCGCGGAGAAGTATGCGTTGTTCAGGATGTTGTGATGCGTCAGCGTCGCCCCCTTGGGCGATCCGGTGGTTCCGCTGGTGAACTGGATGTTGATCGCCTGATCGGGCTGAAGGACGGCGTCCAGCCGGTTGAGGACACGATCCGATGCCTCGTCCGCGCCGTGCGCGACCTGTTCGAGCGACATGAACCCGGCGTGCGACGGAGTGCCGATCAGAATGAGCCGCTCCAACTGGGGCAGCCGCTCGGACCGCAGGGCCGCGGATGGCGTATTCCCCGCCTCGGGCACCAAATCGAGCATCGTCCGCACGTAATCATGACCCCGGAAACCCTCCGCCATCACGAGCGCGCGACACCCCACCTTGCGGAGGCAGTATTCGGCCTCCGCCTGATTGTAGGCCGGGTTGATCGTGACGAGGATCAGACCCGCCCTGGCCGACGCGAGCTGCGTCACTACCCATTCGATCGAGTTGGAAGACCAGATGCCGATGCGATCGCCCGGCTCCAGACCAAGCGCGAGAAAGCCGCTGGCGAGCCGCGCGACGCGTTCCGCAAGCTCCGCATAGGTCAGTCGCACGCCTTGATGGCGCACGACCACTGCGTCGCAATCGCCGTACGCGGCGAAGGCGTCGGCAAGGGCGTTGCCGATCGTCTTGTAAAGCAGCGGAGTGGCCGACGTCCCGGCGGCGTAGCTTGCTCCCATGATCCTCTCCTGCGATTTTCCATTCGACGGCCGGGCGGTCGCATCGCCGCCCGGCCTTGGTTCGACGCGACTAGAAGCGGCGACGCAGGGTCACGCCCCCGGTCCGCGGCGGGCTGTAATTGCCCTGCACGAAGCCGGCCGCCGCATTGGCGTCGCCGCTGAAGATGTATTGCTTGTCGGTCAGGTTCTTGATCCAGAACACCAGGTCGGTCTTGCCGTCCGCATTCTCATAGGCGATCTGGGTGTTGAAGATATGGTAGCCGGCCTGCGTCAACCAGACCGAGTTGATGTCGTCGTTGAACACCTTGCTGGTGTAGGACCAGTCGCCGCGGAAGACGATGTCACCGTTGATGGCGGGCGAGGGCACCTTGTAGTCGAAGCCCGCATTCGCCGTCCATGCGGGTGAATTGGACAATTTGTTCGTCGGCCGGACCTGAAAGTCGGCTCGAACGAGCGGTGAGAGCGGAAGCAGCTTGATATACTTGGTTTCGAGGTGCGCGAGCGAGGCGTTGAGCGTCAGGCCCGATGCCGGTCGCGCGACGAGCTCCGCCTCGAACCCCTTGATCCGGGCATCGCCACCGTTCTGTGTTCCGGGAGCGAAGTCCTCGATGACGGTGATCTGGATGTCCTGATACTTGCTGGTGAACGCGGCGAGGTTCAGTCGGACACGGTGATCCAGCAACTCCAGCTTCGTGCCGACTTCATAGGTGGTCAGCTTCTCCGGTCGGAACGCCAGCACCTCGGGCCGCGGAGCGACGGTCCGCGCGTTGAAACCGCCACCCTTGTAGCCCTGCGAATAGGAGGCGTAGAACAGCACATCCGGCGTGACCTTGTAGTCGGCGCTGACGTGCGGCGACACATTGGAAAAGGTGTTGGTCACCTGTCGGAAGGGAACGGTGCGCACGCCCGCGAAGGCGCCCCCCGCAGCCGGATCGTAGATGAAGTCGGGCAGAAGCGACTTCTTGTCACGCGTATAGCGGATGCCCCCGGTGATGGTGAGTGCATCGAGGAGCTGATAGGACGCCTGTCCGAAGAACGCATAGCTGGTGTTTTCCGCGGTCGCCTTGAGGATAACGGTGCCGATCGAGGGCGGCAGGGCGCAGCGATAATCGTCGACGGCATCTTCCTTGAAATAATATGCGCCTACGACGTAGTTCAGCTTCTTCTCGGCGGCATCGCCCAGGATCTGACCCTCCTGCGAGAATTGCTTCTGGCGAAAGTTGCTGAAGCAATCGGCGATCTGCAGGGGGGAGTTGTCGGCGTCGCGGTTGAACTCGCCATTGACCTTGCGAAACGCGGTGATGGACTTGAACGTCAGCGCATCCGCGACCTTGTATTCCGCCGTCCCGGCGAAGCCCGTCACGTTCAGCTCGGTCCCGTTCGGCCCGGTCTGGAATGTTCCGCGCTTGTTGCCGGGCGCGACGACCCAGCGACTATCGTACAGCACGTTCCGGCCATAACCGGGCACGTCGATCCGCGCAGCGTCGACGGCATTGTAGGCTGCGGTCAACGTGCCGTCGAGCGGAACGGCGAGTGCGGTCGATGCGACCGTCGCTTCTCGGATGCGGGATACGTCGGCGGTCAGGTACAGGCTGAACCTGTCGCTCGGCTCGTACTCGACCGCCAGCCGTCCCGCGCCGCGGTTCAGGTCACCGGGCGTGCGGGCGCTACGATTGTTGTGGGCGGGCGGCGGATACTGGGCGGCAAGCAACTGGTCCCATCCGTCGGCACGCTTGTAGCCGAAGCTGAGCTTCGTGCGCAGCGTGTCGGTGATCGGCATGTCGAGACCGCCACGCACTTCCATGCGGTTGTAGTTGCCGTAGGTCGCCTCGAGCGAGCCTTGCGACGTTGCGGCTGGGCGCTGGGTGGTGATGTTGATCGCGCCGCCGATGGTGTTGCGGCCGAACAGCGTTCCCTGCGGCCCGCGCAGGACCTCGATCCGTTCGATGTCGAGGACGTCGAGCACGCCGCCGATCGAACTCGACATGTAGACGCCGTCGATATAGGTTCCGACGCCAGGATCATCGGTCACCTGATAGCCCGACTTGCCTACCCCCCGGATGAAGACGATCGCCGCCGACGACGAGCCGCTGAGCGGCGCGGTGGAATCGAACTGAAGGTTCGGAGTATAGGCGGCGATGCCCGAGATGTCGGAGACGTTGCGGTCCTCCAGTGCCTTCGCCGTGAAGGCAGTGACTGCGATCGGCGTGTCCTGAAGGTTCTGTTCACGCCGTTGCGCCGTGACGACGATGTCGCCCAGGCTCTCATCCCGCGCGGGGGATGCCGATTGCGGCGGCGTTTCCGCATTGGCGGACGCTGCCTGCGTGACCGGAGCACTTTTCACCTGCGCGGCCGCTAATCCAGGAATACCGACTAAGGCGATCATGGCCGAGGAACAGGCCCATAGGTGACACCGCTTCATGTATAATCCCCCGTTTTGTTGTTTCGCCTTTCAAGCAACAGCGTGGGCAATCATCTCCTGAACCGAGATTATCTTTTCTCTTGGTTTTGAATTTTCGCTTCCTCGCGAAACTTCGACGTGATCAATCGCTTTCCACCCCGCGAAAGAAATGGCGGTCGCGATATTGATGGGACAGTCTGCGATATCTCGATCGACATGATCGAGGGCAGGAAGATCGGCCATCAGGCTCGTGATCGTTTCCACCGCATCGGCCCGGTTGGTCCCGATCGTCCCACTCGCTCCCCGCTTGATCCAGCCGGCGACGTAGAGGCCGGGAATGACCCGCCCGTCCTGATCAAGAGCCCGCCCCGCCTCGTGCCGTACCGCTGCACCATCGGGCCGCAGGGCAAGTCCATCGACCAGCGTCGCCCGGCTTCCAACGCAGGTGACGACAAGATCGGCGGGCAGCTCGATCTCCTCCGTCCCGGTCGTGGCGACACCACCCACGACCGGACCGCGGAGGAAGCGCACCGCGCAGACGCGACCATCCATGCCGGTAATCTTGATCGGACGCAGGCCGAAGGCGAAGTGACAACGACGGCCCGCTTCGCGCAACTCCGAGGGAAATCCCGCAAAAAGCGACGGCACAGGATCCGACGGCGGTACGTCGTAGTTGCCCCGATCGGCAGTCGCCGAACATCCGGGCAGCGACCCGAACTCGCGCAGTTCCTTTTCGGTACACCGCGCCTGGCTGGGACCGCCACGGGCGGCAATGGTAATGGACTCGATGCCCGAGCGGTACAGCGCATCCAGGGCGTGCGCGGCGATGTCGGTTCCCGCAAGCGCCTGAGGCTCCTTGCCGAGAATGCGGGCAACATCGAGGGCGACGTTGCCGAGGCCGATGACGATGGCGTTCTTGCCACGAAGCTCCGGTGCGAGCGCGTGCCGTGCCGGATGACCGTTATACCAGCCCACAAAGGCGAGGCCGCCATGAACCCCGGCCAGTTCCTCCCCCGGAATCTCGAGCGGCCGATCCCGCTCCGCCCCGCAGCAGACGACGACGGCCGTATAGGCCGCCCGAAGCTCCGCGATCGTGACATCGCGGTCGATCTCGACATGGCCGAAGAACCGGAATCCCGGCATCTGCGCGATGCGATCGAAAACCGCCGTGACCTGCTTGAGCTTGGGATGGTCAGGAGCGACGCCGTAGCGGACAAGACCATAAGGCGTCGGCAGCTTGTCGAAGAGGTCGACATGGTGCCCAGCCTTCAGCAGCGCCTCCGCCGCGTAGAAGCCGGACGGGCCCGCCCCGATGATCGCGAAGCGCGAGGTCATTTGCCCAACTCGGCCCGCCGGGGCTCCGCGGTGGGCAGCGGCGGCAGCGGGCCGGACAGCTTCGGGAGGACCGCAGCGCGCTCGCGATTGATCTCGATCCAGTCCTGCTTGTCTTCGGGCAGGTTGAACTCATCATCGATCGCGCCGACAGGGCATTCGGTCACGCAACCAGCGCAGTCGATGCAGGCAGCGGGATCGATGTAGACCATCCGCTCGTCGACGTGAAAGCACTCGACCGGGCACACCTCGACGCACTTCGTGAAGCGACAATCTGTACATGCATCGGTGACGACATAAGCCATCTCAGCAGCGCTCCACCGCGACCAGATTGTCGGAAAAGGTCGGGGCGTTGCCGAGGTCGGCGTAGCGCGTGGACGTCAGCGCATGGACCGTCGCATTTCCGCGAGCGAGGCTGCGCCAATAGCCGACGGGGGCGACGACGACGCCAGCACGGATGTCATCGCTCACGATCGCCAGCGCTTCGAAGGCCCCGCGGTCGTTGTGTACCCGGATCCGGTCGCCGCTGGAGATGCCCCGTAAAGTGGCATCGTCGGGATGCAGGGTGACCGCCTGCTCGCCCGCTTGTCGACGTTGCTGGGGGAGGTTGCCGAAGGACGAGCTCAGGAACGCATGGCTTTTCGGCGTGATAAGGCTGAGGGGATATTTCGCCGCCAGTTCGGCGTTCGTCTCGCGCGATTCCCGGGGCGGAATATAGTGTGGCAGCGGATCGACCGGCTCACCGCTCTGTTGCCCATCATAACCCTGACGAAAAAGGGCGACGACGAAGTTGCCCTTCTCGGCAATGGACGATTTGAGCTCGCACTTGCCCGAAGGCGTCGGGAAATTGCCTTTGGCATGTGGCGCGTAATCGTCCGCCGACGGCAGATTGAGACGAGCGTAGCCGTCGCGCTTGAGACGTTCGAGCGTTATCCCATCCATCACCGGCGCGGTCCAGTCGAGCGCCTCGGCGATCTGCTCCTTGTCGCTGCGGCGGAATACGGGATCGTCGAAGCCCATCGCCGCCGCGAGCCGGCGGAACAGCTCGGTATTGGGAACGGCCTCGCCCAGAGGAGCGACGGCAGGATTGTTGTAGGAAAGATAGAAGTGCCCCCAGGAGAACATGATGTCCTCCTGTTCGGCCTGGGTCGTCGCCGGGAAGACGATGTCGGCGTACCGGGCGGTGTCGGTCAGAAAGTGATCGCTAACGACCGTGAACAGGTCTTCGCGCTCTAGGCCCCGTACAACGTTGGCCTGCTCCGGTATCATCACAACCGGATTGGCGTTATAGACCATCAGCG
Source organism: Sphingomonas sp. (assembly GCF_039594485.1). GTDB lineage: Bacteria > Pseudomonadota > Alphaproteobacteria > Sphingomonadales > Sphingomonadaceae > Sphingomonas. The sequence goes on along the minus strand of NZ_JBCNNI010000058.1, from coordinate 6,128 downwards.
ACTTAATCGGGGTCTTCAGCGCCATCTCGCCGGTCAGCGCCGCACCGAGTTTCCACTGGTTCAGGACCTGCGGCTCCTCTGGAATGAGGTCGGGCCGCATGAACGCGCCCCAGTTTACCGGGAAGACCCAGAGCGGCAGTTGGAGAAGACCGCCGCCGGGCTTGCGCCAGCTACCCACGAGAGCAGGAATGCAGGAGATCGCACGCACGGCTTGGCCGCCGCCGGTCTGGCGCTCGATGGCCACGCCTATCCGGATCACCGAGGGTTGGGTCTTCGCCAGCCCCTCGGCCAATTCCTTGATCGTCTCCACTGGCAGGCCGGTGATCTCGGCGACGAGTTCCGGAGGATAATCGTTGGCGCGCTGCTCCAGCTCAGCAGCGCCGACGGTATAATTCTCCACATAGTCACGATCGATCAGGCCGTCGCGGAACAGCAGATGGATGATCCCCATCGCCAGCGCGCCATCTGTGCCGGGGCGGATCGGAACATGGACGTCGGCCATCCGCGCGGTGCGCGAGCGATAAGGGTCGATCACGACCACCTTCGCGCCTCGCTTGCGCGCTTCCTCGATGAACGGCCAGTGGTGCGAGTTTGTCGTCAGCGTGTTGCACGCCCACAGCACGATGTAGCGCGAATGAACGAAGCTCTCGGGGTCGACGCCGGCGGTATGGCCGATCGTCATCGTGTAGGCCGTGCACGCGCCAGAGTCGCAGAAGGTGCGCTCCGACACCGTCGCGCCCATCTTGCTGAAGAGGGCGTCGCCGACGGTTAGTCCGTTGAGGATGCCCTGGGTGCCAAGATAGCTGTAGGGAAGGATCGCCGAAGCACCATGCTCTGCGATGATTCGCTTCCATTCAGTCGCGACTCGCGTCAGCGCTTCGCTCCAGCTGATCTGCCGAAATTTGCCGCTTCCCTTGGGACCGGTGCGCAGCAACGGGTACAGGACGCGGTCGGGGCTGTTGACCTTATCCTGGTAGTTGTTGACCTTCGCGCAAAGCCGACCCCGCGTGAACGGATGGTCTGGATTTCCTTTGACCGACAACACCTTGCCGCCAGAAACACCATAGATCATCGAGCAAGTATCGGGGCAGTCCTGAGGGCAGGCCCCGATGATCTTTTCCTCAAGCATGTTGCCCTCCTGTCCAAGTTAGGAAAGGTTGCAGCATACTGGCTGCAGGAATCTTGCCAGCGACTGCGGATTTTTTTACGTTTCTTGCCACAAGCCGTGGGAGGGGTGGTTCTGGAATGCTAAGCCGTCATGGTGGCGGCGGGATGACCGACATGCTCGTACATGGCCATGGAGACGCGAAGTACCGGACGGGCCGGCGACTGACGTCGAATGTCGACTGGTCGTCGCTTCGCGTGGAGTGCTGGCGACACGAGGCCGGTCGTTTGAACGACGTTCATCTGGACTGCACTGAAGTCGCCGTGCTCATGGCCGGGCAGCTTCAGGTGCGTCGAACCGGTAACGGCGAAACGCAGGAAGCCTATGGCAGACCGGGCACCGCCTGGATCTGCCCGGCCGGCACAACGGAAACGGACATCCAGCTATCCGCGCCGATGGAAGAGGTTGTCCACATCTTCGTACCGGCGACCTTGATGGAGGAGACGGCGCTGACCGCCTATGACATCGATCCAGGAATGGTGCGCCTTGGCTATGCCGGCGGACTTGACGATGCGCTGCTGGTCCAGGTCGCAGCGACGTTTCGCAGCATTCTGGAACGCGGCATCGAAACGACCGACCGGCTGCTCGCGGACGGAATGCGCGCCGCGCTCGCCGCCCATCTCGTCAGCAATTACAGTGCCGAGCGCTGGCAGCCCAAGGAACCGCGCCTCGGCCCGGCGCTGGAGCCGGTGCGACTGAAGCGCGTCCTCGACTATATCGATGCCCATCTTTCGCGTGAGCTGTCTCTGGACGAGCTCGCGGCAGAGGCCTGCCTCAGCCAGTTCCACTTCGCACGCCTCTTCCGTGATGCCACCGGACTCACCCCCCACCGTTTCGTGACGGAGCGGCGCGTCGCGGTCGCGAAGGAGCGACTTCGCGCCGGACGCCTGCCGCTGGCGGAGATCGCGCTCTTAACCGGCTTCGGTTCGCAGTCGAACTTTAATCGCGTGTTCAAGCGTGTAGCAGGATGCTCACCGGGCCAGTTCCGACGGTGAGTCCAGGAGCCACCCCGCGCGAGGTGCCATGTGCGGCCTCTCTGACCTTCGACGAAGCGTTCGCGCTGATGATGTCGCAAGTCGATCCACTGGAGATCAGAGAGGTCCCGCTGGTAGAGGCTTTCGGTCATTTCCTTGCCGACGCTGTCGTCGCGAATGTCGACGCCCCGCGCCGCGACGTTGCAGCGATGGATGGATACGCGGTTTTCGGCGATGGTATGCAATTCGAGGTCGTCGGCACCTCTTTTCCTGACTCACCCACCCCGCCGCCGCTTAAGCGTCATGAAGCTTTGCGCGTCTTCACGGGTGCTCCCGTTCCCTCGGGCGCTGATCGCGTGGTCGTCCAGGAGTCGACATCGGGCGACGGGCGAACGGTTCAAATCCTTTCGCCAAGCCGGTGCGGCAGCCACATCAGGCGCGCCGGATCTGACTTCCCTGCCGGGTCGGTGTTGATTGAGCCAGGACGCGCGGTATGCGCGAGGACGATCGCCGTCGCCGCCGCCGCCGACCGTGATACGATCCGCATATGGAGACGCCCCCGAGTGGCCGTGCTCACGACGGGAGATGAGTTAGCGCCGGCGGGAACGGCTCGTTTGACGGCGAACGCCGTTCCAGACAGCTTAGGACCGGCCCTGTCCGTGGCTATTGCGGCTTGGTCAGGCGTCTTGGTGAGCGCATCTCGGATCGCCGACGACCAGAGGTCCATGTCCCTCGCCGCCAAGCAGGCCGTCGGGAGTGCTGACGTGGTCGTCGTGGTCGGAGGGGCTTCCAAGGGGACCAAGGACTTGGCCCGTGCGTCTCTCGCCGCTCATGGGCTCGTGCCACTGTTCGCGGGCGTCGACATGAAGCCGGGAAAGCCCGTTTGGTATGGCGCTGTAAACGGTCGCCACGTTTTGGGCGTCCCCGGCAATCCGACTGCGGCGATGACGGTGGCACGATTATTCCTAGCGCCACTCCTGCAACGCCTCGGCGGTCATGCATTTCCGAAGCTGCCTTGGCGAACAGCAACTCTCGTGGATACGGCACCGGCTTCGGATCGCGAGCAGTTCCTTTGCGGGAAGAGGACTCCACAAGGCGTTGCCCTGATCTCGCACCAGCGAGCGTCCGCGCAAGCCACATTGGCGGATGCCGATGTGCTCGTCAGAATTCGGCCGGGCAAAGCCAACCCGGCAGGAAGCATCGTCGAATACATCGACCAGTAGCTGCGGATGTTGGTACGACGTAACGCTACCCGCCCGTCACGCTCATGTGACGGTCAACCGCGGGTGCCAACCCGCGCTCAATACGAAAGTCGTGCCGCCGGGGTTTGATGGTCATGGCTCTGTCCACCGCCTCGTCCAACTTTCGAACGCCCCCCTCGCGCAACGCGGACCTCAAATCCACGTGGTCATCATGCCCGAGGCACGAGTACAGCTTGCCCTCAGTGGTCAATCGCACGCGATTGCAGCCATCGCAAAAGTTCGCTGTAAGCGGCGAGATAAGACCAAGCCTGCTGTTGCTGTCCCCGACACGCCAGTAGCGCGCCGGACCGCCAGTTCTATGTTCGTCGCGAGAGAGGGTGAAGCGCCGACTCAGCGAATCAAATACCCGCGTCAGGGGAACGAAGCGGTCGGTCCTATCCTCGTCGATAACGCCGAGAGGCATGGTCTCAATCAAGGAAAGATCGAGGTCGTTCGCCACGCACCACGCGAGCATTTCGGGCACTTCGCCCTCGTTTAGGTCCTTCAGCACCACCATGTTGATCTTGACACGAATGCCCGCGCTTCGAGCCGCAGTAATACCACTCACGACGTCCGACACGTTCCCATGCCGAGTGATGTAACGAAAGCGTTTGGCATCGAGGCTGTCGAGGCTGACATTGATCCTCACAATGCCCGCGTCGCGCAGCGCGTCCGCGTGTTCGGCAAGCTTGGTGCCGTTCGTCGTTATGGTCAATTCGTCGAGCCCCACTCCCACGTGACACCCGAGCCGCCGGATAAGGCCGAGGACATCACGGCGCACAAGCGGCTCCCCTCCTGACAGACGGATCTTGCGCACGCCGCGCGCGATAAAACGCTCGGCGATAATCGCAATTTCATTTAGAGGCATGACGGCGCTACGAGGCAGGAACGTCATCTTCTCTGCCATACAGTATCGACACCGCAGGTCGCAGCGATCGGTCACTGATATCCGCAAGTAGCGGATCGAACGACCGTGGGTGTCGATCAGCGAGGTGGCTCGTTCTAAATCATTCATCTAATGGAGGCTAGGGCGGGCGTCCTCCGAGACAATGCGCGAAGCCGAACTTGCGCAGGTTTCGTCAAAATCATAGCAAGCAATGTCTTTGGGACGGCTTCATCCTCATCCATCGCTATAACGGTGACGCTGTCCGGGTCCCGGTAGGATGCCCGCTTCATACGGGCCAGTTGGGCGTGACGATGCACGGAAAGCCGGAAGGTCGCCGTGAACTGCCGGTGGAAGTGGTATTCGAGAATGCTGCGACACCGCTCACCGCATCTAGAGTCTGTTATGAACCTGAGGTGAACCGCCCCGGGTTTGCCGGAGGCCGTGGGTTGTGAGTTACGCTGCCATATCCAGGTTCTCCGCGGCAGCATAATATTGCTCTTCGGCTTCGGCAGGCGGGATGTTGCCGATGGGCGCCAGCAGCCGGCGATGGTTGAACCAGTCGACCCATTCGAGCGTGGCGTATTCGACGGCTTCAAAGCTGCGCCACGGCCCACGCCTGTGGATCACCTCGGCCTTGTAGAGGCCATTGATCGTCTCGGCCAAAGCGTTGTCGTAGCTGTCGCCGACGCTGCCAACCGATGGCTCGATCCCGGCTTCGGCGAGGCGCTCGGTGTACTTGATGGACACGTATTGCGACCCCCGGTCGCTGTGATGGATGAGACCGCCCCGATGGGCCGGCCGGCGATCATGGAGAGCCTGCTCCAGGGCATCGAGGACGAAGCTGGCATGCGCCGTTCTGCTCGCCCGCCACCCCACAATCCGCCTGGCGTAGGTGTCTATGACGAAGGCGACGTAGACGAAGCCCGCCCAAGTCGCGACGTAGGTGAAATCCGACACCCACAGCATGTTCGGCGCTGGCGCGTAGAACCTGCGGTTGACGTGATCCAGCGGGCACGGCGCTGCCTTGTCGCTCATCGTCGTGCGAACCGGCTTGCCCCGGATCACGCCCTGTAGGCCCATGTCGCGCATCAGCCGTTCCACGGTGCAGCGGGCGACCGGGAAGCTCTCGCGCATCATCTGCCGCCACACCTTGCGCACGCCGTAGACCGCGAAGTTCTCGGCGAATACGCGCGCCACTTCGGGTTTGAGAGCCTGATCCCGCTGCGCCCGCGCCGACAGGCGCATTGGATTTCGTCGTTGCGCGACATGCTCGAAATACGTCGATGGGGCGATCGGCAAGACGCGGCAGATCGGCTCGACCCCATAGGCTTCACGGTGATCGTCGATGAAGGCGATCATCGCCGGAACGGGCGGTCGAGCTCCGCCTGGGCAAAATACGCGGACGCCTTGCGCAGGATCTCGTTGGCCTGGCGCAACTCACGGACTTCGCGCTCCAACGCCTTCATCTTGTCAGCGACCTCGGTCGGAACGCCAGCGCGCTTGCCGCTGTTCACCTCCGCCTTCTTTACCCACTCATGCAGCGTCTGCGGAACGCAGCCAATCTTCTCCGCAATGGAGACTACCGCTGCCCATCGCGATGGGTGATCGCGCTCGTGATCCAGCACCATCCTTACCGCTCGCTCGCGGACTTCAGGCGCAAACTTGTTCGTCGTCTTGCTCATACAGGCTCCACCTTCTCAGGAGTTGGAGCCTCCGACAAACCCGGGGCGGTTCAGCAGCGACGTGGTGGTGCGCTTGCGGGCGTTCATTTCCGCCTGCACCGCCTCGAAGTCACTGTCATCGACGATGCGGAGGTCCGGGACTGCCACCTCGATCCACTCGCTGGGGTCTCGAAGCTGATA
>NZ_JBCNNI010000057.1:0-15501 GCF_039594485.1 Sphingomonas sp. | reverse complement strand
TCTCCATTCAGGCCAGCAGCCGTGATGAAGGCTGCATCAACAGGCCGGACACACGGAAGCACCTGAACCTGCGCGCAAGAATCTCTCCAACACCCCCTTGTATCCGAAGGGGCGTCCACACACGGACATTTCATTGCGATGGATGGCGGTGTGCCGAGGGGGCTAGCGATGGCTCTCGGCGAACCCTTCATTACCGCAACCATGGAAGGTGCCCGCCAAAGGCCAGAAGTCCTGCGTTGAATTAGGTCAACCTAGATTAATCTGCGGATATGTTCGTCCGGCACTCTGTTTGATGGCGATGCCAACATACTCCATCGAAATACGTGATGACCGGCCGGAGCAACCCGATGCTTTCGAAGCGCCTGACTTTGAACATGCGCTTGCGATACTAGCCCGAGTCGCTGGAGAAAGCCTGATTGGTCAGAGCCTAGGAAAGGCTGGCGATCCACTTTTCTGGAACTTTGACTTGATGGATGAGCGAGGTTTGATTCTGTACTCCCTTTCGATTCAGGGTTTTCAATCAGCGGCAATGGGACGGCTCCGTTAAGGTGCTCGGAAGCGGCCGTTCCGCTCCCACCAACAGCGTTCCCCAAAGCGGTCAGCCCCCTTACCCAATCGATAGCGGCTATTTCATTGCGATGGATGGCGGTGTGCCGAGGGGGCTAGCGATGGCTCTCGACGAACCCTTCGTTACCGCAATACCCGTTTTTCATCCAAAGCGGACAGGCCGCTTACGCCCAATTGCGGCCATTCCAAGCTGGCGAGCGCGCGCCCTAGAAATGGCCGATTAACGAATCTCAGGTCTGGAGCTGGGACGCGAGGTTATTTGCCCCTCACGCGGAGTCGGCTGCCGACCCTAACCAGACGCTCAGCACTCAACTATAGCTCTCTGGGTGCGGAAGGTCAGCTATTCCGGCTGATCCCAACCGTCGGGCCACTCATTCCCCAATATGGTTGAAACAACATCGGCATGCTGTGTGAAAAGCTCCACGCGCACCAAAAGCTCCATATTCCGTATTCACGCTTCGAGAGTTATGGGACATTAGTAGGCAGACGGCGGCGTGGGGCTTATGGATCTAGAAGCGAAAAAAGAGCTGTTTGCAACTGGACAAGTTTTCGGCTTTCCCGTGGACCTTCCAGCCGTCCTTTCACAATTGCAGCAAGACATGCGGGACGATTGGTATAGTGATGCATTAGCGTATGCGGATATTTTCTCTGACCAGATTTACATCGCAGATGTTATTTTGGGCGCACTAAACACTTGGGGTGGAGTTTACATCGGCGACAAGAGGGTCTTGAGGCCGATTCCTAAGAAGCATTTCTCAGAGAGATACTCTCTCGAAACAGATTTTTTTGATCGATTCGTTTATCAAGCCATTTGTTCATTTTTGCTCCCAGAGCTCGATCACGTACTATCGCACCGGGTCTTGAGCTATCGTTTCAATCGAGACGGCGGAGATGAGAAATACTTATTCCGCAATAAGATCAACAAGTGGCTTGATTATGAGGGGCTAACCTACCGGTTTGTAGGAAATAAAGGCGCTCTTGCGGTCACAGATATCAGTAATTTCTTTGAGAATGTATCCTCATCTCATGTTATAGAATCGATAAATTCTGCAATAGACAGGGTTCATGCGCCTGGGGTTAAAAAAGGCCAGATGCGCGCCGCAGCACGTCTACTTGCGACGCTCTTTAATCGCTGGACGCTAACGGGCCATTTCGGCCTACCGCAAAACAGAGACTGCTCTTCATTTCTCTCCAATGTACTTCTAAGTTCAGTTGACTTCGAAATGCAATATAGGGGATTTGACTATTACAGATATGTCGACGATATTCGAATCGTATGTACAGATGAGCACGAAGCGCGCAAATCGCTGCAGGTCTTGATTTCGCTCCTCCGAGAAGTTGGAATGAATATTAATGCCACTAAAACCGCCGTCTTGAAGCATGATAGCGGTAGTGCATCGATCGACAAGTTTTTTCCTTCACAAAATCAGTTGGTCTTAGCGATAGCAAGCATGTGGAAGTCTCGCAGTCGGCGAGTTTTTATAAGATCTGTTGAATATGTTGTGCAAATTCTGCGTGAATGTCTCTCTGAAGGCGAAACGCAATCGAGGACATTTAGATTTGCCGTGAACCGATTGAGCCAGTTGGTCGAAGCAGGCCTGTTCGAAGTAGATAGTGATGACGGTGTTAAGCTGTTGCAGTACGCCTTAAACTCTCTAAATGAAGATGCTGTTTCCTCCGATCAGATATGCAAACTCATCGACGCGCTTCATCCAGAAGATGACTTTCTGGATAAAATTTCTAGTTTTCTGCAAAATCGCAAGTTATGTATTCACGACTGGCAAAACCATAAATTATGGCTACTGCTTGCGGGAAGGCGTTTTGATTCTGAGGAACTTCGGTCGCTAGCCCACGAAATTCTCCATAAGGATCCGACCACCGGCGAAGCCTCAGCGGTTATGATTTGGCTTCAGTCCATCAACTTTTTGGACCCCATTGAGGCTATTTTAGACAAGTTTAACAAAAGTTGGCCGTATCAAAATCAGCGTTACTTCCTAATCGCCGCTTCTGGTCTTTCCGCGAGTAAGCACAAGGCCTTACATGGCAGCGTTCTAGATAAAGTTTTGGGAACGTCCCGTCGCTCAAAGAAAGCCTATCGCGAAGATGGTGTAGCGCTTGCCAAGCGCGAGCGACCAAGTTTTGCGGCCCTTTATGAAGATATTAAGGAGTACCCTTGACTTTCGCCACGTTCACGTTCGTCCGAAATTTCTCAGATGAGAAAAAATCTCGCTTTTTCATCACAGATCGTAACGGGTTTCGTGAAGTGCCGGCTGCTGAGGTTTTGGCTCACAGCGGATTGCTGATCTGCCATGACTTCTGGATGATCGCGCGAGATTTATATTTATTATGCGGAAATATTCCTAAAAGCATAGTTGATTTGGATGATTTAAATATCATCGCCTCTCGCGATCCAGACGTTAGGCGTAGGAGAGAAAAATTCGACATTGTTGATCGCATGTCGAATTTTTTTTCACGTGGCGAAAATGTGCTGCGACCGTATAAAAAAATGCTGTACCAAGAGGTTGAAGTTGAAGCTTCAGTGCAGAAGGATTTTCACGAGCTTCTTTTAGAGTATTATATTGAGCTTTGTCGGCGAGCCATTCTTAACGGAGAGCGCGACAGATTTTTTGATGTTGAAGTGCCATGCGCAAACTTGTGCGCTGAAATATCAAGTAAAGGCTTGCGAATTAATAGTGAGCGTGTGTCTAATAATAGACAATTGATAGCACACGATTACTACCAGTCCATTGTAAAAATATCTGATGAATTTGATATTCCTCTCGAGGTCCCTTCTGAAGGGGATCATGCGCGATATGCGCAACGGCTCAATGTGGACCTAGAGGAATACAGCCTCGATTTTGCGATGAGTTATCTTCCGCAAATGAAGGCGTATTCAGATTTGGTAAAACGCGTGAGAGACCTCTCACTCGCGCGCGACGTTCTTAATGGCATGCCATTAAGAAGCGGGCGAGTATTTCCAATTGTCGATACCCAAGGATCCCGAACATCACGAATTGCTGTCCGCTCACCCTTCTTGCAAAGCCTTCCCAGACGTTACCGTGACGTGATCTGCCCCGACCAAGGCAAATCGCTTTGTTATGTCGATTTTGACCAATTTGAAGTTGGGATCATGGCAGCACTTTCCAATGATCCAATCCTTCATGCTCTCTTCGCAGAAGAGGATATGTACGAGAGTTTTCGTATTGCAAAGCTTGGAGGGCAAGGTGCCAGAAGTGGAGCAAAGATCCTATTTCTGGCGTATGCATATGGCATGAAAAAACATGATTTACCAATCATCGGCACTAAATTTGGATTTGAACGAGCCGTTGTCAGGGATGCTTTCAGGTCGTTTGGCGTGTACGAAAAATGGAAAAATTCACGTATAGAAGAATTCGAAGAGGTGGGATACGTCTCCACTAGTCTTGGCAATCGCTTTTATTATCAGGGATCGAAGCCGACACGCAAGGAAAAACTGTCTGCTGTAAGCCAGATAGTTCAGGGCGAAGGCTCTCTCATATTTAAGAAAACTCTTCTCAAAGTTGACGAAAACGACGATGTGGAAATGTTGCTTCCGATGCATGACGCTCTTCTTTTTCAGCACAGCGACCCTGCTACTCCAGAGCTTGTAGTGAATGCCTTTAAGGAAACGATGACGCAGCATTTTGGTGGTGCAGTGCAGGGCAAGGCTTCGATTGAATCATTCTCTGGCGAAAAATAAAGATTATCATACATCTGAAGCGGCGGCTCTCGCCGCGTGACGATCCAAACCCGACTGTCGCGAAGGTCCCAGACCCAGCGTAATCTGAACGTCCGCTTCAAAGCGTGCTATTTCCGCCGTCAAGCGGCTCGGATGGGCGTAAAGCGGCCTGTTGATCGCGCCATGGGAAATGTCCGCTTGCCACCCATCGACAGACGCTTGAGGCCCCTGCCCCGCCTACTGAACCAAAGTCTGCTTTCCGCGATCGGTACCTGACAGCGGACATACTGCTCGCAAAACGGCGTGGGCTCCGAAAGGCTCGGGTAGCACTACTTGCCCCTGCCTCGCCGTCACCATGCGCGCCATTCTGCGCGACGGCACCTCGTTCAAGGTCTCAGATGCGGTAGACTCATCTTGCCAGCTGTGATGCGCTCCAGCTGACCCGATAGGGATGTCCTGCGAGGGAGCGCAAGGGACGGACGATCTGCGAAGATTACAAGATAGGCTGCTAAGCCCGCTTTCTGTCAATTCAACGTCTGGCCTTGTGAAACCTGATATAGCACCACCGACCCACAAGTCGGCGAAAGCAGAAACATTTTTGGGACCTTCAAGGGACAACCGCCAAGCGATCACAAACTTCAGATCCTCATCCTAAAGGCTAGTAGCTGCGCGCACTCTTCGCGGCTTTCTCATCGCCTTTCGGCGCTCGTGGCGATTATCGGTCGGCACCCTTGCGTGCTCTGCAGTCAACACAGAACAAGTCTTTTTCATCACATTGACGATAGCCATACCCCCCTCACCATACGCCGCCGTCATTAGTATCGCTATAGCTGGCTCAAGAGATACCTCTTGTGATGCACAAAACTCGTTGAGAATATCCGTAGCGTGTGCGAGCAATTGAATGGTAGAAACTGCCGCATTATCTTTTATTGGCATAGTGTTCCCTCCAAATACTTAGAGGCGGCCCGACGTAAGCCGGGCGTTGGAAACCCTGCGCTAGGACAAGGCGCTGCCGCCTTTGGGCAAGCCTTGGACATGCGCGACAGCCGCCCGGCCAAATGACTTGACCGGACCTAGCGACTGTCGAGGTTTCCATGCCTCACGGATGGGATTGACCATGCCGCGTCAGCTGCGTTGCAGAGCGCAAGCCGGTTCGCAAGGGGCAATGCCCAAGATACGAGGCGCTACCCCCTATGCAGTACGATCACCAGTGCGCACCGTCCGAGCGCTCTGCGCCGCTGGCTGCCGAAGCAACGTGAGCAGACACGCATTGCAAGAAATCGAAAGAGTTTGGGTGACGTCAGTAACCCGATAAGCCACAAATTATGCAGAGCCAAAAGCCAGCAAAGGCAAGGAACTTGTTGGGTCTATTAATCGATCTGCACATAACGGCTTAGTTTGCATAATATGAACTGGGCCTGCGCATCGCCGAGCTGGGCGGCGAAGGGCTGTTCGCGCGGGTCGCGGACGGGACGCGCGGCGGCGTCGTGGCGGTGCGGGCCTTCTTCCCCGCCGATCTGGTATCCGCCGTGCGACAAAAGGCGCGGTGGATGACGGGCATCGCGCTGATCGGATGGGATCGCACCGGCTGGGCACGACCGATGGCGCTGGGCGACCATTGGTGGCGACTGCGGGATCGGCGCGGGCCGCTCGCCATGCTGGTGCTTGCGGCGGCCTATCTGGGGCTGTTTGCCGATGCGACCGCGATTTTCGTGCGGTGGATCGTCGATGTGCCGATCCCACCAATCCCATCGGCTCTGTTGTGGCTGTTCGCGGTCAACACGATGCTGCTCTGGTGGCGACTGGTGATGCGGATGGTCTTTACCGGGCGCGCTTATGGCTGGCGCGAGGCGCTATGGTCTTTGCCGCGCTTCGTCATCGGCAATTTTGTCGCGCTGGCGGCCGCCCCGCGCGCGCTGATCCGCTATGTCTTCGTGCTGCGCGGCCGACCGGCGGTGTGGGACAAGACGCGGCATCATTTCCCGGACCTGTCGACCCAGCCATGAGCGGACGGCCGATCCGGTTCCTGGGCGGCGTGATCGGCCTATGGACGCTCGGGCGGATCGCGTTCCTTCTGCCAGTCGGGACCGCACCGGCATCGGTCGCGAAGGTGTTGAAAAGCCCAAGGCCGAAGCTGTCCGTCGCGCCATTGGCCGCCCCCATCACCATGCGCGGCATTGCGATGCCCTCACCGCCCGCTGCCATGGCATCACCGCCGATAGCTCCAAAGTCTGTGCCGCTTGCCCGGGCACCATTGCAACCGGTGTCGACTGCCAACCCGCCCGACGCATCGCCATCGCTCCCGTTCTGGCCCGATCCCCTATTGGCCCTGCCCGATCCGCCCATCGCACCCGCGCGGTGGAGCGGCAGCGCCTGGGCGATCCTGCGCCAAGGGAGCAGCGCGCTGCTGCCCGGGGGACAATTGGGCGGAACGCAGGCCGGGATACGTATCCTGCGCCGGATCGACCGCGACGGGAGGCTGTCGGCCAGCTTGCGCCTGTCCGCGCCGCTGGAGGGCGTGGGGCGCGAAATGGCGGTCGGGATCGACTGGCGCCCCTCGGCCCGCCTGGCCATCCGGCTGCTGGTCGAGCAACGCATTGCCCTGGATGAGGGGCAAGGTGGCCCGGCCGTGCTGGCCGTCTCGGGATTCGGGCCGCGATCCGTTGCACCCGGCATCTCCCTCACCGGCTATGCGCAAGCGGGGGCCGTCGGGCGTACCGCCATCGAGCCCTTTGCCGATGGCGCGATGCGCGCGACCACGGCCCTTGCCCAAGACGTGGATCTGGGACTGGGTCTGTGGGGCGGTGCCCAGCGGGGGGCACAGCGCCTCGACATCGGGCCGACACTGGGTATCGCGCTGCCGGTGGCCGGACGGCGGCTGCGGCTATCGCTAGACTGGCGACAGCGGGTGGCGGGGCAGGCCGCGCCGGGGTCGGGGCCCGCCCTGTCGATCGGCGGTGATTTCTAGGCGGATCGCACTGGTCGGCCCCGCGCACGCGGCTATAACACCGGTCGTGGATCTGTATCTTCCCATCGCCAACCTGTCGGTCAATGCGCTCGTCATCATCGCACTGGGTGCGGGCGTCGGGCTGTTGTCGGGCATGTTCGGGGTGGGTGGTGGTTTCCTGACGACGCCGCTGTTGATCGTCTATGGCATCCCGCCGACCGTCGCCGCCGCCTCGGCCGCCAGCCAGGTGACCGGCGCCAGCGTGTCGGGCGTGTTCGCGCATTGGCAGCGGGGCGGGGTCGATGTGAAGATGGGCGGCGTGCTGGTCGCGGGCGGCATCGTCGGGTCGTTCATCGGCGCCTGGATCTTCCGTCTGCTGCAGGCGAGCGGTCAGATCGATACGGTGATCGCGATCATCTATGTGCTGATGCTCGGCTGGATCGGATTGGTGATGGCGCGCGAGGCGCTGGCCGCGATCATCGCGGCGCGACGCGGCGTGGCGCAAAGAGCCGCGCGGCGGCGGCACCACCCGGTGGTGGCGGCGCTGCCCTTTCGCACCCGCTTCTACGCCTCGGGCATCTATATCTCGCCGTTGGCGCCGCTGTTGCTGGGGATGTTCACCGGCATCCTGACGATCCTGCTCGGCATCGGCGGCGGATTCGTGCTGGTGCCCGCAATGATCTATATCCTGGGCATGGCGACGCGGGTGGTGCTGGGCACCTCGCTGTTCCAGACCTTGTTCGTGACGGCGGCGGCGACGATGGTCCATGCCACCACCACCAAGGCGGTGGACATCGTCCTGGCCGGACTGCTGCTCATCGGATCGGTGACCGGGGCGCAGCTGGGCGCGAAGTTCGCGACGAACGTCAAACCTGAATATCTGCGCCTGGCGCTCGCCGTCATCGTGCTGCTGGTGGGCCTGCGCATCCTGCTCGGCCTGGTCTGGCGGCCCGAGGAAATCTTCACGGTCCAGCTGTCGTGAGGATATTCGCGGTCGCCCTTACCCTGTTGTCGCCGCTGTTGATGGCGCAGGCCAAGCCGGTGCTGGTCCCCGACGTGTCGCAACGGGATATCCAGATCGCCTACAGCTTCACCGGCGCCGAACTGTTGCTGTTCGGTGCGATCCTTTATCCCGGCGGCCGCCCGCCGCGCGATGACAAGCGGACCGATATCGTCGTGGTGGTCAAGGGCCCGACCCAGTCGATCCTGATCCGCGAGAAGGAGAAGATCGCCGGCCTGTGGGTCAATGCCGGGCGGCTGCGCTATCAATCCGCACCGTCCTTCTACGCGATTGCCTCGTCACGGCCGGTTACCCAAATCGTCGACGATCGCACCCGCGCCATCTACGAACTCGGGCTCGACAGTCTGCAGCTTTCCCCCGCTTCCAACGCGCCGGCCGATGTCCAGGCACGGTTCCAGGCCGGGCTGGTCGACCAGCGCCGCCGCGCGGGTCTCTATGTCGAGTCCCCCAACGCGGTCGAGATCACCGATGACGTGCTGTACCGCGCCCGGGTCACCATCCCGGCGCGCGTGCCGGTGGGACGCTTCACCGCCGAGACCTTCCTGATCCGCGACGGCCGCGTTCTGGCGGCGGCGGTGCGCGATATCGACATCCGCAAATCGGGGTTCGAACGCTTCGTCGCGCGCGCCGCCGATCGCGCCGCCATCCCCTATGGCCTGACGGCGGTGGCGCTGTCTGTGCTGCTCGGCTGGGCGGCGGGGTGGATCGCGCGGCGGGTGTAACGGCAGCATATCCTTAAGTTTTCCCGTCTATCGCGGGGGTCAGACAACCCTGACCGTCACGGCCCCGATCCATGTCCTATCCCCTGCCCGTCTTTCCGGACACCCTGGCTTCGTCGCACGATACGCCCGTGATCGGGTGGCTGCTGGCGGTGGGCGGCTCGACGGGGCGCATCGTCCTCGACCGCGAGGCGGTGGCGGCGCTCGCCGGTCAGGACGATCCGGTGCTGGCGGCGGCGGGGCAGGTGGCGATGCCAGTGAAGATCCGGCGCGCGGATCGCTGGATCATCGGCACGATCCGTACCCTGTCGCTCGACCCGTCGAGCGACCCTTCCGCGATACAGACCGAGATCGAGCTGGTCGGCGAAGGCCTGCGCGAGGCGGAAACCGGCGCGCTCCACGGCTTTCGGCGCGGTGTGACCTCCTATCCGCTGCCCGGCGCGACGGTGCATGCGATCACCAATGCCGAACTGGCTGCCATCCATGATCGCCCGACCAGCACCAGCATCAGGATCGGCACCGTCTATCCGGCGCGCAGCGTACCCGCGACGCTCACAGTCGATGCGCTGCTCGGCCGGCATTTCGCGCTGGTCGGCTCGACCGGCACGGGCAAGTCGACCGCGACCGCGCTGATCCTCCACCGCATCTGCGAACTGGCACCGCGCGGCCATGTCGTGATGATCGACCCGCACGGCGAATATGCGACCGCCTTCCGCGCCATCGGCGAGGTGCATGACGTCGGCAATCTGCGCATGCCCTATTGGCTGATGACCTTTGACGAGCATTGCGAGATGCTGTTGTCGGCGAACCACGACGATCGCCAGATCGAGGTCGACATTCTGGCCAAATGCCTGCTCGCCGCCCGCCTGCGCAGCCGGGCCGCCGCCGAGGTGCCGCGAGTCACGGTCGACACGCCCATTCCCTATCTGCTGTCCGACCTGACCAGCGCGCTGAGCCAGGAGATGGGCAAGCTGGAGCGCGCCGGCGACACCGCCCCCTATCTGCGGATCAAGGCCAAGGTCGACGAGATCAAGGGCGATCCCCGCTATGCCTTCATGTTCTCCGGCATGCTGGTCGGCGATACCATGGCCGCGTTCCTGAGCCGCATCCTGCGCATGCCGGGCGACGGGCGGCCGATATCGATCATCGACGTGTCGGGCGTCCCTTCCGAGGTGACGAGCGTCGTCGTCGCGGTGCTGGCGCGGCTGATCTTCGACCAGGCGATCTGGTCGCGACCCGAAGAGCGCCGCCCGGTGCTGATGGTGTGCGAGGAAGCGCATCGCTATATTCCGGCCCGCGCCGAACAAAGCTCGGCCGTCGGCCGAATCCTGTCGCGCATCGCCAAGGAAGGGCGCAAATATGGCGTCTCGCTGGGTCTCGTCACCCAGCGTCCGTCCGACCTGGCCGAGGGCGTGCTGTCGCAATGCGGCACCATCATCGCCATGCGGCTGAACAATGATCGCGACCAGGCCATGGTGCGCTCGGCCATGCCGGAGGGCGGGCGCGGGCTGCTCGACACCATGTCGGCGCTGCGCAATCGCGAGGCGATCCTATGCGGTGAGGGCGTGACCTTTCCGGTCCGGGCCAGCTTCGACAATCTCGAGGACGGCAAACGCCCCGCCTCCGCCGACATGCCGATCACCGCGCTCTGGGCGGACCGGTCACCGGGCGAAGGATCGCTGGCCGAGACCGTGGCACGCTGGCGTTCGGGCGGACGCTAACCCGTCCCCGTCATTGCCATTCAAACGGCCCGAAGGGCGCCTCAGCGCCCCGGCTTCACCGCGAGCAATTGCTGCACCTCGCGGCGGAACGCGCGCAGCTTCGCGCCCGACAGGACCGCGACGCTCGACAGCTTCAAGCTGCGCGGATTGACGGTGACGCCGTTCTTCCACACTTCCCAGTGAAGGTGCGGGCCGGTCGACATGCCGGTCGAGCCGACATAACCGATCACCTGCCCCTGCTTCACCCGCGTGCCCGAGCGGACGGCGAAGCGGCTCATATGCCCATAGCCGCTGGCGATGCCGCCGCCATGCACCAGCTTGACGAAATTTCCATAGCCGCCCGAACGGCCGGCGAACTGGACGACGCCGTCCATGATCGCATGGATGGGCGTGCCATAGCGGGCGCCGATATCGGTGCCCTTATGCATCCGCATGAAGCCCAGGATCGGGTGCATCCGCTTGCCATAGGAGGAGGTGATCCGGCCCGCGACCGGCATGCTCATCCCGCCCTGCCGCTCGCTCTGGCCGTTGACGTCATACCACTCGCCGTCATCCTCGCCGGGCGCCCGCGCCAGCTGCACCTTACGGCCGCCACGGTTCAGCCCGGCATAGAGCAGCCGGCCGAGCCGCGTCTCGCCGGTCGCCGCGCGTTCGCGCTCGATGATCAGGTCGAAACTGTCCGCGCGCTTGACGTCGCGCCCGACCGACAGCCGGCTGGCCAGCGCCTTGATATAGCTTTCGACCACCTTGGCGGGCGCCCCGGCGGCGCGCGCCGACCGGTACAGGCTCGACCCCGCCAGCCCTTGCAGGCGCAGCGGGGTGCGGTCGATCGCGATCGGCTGCTGGGTCATGGTGAACCCCGTGCCGGCGCGGTTCAGCGTCACCGCCAGATCAAACCGCGCGCGCAGCTTCAACTGTTCCAGTGGCCGCGCCACCATCCGGCTGGGCCGCCGGCCGAGCGTCAGCGCGACGCGTGTGCCCGAAGCGATGTCGCCGCCACCGGCCGCCTGTTCGACCAGATCGGCGGCGGTCTTCGCCTGAACCTTGGCGACGCCGGCGCGCTGCAGCACCCGGGCCAGCCGATCACCGGCACCGATGGTGGCGGACAGCTCCATCATCGGCCGCTCGGGCGCCTCGGCCAGATGCACGACCATCTCGTTGGCGGCCATGCGCCGCCCCGTATCGGCACCCAACGCCAGCGGTGCGATCGCCTGGGCCCGGGCATTGTTGCGTACTTCCCCGCTCAGGGGAGCGGGCGAGGCGCCGATGATCGGGCGATGCAGGCCGGGCGCCAGCGCCAAGGTCGTCGCGCACAGCGTGGCGCAGGTGGCCAGCCCCCGCCACCAATCCCGGCTGCCGATCCGCGCGCCCAGATCGGGCACCCAGTCGATCTCTCGCGCGACCTGACGCCATGTCGCGAACCGCCCCGTCGGCACCACCGGCCGAAGGGCACCGCCAAGCGGGCGCGCGGCGGTACCGCCGGAGATATGCAAAGCGTCGTCGGTAGCCAAGAACATGCGGAAAATCGGTGCGTCCGTGAATGTCTTCGATCAGCGTCGCCGATTCCCCCCGGCGCACGCCATGCTGGGTGAAAGCGCAAGGGGTCAAAGTCAAACCGTGCGGGCCTTTCCAGCCGCCCTGCTGCGACGGGGCGTGGCCGCATCGGGCCGAATCCCGCCATTGGCCAGCCGTCTTGCTTCAGGCCGTTGCAACGGCCCGCGCGAAGCCCAATGTAAGGGATATGACCAGCCGCGTATCGGGCAATGTGACGGCCGTTCTCGGGCCGACGAACACCGGCAAGACGCACCTCGCGATCGAGCGGATGTGCGCGCATTCGAGCGGCATCATCGGCTTCCCGCTCCGCCTGCTGGCCCGCGAAGTCTATGACCGCGTCGTCGCGCTCAAGGGCGCGGACACGGTCGCGCTGGTGACCGGCGAGGAAAAGATCGTCCCGCCCGACGCACGCTGGTTCCTGTGCACCGCCGAATCCATGCCCGACCGCGACGTCGCCTTCGTGGCGCTCGACGAGGCGCAACTGGGCGCCGATCTGGAGCGGGGTCATGTCTTTACCGATCGGTTGCTGCATGCGCGGGGCCGGGACGAGACGATGATCCTCGGCTCCGAAGCACTGAAGCCCATGATCCGCGCCTTGGTCCCCGACGCGGAGATCGTCGCGCGGCCGCGCTTTTCCACTCTGACCTATGCGGGCGCCAAGAAGATCAGCCGGCTGCCCAAGCGCTCGGCGATCGTCGCCTTCTCGGCCGAGGAGGTTTACGCGGTCGCCGAAATGCTGCGCCGTCTGCGCGGAGGCGCTGCAGTGGTGATGGGCGCGCTTTCCCCGCGCACCCGCAACGCACAGGTCGAGATGTTCCAAGCGGGCGAGGTCGACTATCTCGTCGCCACCGATGCGATCGGCATGGGGCTCAACATGGATGTCGCGCATGTCGCCTTTGCCGGGCTGCACAAATTCGACGGGCGTCGCCGCCGCCGCCTGACCGTCGCGGAGATGGCGCAGATCGCCGGCCGCGCGGGGCGCCACCACCGTGACGGCACCTTCGGCGCGCTCGCGGAGGAAGGGCCCGAGGCCTTCCTGCCCGAGGAAGTGCTGGCGATCGAGGAGCATCGCTTCCCCCGGCTCGACCATCTTTATTGGCGCGATGGCGATCCCGACCTGTCGAGCATCGACGCACTGATCGCCAGCCTGGAGCGCAAGCCCGAACCCGGCGTATTGCGCGCCGCGCCGCTCGCCACCGATCTCCAGGTATTGAAGCGCCTGGCAGACGAGCCCTGGGTCCGCGACCGGGTACAGCGCCCCGCCATGGTCGCGCGGCTCTGGGCGGCGTGCGGCATTCCCGATTTCCGCAAAGTGGGGATCGATCCGCATGCGCGGTTCGCATCGCGCGTCTTCGGCCATCTGTCCGAGGGGCTGGGCCATGTGCCCCATCAATGGTTCGCCGACGAGATCGCGCGGCTGGACAGCATGGCGGGCGATGTCGAGACGCTGGCGGGTCGCCTGTCGGCGATCCGCAGCTGGGCCTATATCGCGCAGCGCGCCGACTGGCTGGCCGACCCCAAACATTGGGCCGAGCGGACCCGCGAGATCGAGGAGCGGCTGTCCGACGGACTCCATGCCAGCCTGACCCAGCGGTTCGTCGACAAGCGCACCACTGCGCTGATCCGTCGCATCGGCGCGGATGCCGGTGCCCTGCCCGTCACGATCGGGCCGGAGGGCGAGGTGCTGGTCGAGGATCATGCCATTGGCCGGCTGGAGGGATTCCGCTTCACCGTCGAGGCGGGCGCGCGCGCCAATGACAAGCGGCTGCTGCTCGCGGCGGCCGAAAAGCGGCTGGGCACCGAACGCGCGCGCCGGGCCGACGCGCTGATCGCGGCGGAGCATGACGCGATCGCCTTGGTCGAGGATCGACTGGTCTGGGAGGGGCATGGTATCGCCCGGCTGGTCGCGGGGCCTTCGCTGGGGCGGCCGGTGGTGCGGCTGGAGCGCGACCTCGATTGCCTGACGCCGCCGTTGCGCGAAAAGGTGAAGGCGCGGCTCGATGGTTGGATGGCGCGGTCGCTGGATCGGCAGGTACCCGCCCTTGTCCGCCTCGCGCAATTGGCGCGGGAGGCCAAGGCGTCGCCCGCGCTACGTGCCATCGCCGCCGCGCTGGAGGATGCCGGCGGGATCGTGCCGCGTCAGCCGTTGCGGCTGATGATCGACGCGCTGTCGCCCGACGAGCGGCGGCGGTTGCGCGGGCTGGGGATCACCATCGGGACGCTCGACATCTTCGACCCCCGGCTGCTCAAGCCCGGTCCTGCCGGCTGGCGCCGCACGCTGATGGCGCTGTGGGGGCAGAGCCCCGAACTGGCGCGGGTCGGCGCGACCACGCTGCGCCGCGATGAGCCGGGGCGGACCGTGGCGTCGGGCTTTCGTCCGCTCGGCGAACAGGCGGTGCGGATCGATCTGGTCGAGCGGATCGCGCGCGCCACCCATGATGCGCGAACGGGACGCGGCCCCTTTGCCCCCGACGTGGCCCTCGCCACCTCGATCGGGTTGGAGCCCGCGACGCTCGACCGGCTGATGGGCGATCTGGGCTTTCGCAAGGTCAAGCCGGCTGGCGAGGACGATGCGGTGCGCTGGATCTGGCGCGGTCGACCGCCCGCCCGCCCGGCGCCGCGGGTCGAGGCGCGTCCCGGCAACGCCTTCGCCGCGCTCGCCGATTGGGGACGAACGCCGTGACCATAACTTACGCTACCACCCCGGCGGAGGCCGGGGTCCAGTGGCCGTGACGGTCATGCTGCGCCACCGGGCCATTTTGCGCCTGGACCCCGGCCTCCGCCGGGGTGGAACTATTATGAGTTTTTCACACCGAAAGGACCGCCTGCCCCTATGACCACCCGCGCCCCCGCCGCCCTCGAGTCGATGCGGCTCGACCGTTTCCTCTGGTGGGCGCGGATCGCCAAGTCGCGGGAGACGGCACAGGCGATGGCATGTGACGGGCATTTCCGGATGGACGGCCGCGCGATCGATCGCGCCCATGCACCGGTGCGGATCGGCAGCATCCTGACCTTCGCGCAGCATGGCCAGGTGCGTGTCCTGCGCGTCGAATCGCTGCCTGTGCGGCGCGGTCCGCCGGCCGAGGGGCGTGCCTGTTACTGCGATCTGGTCACTTCCCGGGTTTCAAGCGTTGACGGATCGCCGCACGCGGCATAGCAGCACGCGTTCGTACCTTGGGAGTTGTCATGACCTACGTCGTCACCGATGCCTGCATTCGCTGCAAGTATATGGACTGTGTCGAGGTGTGTCCCGTCGACTGCTTCTATGAGGGCGA
>NZ_JBCNNI010000056.1:0-16553 GCF_039594485.1 Sphingomonas sp. | reverse complement strand
CCTCCAGCTCCATCAAACGCTGCGCGGCAAAGCCGATCATCTCGCGCAGGAAATCTGCATCCGCGCTCTTTCCCACCAGCGCCTGCAGGTTCATCCTATCGTCGGTCATCGGGGTCTCCGTCGGTTGAGCTTCGCAACCCAAACCTATCCGAAGATCGCCGATGGCCACCCCTCAGCTACACCACCCCGTGGGGCACGACCCACCTTGCCTACATTACGCATCGAGAGGGGCGCTCTCATGGAGTGCCTCCCCTGGCCGTTGATGGAGATCGATCAGGGGAGGCGGCAATCGGCTACGAGCCCCCTCGAACCATGGTGAAGTGACGGGATCGAACGTCTCTGGTGTATTCTTCCGAAAGGAGCGTGACTTAAGCCGAGGATGAAGTGATGTAGATCCCAATCGCGATCACCACGGCGGCAAATCCGTGTTCAAGCAGACACTTACGGGTGCCAAGAACCTTACCCAGCGCGATGCCGCCGATCGTCCCAACAACGCCGCCTGCGACCAGCAGCGCGGTCACGCCCCAATCAACCAGACCCGACAAGGCGTAGGAGGTGGCAGTGGTCAGCCCCAGCGCGTTGACGACGACCAGCGACGTGCCGATCGCGAACGGCAGCGGCATGGCGGTTGCGAGGATCAGTCCGGGCACGATCAGGAATCCGCCTCCGATCCCGAAAAACCCGGCGGCAAGTCCGACCCCCAGCCCGATCGGCACCAGACGGGGCAGCAGCGTCGCCGCGCTGTCGCGGGTCAGTCGCACGTCCGGCGCTTCGATCGTGCGGCGCTTGCGGAGCATCGACAGGCCGACACCGATCATCAGCAGCCCGAACAGGACCAGCAGCCGCTTGCCGTCGAACGCCTTGCCCAGTTCCGCCCCCAGCGCCGCGCCGATCATCCCGGACATGGCGAACACGCTGGCGCACCGCCACTTCACCCGACCGGCGCGGGCATGACCGATCAGGCTGGCCAGCGCATTGACCGTCACGGCAACCGCGGCCGTCCCGATCGCGGCATGCGGCGATCCGAGGCCGACGACATAGATCAGGAGCGGCACGGCGAGGATCGACCCGCCCCCGCCGACGAGGCCGAGGATCAAGCCGATCACGCTCCCGGATAGGAGAGTGGCTAGGATGGCGGCGGTGTCCATGTTCGCTTCAGGCCGACGTGCGCCGGTTCCAGGGCATAATGCGCAGCAGGTTGGCCATGCCGCACCGCCCCGTCACGCCCGCGAACATCAGCCCGGCGCCGACGAACACCGACAGCCCGAAGAAGCCGGGGGCGGCGAACAGGCCGAGCAGCACGCTGGTCAGCACCAGCGCACCTGCCGTGATCTGCACCTGCCGCATGATCTCCAGCGGCTGCGACCGGTCGGCGACTACGGGGTATCCGGCCTGTCGCCACGCCTCGATGCCACCACTCAGGATATAGGCCGGTGTGCCTGCCGCGGCCGCACCGAGTTGCGCCGCATTGGCAGCGGTCCGCATCCCCGACTTGCAGTGGAAGACGACCGGGCGGCCGTCACGCGGCAGATCGCCGATCCGCTCGAGCGGAACGTTCGTCGCACCGGGAATACGCTCACGCGCATGTTCATCGGCACCGCGAATATCGATCAGGCGCGCCCCGGCATCGACTGCGGCGCGGGTGTCGGCGGGGGAAAGGGTCGCAAGAGTCATCGCATCAATCCTTGCAATAGAGCTGGTAGAGCGTGGCGAGCAGCGTTTCGACGCGAGCATCCGCAATGGCGTACCAAAGCGTCTGACTCTCCCGCCGATAGGTGACGAGGCCTTCGTCGCGCAGCTTGGCGAGGTGCTGCGAGCAGGCCGACTGCGACAGGCCGACATCACGCGCCAGATCGCCGACCGTCACCTCGCCATGCTCGACCAGCTTGCACAGCAGCATCAGCCGCCGCGCATTGGCAATTGCCTTCAGCGTGTCGGCTACCTGACCGGCCTTCGCCTCGAATGTCGCCAAGTCCACCGGCGGTTTGAGCATCATCACTAATCCATGAGATATTGCTTATGTAGCACATCCTAATATATAAGCAAGCGCTAACGGAGGACATCATGACCCAGCCCTTCATCGAGGCTTTCTTCGACGAGCCGACCAACACGATCAGCTACCTTGTCGGCGATCCCGCGACGCGGGTCGCGGCGGTGATCGACCCGGTGCTCGACTTCGACATAGCGAGCGGCGTCGCGGACACCCGCTCGGCCGAGCGCATCGTCGCCTTTGCCCGCGAACAGGACTGGCGGATCAGGGTGCTGCTGGAGACGCATGCTCATGCCGATCACCTGTCGGCCGCCCCCTTCATCAAGGCCCACACCGGCGCCTGGATCGGGATCGGCGCGCATATCCGCGACGTGCAGAAGATTTTACGCCCGGTGTTCGCGATGGACGACCTGAAGACCGACGGATCGGACTTCGACCGGCTTTTCGAGGATGGCGACCGCTTCACGATCGGCGATCTGGAGGTCCAGGTGCTGTACGTCCCCGGGCACACCCCTGCCGATATCGCCTATCGGGTCGGCGACGTCGCGTTCGTTGGCGACACGCTGTTCATGCCCGACTATGGCACCGCCCGCGCCGACTTCCCCGGCGGGGATGCGCGGATGCTCTATCGTTCGATCCGTCGCCTGCTGGCGCTACCGGACACGACGCGACTGTTCCTGTGCCACGACTACAAGGCACCGGGTCGCGATGACTATCGCTGGGAATCGACCGTAGGCGAGCAGCGCCGGTCGAGCGTCCACGTCCATGACGGGGTGAGCGAGGACGATTTCGTCGCGATGCGAGAGCAGCGTGACGCGGGTCTGTCAGTACCCAAGCTCCTGCTGCCCTCGATCCAGGTCAACGTCCGCGCGGGCCGCTTCCATGAAGCGGAGGCGAACGGCGTCACCTACCTGCGGATCCCGGTGAAATGGAAGGCGGAGTGAGAATGGATCCGTTTGAGCATTCGGCCCTCGGTGGCGATCAGGATTGCGCCATGGTCGCAATGCTGGACAGGTCCGTGGCGGCGTCGATCGGCACTCCGGCTTCCTTTCGCTCTGAATAGCGATCGACCAGTTGCGCGGTATGTGTGCGCAACAGGATGGTGAAGCGCACCAGTTCCTCCATCACGTGCAAGATCCGGTCGTAATAGCTCGACGGCTTCATGCGGCCGGCGTCATCAAACTCGTTGAACGGTTTGGCGACGCTCGATTTGGTTGGGGATCGTCACCATTCGCATCCAGCGGCCCAGCACGCGCAAGCTGCTGACGCTGTTGAACGACTGCGATCCCGCCGACACCTGCATGACCGCCAGCGTGCGGCCCTGCGTAAGGCGCATCCCGCCCATGCTGAGCGGAAGGTGGTCGATTTGCAGCTTCATGATTCCGGTAATCTGGCCGTGGCGCTCGGGGCTGCACGACACCTGCCCCTCCGACCACATCGACAGTTCGCGCAGTTCATGGACGGCCGGATGGTCGTCGCCGGCGTGCTGGTCGGGCAGCGGCAGCGTTGCGGGATCGAACATTCGGGTCTCGCAGCCGAAGAAGCGGAGCAGTCGCGCCGCCTCCTCGATGGACAGGCGCGAATAGGATCACTCGCGCAGCGCCCCGTAGAGCAGCAGGATGCGGGGCGGCGGATTGCCAGCGCCCAGCCCGAGAGCGGGGCGATCGAGCGCATAGCGCCGGTCGAGCGCGGGCAGATGATCGGGGTCGGCCACGCCGCGGAGAGGCATCAGGCATTCCAATTCGCAGCGCGAGCGCCGCCAGCGTGATGAGCAGGACAGGCACGGTCAGCGTGACACCGACCCGGAAATAATAGCCCCATCCAACGCGCACGCCTTTCTGCCCCAGGACGTGCAGCCACAGCAGCGTCGCGAGCGAGCCGATCGGTGTCAGCTTGGGGCCGAGGTCGCAGCCGATCACGTTGGCGTAGATCATCGCTTCCTTGACCGCCCCGGTCGCGTGCGCGGCGTCGATCGACAGCGCGCCCACCAGCACGGTCGGCATGTTGTTCATCACCGACGACAGGACGGCCGCGATGACGCCCGTACCCAGTGCCGCACCCCACACGCCGCCTTGCGCGGCGCGATCGAGCAGCGCCGCCAAATGATTGGTCAACACTGCGTTCCGAAGGCCATAGACGACCAAGTACATGCCGAGCGAGAATATGACGACCTGCCACGGCGCGCCGCGCGGCACCTTGCCGGTCTGGATGACATGGCCCCGCCCCGCAATCACCAACAGCAGGATCGCGCCAGCAGCGGCGACGGCGCTGACCGGCACGCCCAGCGGTTCAAGCAGGAAGAAGCCGGCGAGCAGCAGGGCGAGCACGATCCATCCGGCGCGGAACGTTGCAGCATCGCGGATCGCCTCGCGCGGCGCGCGCAGCGCCCGCACGTCATAGTCTGTCGGTATGTCGCGCCGGAAGAACAGCAGCAGCGCCGCCAGCGTCGCGGCGATCGACACGAGGTCGACCGGCACCATCACGGACGCATAGTCACCGAACCCGACTTGGAAGAAGTCGGCCGACACGATGTTGACGAGGTTCGACACGACCAGCGGCAGGCTGGCGGTGTCGGCGATGAACCCGGCCACCATGACGAATGCCAGCGTCGCCTTGTCCTTGAGCCCAAGCGCCCGCAGCATGGCGATAACGATCGGCGTCAGGATCAGCGCCGCACCGTCATTGACGAACAGCGCGGACACTGCTGCACTTGGTGGATTGGTTCCAACGTTTGATGCCCTCGTCTAACAGCGGCGATTATCTCATACGGATCGGTGCGCCAGACGAATGGCCTTGGCGCCTGGTTATGCTCGGTGATGAAGCGGTTGATGGCGGCCTGCAGGTCGAGGACGGAGTGGAAGGTCCACCGCGGGTGGCGATCGAGCCAGGCGAGGACCCTGGGCTGTTTGTGGGTCGCGTAATTGTCGGGGATGACGTGGACGGCCTTGTCGGGCAGCAGTTCGGTCTCGATGGCGTTGAGGAAGCGGATGAACTCCTGGTGGCGGTGACGCTGCATGTTGCGCCCGATCACCGAGCCATCGAGGACGTTCAAGGCGGCGAACAGCGTCGTGGTGCCGTTGCGCTGGTAGTCGTGGGTCACAGGCCCTCGACACCCCCGGCCATGAACCGCTCATGCCAGCGCCACACGCAGGTCTTCGACTTGCCCGTCGCCGCCATGATAGCGACCGTGCCCAGACCAGCTTTACTCAGCAGCACGATCCGCGCCCGCCACACATGCTTCTGCTGCAAGCTGCGCGCCGCCACGATCCCCTCAAGTCGTACCCAGTCCGATGCCGTAACGCTGATCTCAATCCCGCTGCGTATCCCGCACCATCGCACGGCGCCGTGGCAAAGTGAATCACCCAATGGACTCTTTCGTCTCGATCAATCCACTAGAATGGAGATACTGCCTAAATTTGCGGCAGGAGAGATCACTGCCGCTCGGGTGAATGGCGCATGCTGCAGCCTGTCGAGATGGTGTAGAAAATTGTATATAGTGGATATGAATTCCATATAATGGGAATCATTGCATTGGTCTGGCCAAATGGTATGTGCTTTCGCAAGCGGACAAAAAATCCGGCGGTTATGGCAGGGAGGGGAATATGCGGAAGGTTCCAACCGGATCAGGCGATCTCGACATTGCATACGTTGAGATGAGCGTCGTGATCGTTGCGCCCCCCCCCTTTTTTTCCTCATGATGACGCAAGCAATGCGCTGGTTCGTGGTCGAAGGCCTCCGCCTTCATGAGAACGTTGAAACGTGTGGCGCGGCCTGGGATCGTCTGATCGCAGCGTGTGCGCGGAGCCTGCTAAATCTGGCGGGATGTGGCACCCGAACCGTCACCTATGATTTCATGCCCATGCTCGACCGGACGCGAACTGATCTGGCCAGGTCTCTACACGACGGCGCTCGGACCTTGCGATTCAACAAGCTGGCGGCTGTTGTTGCGTTTGACTTGCAAATTTTTAAGCGGCTTGGTGCCGAGCTCAACTACGACGCTGGCATTGTCGAGGCCGCGACGAAACGCTTCTGTATGATGGATATCAGCCCTCGGCTGGCTTTGGAAAGAACGATCCTTGCCCGGCTGCCGCGCTATCGGGCAGCGAGAGGAACTGTAATGCAAAGGTGTTTCCGAAGGTGATGGAGGCCTATGCCGAAATGTATGCAAATGCCCTGCGGGCAAATAACGCTGAGTTCTTGGAGGCGGCATGTCGAGTTGCCGATGCGGAGGGTACTCGGTTGGTCGTTCATCTGAACGATAAAATATTCCCGACATCTGAACTGCCACGCGTTATGAGCACGGACGCAGATGTAGCCGCACTGTTAGCTCGGGTTCCGAGACCATCAACCAGCTTATGCATGTGCCTAGAGTCCTTTTTTTTGAGTACGTGACGACTACGACCTGCCGGGCATGTTGGAGCGACGCGGCGACCGGATTGGCTTTCTCCGTCTTCGCTTCGTACAATGGGAGCCGCACGGTGCCTTTCATAAAGCAGACCACATCGAGGGCGATGCGACGATGTCGCGAGTAGTGGCCGCTATTCACCGTCTTCATCAGAGCACTTGGCGATTGATCCCTGTGCGACCGGATCATGGCCACCAAATGATGAACGATCTGACCAGAGATACTAACCCCGTATATTCGTTGCTGGACCGAATGTGAGGATTGGCTGAATTGCACGGTCTTGAACGCAACGGCGCTCACGCCATGGAGGCAACGAAAAACATTCCATCAAATACGACAAGGGAGAGGAAGGCGATGATCACCACACGCAACAGAATGTCGATTGCAATGGCAGGGTTAGGCTGGACCATTGGGGCGTTGCTGGCCATGATGCCCGCACCGGGCACGGCGCAAAAAGAGGGCTCAAGTATCGTCCCGCCTCAACCAGCTCCTCTGATGGTGGCGGCAGATTTGAGAGACGGCATCGATTTATCGGGGCCGTGGCATTACTCGATCGATCCTTTTCGCTCGGGTATCGCTGCTTTTCACGGCGCGCTTCCCGATCCAGGCCAGCAGCGCTGGCTCGATATCGATACTCGCAAGGCAATGGCCGAAGATAGTCGCGTCCTCTATGAGTTCGATCTTGCCCGTTCCGCCCAGACCTCACTGCCCTCATCGTGGCTGACGACGGCGCCTGAGTTGCGTCATTACGATGGATTGATGTGGTACCAGCGGGCCTTTGCCTCGCCGACGACGCGTAAAGGGCGCTATTTTCTGCGCTTTGGCGCGGCCAATTATAAGACGATCGTTTACATGAACGGCAAGGAGGTCGGTCGACACGAGGGTGGATTTACGCCCTTCGCCTTCGACGTAACGCAGGTGCTGCGCGATGGACAGAACCAGATCACCGTCGGCGTGGATTCGCAGGCGACCGAAGCGACGGTACCGCCGCCTGTCACCGATTGGGAAAATTATGGCGGTATCACCCGTGCGGTGAGATTAATTCGGACACCCGACACCTATGTCGACGATGCCTGGGTACGATTGACACGCGACGGGAAAATGGCCGTCGACGTACACCTGGACGGGCCGCAAGCGGCACATAGCGCCATCAGACTGCGTGTCGCGGGTCTGGGCCTCGACAAGACCGGGGTTACTGACGCCGCTGGCAATTGGCGCGCGACGATGGCGGCGCCGCGTGCATTGATCCGCTGGTCGCCTGAAAAGCCGAAACTGTACGACGTATCGATCGTGGCCGGTGAGGATGAATGGAAGGACCGGATTGGCTTCCGCACGATCGAACGCCGTGGCGCGAATGTCCTGCTGAACGGCAAGCCCATCTTCCTGCGGGGCATCTCGATGCATGAGGAAGAGCTTGGCGTTGCGCCGACGCGTGCGATGACCCCCGCTGCCTCGCGCGCGCTGTTGACCGAAATCAAAGATGGGTTGCATGGGAATTTCGTAAGACTGGCCCATTACCCGCATTCCGATGTGACCGTGCGGCTAGCCGACGAGCTCGGCCTGATCGTCTGGAGCGAAGTGCCGGTCTATTGGCGGGTGGCATGGTCGAACCCCGACACCCTCAACCGTGCGCGCATGATGCTGGCGGAGAACATCCTTCGCGATCGCAATCGCGCCTCGATCGCGATCTGGAGCGTTGCAAACGAGACGCCGGTCACCGACGCGCGCAACGTCTTCTTGCGAACGCTGATCAGCGACGCGCGGCGAATGGACGATACACGGCTCATCAGCGCGGCCTTGCTGGTCGAGCGGACCAAGGGGGCGGATCATCCGATCATGACCTTGGCCGATCCACTTGGCGATGCGCTCGATGTCTTGGCGATCAACACCTATAACGGCTGGTATACCGAAGACCGGCTGAGCGATCTGGCCCGGAGCGAATGGCATGTTCCATCAGATAAGCCGTTGATATTCAGTGAATTGGGCGCCGACGCGCGCGCGGGCTTCCATGACCCTGTCAACAAGCAGAAATTCTCCGAAGAGTTTCAGGCGGACTATTATCGTGCTACGCTGGGCATGGCCGACCATGTGCCAACCCTGCGCGGCCTATCGCCTTGGATATTGAAGGACTTCCGCTCACCCCGGCGCCAGAATCCAGACTTTCAGCAAGGTTGGAACCGGAAGGGTCTGATATCCGAAACGGGCCAGCGCAAAGAGGCATTCGCCGTTCTTGCCCACTATTATGAAAGCAAGGGGGCAGGCCAATAGGTTACAGGCCGTGATGACGTGACGATGATCCAAAATGATTTCCCCTCCCCTGACGGAGAGGGGGGATCAATCTGATGTCATCCCGCTCTAACGGCATGGGCGCATAGCGCAGGCAGCTTCGGTGAGATCTGGTGAGAAGCGTGGCCTTCCGAAACCCTGCGGGTTTATCTGCCACGCCACCCGAGGTCGCGACTGATCGCATGCGCCGATGCAAGCACGTCCTTCGTGAGAGACATCATACGATCGTCGGACATATATTGCGCGGCGCTTGAGACGCTGATTGCCGCAACGATGCTGTCTTTGGTGTCTCGGATAGGCGCGGCGACGCAGCGGATCTGATCCTCGTTTTCCTCAAGGTCGAAGGCGAAGCCGGATGCGACATATTGGCGCATTCGCCGAAGCCATTGGTCATAGTCTGCGGTATTTCCTTCGGCATCGAAATGGGGACGCCAAAGCCGCTCGGGATCGTCAAGCATCAGCGCTTTTCCTAATCCGGTCGAGGTCATCGGCTGACGATCGCCGATGCGACTGCTGATGTCGACACGTCGGCGGCCAGGAATCTTGTCCAGGTACAGCGCATGATCCTGGTCCCGCACGCCGAGATGCACGGTATCCTCCGATGCGGCGGCAAGCGTCTGTAGATGATCGCGGGCAATCTGCACGACGTCGGCTTGCTTCTGCGCCAGGAAACCCAATTCCAGAAGCTTTGGCCCCAGCCAATAGCCCTGGCGTGGCGTGAAGGTCACGAACCGGCGATCGATCAAAGCGCTGGCGAGGCGGTGCGTCGTGCTGCGGGTAAGGCCGAGCCGAACGGCGAGTTCGGCGAGCGCGATCGGTCCTTCGCTAATGGCGTCGATCAGATCGAGGCCGCGTAATAGCGTCTGACTGCCGGATGGCGTCTTGGCTTCGGCAGGATCGGCCTTGGTGGCGGATGCGGGCATGGGCAAGCTTTCCTCTGGCAGGAGCCCCGGTAGACCGCCGTACTATAATGTGGAACTTCGGCCCTGTCCTCCCTGCTCGAACCCGATCTGTCGTTCCAGTCGCTTCCGACTACCGCTCCCTTGGGCCCGAGGTCCGCAGAAGCGCGAAGCGATAATGTCCCGCAGGCAAGTCATCGTAGCGCAACAGGTCGCCGATGATCGGGACGGATCTGACGCCGTCTGGGCCGGATATTCGCGCTGCCTGCATGCCAGGGACTGGCAGGGCCATAGCCACGTCGGCGCGAACATTTGGTGGCACCTCCAGCGTCAGCAGCGGCGCACCTTCGCGGCGCCACGTGACTCCGACAGGTCCACGGATCGTCGGCACCTTCGCTTCGAACCGACCCAGTGCGCCTGGCTGGGGCGCAATGCGCAGCCGTCGCGCGCCGGGCTCCGTGATCGTCACGCCTGCCAAGGCATTTGCAATAAGATTGGCGGGAGCAGTTCCCCAGGCATGGCTGAACGTGGTGTTGGGCTTCAGCATGGGATTCCACGCCTCCATCACGATCGTCGCACCCCAGCGATCGAGCATCGCCAGCCAGCTTTGATCGTCATGCGATGTCATCAGCGCCATCGCGGCATCGGGCTGGCCTCCACGATATAACGCCTCGAGCAGGAATTGCGCACCATAGACGCTCATCCGCATGCCCTGTCGAGCGAGTGCCGCGGCACCCGTTCGTGCCGCTCCGTCGTCGGCAATGCCCAGTGCTATGGCGAAGGCAGTCGCGTGTTGAGAACAATGCTCGGTACCGCTGCCGTCGCGGTAGATACCCTCGGGGGTGAGAAGATGTGTGTTCATCGCCGTACGCATACGTGCCGCGACGGCTGACAGGCTATGTGCCTCCGCTGCGCGGCCGATGGTGGTGCCGATCATCGACAACGCGTTCAGTGCGGCGACCTGCCAAGCGTTGACCACGGTGTTCACCGGGCGGAATACGAATCCGTCGCGGTTCGCCTTGGGCCAGTCGACCAGGTCCCCCCAAGGCTTGCTCGATTCCCCAGGGTCCTTTTCGACCAGCCCATCGATGTTGATCCGGTCGACCAGTTGCGCCGCGACCATCGCATCGAACCGGTCGTGGAGCAGCCGGTCGTCGCCAGTGGCCATATAGTCACGCCAAGCGAGTACCGGCGGCATCAGCCGATATTCGGTTGGCCATGTCGGACGGTGGATCAGCCAGTCGATCGACTGACGAGTGAGCGCATAGGATCGCTGCACCGCATATTCGGACGCCTGATTGACCACCGTATCGCCCTCGTAAGGACCCCGCTCGCGGGTCGGGGTATCCTGATAAAGATCGAGACGGGTCGCGCGGATCGAATAGGTGCAGAAGGCGTGGACGCGGTCGAGTTCGGGATCGGTACTAGCGAAGTGCGCATCGTCCTCGCGCCATGGCTGTTCGAGCCGGAGGGCCGCGACGTCGAGCTCGAGATTGGCCGGTCCTTCAATCTCCACCCAGCGAAAGGCACGATAGCCCCAATGCTCGAGGCGCTGCTCGCCCGGGCGGAGCGTCCAGTTCTCGCGATAGATCTGGCCGCAGCGCAAGTGATCGCGGACGCTGCCGTCGGCATTGCGTTCCTCGCCGAGACTGACGCGGAGCCGTTCACCGCCAGCGGCGCGGACCGTCAGGGCCAAGCCGCCGACCAGTTCGCTACCGAAGTCGACGCGCCACAAGCCGGCTTCCTGCTGGACGTGAGCGGGCCGTTCCAAGGCGATACCCAGCGGGCCTGCACCCTCGGGTATCAGCGACGGGAGCGTCGGCCGGAGAAGGGCACGGGGCCAGTCTGCGTCGTCATAGTTGGCATCGCACCAGCCGACGGGCTCGTGCCGGGCATCGATCGCCTCCAATGGTGCGACGTAATAGCCACCGCCGGTCGTGCCTGCGGGCGGCCGCCATGCAGCGCCGTCCTGTGCTTTCCAGTCAGGACCACTGGCAATGACTTGGCGGCTGCCATCGGCATGGAGAAGGAGGAGTTCGGCTTGGAAGGCGTGGCCCTCCGTCGTATAGCAGAGCGCGGCAAGGGCATTGTGCCCGGCGTGCAAGGCGTCGGTGACCTCGATCCCGACATAATGCGCCTGCTTGTCGGGCTGCGAGGCGCGCGACGGACCGAGGCCGACCAGCCGCCCGTTCACCCAAGCGCGGAACACATATTGGCGGATCGGTTCGGGCGAGGACGCCGAAACCCTCAGCCATGCGAGCACTGGCTTGCGTGCCAGTACGAAGCCGTGGCGGATCAGCGCCCAGTCGGCGGGGGATATTAAAGTCGTCGCGCGGGACGCCCAGATCGATCGCGCCTCCCATCGTGCGGGTGCGGCGAGTAGCAGTTGCGGCGCCGACCAGCCTGAACGCCGTCCCGTCCCGTCGCTGATCTGCACCCGCCAAAAACACGCATCGTCCGGCCCCATCACCGTCCGCGCCGCCAAGGGCAGTTCGACGCCGGTACTGCGGTCGTCCGATACCCAGCCACCGTCCCACAGCGCCCGGCTTCCGTTCGCGACGCGTAGCAGTTGAAGGCGGTAGGCACGTTGCTCGCCTTGTGGCACCGTCCAGGCGAGCCGTGCTGGACCGTCCAGCACGACCGCTCCGTCTCGTAAATTGCATAGGAGACCAGCAGGAGCATCGGCCTTTGGCGCGGCTGCCCAGCTCGGCGGTGCCCACCCCACCAGCGCGGCAGCCGCACCCTGACCCAGAAGATGGCGACGAGTAACCGACACTATTGTCTCCTATTCCGCCTCCTCTAGAATGTGCCGTGCAGGCTCAGAGTGAACGTGCGTCCGTCATAATCCGCTTGGCGTGGGATGTCCGGCGTGACCTGATACTGAATGCGCTTGGCATTTGTCAGGTTGTAAAGATCAAGTGAGATCGAGAAATTCTCATTAAAGTTGAACGAGGTGGAAGCGTCGAACTGGCTGCGGGGCGCTACGAGACTCGCGCCGCCCGTGAACGTCGAGCCACCGGTCAGGACATATTGATCGCGCCAACTGTAGGTGCCGCGAAATCCGAACCTTTTCGTTTCATAGTATCCGATGACGTTGATGTTGTTCTTGGATACGCCGGGCAGAACGGCAGGAGAACCGTCGGTATTAGTGCCCGAAATATCGGTATAGGAGTAATTAAACTGTCCGCCGAGATTCTTCAGCAATCCAGGCAAAAAATCGAAATTCTGCTGGGCGCTGAATTCAAGGCCTTTGACGGTGATCGGATTGGGCTGGTTGTAATTCCCCGTGGCGGTGATGATCGCCGGTTGCCCATTGACCAGAACGTTGCTGAAACAGGTGGTGCCGACCAAGGTCAACTGACCTAGCCCGAAGGCGGACGCATCGGCAGGGCAAAGCTTGTCCAGCCTGCTCTCTGGCGCGATCAGGTTGGTGATCCGCTTTCGGTAGAGAGCCAAGGCAAAAACGCCGCCCGGCCGATTGTACCATTCGAGGGACAGATCCTGAGCCGTCGCCGAATAGGGCTTCAGGTCGAAGCCGCCATAGGCGATCGCATAACCGCTCGAATTGGCACTCACGGCCGTCGCCGGAGTCAAGTTGCGCGGCTGCGGGCGAACGAAGGTTTCGTAATAGGCCCCACGCAGCACCAGCTTGTCCGTCAGATCCGCCGCCACGATGACCGAAGGCAGGGCATTGTGGTATTTCTGGCGAAATTCGACGGGCACGAAGGTGATGGCACCGCCGGCGCCGACCTGCCGGTTTTGCGTATTGATTATCTGCCGGGTCTGTTCATAGCGCAGCCCCGCGTTGCCGTGAATGGACACGCCTGCCAGCGTGAAGCCGAACTTCACTTGGCCATAGGCTGCCCAGATGTCGTTGCTTACATCGAAGTTGTAGAGCGTGTAGGCCGCATTCGTGGGGTCGTTGATCCAGCCGGTCGCTGTCACGACGTCACCCGCTGCTGCCGCAACCGGCTTCAACGCTGAAACGGCTGCGTCGTAATTGACCTGCGGCCAGTTCGTCAGGATGCCCGGCACCGATCCGCCGAAGAACGAGCCCAGATAGGAGGTAGTCCCGAGGAAGCTGCTGCTGATATTCTGAGTCTGGATCCCCTTGGCACTGGTTCGATACCCGCGGGAGATGTAGCGGTCCCGCTCGTAGCGGCCGCCGAGGATGATCGACTTCAGGAAAGGAAGATCGTCGAAGTTGTGTTCGACATCGAACTGCCCAGCGCCGACCTGATTGAGCCCATAGCCGGACGAACCCGTCACGACCAGTTGGTCGCCATTGGCCGCGATCTGGGTCGGCTGATTGGCAGGGCTCCAGGACCAGGGGCCTGCTGGTACGATCACGGCAGGATTGCGATTGATGCCGAGACTATAGCCGCCGATATTCGATCCACCCGACGCGAAGCTGCCGTTGATGCCGTTGCCGGCCGCTGTCGGCAGGTTACGCACGTCGATCTGGGTCTGTACCGCGTTGTTCTCGCCACGCGATTTCACGACCGTGCCGGTCAGGTGCCAGTTGTCCTTATGCCAGTCGGCGGCGCCGATCAGGTCCCACGCCTGTTCGAGCAACGGGTTGGAGCGGATAGAGTCGTTGACCTGGGCATTGGTGAAATTGAAAGTCTGGATATACGCATTGCCGTCCGCGAGCACCTTTGGCGTATCCAGTGGCGAGATCACCGTGCGGTTTCCGCGCAGATCGACCTCGATCAGATTCTGTTGATTGTTCGACAAATTGCGCCGCGTGTAGAAGCCGTTGAGCGAAAGCTTAAGATGCTCGTCGGCTCGCCACTCGGCACCGCCCGCCATGGTGAGCAGGTTGCCCTTGTTATACTGCACCACCTGACGCTCGTCCGATGCAAATCGGACCCCTTGCGTGCCCTTGGCCGCCGTCCCACCAGCGGCACAGACCCGACCCGACGGGCAACTACCGTTAGCAGCGAAGGACGCATAGTAATCGGCATATTGTCCGAAATTGGGCGTCGTCGTCGGATTTAGCGGAGAGTAGGCATTGAGGAAAATCGAGTCGCGCCGGAACTTTTCCTTTTTGTAGGCGACGACACCGAAAACGGCGAGATTGTCCGACAGGTGCTTGTTATAGCCTATAGTGAAGGCTGGCGAAGCATATTTCCCGAGGGTATTATATTCCCCGGCGAGCTTCGCAAATCCGCCGTCCTTGCGCCCCAGCGCAGGCGCGATTTGCAGATCGACGATCCCGGATAGTCCCCCTGCCTGATCGACGGCTGACGGAGTCTTGATCACGGTGATCGCTGAAAAAACGTCCGCGTTGAAGGCCCCCAATGGCGTAGAGCTGTCGAGCAGGGGGTCGGCATAGGTCTGGCCGTTGATCGTGTAGCGCACATATGTACCGGGCAGGCCGCGCAGGTTGATCGTGGCGTCGCGCGATGCGGCCTCCCGATTGATCTGTACACCCGGCACGCGTTGCAGCGCTTCGCCGACATTGAGGTCCGGGAAACGCCCCAAGCTGTCAGCCGAAATGCTATCCGTGACGCCTTCGGCTTGGCGCTTCATCCTCAGCGCGTCTTCATAGGACTTTCGAAAACCCATGACCACGATCTCGTCGGAAATCGGCGCATCGGCGGTCT
Source organism: Sphingomonas sp. (assembly GCF_039594485.1). Lineage (GTDB taxonomy): Bacteria > Pseudomonadota > Alphaproteobacteria > Sphingomonadales > Sphingomonadaceae > Sphingomonas. The sequence continues at coordinate 1,364 of NZ_JBCNNI010000056.1, read as the reverse complement.
GATTGTCGGCTCCTTGCGGAGCGGCAGGCTGCGGCTCGGCTGCAGCCTGCGCCCGTGCCGTTTGCGCCGTGCCCAAGACGAGCACGAGTCCGAGTGCGATGCTCGACACGCCATCACGCACGATCTGTCCACGATTCCGCATAGTCTGATCCCCTCCAGCGCCGCGCCCTTTTAAGGTGCCGGCTTTTTCCTCGACCCCCCGGGGCGACCACAACTGAGTCACTGGTAAGGCCAATTGTTCTGCAGCGTACATCTGGCACAACACAGAGTCCATACCAATTTTCGAAAGACTATCTCATATTATGAGATTTGGATAAGTAGCGTTAATTTCGGATTGTATCGGCATTCTGCCGATGTGCGGCAGCGTGCTGCGCATGATGGGACGGAATTGTTGGGATCGAGGCATATCTGGTCAGTCCAAAGGCAGGGGGCGAATATGCGTCGACTCGCTTGGCTGGCATGATCGGTCTCATGCCCCGCGCGTACATCGACACGATCTTGTCATCGGACCAAGGAAGGCGCCGCTGATACCTGGCGATCAGCTGCGGGGCGAAACTCGCCTGCCGGTCGCGCGGAACCTCGATCGCCAGCTTGCCGGTATCGGTCGTGATCGTCTTGCGACCATAGCCGTTGCGCTAATTGCCCGCTCCGTCCTCCCCGGACAGGTGGTGATCCATCTCGGCATTCAGCCCGCGCTCCGCAAGCGCCTTCTTCAAGGCATCCAGCAGCCCACCATCCGCAAGGGCGGTGACGGCGTCACCCCCAGCCAGCAACTGATCAAGGAGTTCATTCGGTATCGCAAGCTCTTCACCTCGGGACATATCGGGTCTCATTCTCTCCCGTTATGCCAGCCCGAACACGAAATTCCTGACACTCCCCGACTGGCGCGCCAGCCAACGATCCGGCGGGCGTAGGTGTTGATGACGAAACCCACGTAGACGAACCCCGCCCAGGTCGCGACGTAGGTGAAGTCCGACACCATCACTTCGCTCGGCGGTCGAGCTCCGCCATCGCAAAATACGCCGACGCCTTACGCAGGATCTCGTTAGCCTGGCGTAGCTCGCGGTTCTCGCGTTCCAGCGCCTTCATCCGATCAGCAACATCGCTTCCAGTGCGATCCTGGCGGCTGAGCTTCCATCGTTGCGCAGTGCTACGCATGCCTATGTTGAACATCTGATTCCGACAAGAATGGAGTCCGAACCGCCACTCCGAAACGCCAGAACATCCGATGGGTCGCTCTACTGAGGTGGCTCGGGGAATTTGAACAGCGTGGATAAGTGGATTGTCGATCTGACAGCGGCCATGCTGGCCGTAAGCAGGAGGCAAGATGAGCAAGCGACCCCGTCGGAACCACAGCCCGGCGT
>NZ_JBCNNI010000055.1:0-20093 GCF_039594485.1 Sphingomonas sp. | reverse complement strand
AACCGCAGCCGTTCACGGTCATCGGCCGCCTGCGCGGCCGGCCCAGCACGCCGCGACGCATCATCCCGGCACCAGCGCCGCAGCGTCTCCGCCGTGCAGCCGATCTTCCCCGCGATCGAGGTAATCGCTTCCCACTCCGAAGCATGGTCCGCCCGGTGCTCGCCAACCATCCGAACCGCACGCTCGCGGACCTCGGGGGAAAACTTGTTCGTCGTCTTGCTCATTCCGGTTGCTCCTACTCACAAGTTGGAGCCTCCGCGAAACCCGGGGCGCTTCACTCGGCGGCTTTGCGCAGATGCGCCTTGAGCTTGGAGAATGCCTGCTCGATCGGGTTGAAGTCGGGGCTATAGGGCGGGAGGAACAGGAGCGTAGCGCCGACGCTCTCGATGGCGGCGCGCACCGCGGGTGCCTTGTGGCTGGACAGGTTATCCATGATGACGACATCGCCGCGGTCCAGTTCGGTCACGAGGACGCGGGTGACGTAGGTAAGGAACGCGTTGGCATTCATCGGCCCGTCGAGCACCCATGGTGCGACCATGCCGGTGCGGCGTAGCCCGGCTGTGAAGGTGGTCGTCTTCCAGTGACCGAAGGGAACGCCGGCGCGCAAGCGCTCGCCCCGCCGGCAGCGGCCATGCCGCCGCGCCATATTGGTGCTGGCCCAGGTTTCGTCGATGAAGACGAGGCGCGCAGGGTCGAGGTCGAGCTGACCATCGAACCACGCTTCGCGTTGCTTCAGGACATCGGGACGATCCTGCTCGGTCGCGTGGCCGGTCTTTTTTTGCGCGTGATCCCGTGCCGGGCGAAGAAACGCCACAGCGTCGCGATGCTGACGCTTACGCCACGGCCGGCCAACATTTCGCGCAACTCCGCCAGCGTCGGATCAGGTTGCTGCTCGATCGCCTTCAGGATGAAGGACGCATGCGCCTCGATCCTCGCTGTGCGACGGTCGCCGCCCTGCAGCTTGGCCGCCGGCGTGCCGTGTCGGAGCGCCAACTGTCGCCACCGGATCGCGCTCGCTGCGCTGACCCCGAACCGTTCGGCCGCCTGTCGGCACGAAAGTCCGCCTTCAACTGCACCAACAACACGGTCCCGTAGATCACGCGATAAGGCTCGACCCATTCCTGCCGGCCTCCTTCGCCAGCAGGCGATCGTGAATCAGAAAACCGCGCCCTTGTGAATCCCTATCGATTCAGTCCGCTCTAACAGCCGCGATGATCTCATTCGGATCGGCACGCCAGACAAATGGCCTTGGCTGCTGGTTATGCTCCGTGATGAAGCGGTTGATGGCGGCCTGCAGGTCGAGGACGGAGTGAAAGACGCCGTTTTTCAGGCGACGGCGGGTGAGCTTGGCGAAAAAGCCCTCGACCGCGTTCAGCCACGAACAGGAGGTGGGCAGGTCCAGCGCGGGTGGCGATCGAGCCACGCGCGGCCTCTGGGCCGTTTGTGGGTCGCATAATTATCCAGGATGACCTTGACTGCCTTGTCGGGCGGCAGTTCCGCCCGATCACCGAGCCATCGAGGACGTTCAGGGCGGCGAACAGCGTCGCGGTGCCGTTGCGCTTGTAGTCGTGGGTCATGGTCGCACCCCGGCCGTGCTTGAGCGGCAGCCCCGGCTGGGTGCGGTCGAGCGCCTGGATCTGGCTCTTCTCATCCACCGACAGCACGATGGCGTGCGCAGGTGGCGAGACGTACAGGGCTTTCGCTGATCGACCATCCTGGCGGAAATTACTCTGGGGCATCATCCTTGAATACAGCCCCATCGGCCTTTCGTCGGATCGCGGACGGGGTGAACCCGAAACGCTGGCTGAACCGGGCCGTGAATCGTGAGGGGCTGTCATAGCCGACCGAGAAGCCGATCTGCGCGATGGGCTGGTCGGTGAATTGCAGAAGCGTCAGTGCGCGTGACATCCGCACGTTGATCAGAATGTCCTGGAATGAGGTTCCCTCTTCCTGAAGGTGGCGGCGCAGCGTCGCCTCGCTCATACCGTGAACGGCCGCCATGGCGGTGGTCGTCCATACGACGCTGGGATCTGCCGCAATCATCATGCGAATTTGCCGTGTCAGCGGTGTCGTGCGCGCATCGTTGAAATGGGCGCCGGCGAATTCCAGCCAGCTCATCAGTTCCAGCACGCGCAGGCGAGGCAAAGAGGCAGGATGATCGTGCGGGCGGGACAGAACCTCACAGGCACGATCGAAGGCGGTCAGAAATTCCGTGGCATGCTTGTCGATGGCAAAAGCGTCGCTGATGCGGATGCCCGTTTCCTCCACCCGCGACTGCCCGTCGATCAGGTCGGGGTCGCAGCGGATCCAGTCGGACTCGAACGGCGCATCATTCGGTCCAGGGCGGGCGATCATGTCGAAGGTCTGGTTTCCCGCGATCGCTACGGCCTGACCCACCTCGCGATGACATTCGTGCGCTGCCCAGCGCAGCCGCAGCGATCCTTGCCGGACGACAACGAAGGTCGGAACTTCGACCGCAATCCGCCCCATCGGCAAGGGACGTGGATGAACGAGGCGGGAGTAGCAGTCGTTGACCGGTATACCCGGCATGATCGTTCCGTCCCGTTGTTAAAGCTTACGCTGTCGCAGGCTTGGCAAATTGCGGCAGCCTTGCAAAGGCCAGGGCCGAGATCAGGACGCACGCCGCGCATCCGTAAAGCGCCAGTCTGTAGCCGCCCCCGCTGGCGACAAGCTGGGTGATGAACACCGGGCTCAGCCCTGTACCGAACAGAAATCCAGCAAAGAGCAATCCGTAAACTCGGCCATAGCCTCCCAACGGCCAGTAACGCGCCACCAGATAGCCGATGAGATCGACCTCGGCCCCCATCGAGAAGCCGAGCATAGCGGCGGCAGGGATCGCGTAGGCCGTGCCGCCCCAGCCGAGGATGACCAGCCCGCCGGCCGTGGCGACCATCACGATGGCCGCGACATAGGGCGCAAAGAAACGGTCCAGCGCCCATCCAATCACGAGCCGCCCGATCAGGATGAACGCGCCCATAACGCCCTGAACGCCGGCCGCCTCCAGCGGGGTCATCCCCAGATCGCGCAGCATCGGTGCCAGGTGAAGGACCAGACCGGACAGGCCGACCGCGAGGATGATGAAGGTCGCAAGCAGATGGGCGAACGGCCCATCGCGCAACCGCGCCGTGATTGCCGATTCGCTCAGTCGTGGCGCGATCGCGACAGGGTCGGTTCGTAGCAGCAGGATGATGACGGGCGAGGCCACCGTGAGAAGCAGGGCGATAGCGGCATAGGCTGCGCGCCAGCCGAAGCGCTCGATCCCCCATGTGACGAGCGACGGCGCTCCGGCCGCCGCTAGCCCGACCCCCGCCAGCGTGATCCCGAGTGCCAGACCACGGGCGCTGTCGAAGCGTGCATTGACCGCGCGGGTATAGGCGATCGGCGATGCGCTGCTCGCCAAAGCGGATTGGGCGGCCAGGATCATGAGATAGAGAGCGAAGGAGCCCGGCTGGACCGCGAGCAGGACGAATCCTGCGATCAGTGCGGTCATCGAAAGCATGGTCGGGCCCAGCACGCCGCGACGGTCGATCAGGCGCCCCGCAACCGGCGAGGCCGCCGCCAAAGTCGCCATGGCGACCAGCGATCCGACCGAGAGCTGCGCCCGGGACCAGCCGAATGCCCGTTCCAGCTCGGGGACGAAGACGCCCGCCGTATAGAAGGGGATGGAAGACACCCCTAATCCGGCCCCCAGGGTTGCTCCCAGCAGGACACGCCAGCCCGAACGCAGTTCCGCCAGGCGGCCCGACGCCTGGTCAGTCATGCCAGTGCCGCCCCGCCAACGTGACGCTGGCGACCGTATCGCGGTCCTCGGCCGAGCGGCCGACGAAGAAGTCGTAACGCCCCTTGTCGATCGACCAGCCCCCGTCTTGCCAGCGTGCCAGCAACCTGGGGTCGATCTGGACCGACACTGTGCGGGTTTCGCCGGGAGCAAGCATCACCTTTTCGAAACCCACCAATCGGCGTGTCGATCGGCCGGCACCGGCATTGAGATAAACTTGTCCCACGTCCGCGCCGGGACGCGACCCGACATTGGTGATGGTGAAGCGTGCGGTCAGATCGCCGTTGCCGCCGCGCCCGATCGTAAGCGGACCGTAACGGAAGCGCGTATAGCTCAAGCCGTAGCCGAACGGGAAAAGCGGTGCCTTTCCCGTTCTGGCGAACCAGCGATAGCCGATATCGGCCCCTTCCACATCGTAATCGACACTGAGCGTTTCGTTGGCCACGGGTTGACCGAGAAAGGTCGGGTCCACGGTCGCGCTTCCCGCCAGTTCGGGATGGGGAAGCTGGTCGGCGTCGCGGGGGAAGGTGATCGGCAGGCGGCCGGAAGGATTGACGTCGCCGTAGAGCACAGACGCGATCGCCTCCGCCCCCTGGGCACCCGGATACCAAGCGGCGATCACCCCGGCGACATCGTCCGCCCATGGCATCTTCACCGCCGATCCGGTTTCCAGCACGACGATCGTGTTGGGGTTGGCCGCGGCGACCGCCGCGATCAGGCCATCCTGTCCATCGGGAAGCGACAGGTCAGGCACGTCCAGGCCTTCACCCATCCATTGTGTGGCAAAGACGATTGCGACATCGGCGCCCTTGGCGGCCGCTACGGCGTCAGTCAGATGATGACCATCCCGGAACACGAAGCGCGTGTCCGGCGCACGCCTACGCAACGCGGCCAGCGGCACCGAGCGGTGATAGGTCTGGATCAGATGGTTCGAGAAGGGATCATCGCCGCTGCCCATCGGGATATGGAGGGCGGCGCCACCTTCGCCCTCGACCTGCGACGATCCGCCGCCCGACAGGACGCCGCGATCGGCCTGGCCGCCGATGACGGCGATCCGCCGTGCGGTCCTGGCCAGCGGAAGGATGTCGCCGCGATTGCGCAACAGGACGATCGCCTCGTTCGCCACGGCCTTGGCGACCGCAGCATGGCCGGCGCGGTCGATCGGCGCGCTGGCCGGACCAGGGCGATCCAGACCGACGGCATAGATCGACCGGAGGATCCGCCGGTTCATATCGGCCAGCCGTGTCGCGTATCGCGGATCGGTGGCCGCCGCCTTGGCCAGCGGTGCTGCAAAGAACATCTCACTGTCCAACTGGTCGCCCGATTGCTGATCGAGGCCGGCCAGTGCCTGCTCGATCCCCCGCACCGTACCCCAGTCGGACATGACATAGCCCGGATAGCGCCAATCCCGCTTCAGGATGTCGTTCAGGAGGTGGGGGTTGTCGCAGGCGTGGCGGCCATTGACCTGGTTATAGCCGCACATCACCGCCCCCGGCCGCCCGATCTCGATCGCCATCTGAAAGGCCAGAAGGTCGCTTTCGCGTGCTGCCGCCTCGCTGATACGGGAGTCGATGTAGCGCCGTCCGGTTTCCTGCGCATTGAGCGCGAAATGCTTGACGGTGGAGATGACACGCTCGGACTGGATCCCGGCGACGGCGGCACCACCCAGCATCGCGGTATGCAACGGATCCTCACCGAAATATTCGAAGCTCCGCCCGCCCCGCGGGTCGCGGATCAGGTTGATGCCGCCCGCAAGCAGCACGTTGAAGCCGCTGGCCCGCGCTTCCCGCGCGATCATTGCGCCGCCCTGTCGCACGAGCCCGGGATTCCATGTGGCGCCCATGGCCAGGGCGGACGGCAGCGCCGTCGCCCCTTCCTTGCGGATGCCACCCGCATGCGCGACGCCGAGGCTCGCATCCGTTTCCTTCAACGCAGGCACGCCGAGCCGTGGTACGCCCGCGATATAGCCCGCGCCCGGAACCGCTTCGGCAGGCACGACGACCCCGCCGATCGGGACCGCCATGATGCCATGGGTCAGGACGGCTCGTTCCTCCGGCCGCATTGCCCGCTCGGTCTGCGCGGCGCGTCGATCCGGGTCCTCGCCTCGCTGCGCGACGCCGGGCGTTGCGGGCAGCAGGATGAACGTCATCGCCCACCCTGCAACGGTTCGATGGGAAGGCGCCCTCATCAGAAGCTCATACCGCCACGCACGCCGATAAGGCGAGGATCGGCGAAGCTCGCCGATCCCCCAATCAGGCGCGGGTAGAACAGCGCGATCGTCGCGCTCGACAGCGTAACCTCATTCTCGATGTTCTTGACGAAGCCTTGGAGGTACCAGCGGTTTTCCGGGGCCGTATAGGTGATCGTCAAATCGGTCTTGGTGAAGGACGGTTGCCGGAACTGGGCGCGCAGGACGGGAGACAGGATCATGTAGCTGTCGCTGAGTCGGCTCCGCACGCCTGCACCGATGCTGCCGCCATTGGCCAGCGGATAGGTGTAGGTATATCCGGCCGATGCCGTCCATTCGGGTGAACGGTCGAGTTGCCGCCCGGCCAGGTTGACGCCCGGTGCGATCTCATAGCTGGCATAGCGCGCCTTAAGCCATGCGGCCGACAGGTCGACCCGGTTGCGCGGGCTGATCTGCAGCGTGCTTTCCAGCTCGACACCATCGATCGTCGCCCGCGCGGCGTTGGTCGTCACCTGGCACGGGCCGTTGCACAGGTTCGCCAGCTGCGTCAGCTGAAGGTCGTTATAATCATAATGGAAGTAATTGCCGTTGAGACGCACGCTGTTGTTCAGCAGTCGCGTCTTCACGCCCATCTCATAGGCGGTCAGCGTTTCCGGCCGATAATAGAGCGCCGTATCGGGCACCGGCGACAGGCAATTGGGCGTTCCGGCGGAACAGCCATTGTTGAAACCACCCGCCTTGTACCCAGTCGAAACGCTGCCGTAGAGCAACGTGCGTTGCGCCACGTCCCAGTCGACCCCGGCCTTCCACGTCACCTTGCTGAAGGTGCGCGCGGCGTCGTTGAGCAGATCCGGCGGGAAGACCAGCGGGGCGTTCAGATTGGCGTGGCGGATCGTCGCGCCGACCCGCGACTTGTCGTCATGGGTATAACGGATGCCGCCGGTCACGCGCAGCCTGTCGGTGAGGCTGAACGTCGCTTGGCCGAATCCTGCGAGCGAGGACGAGTTGGTTTTCTGCGGATAGCCGAAGACATAGCCGGCCGTCCCGGGGTTCGGTGCCAGCAGCCCGATGAATAGGCTTTCGATGTCCGAGTGTTCCTTGAAGTAATAGCCACCGACCTGGACCTTGAGTGGCCCCTGGTCGTAGCTGAGGCGCAGCTCCTGCGAATTCTGCCAGTAATCGCCCCGGAAGGTGTTCAGCGCCTGCGTCGCGACATTCCCGACCGCTGAGAAACCGCCGATGTAAGGATTGCTTTCGTCACGCTTGAGCGCGTTGTAACCACCCAGATAGGTCAGGGTCAGGGCGTCGCTCAGCGCCACGTTCAGTTCGGCCATGACGCCCCAGCTGTGATTGTTGCGGCTGTCGCCGACGATGGCGTCATAGCCGAGTGCGCGCCGCGCCTCGGACGAAAGGCTGCCGCGATAGACTGGATCGGGGAGCGCCTGCCCGGCCGCGGGGGCACCCTGTGGCGAGACGAAGAAGTTGGACAAGGGCACGAGATTGGTGATGCCGCCCTTCTGCCGGCTGTAATCGCCACGCACGATCAGGCTGCTCCGGCCGCCCAAGTCGAACAGCGCAGTCAGGCGACCCGACAGATTGTCCTTGAACGGGTTGAGGCTGAACCGCGAGTTGCCCTGCTCTATATAGCTGTCGCGGCGGTCGAGGTTGATGGCGCCGCGCACGGCGATCGCGTCGGATACCGGCACGTTGAGGACGGCCGTACCCTGGATGTTGTTGTAGCTGGCATAGGTTCCATCGACCGAAGCCGAGAATTCATGGCGCGGCCGGGCGGTGATGATGTTGACGACGCCGGCGGTGGTGTTGCGGCCATAGAGGGTGCCCTGCGGCCCGCGCAGCACCTCGACCCGGTCGATGTCGTAGAAGGACACCTCCTGCGCCTGTGGTCGGGCGATATAGATGCCGTCGACGAGGAAGGCAGCTGAAGGATCGCCCTTTTCCGAGCCATCGGCGCTTGTCACGCCGCGAATGGTGATCTGAAGGCCATTGCCGCGATCGATCGACAGGCTGGGCACCTGGTCGGCGAGCTGAGTCGGATTGGTGATGCCCGCATCGCGCAGGCCCTCACCGGTTACGGCCGTCAACGCGATCGGCGTACGCGATGCCAGCGACGAGGTGCGGTTGGCGGTCACGATGATATCGCCCTCGCTCGCGGCCTGGGCACTGGCGTCAGCCGGCGCCGGCGGCGTCGCACCGTCCGGCGCAGTCACCGGCGTGCCGTCAGGCTGCGGTGCAGGCCGGGCGGGAACCTGCGCGTTCGAGGTCGCTTGCACATCACCCGCTTCGCGATCCTGCGCTTCGGCCGGCGTCATCACGCCAAACGCGAACGCCATTGCCAATGCCGATGCCGATGCCGATGCCGCCGAGCGCAGCATGACCTTTTCGATCATTATATATCCTCTCCTGATGTTGTTTTTTTTGTGGTTTCGAAGGTGGTTGGTTTGATTATCGTGATGGGAAGCCCGGCAGCGCTACCAGGACATGTATCGGATCGAGGCACCCAGGATCCGGTCGAGGATCGCCAGATCACCCGCCTCCTGCGGCGCGTAGATCAGCAGGTAGGTGGAAGGCAGCCCGAGCGCCTTGCCAGCCAGTCCGTGGCGTTCGCCCCATCCGCGTTCGACGACATGCCGCGCATCGCTGGGGCTCAGGATCATGTGCATCGACCCGTCGGACGGGTGGATATGCGCGATCTCGCCACAGGTGGTGCAGGCGATCGGGTGTCCCTCGCTCGGGCAGCGCAGGGTGACGGCCTGATTGTGGCGCTCGAAATAGCTCTGCGCATAATGAAGCGCCTCCCCATGATCCGCGACCTGTCGGTCGAACACCGCCTCATGTTCGGCGCGTAGCGGGTCGGGGATTTGTTGATCCAGCTGGCGGTGCGGCACCGGATGCGGCGCTATCGCCGGACGAGGGCGATTGCGCTCGGGCAGGTCGGCCAGCGTGTCGATATCCCCCCGCTGCCCCACCTCGCGGTCGATCGCGCTGAGCGACAGCGGATCGCCCGCGATCAGCCGCCAGTGCGTCATCTTCAGCCAGCCTCTTGCCGTATGCGGCAGGCCGCCTGGGCCGAGGGCGCGCCACGCGCGATAATCGCGCGCGACCCACGTCCCGGCGCCGACGACCGCCGCAACGCTCGCGGCCAGCACTGTGGATGGCCGACGCACGGTCACGGGCGTTCGTCGACGACACGGTTACGAAGGATGCCGAGGCCCTCGACCTCGGCCTCGAACACGTCGCCCGCCTTCATCATCAGGCGCGGCGTCCGCGACCAGCCGACCCCGGCAGGCGTACCGGTCAGGATCACGTCGCCGGGCTCGAGCGTCATGGTTTCGCTGAGCAGCTCGATCAGCGCCGGGATGTCGTAAATGAACTGGTCGGTATTGGCGTCCTGCACGACCTCGCCATTCAACCGGCCCTGGATGCGCAGGCCCTTGCAACCGGGCGGGACCGTGTCGGGCGTCACCAGCCAGGGACCGAAAGCGCCGGTTCGATCGAAATTCTTGCCGATCCCCCATTGCGAGGTGCGGAACTGATAGTCGCGCAGCGTCGCGTCGTTGAAGATCGAATAACCGGCGACATGGTCCAGCGCGGCGGCCTTGCTGATGCGGCGGCCACGGCGGCCGATCACGATGACCAGCTCGGCCTCGAAATCCAGCTTGTCGGATTCGGGCGGCCGCGCGATCTCGTCCTCGTGACCGATCAGGCTCGACGGGAAGCGGGGGAATACCTCCGGCACCGCAGGCTGTTCCAGCCCGACTTCTGCGGTGTGATCGGCATAGTTCAAGCCCACGCACAGTGTCTTGGACGGGCGGGTCACCAGCGGGAGAAAGCGAACCGATGCCGCATCGATCTGCGGTGCCTGCATCAGCGTGCTGCCGACATCGGAAAGGTCCGCTTCCGCGAACAACAGCGACTCAAGCGTGCCGGGGAAGCCCGCATCGTCGCGGGTCAAACCGCGCAGGTGCTCGCCATCCGAGACGGCGATGGCAGGAATATCATTCACAAGGATGTTCGCGAATTTCATTGTAGTTCCATTATTTGAAGGCGCAAAGCGGCGTTACCGGCAACCAAGGGCTGCCGGTCTGGAAAGCAAAGGGATGGGTAATGAAGGCCGCCGCCGATCAGCCCGGCTGGCGCACCTCGAGCATGGTTTTGGCCAGCGCATGCTGGTTGGCATAGAAGCCGACCATCGCCGGTGTGGCGTCCTGGGTCACCGCGTCGGGCAGGTGATCGATGTCGAGCGCGGTGACGGTGACCTGAAACCGATGGGTTTCGGCCTTCGGCGGACAGGGCCCGCCATAACCGGGCACGCCGAAGTCCGTGCGGGTCTGCAACGCGCCCTTGGGCAGGCTTTTACCCTGGGCATCGATACCCCCGGGCAGTGACGTCTGCCCTGCGGGAATGTTGATGACCACCCAGTGCATCCAGCCGACGCCGGTCTTGGCGTCGATATCATGGATGTTCACGACGAAGCTCTTCGTGCCTGCTGGCGCCCCCGTCCAATCCAGGCGTGGCGAGCGGTTGCCACCCGCGCAACCGAACCCGTAGGACGCCGCCAGAAGATTGGCGTTGGGCCATTTGCCTTCGACCAGATCCGGGCTTGCGACCGTGAAAGCGGCGGGCGAAGCCTGTCCCGCCGTAGCGGCGAGCAGCGCCGCAGCAGCGGCGGCAGCGCGTAACCGAACGGACATGACGTTTCTCCTTTCCGTTGCCCCGATCAACATGGGGTCATACCGGCGAAAAATCGCCTCCAAGCCGAACAATTACTGTGCCGAACCGATCATATCCTCCCGTAGAGGCAGTAGTCGGCACATTCGCAGGTCGGGCTGCGGTCATGCTTATCCTGCGGGACACTGCCGACCTTTCAGATGGGTCTCGGAACAGGCGCCCAAACTGCGTAAAGGTTGAGGGCCTGATACAACGGCCCTCAACCTTATGAATCAGAGCGAAAAACCCGTCATTAAGGCAATGTCTTCGACGGACGCTTCCCATGTTCGGCCCGCTGGCTGGGCTCGGCAGATCACAGCGGGCAGGCGCCACTGCCCTGCGGCGACGCGAATTGCAGCATCAATAGCACGCAAGGCTCTTCACCGATCTGCCCGGAACGATGGCCGCGTCCATCCGTCGTGTTGAGATCTTGGCCCCAATGGAGATCACCTGGCCCCATCTCGATCCGCTCGCCCGCGGCCGACTCAAGAAACCAGCGACCCGACAACGGGATCACCCATTGTGGAGCCGGGCTCTCATGCCACGCCCCTTGCCAGCCTACCGGCATGACCAGATATTTAACGCCGACGACGTCGGTCGGCAGGCTTCGTTGCCATAGGGCGTCCGTCTTTCCACCAATGACCGACGGAACGAAGCCGTCCATGGTACACATGCCCAGACGGCTGCGACCCTGATCATCGGTGAAAAGGCTCAGATACGGCATTTGCGGGGGAAGGGTTTTCGCCGCCTCCCAATCAAAAACCAGATGTTCGTCGTTCGGCATTATCCTGTCCTTCACTGTGCAGTGCGTCATTTCCGGTCCATGTGACCGGAACTACCGGGCCGAGGCCGGGAATTGCGGCAGTTTCGCCACGTCTTCGGGTTCGTGCCGGATCACGACCAACGCGCAGCGATGCTGGGCAAGCTGGGCCAGCCTGTCTTCCGAAGCGATTGCGCCGGCGCGATCGGTGGCAAAGGCGGTCCCCATGGATGGGCATCTGCTCCTTGAAGTTCCAGACATAGCCGGTCAGCAGCGCTGGCCCGTTCCCGCGCAGCGTGACCAGAAGGGAGTGGTGACCGGCAGTATGGCCAAGCGTCAAGACCATCCGCACGCCGCCGTCGCCGACGACGTCCCGGTTCCCGTCGACGACATCGATCCTCCCGCCCTCTTTCACCCAATGAGCCAGCATATCCGGTGCGACGTTCGGGGGCGTCGGGTTTGCAGTCAGTCCAGCCAGATCACGCCTGCCCGGGATCAGCGTCGCATTGGGAAAATCGGCAGCCTGCCCGCTATGGTCGAAATGCGTGTGACTGAGAGTGATCAAAGTGATCTTTTCGGGGGCGATGCCGAGTTGCTTGATCTGATCGATGAACGGCCTGTGCACCGTGGCGCTTATCGTATCGGTGCGATTGATGGGTTTGCCCAGCAGCGTGCGAGGCAGACCCGTAAGCGCGGCCACGGCGCAACCATGACCCACGACTACAAGCGCAAAAGCACCACGACGCTGTGCAGGCCGCCATCAACCGCTTCATCACGGAACATAACCAGGAGCCAAGGCCATTCGTCCGGCGCGCCGATCCGAATGAGATCAGCGCCTCCGTCAGGCGAGGGCACCAAACGTTGGAATCAATCCACTGGCGAGATCGGTCCCGTTCAGCGTAGCGGCAATGCCACCCTCAGGATGCGCTCCTCGACGTCACAACTGCGGCGCTCTCCCTCGTCGAGCATCGGTGCAGCCGCCAGCTCTTCCCGGACACCATCCATATCGGCGCGGAAGGCAGGAGAACCATGCAGTGCGGCGATCGCGGCCGCCGCCACCTGCCCTCCCGCCTGCGTCGCTGACAGGTTGTGCGCGCCGCAGACGACCCGGCTCTCGCCGTAAGCGCGGCCACGTGCAAGGATCGGCGTGGCACGCTCGGGCAGCGATTCGGCCAGTATATAGGCCCAGCTCCAGCCCCAGACCGTATGGCCAGATGGATAGTCGAAGCTGGAGGTGAGCTGGGACGCAGGCTGGCAGATAGCTCCCTTGTCGATCTGGAACGGGCGCAGGCGGCGGAAATGGCGCTTCGCGGTTTCATTGATCGTCTGCGAATCCACCAACACCCGCCGCATTAGCCGATCGAGCTTGGGTGTGGTCGCGGGCGACAAGCGGCGCCCGGCAGCACAGGAAAACTTCGCCATTAGCGCACTTGGCGCCATCTCCACGTCCTGTGTCGCCAATTTCCAGCGCTCCCCGTCGCGCATCCTTCGCGTTGCGCGAAACACGCGTCGGTCGGCCGCATAGCGGTCGTCGCCTTTCGCCGGTGCTGGAAGCACGATGGCCGACGCATCGACCGATCCCGGCGCAAGATAGCCCGGTGGCAGATCGCGAACCCAGAGCGGACGGTCAGGCACCTGTGCCACAGCGACGGCCGCCACACCGATCAGCACGACGGCTGTGATCCCTACCCCGCGCATTAGAACCGCAACCCCGCCTGGATACCGTAGGTCGTGGGGTCACTGGGCGTGACGAGCAGTGTGCCACCGGACAGCGAGATGCTGGTCACCAACACTTTGTTTTCGACGTTGCGCCAGAAGCCTTGAAGATAATATTTTCCATCCGGCGCATCGTAGCGCAGTGACAAGTCAGTGCGCGTAAAGCTTGGCTGTACATACTGCCGTGCCGCCGCCTGGGCAGTCATGACGTAACTGTCGCTCATCCGGGTCCGAACCGATGCCGATAGGCCGCCCCCGTTAAAGAGCGGTAATGTGTAGGTATAGCCTGCCACGACGACGACCCTTGGCGCGCGATCGAGCGGACGCCCAGCAAAATCAGGGGCGTTTCCTGTTCCGAGCGGTTCATAAGTGACATATTCGGCATCGAGATAGTTGAGTTGCAAGTCGATACGATTGCGAGTGCTCGGCGCCAGTGTCGCCTCTACCTCTGCGCCTTTCACGCTCGCTTTTGCAGCATTGTCCGTGAACTGGCGCGGTGCGCCATTGTCATTGTAGAACGAGGTAACCTGGAGATTCTTGTAGTCATAGTAGAATAGATTGGCATTGAGACGCAACTTGTTGTCGGCGGTGCGCGTCTTCATGCCCAGCTCGTAAGCAGTCAGCGTTTCGGGATCATAAAACAGGAAGCTTGCGCTGCGCGGGCTGACGCAGCCCGGATCCCCGGCGAGACAACCGCCGTTAAAGCCACCAGCCTTGTAGCCGGTTGCAATCGATCCGTAGACCAGTGTCCTGGCGTTCACATCGAAATCGACCCCAGCACGCCATGTCACCTTGTTGGACACGACGCGTGCTCGATTTGGTGAGGCGATGTCGGTCGCCGGATTGAAGGGCCCGATGGCCTTCTGCAACACCGAGCCGCCGATACGCGACTTCTCATCACGCGAATAGCGCACCCCGCCGGTGAGCCGAACAGTGTCGAAGACTTTCCAAGTCACTTGACCGAACGCCCCGATCGTCTCCGACTTGGTCGGCCCTTGGAGAAACGCATAATAGGGATAGGCGGGTAGCAGGTTGAAAAGCTGCAGCGTGTTGTCCGACTTCTCGTTAAAGTAATACCCCCCCGCCTGCGCCTTGATCGGACCCGTGCCATCGGTGGCGAGACGCAATTCTTGCGACACCTGTTTGTAGTTTCCGGTCGCGAGCGAGCGATAGGAAACGCCCTGGAAAGCGGTAGAGTTCACGTTCTGGTCGAACTCCCGATAGGAACCGAGGTACGTCAGGGCCATGCCGCCGAACGCCCAGTTCAGTTCGCCATCCACGCCCTTGCTGCTGCTCCGTCCGCGTGGGACGTTGACCAGTGCGTAGTTCAGTTCACGAAGCTGCCGCGACGAGGATCGTGATCCGACATATTGCGGATCGGCGTAACCCGGCTGCCCCGACGCAAGCGGCGCATAAAAGTTCGTGCCCAGCACGGCCACCGGCGAGCTGCCGTTGATGGCGGAATAATCGCCACGGATCAGTAGCGTAAGGTCGGGCGTGAAGCGGAACATCGCCTGTGCCCGACCGGAAATGTTTTCCTTGAATCGCCCCAGGTCGCGGATCGTGCCGGTGTTCACGCTGAGATAGCTGTCGCGCTTGTCATAGGCGCCGGAGAACCGCAGCGACAGCATGTCGCTGACAGGCAGATTGACCATCGCGTCACCCTGCACCGTGCCGTAATTGCCATAGATTCCGTTGGCCGCCGCCTCAAACTGATCCGACGGTCGGTTGGTGATGACGTTGATGACGCCCGCAGTGGTATTGCGCCCGTACAGCGTTCCCTGCGGCCCGCGCAGTACCTCGACCCGCGCAATGTCGTAGAAGCTGACCTCCTGTGCCTGCGGCCGTGCGAGGTAAATACCATCCAGAAGGAAGGCGGCGGATGGGTCACCCTTTTCAGTATTATCCGCAGAGGACACGCCACGGATCGTAATCTGCAACCCGTTGTTGCGCACGATCGAGAGGTTGGGAACTTGTTCTTCCAGTCGGGTCGGGTTGGTCACTCCGATATTGCGCAGCGCGTCGCCATCAATGGCAGACAGCGCGATCGGGGTCTTCGATGCGAGGCTAGAGGTGCGCTGAGCGGTCACGACGATATCGCCCTGTGCCGCTGCCTCGCTCGTGGCGGACGGCGGTGTTTGCCTCGCATCCTCGCTGGCGTTCTCCGGCACACCCTGCAGGGCGGACGTATCCGCTGGCGTCTGCGCCGAGCCCGACGTCGCCTGTTGCGCAGCCGCGGGCGCCGCCAGCGCCAAAGCCAACGCCGCCAGCGAGATCCCCTGTATCGTCATTGATGTTCCCCTCTCTTATCGTCTTTTCTTGGTTATGTTTATTTCCAAAGCCGCTCTGCGAAGCTGACGCTTACTTCCGGTCCAAGGTCGGTTGCCGACGCACCCAAGGCGAAGCGGTAGGTGCCGGGCGCGATCCGCCACCCGGCGGGTGTCCATTCCGCCAGTAGCCGTGGATCGATTGCCACACGCGCGGCTTGTTGCTCCCCCGGCTTCAGTTCGACACGCGCGAAGCCGACGAGACGCTGCGTCGACCCGGCCGGCGTAGCGACCATATAGACCTGCCCGACGTCCGCGCCCGCGCGCTTGCCGATGTTGCGGATGGTGAAGGAGGCTGACGGTGCGATCCCACCTTCGACCGTCAGTCCGGACCGGGCGAAGCTGGTGTAGCTGAGGCCGTATCCAAACGGGAACAGCGGTTCCTTCTTCTCCCGAGCGAACCAGCGATAGCCCACGTCGGCGCCCTCGATGTTATAGTCGATCGTCAAGGTGTCGCCGGGTCTGCCGCGGCCACCAAAGTCGGGTTCAATCGTCTCCGCGCCGGGAAGCGCGGGCCGCGGCAGCTGATCGACCGACGCGGGGAAAGTGACCGGCAGGCGTCCCGAAGGGTTGACGTCGCCGAACAGGACCCCCGCGATCGCCTCTCCACCGCGCGCACCGGGATACCATGCCTCGATTACTGCGGCGGTACGATCAAGCCATGGCATCGCGACTGGCCCCCCCGTCTCGAGCACAACGATGGTGTTAGGGTTTGCAGCAGCAACCGCCGCAATTAATGCGTCCTGTCCTCCAGGCAGCGACAAATCGGGTTGGTCGAGCCCTTCGGTCATCCATTGTGTCGCGAAGATGATCGCCACGTCCGCCTGCTTTGCCGCGATTACGGCGTCGGTAACATAGCGACCGTCGCGATAGCGGACGTCGGCCTTGGGCACGCGCGCCTGAATCGCCTTCAGTGGCGAAGATCGGTGATAATTCTGCGCCAGCATTGGCGCCAGTGGCCCCTCGCCGGTCGCAGGCACGGTCACCGCTGGCCCGTTCTCGCCTTGCGCCTGCGACGAACCGCCACCGGACAAAACCCCGGAGTCGGCATAGCCGCCGATCACCGCGATCCGCCTCGCGGACGCCGCAAGCGGCAGTGCGCCGTTGCGATTGCGCAGGAGGACGATGCCCTTTTCAGCAATCTCCTGCGCTGCGGCGATCCCGGCAGTCAGGTTGGTCGGGCCGGGCTTGGCAGGGTTACGGTCCAGCCCAACCGCGTAAACCGCATGCAGGATGCGGCGGTTCATGTCTGAAAGCCGCGCACGATAGCGCTTGTCGTGCTTCGCTGCGGCGAGCAGCCTGTCGCCGAGAAAGATTTCGGAATCGAGTTGTTCGCCCGACTGCTGATCAAGCCCCTTCAGCGCGAAGTCCAGGGCGCCCACCGCGCCCCAGTCGGACATCACGAAGCCGGGATAACCCCAGTCGCGTTTGAGCACCTGATTCAGCAAATAGTCACTACCGCACGCCTGTGCACCGTTGACCTTGTTATAGGCGCACATCACCGATCCTGGCCGCCCCTTCTCAATCGCAATCTGGAAGGCGAGCAGATCGCTCATGCGGAGCGCCGGATCCGAAATTACGGCATCGTGGAAGTGACGCCCTGTCTCCGTGGAGTTGAGGGCGAAATGCTTGACCGTCGAAATTACGTTGCGTGACTGGATTCCGTCCACTGCCGCCCCGGCCAGCAGCCCGGAGTGCAGCGGATCCTCCCCCAGATATTCGAATACGCGCCCGCCGCGAGGATCGCGTACCAAGTTCATGCCGCCGGCGAGCAGAACGTTGAATCCCTTGGCGTGTGCCTCGCCCGCAATCGCGGCACCGCCACTGCGCATCAATTCGGGGCTCCACGTCGCCCCCATTGCCATACCGGAGGGAAGCGCGGTCGCTCCATCCTTGCGGGCTCCACCGACCCAAGTGACACCCAGGCTGGCGTCGGTTTCACGCAACGCCGGGACTCCCAGACGCTCAACACCTTGAATATAGCCGGCGCCCAATACCGCATCGTACGGGATCGTCTCCTTGCCCAGCGGCAACGCCATGATGCCATGGGTCAGCCGGATACGTTCGGCATCGGTCATCTGCGTCTCGGTGGCCCGCGCGCGTGCTGCGGCATCATCGGCGGTTGGCGTCCTGTTCTGCGCCATCAGCGATGCCGCATGCAGCGGCAAGACGGCGACAAGCGCCATCCAACGTCCCCTCATGATCCTCTCCCCGCGCCGATTCGATTCAGCGTCGACATCATAATGACCGTAAATGTCAGCGCTGACTATAAGGAATATGTCAGCGCTGACTAATGTTTGATCCAGGGTTTTGATGGTGCATCATCTGCGCGAGCTAGGCGGGAAGCCCTATGGGACAGGTTCTACATCCCGCACCCCACGCGCTCCTCGTTGCATCGCTGTCTACAGCGTCATGGTATCAGCCGCCTGCCCGAGGTCACTGGCGACGAAGCCCCGAAGCGCAAATTCAAGACCCAATCGAGCGGCTATTTGCACTCCGTACTTCGCGGCCGCACCCCCGACCAGATACACTTCGACCTGCCGCTTCTCGCAGCGGCGGCAGCGCGTACCCGATCGGACATGACGTTTCTCCTTTCCGTTGCCCCCATCACCATGAGGTCATCCCGGCGAAAAATCGCCTCCAAGCCGAACAATTACTGTGCCGAACCGATCATATCCCCCCGTAGAGGCAGTAGTCGGCACATTCGCAAGTTAGGCTGCAGTCATGCCTATTCTGCGAGACATTGCTTATTCTTACTGCGTCGTAAATTCTGATTGGGCATAGTGCAGCAGGGACATCGCATGAGCTGACGCGCCAGCGCAGCCGCAAGCGTTTTACGCAGCGTGGCGATCGAGTTGGAGGTGTGCCGTTCCGGTCGTATCGGTGGATTGGTCGGGTCGACCAGCGTGCCGATCGCCGAGCTGCCCAGCCTGAGGATGGGGTTGCCCTCCCAGCGCGATCCTCAGCTTCTGCCGGACGCTGGCTAATCACGATGTCGGGCGACACGAAGCCCTTTCCGCGCTGGCCGGCCCGCGCCCGGGGCACGCGGAGAGCCCGGCCGCTGCGTAGGCAAGCGGTGAGATCGCGGCGCAACGCTCCCCGGCCCTGCACGAACAGCGCCTGATAGATGACCTCGTGGCTGATGCGCATGCTGGCGTCGTCCAGAAAATCGATGGGCAGAACCGTCTCTGCTTCGTCATCGAGTTCGCCTTTCACATCAAGGGAACTCTCCACTTTTCCGGCGCAAGTCCAGATACCGTCTGATTGGACCTGATGATCTAATGTGGCTAAATGACGAAATGGCGAAGGGATTGAGAGAAGTCAGGCGATGCGCGCAGTAACGCTGGCGGACGTTGCCGCCCGTGCCGGCGTTTCGGGGAAAACGGTGTCCCGCGTCGTCAATCGCGACCCAAACGTCAGCCAGGAAACCCGTCGTCGTATCGAGGCAGCAATCGCTGAAACCGGCTTCCGCCCGAACACCGCTGCGCGCTCATTGGCGGCGGCTCGATCTTACCTGATTGGCACCTTCTCGCCGAACACCTCATCCTTCTACCATGCCGAATTGTTTCGCGGCATCATGCGGGGCTGCCGTGCCCTCGGCTATCACCTTGTGGTCGAAGAGGTCGATGTGGAGGGCGTCTCTGGAATCGATCGGTACGATCAGGGCCTGCGTGCGATGAGATGCGACGGTATCGTGCTCCCGCCACCGCTGTCGGACGATGCTGCATTGCTGAAGGCGCTGGACAGCGATGGCGTGCGATACGTCCGCTTGGCGCCAGCAACCGATGTGGCGCGCGCAGCGTCGATATTTGCGGATGATGCAGCGGGTGTTACCGCACTAGCCACACATTTATGGGCGCAGGGGCATCGTCATTTCGGCATCGTCCTAGGTCCGATGGACCACGCATCCACACCCCTTCGCCGCGACGCGTTTATCGCTGCGGTCATCTCGCTCGGCGGGCAGACTGCGGATGTCCAGGTCGTCAACGAGCCATGGCAAGGCTCTCTGATGATAACGGGGCGCAGCGCCGGCGCAACATTACTGGACAGCCCGCGTCCTCCGACCGCCATCTTTACGTTCAACGACGAACTTGCCGTCGGGGTGATGACTTACGCACGTGAGCTCGGGCTGGACGTGCCCGGCGATCTTGCCGTGGCCGGGTTCGATGATAGCGACGCCGCAATGTTCACGTGGCCGCCGCTGACGACGATCCGTCAGCCGATCGCCGTCATGGGCGAACGCGCTGTGGAAGTGCTTGCGGCCCCCGCCGCGACGTCCCGGATCGACTGCTCAGTCGAACTGATCGTGCGCGGCAGCACACAACGATAGCAACGCTAAGTGTAGGCGCTTGCAATCATAGCAGGCCTTGCTCGCAAACAGAGCGACTTCTTGCCCAGATTGGCTGACATTGAGCGAGCTGGACTGCTCATGCTAAATGACAATGTGCTAGAGGTGGCTCGGTTTGTCTGCACAGGCTCGCGGCGTGAATAAGTGGATTGCCGCTGGTTGATCATGCCGCTGCGAGAAGCGGCTGTGCGAAGTATATCTGGTCGGGCGTTCGGCCGCCAAGCGCG
>NZ_JBCNNI010000054.1:0-21135 GCF_039594485.1 Sphingomonas sp. | reverse complement strand
AAAGCCGATCATCTCGCGCAGGAAATCTGCATCCGCGCTCTTTCCCACCAGCGCCTGCAGGTTCATCCTATCGTCGGTCATCGGGGTCTCCGTCGGTTGCGTTTCGCAACCCAAACCTATCCGAAGATCGCCGATGGCCACCCCTCAGCTACACTACCCAGTGGGGCACGACCACCGTACTCGACGCGAGCGAAAGGTGATCTTTCCTGATCGTGTCTGCCAGAGCCATCTCGACCTTATTGTATCGGCGTCATCGTCACGATCTGATCACTTATGCGAATGGCATCGTTCGAGATCGTGACCGTGCCGAGGACATCGTGCAGGACGCATGGGAACGGATCGACGCGGTCGAACGCGCGCAGCGTCTGGAACAGCCGCTACGCTATCTCTACCGTATTGTCCGCAACCTGGCGCTGGACGGCCATCGAAAGAGAATGCGAGACATCGCCGGCCCGATCTACAATGCCGACAGGGTGGTCGAAAGCATTGCTGATGACGCACCGTCTCCCGAGGCAGACGCCATCGCGCGGGACGAACTGCGTCGTGTGATCGACAGCATGAACGAGTTGCCTGATCGGACGCGGCGGGCCTTGTTGATGCATGCCGTCGATGGTGCCAAGATGCGAGAAATCGCGGAGCGGATGCAGATATCGATCGGCCTCGCTCACAAGCTGGTGTCGCAGGGAAAGGCCTATTGCGCGCAACAGGTGGATTGGCGCGGATGATCGGCATCGCGATCCCTTTGCGGGAATCCATATCGCTTGTCCTTCAGCCGCGGACTTCCTGCCCCGGGGGGACGGCGTTCCGCCGCCGCGGGGTCAGGCGAACATGACCAAGGCTGTGGAGCCTGTATCCGCCTATCAGGGGCCGGACTGGGATAGGGCGATCGAAGCGGCGGCTGAATGGTCCATTCGTCTGGACGAGGAGCCAGATGACCAGCCGCTGCGGCGTGCGTTCGACGTCTGGATCGCGGAACATCCGCTGCACCGCGATGCCTGGACACATGTCGTCCGCACGACCGAGTTGATTGTTCGGACGAACGGCCTCGCTTTCTTGCCGACGGGTGAAGCGTCCAGTCATCATACCCTCCATCGCCGCCCGTCGTGGCCGGTACGGCGTGTTTTCGCCGCTGCGGCAGCCGTGATCGCGCTCACGCTGCTGTCCGCACCGCAGCTCGCCAAATGGCTAAGCGCCGAACATCGTACCGGAACCGCCGAGCAACGGACGGTCACGCTCGCGGACGGCAGTATCGTGCGTCTCGCGCCGCGAAGCGCTGTCTCCGTCGACTATGCGGCGGACGAGAGGCGGGTGTCACTGCTGTCCGGTGAAGCCTATTTCGATGTGCGGCCGAATCCGTCCCGACCATTTCGCGTCTCGGCGCGAGGCACGACCGTTACCGTGCTGGGCACCGGCTTCGATGTTCGCCTGGGCGGGGAGGGGCAGGAAGTCGCCGTCAAGCATGGCCGCGTGCAGGTGCTCGGAGGCGGCACGTCGGCCACGCCACAACTCTTGACCGCGGGACAGTGGCTCCGCGTACCGTCGTCTGGAACGTTGGTGCGCGGCGCGATGGCGCCGGGCTCGGTCGGAGCTTGGTCGAACCGCAACCTGGTCGCGATCGATCGCCCGCTGGCCGAAGTGCTGGCCGATGTCCGCCGCTATTACGACGGATGGATCGTGTTGACCGACGACAGGCTCGGGGCTGCGGCGGTGACCGGCAGCTACGACATGACCGATCCCGCCACAGCGATCAGCTATATCGTGCAGCCGCATGGCGGGGTCGTCCGACAGATTTCGCCTTGGTTGATCGTGATTTCAGCCAAATAAAATCTATATATATCAAATTGATATAGGATCTCGGCGCTCCATCTCGAAATTTCCGTGAAAAAACCATCCGCGAATTCGTCAGTCCGCGGGTCCGCCGATGCGACGCATCGCCGGACGGGGATTCGATGGAAGGAGATCGCAGTGGTTCGGGGGCGGAAGATCGTCGCGCGTGACGCGGCAATACGGTTGATGATGCTGAGCATTGCCGCTGGTTCGATGATCGCGGCACCGCCGGTCCAGGCGCAAACAGCCGCAGCGCCACGCAATTTCGACATCGCGCCACAAGCCCTGGCTGACGCGATGATCGCCTTCGCCGCCCAATCCGGCTATCAGGTGACGACCGATGCCGCCATGCTGCGCGGCGTGCGTTCCGACGGCGTGCGCGGTACGTACACATCGCCGGAGGCGCTGAGCCGGTTGCTGACGGGCACGGGTTTCACTTTCCGCATCAATGGCAAGCTCGTCACGCTCGAACCCGCGCCGCAGGTGTCCGGCGGGGCGATCCAACTGGGCCCAGTGCGGGTGGAGGGCGAAACCGGAACCGGAACTGGCGGTGCCTTCAATGCCGTAAACGCCATGTGGCGCGATCCCGGCAGGACCGAGGGCACGAGATCCTACACCTCGAGCGCGACCGGCACCGCCGCGATGCCGCTTACGCTGCGCGAAACGCCGCAATCGGTCAGCATCGTCACCCGTCAGCAAATCACCGATCTGAACCTCCTCACCCTCAATGAGGTTCTG
The DNA here is from genome assembly GCF_039594485.1 of Sphingomonas sp. Lineage (GTDB taxonomy): Bacteria > Pseudomonadota > Alphaproteobacteria > Sphingomonadales > Sphingomonadaceae > Sphingomonas. The sequence goes on along the minus strand of NZ_JBCNNI010000054.1, from coordinate 18,570 downwards.
ATGCAAACGCCGGGTATCGTCGTCGACCGTACCGACGAGCGCGTCTATTTCACGTCGCGCGGCTTCGACCTCAGTCCGATGATAGACGGCGTTCCCACTCTTGCCTTCCAATCGGTGGCGGGCGAGGCCAGCATGATCAGCACGGTCATTTATGATCGGGTAGAGGTGCTGCGCGGTGCCGCCGGCCTGCTGAACGGGGTTGGGTCACCAGGAGGGTCGATCAACCTTATTCGGAAACGACCGGGCAATATTGTAGCGGGATATCTGAATGTCGGCGTAGGATCGTGGAATCGTTATTTGATCGAGGGAGATATTGGCGGCCCGGTTGCTGCCAATGGCGCAGTGCGCGTCCGGGTCGCTGGCCAACATCGCGATGGCGCCAGCTTCATCGAGAACAAGCGTCAGCGGGAAGATGTTGTCTATGGCATCGTGGAAGCGGACCTCACATCCTCGACGATAGTCTCAATCGGTGGCCAGTATCAGCAAACCGCTATCATCGGCGCGAATTTCGGCCAGAATCCACTTTTCTACAATGACGGTCGCCGTATCGTGATTCCCCGATCCTACAATCTTTCGGCACCCTGGTCATATTGGGATATGACGACGAAGCGGGCCTTTGCGACACTGGAGCACCGGTTCGAAAATGGTTGGCAGGTGAAAGCCGATGCGGGCTATGTCCGCAACGAGCGTGAGCGCGCCAGCGCCGATGTTTCGGTTTATCCCAGCAACATCGACGCCGCCGACAATCAGAGCCTGATCACGCTGTTCGGAAACCCGGCATACAGCACGGGAAAATCTTTTGACATCCGCGCCAGCGGGCCGCTGCATCTCTTTGGCGCGGACGACCATTTGGTTATCGGCGCCAATGTCAATCGTTACAATGATGGACTGCTTCGATTGTCGTCACTTGTCGGCGGCGAGGAAGGAATTTACTTTCTTCCCGGTTTTTATGATGTCATCCCCAGGCATAACATTTTTGATATGCGGTCGATTGCTTGGCGCGATTTCCGTTTTCCGATCACTCCATCGCGCGGTAGAACCGCAGAAACGGCACTTTACGGTTCGCTTCGTGTAAAACCCGTGGCTCCCTTATCGATCCTGCTCGGTGGTCGAGTTACCCGCTATAGGAACGAAAGCTGGGATGGATCACCCGGCGCGGATGGCGTTCTGAAATATGAACTGTCGGGCAGTGTGAAAGAGGATGGGATATTTACCCCCTATGTTGGTACGGTGGTTGATATCTCGAGCCAAATATCGGCCTATGCGAGCTATACCAGCATCTTTCAGCCGAACGTGGAACGCGATCGCAACAACCGGGTTATTGCGCCGCGTCGCGGGAATAATTTCGAGATCGGGTTAAAGGGGGAGCATTTCGGTGGACGCCTGAACACGTCCATCGCGCTTTTCCGCATTGTCGAAGACAACCTGCCGGTTCTCGACGAGTTCGGGGAACTTCTTCCCAACGGCAGCCAACCCTATCATGCAATAAAGGGTGCGCGCAGTCGGGGAGTCGAGTTGACGGTTGCCGGTGAAGTTACGTCAGGTTGGCAGATCTCGGCAGGTTATACATTTACTGAGAAACGCGATCAGCAGAACGAACTGCTTAATACGCAGTATCCGAAACATATCTTCCGCGCCAACACCAACTACTCCCTGCCGGGCACGCTGAGCCCAATCAGCTTGGGAGGAAGCTTCCGTTATCAAAGCGGCATTTACTTTGACGAAATCTACGGCCTCGGTCGCGTTCGCCAAGGCGGCATGGCCCTGGTCGACATCAACGCGACCTACAGGATCGACGACCGGTGGAGTGCGTCGGTCAATATCGATAATATAACCGACAAAAGCTATTATTCAGGCCTTGGCGGCTATAATGGCTTTACCTATGGCGATCCTCGGAACGCTTGGCTGCGGCTGCGTTACCGATTCTGATCTTTGTTGTCCTCCGTGCCCTTTTCCATCCATGCCAGGTGCAGGTGGGCACCCCCAATAACCCTGGCGTGAGTTGGCCGAAGAGGATTCACGGCACGTGACAGCGGGGGGCGGTGATGCGACAGGTGGGATTGTTCGGACTATCGGAGCTGGTGAAGCTGGGCACCCCCATCAACGTGTCGTTTGGCGATGACGTGGGGTTAACGGCAGTATGGGATATGTAGCCGAGGGCCTGAACGAGCCATTTTCGCCCGTTCCTTGCCGTGAGACGTCGGCGCCGCGCACAGCTATCCCATGGCGGCACGGCGTTCGTGGAAGATCAGGCGGTCGATGTTATAGGCCAGGTTGGCGAGGGTGACCTTCACCTCGGCGCGGGCGATGCCGATGGTGCGGATGAACAGCCCCATCTGGTCCTTTTGCCGGGCAAAGACGTGCTCGATGCGGGCTCGAACGGCAGAGCGCTTCGCATTGGCCCCGGCGGTGCGCGGCGACATCGGCTTGCCCCTGGGTTTCTTGCGGTGGATGGGACTGACCCGGCCCATTGCCTTGAACCATGCTTCGTTGGCGCGGCTGCGATACGCCGTGTCCGCCCAGGCGTCGGAGGCGGTGTTGTCGCGGGTGACCACATCGCGCAACATCCGCCCGTCGAAGCGAGCCCCGTCGGTGACCTTGCCGCGTCGGATGAAACCGTAGCGCTGGCAGATCGCAATGCTGCTCTTGTCGCCGAAGCTGGGGATGGCGATATCGATCACGGCCTCGATTGCCCGGGCAATTTCAGGTTGGCCAGCGCTGTGCCGATGCAGTCTTTGGGCTTTTCGCACATCGACCAGCTGCCTGCGACGTTGCAGGAAATCAGCCAGACGCGCGGGCCGGGCTGAGCGCTATCGTGGCCGGCAGATCCAGCGCTGCGCCCATCTGCGCCAGGGCCCGGGCGTCGACGCGGTCGGTCTTGGCGAGCATGCCGATGGCTCTGGCGAACTCGCGAGCTTGGCGTGGATTGACGCGCGAGAAGGGATGGCCGCGCGCCGTCAGCGTGGCGATCAGGTCACCATCGCAGCCGCTGGTGGCTTCGAAGACGATGGGGGCATCATGGTCGAGCGTGTCGAGCCAGGCGGCGATAGCATCCGGCGTGTTGGCGACCTGCCCGATCCGGCCGGATGGCAGTTCACAAATGTCGATAAGCGCACGCGAAAGGTCGCAGCCGACAACGGGCTGTGGCATGGGTTAGGCTCCTGTCCATGTCGTGCGGGATCGGTAGTCCCAAGCAACTGGTCAGGGTTGATGACCAATGCGGAAGGGACTCTTGTTCCCTATCGGGTTCCAGACCCTCGGGGGGACAGGCTCCCTTCCGCAACCTCTTCATACCAGCATCATATCAGACAGGGGGGGGCATCGATGCCATTAATGGGGGCATGATCACTTCTAATTTGCCTGTAACCGGACTGACGCATAGCTTGCTCTTCGACGGAAAATTCCCGCTGGCGCTTTAGGGGGTCAAGACTGGGAATGTCGTCGAGCAGGAGGACGGCCGCGATCGTAACCATCTGGGAATCGATCGTTTTTTCGCCGTAGGGCGAGTCCGTTTTATCACAGGGTTCCGGTCGGTCATGTGCGCGAAAGTGTCGGCGCATGGGGTGGCGCGTGCCCTGAGAGGGGGATGATCATGATTGGTATGACTGCACATGTGCGCGCCTTGTTGGGGGCGGCTAGCCTTGGTGTCCTGGCGGCAGCCGGTGTCGCCTATCCATTGTCAGCCTCCGCCCAAGGGGCGCAGGCGAACGCCATAGACCTGCCCGCCATGCCCATGGCCGAGGCGCTTCAGGCGATCGCCGCACGGACGGGCGAGGCTATCAACTATGATCCCGATGCCGTCAAAGGCCTGACATCGAAGCCGGTGCGCGGAACTTCCAACGCCCGGCGTGCGGTCCAGGCGGCGATCCGCGGCACCAGCCTGGCCGTCATCCCGGGCGCGGAGCGCGGACTGGTCGTTGTCAACGATATCATCGTGACCGCCCGTCGCGACGAGGCCGAGACGAGCGTCCTGGTCCGTCAGGCGACGACGTCCGACCGCAATGGCCTGGGTCTGCGCAATCAGCCGCGCAACACGCAGGTCATTACCGCCAAGACGATCGAGGAACAGCAGGCGCTCAACATCACCGACATTCTGCGCAATGCGGGCGGCGTGTCGGTACTGGGCAACACCGGCAATGGTGGTGCCAGCTATACGATCCGCGGTTTCTCGGCGGGCGGTCTGGTCAACGGCTTGACGACGACGGCGCAATATGGCGTCACCGCAGGCGCCGACCAGCCGGTCGCCAATATCGAGCGGGTCGAAGTGTTGAAGGGCCCCGATGCGCTGCTGGCCGGGTTCGGCAATCTGGGCGGCAACATCAACGTCGTGACGAAAAAGCCGAGTGCCGAGGAACGGCTGGCCGTCGGTTTCGACACCGGGTCCTTCGGGCTGGTGCGCGGCGTGATCGACGCCAACAGGGCGATAACCGCCGACGACAAGCTGTCGGCCCGCGTGATCGGCAGCGTGCAGACGATGGATCACAATTACGGCGGTTACAACGGCAACAAGAACTGGTTGTTCGCACCATCGCTACGATACAAGGATCGTCTGACCGACATCGTAATCGGCGCAAGCATCAACCAAGACGCATCTGGTATCGGCGCCTATACGTTGTTCGATAACAAGTCGCGGCAGATCATCGATCGCGATCCGGCGGTGCCGATCCTCTCGTCAGACCAGGGGATTCGGATCAACACCCATCGATATTATGCCGATGCGACACGGCAGATCGTGCCGGGCATCGAACTCGTCCTGCGCGGTTCGCACGACGAAACCTTGCTGACGAACCGGGTGGCGAGTGTCGGTTATAGCAGCCGCACCGGCCTTTTGATTGCGACCCGTCAAGGTTCGCAGCAGAAAGGTTCATCCAATGCCTTTGATGGCTTCCTGCGCGTCAAGACGCATATCGGCGATGACGTGAAGGCCAGCTTCAATGTCGGCTATAACTATAGCGATGGTGTCACGGCGCAGCGCTCTGGACTGAACGGTATCACGCTCACGAACCCGCCGCTCGGTGCCAATACCACCGTTGTACTGCCGCCGTGGTCGCAGTTCGGCGGCGTGCTTGTCAATACGACCGGCAAGCAGGAAGGGGTTTACGGCCAGGCGCTGATTGAATTCTGGAGGATCAAGATTCTGGGCGGCGTTCGCAAGAACTGGTTCGAAACCACGTCGCAGAATTTCTTCGCCGGTCCGTCGGCAGTCCTCGTGCAGCGTAAGAATGGCGTGTCGCCGAGCGGCGGCATCATATTCGATGTGACGAACAATTTTTCGATCTTCGGCAATTATGCACGAGGGGAGCAGGCCGTATTCACGACGGCCAAGGATGGCTCCATCCTGCCGAACATCATTACCACCAACAAGGAAGCGGGGGTCAAACTCGATCTCTTCGGCAGGCGCGCGACGATAAACGCGTCCTATTTCGACATCCAGCAGGACAACATCATCATTCGCGATCCCGCAGACCCGACCAACCTGTTTCCGGGGCCGGGGCAGCGGGGGCGCGGCCTCGACCTGAACATCGCCGGGCAGTTGCTGCCGGGCTGGTCGGTTCTGGCCTCGCTGACGCGCACCAAATATGCGCTGCTGACGACCAATACCCTGCAAACCGTCGTCGCGAACCAGCCGCGCGATACGTACAGCGTCTATTCGTCCTATCGCACCAAGATTTCGGACAGCGTCAAGGGCGGCGTATCGGCCGGGCTGTACGGACGGTCGAGTTCCTTTGCGAACCTGCTGGGACAATATGTCGTGCCGGCAGCCCGACAGGTCGACGCCAATGCGTTCGTGAGTGTCGCCGGTTTCGACATCAACGTCGGCATCCGCAACATCTTCGACCGGAGAAACTACGGATCGACCAGCGTCTTCACGTACGTTCCCGTCAGCGAACCGCGCAGCGTGCGTGTCAGCATCTCCAAGCGCCTGTTCTGATCGGGTAAACGCCAACCATGATGCCACCCCCAGCCAATGTCGAGGAGGCCCGCCGCGAGGCGGGTCTCCAGCCCACCCAGCCCGCACGCGAACGCTGGGCCCATGCATGGCGGCTGAGCACACGCTATTTCGTGTCGGACGACTGGAAATGGGCGTGGTTCCTGGTCGCATGCTATTGCGCGGTCGAGGTCGGCACCACCTATGCTTTGCTGTTGGCCAATCAGTGGCAGCGCAGCTTCTACGATGCGATCGAGCAACGGCAGGGCGGGCTGCTGGTATCGTTGGTCGTCGCCTTCTCGATGATCGTCGTTCTTCAGGTCGGGACGGCATTCGCCCACAATATCGTCGGATGGACATTGTCGATCCGGTGGCGCCAATGGCTGACCGAATGGTATCTGGGCCGCTGGTTCGCACGCGATCGATTTTATGAGATCGAGCGGTTGCGGATGATCGACAATCCCGACCAGCGTATCGCCGAGGATGTGAAGGAATTCACGTCGATGGGCCTGGTCTATGGCACATCGCCGCTCAGCATCGTCATCGCGCTGGTGTTCAGTGTGGTGCGGGCTATCGCTTTCCTGACCATCCTGATGCAAACCTCTTCGCCGATCAGCATTCCCCTGTTCGGCTACCGCATCCCGCTGCCGGGCGGCGATCTGGTGTGGTTTGCAATCGTCTATGTCGTGTTCGGCACGGTGTTCATCACCTGGATCGGCAAACCGTTCGTCCGGCGGCGGATGCGCGAACAGCATTATGACGCGGATTTCCGCAGCGACCTGCTCCACGTCCGGCGTAACAGCGAACAGATCGCGTTCTCGGGCGCGAAGGACATCGAGCAGAACGGGCTTCGCATTGCCTTCGCCAACATCCGGCGCAACTGGTATCGCCTGATGCTGGCCAATGCCGGTTTGCAGGCGGGCCAAGGCATCTATGGGCAAGTGATGGGCATCGTGCCCCTGTTCCTGACCGTCTCCAAATATTTTGCCGGTGCGATCACCTTCGGTCAGGTGCAGGCTGCCCGAGATGCGTTTACGCAATTCTCGTCCAACCTTTCCTATATCGTCCTGGCCTATCCGAGCATTGCTCGTCAGATTGCCAACTTCAATCGTCTGAAGGCGCTTGACGATGCAATCGACTATGAGCGGCCGCGCGGCATCGGCTTCACGCCCGGCGGCACGCTCGAAGGCGTCGCGATCAGCGCGACGGGTCTGATGCTACGCCGCCCCAATGGCGCGCCGTTGATGGAAGTGGCCGACTGGACGATCCGCGATGGCGAGCGCTGGGTGATCGAAGGGCCTTCGGGCACCGGCAAGACCACGCTGCTCCGCGCCATCGCTGGGCTATGGCCCGATGGGTCGGGTCAGGTCGCGATGACCAATCGCGGTTCGGCGATGCTGGTGCCGCAGCGGCTTTACCTGCCGCTCGGCACGCTGAAGAACGCCATCTGCTTCCCGGACCGGGCCGAGGATCACGACGACGCGACGATTGCCGCGCTGCTGGAACGGGTGCGGCTCGACGCGCATGTCGATGCGATGCACGAACTGCGCATGTGGCAGGACGAATTGTCGCCCGGCGAGCAGCAGCGCGTGGCGCTCGCCCGCATCCTGCTCCAGCGGCCAACCCTGCTGGTGCTGGACGAAGCGACGAGCGCGCTGGACGCGGACAATGCCGCGTATTTCTATCGATCCGTGCTGGAGGCGATGCCCGGTGCGACCATCGTCAGCGTCGTCCATAACGAGAGGCTGGCGGCCTATCATACGCACCGCCTGACGTTGCATCATGGCCACGCCACGACCGCGCCGATCGGAGACGCCGAATGACGATGTTGTTGACGCAGAGCGAGGCGGCGCTGCGTGAGGCGGCACAGCGTGCGGTCGAGTTGGCGGCCAGACATGGGGCGCGGGCGCGCGCCTCGGTCCGTCACGAGGGGATCGCCAAGACCGCGATGCGTGACGGCGAAGTGGAGACGGCCGAACGCAGCGGCAGCCAGAATCTGGCCCTCACCGTGTTTCACGGGGGGCGGCGGGGATCGGCCTCGACGGCCGGGCTCGACCGCGCGGCGATCGAGCGGGTGGTCGAGGAGGCGATGTTGATCGCCGGGCATGTTCAGCCCGATCCCAGTGCGGACATGCCCCCCGCCGACGAGTTGGCCTTTTCGGGCCCCGCACCGCTGCTTTACGCCGACAGCGAGCGCAGCCCCGAGGCGATGCTGGAGGCGGCGAGCATGATGGACCGGATCGCGGCCGGGATCGCGACATCCGACAGCCGGCTGCGCGCGGGCGAATCGGTGGCGGTCGCGACCGAAGGACTCTGGGCGTTGGCGACCAGCGACGGATTCTGCCGCAGCGTGATGCGTTCGAACGACACGCGCTGGACGGTCATGCTGGCGCAGGACGAGGGAGGCAGCACCTCTGACTTCTGCCAGTCGCAGGAACGGCGGGTGGACGCGCTGTCGTCCGCGGAAGATCTTGCGCGAACAGCCGCCGACCGCGCCCGCAGCGCGCTGGGGGCACGCGCGATCGACAGCCGTCGCTGCCCGGTGCTTTTTGAGCCGCGCATGGCTGCGACGCTGGTCGGTGAACTGGCGGGCGCATTGACCGGCGCTGCGCAATATCGGCGGATGAGCTTTCTGCCCGATCCGATCGGGCGTATCATAGTCGCGCCGCACCTCAGCTTGCACGAGGATCCGTTCGAACCGCTAGGGCTGGCCAGCAGCGGCTTCGATGGTGAGGGGATCGCCGGATCGGCACGCCCTATCATACGCGACGGCGTGGGCGCAGGGCTGTTCATGTCGAGCTTTACGGGGCGCAAACTGGGAATGGCATCGACCGGCAACGCCGACGGCTATCATAACCTGGAACTGACCAGCACCTCCGACAGCGGCGATTGGAACGAGATGTTGCGGATGCTGGGCACCGGCCTGGTCGTCACCCAGTTCCAGGGCGGCAAGACCGATCCCGTCAGCGGCAACTGGACGCAGGCGGTGCGCGGGCTCTGGGTCGAGGGCGGGGAGATCGTTCATGCCGTCACCGATGTAACGCTGGCCGGGACCATGACGGCGATGCTGACAGGCATTCGTGCGGTCGGCCGGGACGTCGAGCGGACGGGCGCGATCCGCACCGGCTCGATCCTGATCGGCGACATGCAAGTGGGAGGCAGGGCATGAACGGCGGCGAAAGCGCGCTCGACCGGGCGCGTGCCGGCTTGCTCGGCCCCGCAGGACTGGACGAGGCGGCGATTGGACGTGCGCTGGGCCAGCTGGCGGGTGGCGGAGCCGATCTGGCCGATCTGTATTTTGAGACGACGGCCATGCGCAGTTGGCAGTTGGAGGGCGGTCGCGTCACCCAGGGCGGCTTCTCCATGCGGCAGGGCGTCGGTGCCCGCGCGGCGCATCGCGGCCAGGTCAGCTTTGCGCATTCGGCCGATATCCGCGAGGGCGCGCTGCTCGACACCGTACGCGCGGTGCGGACGCTGGCGCGTCACGGCGATGCGGGGCGCCGGCCGCAGGGGATCGCTCTGAACCGTCATGCGGGCAGCCACGATCTCTATCCCGCGATCGATGCGGTCGCGGGCGAGGATGCGGTCGCGTGGATCGCGCTGCTGGAGCGGGTTGACCAGCTAGCCCGCGGGACGGACCGGCATATCGTCCGGGTCGATGCCAGTGTCCGCCTGACCGATACGACGATCCTGGTCGCCGAAGCCGATGGCCTGATGGCGGGCGATGTGCGGCCGATGACCATCCTGTCGATGGTCGTGATCGCCGAGCAGGACGGCCGTCGCGCTCGCGGACAGGCGGGACTGGGGCGGCGGGGCGGCCTGGAGGCGTTCGACACCGCCGAAGTCGACGCGATGGTCGCCACCGCGACGCGCATGGCGCTGAACAATCTCGATGCGGTTCCCGCGCCGGTTGGCGAGATGCCTGTCGTGCTGGGGCCGGGCTATCCCGGCGTTCTGTTCCACGAGGCGGTCGGGCACGGCCTGGAGGGCGATCATCACCGCAAGCATCTGTCCGCCTTTGACGGCAAGGTCGGCGAGCGGATCGCGGCACCCGGCGTCACCGTGATCGACGATGGCGGGCTGGCGGGAAGGCTGGGCTCATTGGGCATCGATGACGAGGGTACGCCGCCCGACCGCACCATATTGGTCGAGGACGGGGTGCTGACCGGGTTGATGCAGGACCGATTGAATGCGGGGCTGATGAACGCGCGCTCGACCGGCAATGGCCGTCGCCAGTCCTATGCGCATCTGCCGATGCCGCGCATGACCAACACCTTCCTGGCCAATGGCACCGCCGACCCGGCCGACATCATCGCCTCGATCGACCGCGGTATCTACGCGACCGAATTCGACGGCGGGCAGGTTGATATCGTTACCGGCCGCTTCAACTTCACCACGATCGAGGCATGGCTGGTCGAGAAGGGACGGCTGGTCGCCCCGGTCCGCGGCGCGACCCTGATCGGCGTCGGGTACGAGGCACTTCGCCACGTCTCGATGATCGGCAACGATCTGGCGCTCGACACCGGCATGGCGACCTGCGGCAAGCAGGGGCAGTCGCTGCACGTCAGCGTCGGGCAGCCCACGCTGCGCATCGATAGCATGATGGTCGGCGGACAGGCCGGCTGAACCCCAAGATTTCCTAAAGGACGACGTAACATGCGTAACGCGACAGAGCAGGATTTTGACGAGATCGTCCTGAAGAACGACAAGCCCGTGCTGGTCGACTTCTGGGCCCCCTGGTGCGCGCCATGCAAGGCACTGGCCCCCACACTGGACGAGATGGCCGAGGAATATGACGGCGAGATGGAGATCGTGAAGGTCGATGTCGACGCCAATCCAGGACTTGCCGAACGATTCGAAGTGCGCGGTATTCCGCTCCTGTTGATCGTGAAAAATGGCGTGGAGGCCGCGCGGACCGTGGGAACGGTTTCACGCAGCCGGCTCGACGCCTTTGTCGATGCGCATGTCGGGGCGGAATAATGCCGATCATCGCATTTCACGGTGATAGCGCGGTCAAGGCAAAGGCACTGGAGCGGCTGCGACATCATATCGCGGCGGGCAGCTTCATCTACTTCCCGGCCTGGGAAGACGGCAAAGCCAATGTCATCGGTGCCGTCGTCGGTGCCGACGACACGCCAGCCTTTGCCGAAATGCTCGGCTATCCGGTCGCGCTGGCCGACACGCTCCCGGTCCTCATCAACGGCTTTCGCCCGCAGGACGAGGCGGAGCGTTTCGCGGAGGCGTGGCTGGAGCGGACGCCGGTCGGGGCCGACCTGACGTGGATCGTCTCGCAGCTCATACTCGATCTGTTGAACCACCCCGAACTGACCGCGATGACCGAGCGACATCCGAATATCGAGCAGGCTCGGCAGACGATCGTGGCGCTGCATGACGGCGCGATCAAGGGCGCCGAACCCGACCGAAAGATGTGGAAGGCTGCCCGCATGGCCGCCGTCGCCGCGACCGACAGCCTGGGCGAGACTGCGCTTGATCGTCGGGCCGGGCAGGTGATCGAGGCGGCGGCTTGGCCAAGCACCATGCGAACGGTGTTGCGCGACACACTGACCGCATCGGGGACGCTCGAACTGTATCTCGACCTGGCCAGGATGGGCTGGACCGAGGAGGAGGAAAGCCGCGTCTTCCATATCCGAAAGCAGGCGGAAGCGGATCAGTACAAGGCCGAGTTTTCCGGGGTTGGCCGCGTGCTGGCGATCCTGGATGCCGACCATCCCGCCCTGGGCGACCGTTTCCGCATGCGACTGGAGCGGGTGGAAGCATCGAACCAGCGCTATCGGACGATGGGCTGGAAGACCATCGAGATGATGGAACGCGCGCCGCGCGCCGCCGAGCCCAGCTTTCACCCAATGGGATTGGAATGACAATGCCGGCGATGACCGGTCCGAGCACGCGGCACAGCAGGATTCTCATCATCGGCTCCGGTCCGGCGGGGTATACCGCGGCCGTCTATGCCGCCCGCGCCGCGCTGTCGCCGATGCTGATCGAGGGGCCGCAGCCCGGCGGGCAATTGACCATCACCACCGAGGTCGAAAACTGGCCGGGCGATGAAAGCGTGCTCGGTCCCGATCTGATGGCGCGGATGGGCGAGCAGGTGCGCAAGGCGGGTGTCGATGTGGTCAGCGATCTCATCGTCGAGGTTGACCTGACCCGTTCCCCGTTCCTGGCGGTCGGCGACGGTGGCACGCATTATACCGCCGATACCATCGTCGTGGCGACGGGCGCATCGGCGCGCTGGCTGGGGCTGGACAGCGAGACCGAATATCGCGGGCGTGGCATGTCGGCCTGTGCGACATGCGACGGCTTTTTCTATCGCGGCCGAACTTGCGCGGTCGTCGGTGGTGGTAACACGGCGGTCGAAGAGGCGCTGTACCTCACCAATTTCGCCGAGAAGGTCTATCTGATCCATCGCCGCGACACGCTGCGGGCCGATCGGACCAACCAGGCTCGGCTCCGTGCCAATCCCAAGGTCGAAATGATCTGGAACGCCGAAGTCGCCGAGGTGCTGGGCGATAGCAGCGGCGTGACCGGTGTCCGCTTGCGCGATACCCGTGACAGCACGTTGTCGGACCTGGCGCTGCATGGGCTGTTCGTCGCGATCGGCCATGATCCCGCCACTGCGCTGTTCAAGGGGCAACTGCATATGGATGACGAGGGCTATATCCTGGTCACGCCCGGCTCGACCGCGACCAGCGTACCCGGCGTGTTCGCGGCGGGCGATGTGCAGGACAAGCTGTTTCGCCAGGCGGTCACCTCTGCGGGGATGGGCTGCATGGCCGCGCTGGAGGCCGAGCGATATCTGGCCGGACACAATATTCATGCGATCGCCGCCGAAGGCGCCGATTCCGGCCTGCTGGTCTGAAAGGGACATAGGATCATGACGAACCCGCTGCTCGACACGCTGGCGTTGCCACATTTCGGCGATATCCGCCCCGACCAGATCGCGCCAGCACTTGACCAGGCGATTGCGGACCACCGCGCGGTCGTCGCCAGGATCGTCGAGACCCGGCCGACCGGCTTCGCCGAGGCGTGGATGCCCCTTGAGCGCGCCGATACCGTGATCACGGGTATATGGTCGGCGGTCTCGCATCTTCACGGCGTCGCGGATACGCCCGAACTGCGCGCCGCCTATGCCGAGGGTCAGGCGCGTCTGGTCGAGAACCAGCTTCAGGTCATGCAGAATCTGGCGCTTTATGAGGTGCTGGTCGGAATCACTGAGACGGCGGAGTTCGATACCCTTTCGCAGGCGGATCGGGCCGCCGTCGAGCATAGGATCCGCGATTTCAGGCTGTCCGGCGTCGCGCTCGCGCCGGAGGACCGCGCTCGCTTCGCTGCGCTTTCGGTGGAACTGTCGCGGCTGTCGACGGCGTTTGGCAATGCCGTCCTCGACGCGACCGACGCCTGGTTCGAACATGTCGAGGACGAGGCGACGCTCGCCGGGCTTTCCAGCGCCGACATGGCGATGTTTGCCGATGCGGCACTGGCGAGAGGCCTGTCCGGTTGGGTCGTCACGCTCCAGATGCCCAGCGTCAACGCGGTCCTGACCTTTGCCGAGGACCGGGGGTTGCGGGAACGGGTCTATACCGCATCATCGACGCGGGCCTCCGACCAGGGTCCGCATGCCGGGCGTTTCGACAATTCGACGCGAATCGCCGACATTCTCGCGCGGCGGCATGAGGCGGCGCGACTACTTGGCTTTTCCGATCCGGTCGAATGGTCGCTCGCGACCAAGATGGCGCCGAATGCGGGCGAAGTCCTGGCCTTCCTGCGCGATCTTGCCGCTCGCGCGAAGCCCGCCGCCGAGCAGGAGATTGCCGCTCTGGCTGATCATGCTGCAAAGCATCTGGGTATCGCCGATCTTCAGCCCTGGGATGTCGGCTATGTCGCGGAGCGGATGCGACAGGCCCATTATGCGATCGACGAGCAGCAGGTTCGCGCGCATTTCCCCGTCGAGCGTGTCGTCGAGGGGTGGCAGCGCCTGCTCTGCCGGCTGTTCGGTATCCGCTTGATCGCGCGGCCCGAGGTCGCGGTCTATCATCCCGACGCCTGTTACTACGACGTGGCGGATGAGGAAGGCACGGTATTCGCCGGCGTCTATGTCGACCTGCATGCGCGTCCGGGTAAGCGCGGCGGGGCGTGGATGGCACAGGCGCGACCCAGGCTGAACGACGGCAATGTCCGGCGGGTGCCGGTCGCCTATCTCGTCTGCAACTTCGCACCGAAGACGGAAGGCCACCCCGCGCTGCTCAGCCACAAGGAGGTCGTCACCTTCCTGCACGAGACAGGGCATTGCCTGCATCACCTGTTCACCCAGGTCGACCGCCCCAATGTCGCCGGCACGAGCGGGTTCGAGTGGGACGCGATCGAGCTGCCCAGCCAGTTGATGGAGGATTTCGCTTGGGACCGCGATATCCTGCGCGACATGTCCGGCCATTATGAAACGGGCGCGCCAATTCCTGATGCCGTCTTCGATCAACTGACCGGCGCGCGCCATTTCCTGTCGGGCATGTTCATCGTGCGGCAGGTCGAGTTCTCGCTGTTCGACCTGCTGCTGCATCTGGGCACGTTGGGCAGCGATCCGATCGAGGTGATCGAAGCGGTGCGTGAAGAGGTGGCGGTGGTGCATCCTCCATCCTGGCACCGCTTCCCGCACGCCTTCACCCATATCTTCGCAGGTGGCTATGCCTCGGGCTATTATAGCTATCTCTGGGCCGAGGTGCTGGCCGCGGACGGTTTCCAGCGCTTTGCCGAGGCCGGGGTGATCGATCGCTCTGCCGCGGAGAAGTTTCGTGTCGAAGTCCTGTCGCGCGGTGCCAGCCGCCCGGCGGCGGATAGCTTTCGCGCATTCCGCGGCCGCGATGCCGACCCATGCGCGATGCTGATCCGGCATGGATTGTCCGTTGGCGCCGCCGTGGCATGACGGCCATAGCCGGCCTGTGGAACTGATCGAGATCGCAACTTTCGTGTATTTGGGGCCAAGCTTCGCGGACGGAAAATCGGCGGAGCCTGTATTAAGCAGATGTCTGGTGGAGTTGAGTTTTCATGACCGTTGATCGCCACGATGCCGCCGCATGCGCCTGGCGGGCGGAGGCCATCCGTCGGATCGAGGCCGATTACAACAGGTCTGCCGACACCCATCTGATCCGGCTGGACCTGCCGCGCTATCCCGGGATCACTCTGTATCTCAAGGATGAAAGCAGTCATCCGACTGGCAGCCTGAAACATCGGCTGGCGCGGTCGCTGTTCCTGTATGCGCTGTGCAATGGCTGGATCGGGCGGGATACCTGCATCATCGAGGCATCGTCGGGATCGACCGCCGTCAGCGAAGCATATTTCGCGCGCATGCTGGGTCTGCGTTTCATCGCCGTGGTGCCCTCCTCGACTGCTGCGCCGAAACTCGACGCGATACGCTTCCAAGGTGGCGAAATTCATACTGCGGACGATCCGCGGACGGTTTACGATGTCGCGCAGCGGCTGGCGAATGAAACGGGCGGGCATTATCTCGACCAGTTCACCTATGCGGAGCGTGCGACGGACTGGCGCGGCAATAACAACATTGCCGAAAGCATCTTCGCCCAGCTCGCGGCCGAGGAGAGCCCGATCCCGCGCTGGATCGTCTGCGGCGCGGGGACCGGAGGGACGTCGGCGACGATCGGGCGTTTCATCCGCTATCAGCGGCACGAAACTCGTCTGTGTGTCGCCGATCCCGTTCACTCGATCTTCCATCGCCATTACGCCAATCCGGCCGAAGTGGCGCTGCCCGAGGGCTGCGCCAGCCGTATCGAGGGGATTGGTCGCCCGCGCGTCGAGCCCAGCTTCGTTCCAGCGGTAATCGACCGGATGATCGCGGTCGAAGATGCCGCGAGCATAGGCGCGATGCGTGCCCTGTCAAAGCGTCTGGGGCGCAGGGTCGGAGGCTCTACCGGTACGAACCTCGTGGCCGTTTCGCGACTGGTCGAGGAGATGGCATCCTGCGGCGAAACCGGTTCGATCGTCACGATTCTGTGCGACGGTGGCGATCGATATGGCTGTACCTATTATGACGATGCCTGGTTGGAGGCGGGTGAAGTGGACTGGCGGCCGCATGAAGCCGCGATGGACGCTCTATTCGCCGGGTGACGTCGAGTGGGACATAGTCGGAAAAATATTTCCGACCTCAGAGCCCGACCGAAATTGATTTGAGCGATTTCAGCCAGTTGTGATTGACCGCGGGTTGCGAAGACCATGGAGACCTCATGGGCTGGACCGAAATCGCCCGACGCCAGCATGACAGAAGGGGGCTGTACTATGCAAGCGACTGCGCGAACCGGGAATGGGCGACCATCGATCCGCTGCTGGCCCGGACGACCAAGGTAGGCCGACCGCGCTTGGATGCGCGACAGCGGCCTGCTCGATGCGATCGACGCAGTGTTGGTGGCCGGGGTACGTGTCGCCGAAGGCCGCGAGGCCGAACCGACCGCAGGCATCATCGATTGTCAGTCGGTCAAGTCCCCCGAAGCGGGTGGGCCGCGCGGCTATGACGCAGGCAAGAAGATCAAGGGGCGCAAGCGCTATATAGCGACCGACACCGCCGGCAACCTGCTCGACGCTCTAGCGGTGGTGATATCGGATGTTTTGCGGGCATCTATCCACCTTTGCCAGCTATCTCGGCAGTGTGAAGGTCTTTCTGGCGTCGCTCGCCTGCTCCCGAACGACGCATCCCTCGGCATGATCGTTGATGAGGCCCATGGCCTGCATGAAAGCGTAAACAGTCGTCGGCCCGACGAAGGACCAGCCACGCTTCTTCAAATCTTTCGACAGCGCAATGGATGATGAGGATGTTGATACGGTCTGCGGTGAGGCCAATTCCTCCGGTCGCGGTTCGAAGCGCCAAACATAAGCCGCGAGCGATCCCTGCTGCCTGACCAACTCCTGCGCTCGCATGGCATTGTTGATGACAGCGGCGATCTTGCCGCGATGACGAACAATGCCTTCGTCCTTCAGTAACCGCTCCACATCTGCATCAGTGAAGTCGGCGATCTGGCTGAAATCGAAACCACGGAAAGCGGTGCGGAAGTTTCCCCGCTTCGCAAGAATGGTGCGCCAGCTCAAGCCCGATTGAAATCCTTCGAGGCACAGCTTCTCGAACAGGCGATGGTCATCATCGACGGGAAAACCCCATTCGGTGTCGTGGTAAGCGAGGAATTCGGGCGCGGCCGCGCACCAGCGGCAACGGGGGCGTCCGTCTGGACCCGGGATCGTCGTGCTCATCTCTCAGTCTTTCAGAAAGGCGAGCCGTTCGTCGGTATGGCCCGGTGTGATGGTGAGGATTTCAGCGCTGACGATCCCCTCGGCGACGAATGGGTCATCTTGCACCCGAGCCTCGATCTCTTCAGGAGACGCATTGTGCGCGAGGATCGCACCCCCTGCGCTTGGCTGAAGGCTCCCGGTTAGCAGGAAAACGCCATCGTCGAGGCCGCGTTTGATCCAAGCGTTGTGCCCATCCATGAACAGGGGCGCTTTGATCTTGTCAGCAAAGCGAAGGGTGATAACGAACATGGTCGCTCCATCAGGAGGGTTGGCGGACATTGGGGATTGAACCGACCGGGCATTGGGCGAGCAGCCACGCCTCCATGTCCCCGACTTCGCGGCGGATAAACTCTTCGTCTCGGAAGGCGGTGGCAAGCGTCGCGACGCCCTGGCTGCGCATCAGAACGTGGAGGGCCAGCGCGTCGGCATCCTCTTCGCGCCCGAGCCTGGTGAATTGTCGGCGGAGCCAGTCGCGGAACAAGGTGAACAGACCGGTCGCGTCGTCCTTCGCGAGGTGATCCAGCTTCGCCAACTCGTTGCAGAGCGTTCCGACCGGACAGCCATAGGCCATGATCTTGGCTTGGTTCGTGATGAGGATGTGGACGAAGGTGCGGATGCAGTCTGAGGGGGAAGCCGCATCCTGCTCCCAGGCCTCCAGCATGGCGCGGGTATTTGCCATGCGCTGCGCGATCACCGCGTCGAGAATCTCGTTCTTGGTCTTGAAGTGGTAGTAGAAATTGCCGCGCGAGAGGCCCACATCCTTGGCGATATCGGCAAACGACGTCGCTTCGAAGCCATGCTCGTAGAAGAGCCGGTCGGCGACATCCACGATCTGCTGGCGGGTTTCGCTGGCACCCATATCTGGCCTCCACGATCATGGCGCGGAAAACAAAAGCCGTGAACTACGCCGTAGGGCATTTGACCTATGAATTTTTAGGGCAAGCGTCCTACGCAGTCAATAGCGGCGGACGGAACATTCGCGCGGCGTTATGACCGGCGCGGTGGAAAAGCGTACCATGGAGGGAAAAGGGCGGCGATCGGCAGTAGATCATTCACTGGATCGGCGAATTTAGCCAAAATGCGGTATAAGGTAGGACCCGAACCACGGATTATTAACCGGATGGTGAGACTTGCCGTCTCCTGCTGCTCTATGAGAGCATTGGAGGTGGCATTTCGTGGGGCAGACCAATCTCAAGCAGGCACTGGAGCGCTGTCCCCCGTCAGCACCACTGGCACAGATTTGAGGTTGTGAGTTGAGGAGGATCTGGGCTTCGTCGCAGTGACGAAGGAACGAAGATGAAGCCCAGATCCTCCAACGTGAAATTGCCAGCGAAGGC
>NZ_JBCNNI010000053.1:0-21152 GCF_039594485.1 Sphingomonas sp. | reverse complement strand
AAGCGCGCCGAGGCGTTCGTGAAGACCACCGGCATCGGCGACACCGTCTATGTCGGCCCGGAAGCCGAATTCTTCATGTTCGACGACGTGCAGTTCGACACCAACTATTCGTCGTCCTACTTCAAGATCGACGATATCGAGCTGCCGACCAACACCGGCCGAGAATATGAGGGCGGCAATCTCGGCCACCGTCCGCGCGCCAAGGGCGGCTACTTCCCCGTCGCGCCGGTCGACTCGGCCGTCGACATCCGTGGCGAGATGGTTTCGACCATGCTTGAAATGGGCCTGCCCTGCGACAAGCATCACCACGAAGTCGCCGCCGCGCAGCACGAACTGGGCCTGACCTTCGGCACGCTGACCCAGACCGCCGATCGCATGCAGATCTACAAATATGTCGTGCACCAGGTCGCGCATGCCTATGGCAAGACCGCGACCTTCATGCCCAAGCCGATCAAGGAAGATAATGGCTCGGGCATGCACACTCACTTCTCGATCTGGGAAGGCAAGACCCCGCTGTTCGCTGGCAATGGCTATGCGGGCCTGTCGGAAACCTGCCTGTACTTCATCGGCGGCGTCATCAAGCACGCCAAGGCGGTGAACGCCTTCACCAACCCGACCACCAACTCTTACAAGCGTCTGGTGCCGGGTTACGAGGCACCCGTGCTGCTCGCCTATTCGGCGCGCAACCGTTCGGCTTCGTGCCGCATTCCTTACGGCACCGGCCCGAAGTCGAAGCGCGTCGAAGTGCGCTTCCCCGACGCGCTGGCGAACCCGTATCTCGCCTATGCCGCGCTGCTGATGGCCGGTCTGGACGGTATCCAGAACAAGATCCATCCGGGCGAGGCGATGGACAAGAACCTGTACGACCTGCCGCCCGCCGAGCTGGCGCAGGTCCCGACCGTTGCCGGTTCGCTCCGCGAAGCGCTCGACTCGCTGGCCGCCGACCACGACTTCCTGCTGAAGGGCGACGTGTTCACCAAGGACCAGATCGAAAGCTATATCGAGCTGAAGATGAGCGAAGTGATGCGCTGGGAAATGACCCCCAGCCCGGTCGAATACGACATGTACTACAGCGGCTGATCCAGCCCCTGCACGATGTCACTACGGGAGAAAGGGGCCGCAAGGCCCCTTTCTTTTTGCCACGACCGACGCCTGGCCAAGCATGGGACCACCACGCTCGACCGCGTCATTCGTGCGCTTTCATCGGCGACACCATGAATGCGATCGGCGAATTGCCCGCCCCGTGAATGGCGGCTACGATCGACGCATTGGGGGAAATACACATGACATCTTCGCGCATCGGCCTAACGACGGCAGCATTCTTCGCGCTCGTCAGCGGTTCACCCGCTGCGCAGGTCAGCGTCCCAAAGCCCGATTTTTGCGCACGATTGGCGCAAAACAGCGGGATCGACCAGCCCGCATCGCCGGACGGTCGGACCGAATGGACCGCCCATGCCATGAATTTCGGCCAGCGCTTCCTGATCGGGGGCTCGGTCGCCACGGGAGTCGGCCTTCGCCCCGTCGAACCCGCCACGCTCGATGATTATCGTCGCCTCGACACGATGTGCACGGTGAAGGGCAAGGGCGCTGTCTGTCAGTTGATCGGACCCGCGATCTTCAAATTCACGTGGAAGGGCCGCGAGATCCTGACGCCCATGGCTGCCGGCGAACGCGCCACGGTTTCAGTCCTTGGAAGCAAGACGAATTGCCGGACCGAGATGGCACAATAAACGATCGGCAGGATCGGTCAGGTCGGCCGCGCCTCACCGATCTCGTACAGATGCAGTTGGCGCTCTCCGATCCCCAGCGCGGGCCAGGCCGCCCGCCACTCGGCGATATGCGCTGAGGCAAAGTGCCGGTCCAGCGCATGCTGATCGGCCCACCGCTCCTTCACGTGGATGAGGCCCGGATCGAAGACGTCCTCGGCATAGCCATAGTCCAGGCACCCCGGCTCGGCGCGGCTCGCCTCGACCATCCGGCGCATGGCAGGGCGTGCCGCCGCCAGATTTTCTGGCGGCAAGCGGATCGTACCGATAATCAGCAATGTCTTGCTCACTGCGCTGCCGCCACCCGCTTGGCCGACAGGATCTTCACCGGCGCGGCCAGCATCTCGCCCTTGAAGGGGCCCTTGGCGGGGTCGGCGGGCGCGTCGAGAATGTGGTGGATCACGTCCATCCCCTCCACGACATGACCAAAGGCGGCATAGCCCAGATTGTCGCCGGGTTTGGACGGATCGGCATCGAGCGAGGGCTGGTCGCCAACCATGATCGTGAAGTCGCCCCTTGCCGAACCGGGGGCCAGCCGTGCGATCGAGATCGTTCCGTCCAGATGCTTCAGGCCAGTCTTGGTCGTCGGTTCATGCGCGATCGGGGGCAGGATGCGCTTGGGCTCGTTCTGGATACCGAACTGGACAAAGCCGAAATTCGGGGCGACCCGGACCGAGCGATAGAAGGTCACGCCGTCCAGCCGGTGCTGGTCGACATAGCGCAGGAAATTGGCCGTCGTGATCGGCGCATGGGTGCGATCGAGATCGAGGACGATCGGCCCCATGCTCGTCTGCATCGCCACCCGGACCATCACCGGCCGGGGCGCTTCCACCGTCGCCGGGGCGGGCGGAGCCAAGGGGGTCGTTTGAGCGGCAAGCAGGGCGAGCGACAGGAGCGGGATCATCGGCGGTCTCCGGGCGGAATAGGGTCGTGACGTTAGCGCGGTTTCGGGGCGTGGTGAATCCCGCCCCTTTCCCTCATGGGATCAGCACGGTGCTCCCCACCGTTTCGCCCGCCTCAATCGCGCGGTGCGCTTCGGCGGCGTCGGTCAGGGCGAGGCTCTGGCCAATCTCCGGGGTGATCGCCCCCTTTTCCAGCATCTCGAACACCCGCGCGATCAGTCGCCGCTTGGCCGCCGCCGACACCGCATAGTCGAACAGCGTCGGGCGCGTCACGAACAGCGACCCCTTGGTCGCCAATATGCCCAGATTGACGCCGTCGACCGGCCCGGAGGCGTTGCCGAAGCTGACCACCAGCCCGCGCCGCGCCGCACTGTCGAGCGAGGCACCCCAGGTCGCCTTGCCCACGCCGTCCAGCACCACGGGCACGCCCTCACCCTGCGTGATCGCCCGCACCCGCGCGGCGACATCCTCGGTCCGGTTGAGGATCACATGGTCGGCCCCGGCGGCCCGGGCCTTTTCCGCCTTGGCCTCGCTCCCCACCGTCGCGATGACGGTCGCGCCGATCGCCTTCAGCCAGCCGACCGCGAGGTGTCCGACCCCGCCCGCCGCCGCATGGACCAGCACGGGCCAGCCCGGCTGAACCCTGGCGCAGTCCTCGATCAGGAAAGCGGTCGTCGCGCCTTTCAGCAGGATCGCCGCCGCCGTCCGGTCGTCCACCCCGTCGGGCAGGGGCACCAGCAGATCGGCCGGCACGTTGCGCGCGGTGGTGTAGGCTCCACGTGCCGGGCCGAACACGCCGACCCGGTCGCCGACCGCGAAGTCGGTGACGCCCTCACCCACCGCCTCGACCACGCCCGCCGCCTCCGAGCCCAGGCCGCCGGGCAGGTCGATCGGATAGAGCCCGCTGCGATGATAGGTGTCGATATAGTTCAGCCCCACCGCATGATGCCGCATCCGAACCTCACCCATGCCAGGTGCGGGCAGGTCATGCTCGCGCCACTGGATGACTTCGGGGCCGCCGGTCTTTTCGATGAAGGCGGTCTTTTCCATGGTAATCGGCTCCTGTTCGATGGGCGGGACGGGCAACGCCTCAATAGTCCTTCGATATCCGAACGTTCACGCTCTGCCGTCCCAGCGTCGAGATGTTGGAGAGCAGCGACAGCCAGCGCGTCACCTGGAACTCGACCTGGGTCGCGGAATAGCCCTGACCGTCGGTGATGATCTCGGCATAGAGTCGCCGGGTGATGTATTTCCCCGCCGCGACGGAAGTCGCCCGCCCCTGTTGCACATCGGCGGGCAGCACGCGCAGCCGGTCGAGCCCGGCCGCGCGCCGCACCGCGTTGATCGGGTTCAGCCCATTGCCGCCATCCTGAAGCGCCGCGACGGCGGCGGCGAGTTGCAGGGCCTCGGGCGCGGACAGGCTGGCGATCGAGGTGCCGAACAACAGGCGTGAGAGCAGTTCGTCATTGGGAAGCGCAGGCGTGCTGGAAAAGCCGATTTCCGGCTTCAGCGCGGTGCCGGTCACCCGGATCGTCGCGCTCAGCCCCTGAACATTGGCGTTGGCCGCGATATCCAGCACGGGATTGGCGGGCACCTCTCCGCCGAAGCGGATCACCCCGCGCGACAGGTCGAACTCGCGGCCCGCAAATTCGTAATCGCCGCGGATCAGCGTCGCCTGCCCGTTGATCGCCGGATTGTCGGGCGCGCCGCCGATCTTCAGATCAGCCGACCATTCGCTGTTGAGCCCCAGGCCGGAGACGATCAGGCCGTTGGGCGCCTTGGCATGGATGGCCAGCGTCCAGGGCTTGCGGGGCACATCATCCTCCTCACCGCCGCCCGGAATGTTGATCTCGCGGATGTTGAGTTGCGGCACCGCAGTCGCCGCCGTGGCGCGGCCCAGCCGGTAGCGGCTGCGGTCCAGCACCACCTCGCCCCCAATCGTCCCTCCTGTCCCGTCCGACCGGAAGGTCAGCGGCCCGGTGACGGTCGCCGCGATGTCATCGCGCGAGATCAGGGTGGCATGATCAGCCTGCAGCGACAGGTCGAGACCAACACCGCCCGCCGCCGCGAAGTCGAACTGGCCGGCCCCGCTCACCCGGCCGTCACGACCGGCCTGCGCCGTCAGTCGGTCGATCACCAGCCGCGATCCGCCGAACCGTCCGGTCGCCTGCACATCGGTCAGGACAGTGCCGGTCGTGGCACTCTCGATCCGCGCGCCGGTCGCCTTCACCGCCCCGCGAATGACCGGCTGGTTCAGCGACCCGGTGACGTCCGCGCCGATCGCGACGGGGCCGGACAGATCGAACATCTCGACCCCGGTCAGCCGCCACAGCGTGTCGGCGGGCCCCGCATAGCGAAGCTGCGCGATCAGGCGGCCATTCTGCATCCGGCTCGCCCAGTCGCCGGGCCCGTTGGGCTGCAACAGTGCCTGCCCCCGCCCGATGACCCGGCCGCCGGTCGCCATCACCGCGCGCACGCCCAGCCGTTCGGCGGACAACACCCCCGCCACCCCCATGTCGATCGGTCGCGACGTCAGGACCAGTCCCGCGCGGGTCAATCCGCGAATGGTCAGGTCGATCCTGCCCGTCGGGGCCCCCGTCGCCTGGCGGATGCTCAATGTGCCGCTGGCGCTGCCGCCCAATCCAAGTCCCGGATAGCCGATGTCGAGCACGGCCAGCGGCATCCGGGTCAGGCTGGCCTGGACCTCGGCCGCCTGCGCGTCGAACCGCCCCGCCAGCCTGGCCTCGCCCCCGGCGAAGCCCAACTGAGTGGGAGCCAGCACCCAGGCGTCGCCATCCCGCGTCACCACGGCGGGCGATAGGAATTGCAGCGGGCGGCGGTCAAGCGTTCCTTGCGCCGTCATCGAAAACCGATCGGGCGTCACCTGCGTCACCGTCTGGATCGAAAAGGCGCGGCCGCGCGACCCGGAGATGCCGACGCGTATCTCGCCCGTGCCGCCGCGCAACCGGGCGGTGCCGCTGGCCTGCGCGATGCTGAACGCGCCGTGCCGCACCCCTTGCGCATTGCCCGATGCCTCGATGGAGGCCCCCGCCGGATCGAGCAGCGCGATCAGATCCAGTCGGCCCTGCCGCACGGTCACGCCCGAAATCTGCGCCTGGCGGGCGGCCAGATGGGTTTCGATCCGCTGAACCGTGCCGACCGGGCGGAACAGCAACTCGCCCGACAGGCCGCCGCCATCCACCCCCAGTCGCCCGGCAAAGCCACCCTGCACCACGGTCAGCGAACCCGTCGCGCGCGTGCCAGCGACCGTGATCGGCTGGATCTGGATCACCGCATCCTGCCCCTGCGGCAACAGGATCGCGCCCCCCGCCTGGAACGGCCCCAGGCGCGAGCCACCCGCCGCCCGGAAGGCGAAACCCTGGTCCGTCGGGTCGAGATGCGCGCGAACGTCGCTCAACCCCAGCGCGGCATTGGGCGAGGCGAGGATCAGGTCCAGCGTCGGCCGATCGATACGCCCGTCCAGCACCATCTGCACCGGACCATAGCTTTTCTGCCGCCCGCCCCCGACGAAGCGGAACGTGCCGTCCCTCCGCCGGATCGCTTCGCCGGTCAGGCGGATATCAGGGCCCGTCAGGATCAGGCGTCGGAAGTGGAAGATGCCATCCGGCCCCCGCTCCAGATCGGTGGTCAGATGGGGAAGCCCTCCCGCCAGTCCGCGCAGGAAGCTGTTGTCGAGCCGCCGCACCTGCGCCTCGCCGCGCCCGACGACGCGCGAGCCATGCCCGTTCGCGCCGGGCACCACGTTCAGGCGCGAGCGGACGTCGACGACACCGAGCCCCGGAATCAGATAACCCTGGAGCGCGCCGTCGAGCGCCACGTCATAGCGGCCGTTCCGCAGGTCCACCGCCAGGTCCAGCTTGCCCGACAGCCTGTCGGACCGCAGCGCCAGCGCCCGCCCGGCAATCTCGATCGGCGTGATGCGCAGCGGCCCCGATACCGACAACCGGCGCAGGATGCCGCCCGCAGCCTCGCCCACGCCCGTCACCCGCGCGGCGGTGAAACGCACCGGCAGGGTCAGCGGCCAGCCGCCGGTCAGCCGCCCCTGCCCCTCGGCGCGCGCATCCTCGAACCCGGTGTCGTCGAAGGCGAAGCGGGTCGCGGCCATCCGATAGTCGAACGCCGCCCGATCGAATGCCCCGTCGAGACGCAGATGCAGGGCGATCGCCTGTCCGCTCATATTGGGGAACAACGCCTCGGGCCGGAGCAGCCGTGCCTCGACGCGCAGCCCCTCGAACCGGTTGTCGCCCAGATCGACGCGTCCACTCCCCCGTATCCGCAGCGCGGACGAACGAAGCGCGATGGCGCCGGTGAGGCGGCGATCGGCGAAGTCCGCCTGGCCCGCAACCGTCACGCGCGGCGCGGTCAAATGCTGCAAACGGCCACGCAGCACCAGCGACGGCACGAGCTGCCCGGCCAGGCTATACTGCCCCGACCGTGCCGACAGCGTCAGATCGATCGCGCGCCGCGCCGCGATCATCCCCCGGGCGCGTCCGTCCCAGCGGGTCCAGCGTCCCTTGCCCGCCACGTCGAGCGAGACCGGCGCCGCCGCCCCCGCGATCCGTGCGAGAACACCACCGGCCCGCCCCTGGGCATGGACCGACAGGTCGAAGCGGTCGCGGTCGGGCTGGGCATCGAGCCACAGGCAAAGCCGGTCGCTGCCGGATACCGCCCCCTGCAGCGCGATCATGGCGCGGCCATCGCGAATGTCGGCACGCCCGTCGATCCGCGCCACCCGCCGCTGCCCCAGCACCTGCTCAGCCAGGATCAGGCGTCGGAGATGCAGACGGTCGATACGGATGTCGAAATCGGGCAGGATCGGGCCATTGCGCCCGGTCTTGCGAGTATGCGGCACATGATAGAGCGTCGCCAGCGGAGCCTCGACCCGGCGAATGTCGAGCGTCCCGCGCGCCCAGTTCCATGGCCTCCAGTCCAGCCGCGCATGCGGAACCCGGACGAGCAGCCCGTCCAGATCATAGACGCGCAGATCGACCAGCCGCATGTCCGAATAGAGCGATCCCTCGATCCGCCCGACCGAGAAGCGAAGGCCCGTATCGGTGCGGACGCCCGCGATACGATCCGCGACCCAACGATGCCCGATCGGCGTATCGACGATCAGCAGCG
Organism: Sphingomonas sp.; assembly: GCF_039594485.1. GTDB lineage: Bacteria > Pseudomonadota > Alphaproteobacteria > Sphingomonadales > Sphingomonadaceae > Sphingomonas. Next base: position 13,342 of record NZ_JBCNNI010000053.1, on the reverse strand, counting down.
CGGCGGCGACCACGCCCAGCAGGGTGGCGACCATGACGGCCAGCAGCCGTGGCCAGCGGATCGGCCGGCGGGACGCCGGGGGCTGCTCCTCCTCGCCGCTCAAAAGGCTTGTCCCAGCGAGACATAGACCGCGACCCGGCTATCCCCCTTTTGCGGGTTGAGCGGGGTGCCGACATCCAGGCGGATCGGTCCGAAATTGGAATAATAGCGCACGCCCAGCCCGGTGCCGAACCGCAGGCCGGTCAGACGCGGCAAGGGCGAGGTCGAGATATTGCCCGCGTCGAGGAACGGCACGACGCCGAAATTGCCGAAGGTGCGGACCCGCGCCTCGATCGAGAACTCCGCCAGGCTGCGCCCGCCGATCGGGTCGTTGTTCGCGTCGCGCGGCCCGATCGCCTGAAAGCCATAGCCGCGCACCGACGCGCCGCCGCCCGCATAGAAACGCCGCGACGGCGCAATCTGATCGCGCGGTGCGCCCAGGATCGTACCCAGCCGCGTCCGCGCCGCCAGCACGACACGCTCGCCGAACGGATGATAGAGGCTGGCGTCGACCTGCGTCCGGGCATAGCCGAAGGCCGCGCCCTGCAACGACAATTCGGGGCTGAGCCGCCCGCCCAGCCGGAACCCCCGTGTCGGGTTCAGCAGGTCGTCCGACCCGTCATAGTTCAGGCTGGTCGGCAAGGCGCCGATGAAGAAGGTCCGCCGGCGCGGCTGGCCGGTCGACTCGATCACGTCGCGCTCGTCGGAGGTCAGCAGTTCCGCGCCCAGCGACCAGGTCCAGGTCTTCTGGAAGAAGATATTGGTCTGTCGTTCCAGACCACCCGACAGCGACAGCGTCTTGGCCTCATAGGCGTCGCGCAGGATATGCGCGGCCGAGAATTGCGCGGTCAGCACCCGGTCGCGACCCTGGAAATTGTTGCGGCGGAACACCACCGCCCCCAATTGCTCGCGGGTGCCCAGCACGCTGCGCAGGGTCAGCGCGCCTTCGGGCGGGAAGAGATTGCGATCGGTCCAGTTGATCGCCGCCCGCGCGCCCTCGCCCGTGCCATAACCCAGTTCGCCCGCGATGGTGTGCTGCGGCGCGGGTTCCAGCGTCACGGCGATGTCGACCGTTTGCGGCGTATCGCCGGGCACCGGCTTCACATCGACCGACGAGACCAGGCTCGTCTGCACCAGCGCTCGCCGCAGATCCTCCAGCCCGGCGGCATCATAGGGCTCGCCGGGACGGAAGCGGGCGATCTCCTGCACATGCGCGGCATCGAACACCCGGTTGTTGGTGGTGACGATCCGCCCATAACGACGGGGGGCGCCCGGATCGAGCGTCAGGTCCAGAGTCGCGGTGCGCGCGGCGCGGTCGACCACGATCTGCGGAGCCCCGACCTTGGCGAAGGGAAAGCCCTCACTGCCGACCGCCGCCTTCAACGCCGCCTCGCCCGCGACGATCTTGTCGGCGTCCACCGGATCACCCGGCGCGACGCCGAATGCCTTGGTCAGCGACGCGGCCTTGTCGCCCGCGGCCTTCACCCCGTCGAGCGTCACATCTGCAAAGCGATAGAGATTGCCCGGCGTCGCCTGCAACACCACGGTCGGCGTGTCGCCCGGCTCGATCCGGGTGGTGACCTGCGCGTCATAATAACCCGCACCGCGCAGCAAATTGGTCAGCAGCGCCGCATCCTCGCGCGCGCGACGGTCAAGCTGCGCAGCGTTGGCCGGATCGCCGTCATTGGCGTTCAGCGTGGACAGGTCGTCAAACCGCTGGCGCACCAGCGCGCCGGTGCCGTCGATCCCCTCGACCTGCCAGCGATAGCGACGCTCCGCGGCGGCATCGACCGTCGCGGCCATGATCGCGACGGGATCGCCTGGGGCCTTCGCCAGGTCGGGCCAGGCCACCCCGATCTCGGGCAGCGGGGCGAGCGGCGCGGACGGGTCCAGCATCATGGGGTCGTCCGCCTCGGGAATGCCCGGGGAGGACGCCCCGGGCGGCATGGCCGGCGTGGAAGCGGGCGTGGCGGGCGCGGTCTGCGCCGATGCCGGCCCTGCCCAGCCCCCATATCCGATTGCGAAGAAGACGATGGCGACCGAGCGGCGCGGCCGCCCCACGCGGACCATCATGCCCATTCCCTAGCGGGGCGGGCGCGTCCGCGACACCCCCCTGTGTGCTCGATCCGGCGGTTTTGCCGGACCGCACGTCGCGATGGGAGGCTCCGGCGCATCCGCAGGCCGATCCCTGACCGATCAGTGAATGGTCCCGAACGCCTCGTCACAGGACAGCAGCCCGATCAGCCGCTCGATCTGGCGCCAGCGGCAGAAATGAATGTGGTTGCCCAGATCCCGGCTGCGATCGGCGCGGGCGGCTGCCTCGTCACCAGCCGATAGTCCGAAGGTCTCGATCATCTCGGCCGCCGTCGCCACATCGATGGGGGTGACGAAGGGCGCAACATAGGTGCCGCCGCCATGATCGCGCATGAATACTCCTCAGCCGCGCCTGTGAACGCCACCTCCCCTAAGTCGAGGTTATGAATTTAGCCATCCCTTCGATGGTTAACCGGGCGGTCAACACGATCGCTGGCATCGGCGACCGGGCCATGGCAGGACGCGGGAATGACCGACCTGCCGCCCTCCCGCCCGCCACGCGCCTCCACTCCAGCGGGCGGCATCTTCATCGCCCTTGGCGTCATCGGCGGGATCGTGGCGGGTGTGGCGACCGGGCAGGTGACGCTGGGCATGTTTGCCGGGCTCGCGATCGGGATCGCGGTCGCCGCGCTCATCTGGTGGCGCGGCCGCTGAGGCAGTCAGGTCGGCAGGCGCATCTGCCATACGACCCGGCCGATCACCGCGATCGGCCCTTCGGGCACCGGCGGCGCAGCCGGATTGTCGCTTGACGCCACCAGCCCGTCCGGGGTCGCGCGGACCCGCTTGACCATCAGCACATCGCCGATGCGGATCACGTAAAGCCCGCCCCGCGCCGTCGGGCGCACATCCTGCTGATCGACGACCAGATGGTCGCCCTCTACCAGGCCCGGCGCCATGGAGTCGCCACGCACCCGGATCACCGCCGCCGCTCCCTCGCTCAGTCCCAGCCGCCGCGCGAGCTGGCGGTCGATCGCCTCGACCCCGATCATCACATCGTCATCGATGGTCGCCCCCGGCCCGGCCGAAGCCGCGACCGCCAGCCGCCGGACCAGCATCGGCCCAGCCTCCCCCGACGCCCCCAGCGTGGTTTCGGGAACACCGAAGAACTCGGCCAATTGGCGACGGTCCCCCTCGGCCAGCATGCGCGGCGAGCCGCGGTGGACGAATTGCTGGAGATAGGCGTCATTGCGCCCGAGCATCCGCGACAGCGCCGCCAGGCTGACCCCGGCCCGCTCCGCAAGCGCCTGCAGCGCGGTCCTGATCTCCTGTCCCGACATGCCACCGAATATAGGCATAGGATTTTTCCTAGACAAGTTGGAAATTAGAACAGAACAAGAACACTGGAGATTCGGACAAGGGGAGAACGCCCATGGAATTGCTGCGGTTGATCGAGCGGTATCTGAAGGTCAGCCAGATGCCGGAAACGAAATTCGGACGGCTCGCGGTCAACGACCCGCGACTGGTCGGCGATCTGCGACGCGGGCGGGAACCGGGGCCGGAGATGATCCGCCGGGTCCGCGCGTTCATCAAGGGAGAGCGGGCATGACCGCGATGACCCATGCGCAGCCCTATGTTCCTCCTCACGCCGGCATCGCGCCCCGTCGCCACGCTCCCGGTCGCCGCGCTCTTGGTCGCCCGGCCGATGGCGGCGATCGCCTGGTCCATATGCTGACCGGCCATGCTGCCCGGGCCGGAGCCGATGTGACGATCGGCGTCCTGACGGTGGAGCCCTGGTGCTCGGCGACCTTCAGCGGATCGGTCTTCACCTTGTCGCTGACCGGCTGCCGCACGCCCGCGTTCAGCCGCTGGCTGGCGGATCTGGCCGAGGCGGACCTGCCCATGGGGCGCGACGTGATCGCCGACATCGCGATCGAGCCGACATGCGCGGGCCATTTTTTGCGTGTCCTGACCTGCGCCGATGCGGCGAAAGGGTAACGATCATGTCATTTTTCTGTTGATATGATGTAACACTACGCTAACGACAGGGGTCCGCCATTATCGGAGCCCTGTCTTGCGTAAGTCCCTTTTCCTGTCCGGCCTGTCGGCCACCGCGCTCGTCGCGTTCCTGCCCGCCAACGCCACCGCGCAGAGCACCGCCCCGGCCAGCAATCGCGGCCGCGAGATCGTGGTGACCGCCCCGGTCCAGCAATCGGAGGCGGACGTGCTCTCGGGCACCTCGATCGTCACCGGTGACGAACTCGAGCGCTCGATCCGCCCGACCATCGGCGAGACACTGGCGCGCCAGCCGGGCGTGTCCGCCACCTCCTTCGGCCCCAACGCATCGCGCCCCGTGCTGCGCGGCTTCCAGGGCGAACGTATCCGCATCCTGACCGACGGTATCGGATCGATCGACGTGTCGAACACCAGCGTCGACCATGCCGTGGTCATCAACCCGCTGCTCGCCGAGCGGGTCGAGGTGCTGCGCGGCCCCTCCGCCCTGCTGTTCGGATCGTCGGCGGTCGGCGGTGTGGTCAACGTCATCGACAATCGCATCCCGCGCTCGGTGCCGGAAAACGGCTATCGCCTGTCGGGCATGGCGTCCTATGGCTCCGCCGCAACGGAGCGATCGGTGGCGGGCGCGACCGATGTCGCGATCGGCAAGCAGTTCGTGCTGCACGCGGACGGCTCGTATCTGAAGACCGACGACCTGAAGATCGGCGGCTATGTCCTGAGCCCGCGTGCCCGTGCCGAGGCGCAGGCCTCCGCCGCCCAGGCCCCCAATGACCCGCTGGACTTCGCCGCCGTCGCGAACCTCCGCGGCCGTTTGCCCAATACCGCCAGCGAGACCTGGACGGCGGGGGTCGGCGGTGCGCTGATCACCGACACCGGCTCGCTGGGCATCGCGTACAGCCATTATGACAGCCTGTACGGCGTGCCGATCCGCTATACCCTGACGCCCGGCGGCGAGGAGCCAGAGGCCCCGCGCCTGAGCCTGGTCCAGAACCGCCTCGACCTGCGCGGCGAGATCGAAACCGGGGGCGGCTTCCTCGACCGCATCCGCCTGCGCGCCGGGGCGGCCGAATATCGTCACTTCGAACTGGAAGAGGATGGCGAGGTCGGCACCGCCTTCTACAACAAGGGCATCGAAAGCCGCCTGGAACTGGTCCAGACCAAGCGCAATGGCTGGCAGGGTGCCTCGGGCGTCCAGTTCTTCAACCGCGACTTCGACGTGCGCGGGGACGAGGCGTTCCTGCCGCGCAACAATACCGCGCAGGTGGGCCTGTTCACCCTGCAACAGCTCGATCGCGGTGCGTTCAAGATGGAAGCGGGTGCCCGCTTCGAGCATACCTCGCTGACCGCGCGAACCGCGATCGATGACGACCGCTTCTTCCGGGGACAGCGCAGCTTCGACGCGTTCTCGGGGTCGATCGGTGCCAGCTACGGCTTCGCACCCGACTGGCGGGCGGGCCTGAATCTGTCGCGCACCGAACGCGCGCCCTCGGCCGAGGAACTGTTCGCCAACGGCCCGCATGCCGGGACGGAGGCCTATGAGCTCGGCAATCCGAACTTCAAGAAGGAAGCGAGCTGGGGGATCGAAGCCACGCTGCACGGCCATGGCGAGGGATACAGCTTCGACGCATCGGCCTATTACAATCGCTTCTCCAACTATATCTACGACGCACTGGTGCAGCAGGGCCCCTGCGAAGCGGCGGCGGCGCCGTCGGGTCGCGAGGTCGATCTGCCCTGCTTCCAATATGCCCAGGCCGATGCCCGCTATTACGGCATCGAGGCGGAGGGCTCGCTGCGGCTCGCCACGATCGGCACCTATGCGATCAACGCCGACCTGCTGGGCGATTATGTCCATGCCCAGATCCTCAATACCGGGCCGGCTCCGCGGATCCCGCCGCTGCGCCTGCTCGGTGGGCTGGAAGCGCAGTCGGACAGCGTGAACGCGCGTGTCGAGGTGGAGCGCAGCTTCAAGCAGACCCGCGTGCTGGGCCTGGAGACGCCGACCAACGGCTTCACGCTGATCAATGCCTCGCTCCAGTTGAAGCCCTGGGGCACGCTCAACCCGACGACGCTGACGCTGTCGGCCAACAACATCTTCGATGTGGATGCGCGCCGCCATGCCAGCGTGCTCAAGGACTTCGCCCCGCTCGCCGGGCGCGATCTGCGCGCGACGCTCAGCTTCAAGCTGTAGGTCGCGCGACGAGGGACCGGGGGTGGACAAAGCCCCCGGCCTTCGAAGAGAAGCGGGGACATAAGGAGAGAAACCAATGTCCCCGATGGGCAAGTTCGACTGGGCGGACCCCTTCCTTCTCGACGACCAGTTGACCGATGACGAGCGGATGATCCGCGACACCGCGCGCGCCTATGCCGAGGACCGGCTGGCCCCCCGCATCATCGACGCCTTCGCCAACGAACACACCGACCCCGAAATCTTCCACGAGATGGGCGAACTGGGCCTGCTCGGCCCGACCATCCCCGAGGCGTTTGGCGGCGTCGGCGCATCCTATGTCGCCTATGGCCTGGTCGCGCGGGAGGTGGAGCGGATCGACAGCGGATATCGCTCGATGATGAGCGTGCAATCCAGCCTCGTCATGCATCCGATCCATGCCTATGGTTCGGACCAGCAGAAGCACCATTACCTGCCGAGGCTGGCCAGCGGCGAATGGATCGGCTGTTTCGGCCTGACCGAACCCGATGCGGGGTCGGACCCCGGCGGCATGCGCACCACCGCGCGGAAGGTCGAGGGCGGATATGTCCTGTCGGGGACCAAGACGTGGATTTCCAATGCCCCCATCGCCGATGTCTTCGTGATCTGGGCCAGGTCGGAGGCGCATGGCGGCGCGATCCGCGGCTTCGTGCTGGACAAGGGGATGAAGGGCCTCTCCGCGCCGAAAATCGAGAACAAGCTGAGCTTGCGCGCCTCGATCACCGGCATGGTGATGATGGACGAGGTGGCGGTGGGCGACGACGCGCTGCTGCCGCATGTCGAGGGGCTGAAGGGACCGTTCGGATGCCTCAACCGCGCACGCTATGGCATCAGTTGGGGCGCGATGGGGGCGGCAGAGTTCTGCTTCCACGCCGCGCGCCAATATGGCCTGGACCGCAAGCAGTTCGGGCGACCGCTCGCCGCGACGCAGCTTTATCAGAAGAAGCTGGCGGATATGGAAACCGAGATCGCGCTGGGGCTTCAGGCGAGCCTGCGGGTCGGTCGACTGATGGACGAAGGCCGGTTCGCCCCCGAAATGATCTCGATCGTCAAGCGCAACAATGTCGGCAAGGCACTGGATATCGCGCGGGCGTCACGCGACATGCATGGCGGCAACGGGATTTCGGGGGAGTATCAGGTCATGCGCCACCTCATGAACCTGGAGACGGTCAACACCTATGAAGGCGCGCATGACGTCCATGCCCTGATCCTGGGCCGTGCGATCACCGGGATCGCCGCGTTTTGACGGGACGCACGCAAATCCGCCCCAGGCCGAGCCTCGGGACGGCGAGGAACCAGTGACGAAGTCCACCCCTCTTGCCGGCCTGGTGATGGAGCGGGCCGCACCGCAGCTTGGCGAGGGCAGCGCGACATGACCAGCCTGACCGTCAACAACCAGCCGGTACGCTATCGCCTTCCCCCGGACACGCCGCTGCTCTGGGCGCTGCGCGACGCGTCCAACCTGACGGGCACCAAATATGGCTGCGGCACCGGGGATTGCGGGGCGTGCACGGTCGATATCGACGGACGCGCGGTACGAAGCTGCCAGGTGCCGATCGGCCGGATCGAGGGCAGTGCGGTGACCACGATCGAGGGGCTGTCGCGCGATCGCTCGCACCCGGTGCAACAGGCGTTCCTCGCCGCCAATGTCAGCCAGTGCGGCTATTGCATCCCCGGCATGGTGATGGCCGCCGCCGCGCTGATCCACCAGAGCCCCGATCCGTCGGAAGAGCTGATCCGCAGCAGCATCACCAACCTCTGCCGCTGCGGCATCTATCCCCGACTGGTCGAGGCGATCCAGCGCGCCGCCCGTGCCGCACGCGGCGAAGAGACGATCCCCGCCGCGCCCCTGCCCGGCACCGACCCCGCCGATGCCGCGCGTGCGGTGCCCGCTTTGGTGCCCGAGGCGATGCAGGGGGAAAGGCCATGATTCTTTCATCAAGCTGACAGACGGGTTCAGCATTCGCTCAATGCCGTGGGTGCAAGGTTCGTCGCATGATCGGGGTCGGCTCGTGCGCCGACGGATGGGGTTGGACGAGATGAGGAAGCATCTGATCGCGGCATTGCTGGCAGCGACGACGGTGGTCGCGGGAACGACTCCCGCCCTGGTCAACGCGCAGGACAGGCCGATGGATCGCGGCCCGGGCGGTCGCCCCGAAGGCCCACGCCCCGGCCCGGGCGGCCCCGGCGGCCCGGCCGGGCGACTGGAACGCAGCGAGGGGCGCCCCGTCTTCCATGATCGCGAGGCTTTCCCGGAAAACCGCCCCGCTTACCGCCCCGATCATGCCGAGGCCCCCCGCCCCGCGCCGCCACCGGCGGGATCGCCGGATCGCGGACCTGAGGGACGCAACTGGGGCGATCGTGGTGACGTCCGGGGCGGCCCCCGCCCCGCCCAGCCGGGCCCACGCCCCGACCAGCGTGGTCCCGACCAGATGCGGGGCGGCCGGGACGAATGGCGGGGCGAATGGCGGGGCCAGGATCGCCGCCGACCACAGTGGCAGGATCGCCAGGCACCGGGGCCACGCCCCGATCTGCGATGGGGCGATGCGCAGCGCCGCGACCAGCGCTGGCACGACGAGGACCGACGGCGGCGGGACGACCGCGACCGCTGGCAGCGCAGCTTCGGCGACTGGCGCGACCAGGATCAGCAGGCCTATGGCTTTGCCGAGCGTCGCGCCTGGGCGGAACAGTGGAACCGGGGCTGGCGCCGCGACCGCCGCTATGACTGGATGAACTGGCGTTCGCTCAACCGCGGTGCCTATCACCTGCCCCGCTATTACGCGCCCTATCGCGGCGACGCGTATCAGCGCTTCTCAAGCGGCGTGATCCTGGAGCCGATGTTCTTCGGCCAATCCTATTGGCTGGACGATCCCTATGCCTATCGCCTGCCGCCCGCCTACGGCGCCTATCGCTGGGTGCGATACTATAACGATGCGCTGTTGGTCGACCTGCGCAGCGGGCTGGTGGTCGACGTGGTGTACGACATCTTCTGGTGACGGAATGACGGAGGGGGCCCGACGGTCCCCTCTTGTCTTTGATCCGCCGTCATCGCACATCGCCTGCATGTCGTTCTTCTCCCGGAAGCCGAAAGGCAATCCCGCCGCCTCCCCCGTCCGTGCCCGTTTCGGCGTGACGGTGCCGGAGCGTCTGGATGCCAACCCCGCCGTCACCCGCGTCGCGACCGAGACGGCGCAGATCTATTATCATGCCGACTTCCTGACTCCCGCCCAGTGCGACGCGCTGATCGCGATGATCGATGCCAATCGTCGCCCTTCGACCCTGTTGTCGGACCGGCCCGATTACGGTTTCCGCACGTCGGAAAGCTGCGACATGAACCGGTGGTCCCCCGACGTGCAGCCGATCGACGAATCGATCGCGGCGCTGCTCGGCATCGCACCCGAACAGGGCGAGACGATGCAGGGCCAACGCTATGCCCCCGGCCAGCAATTCCGCGCGCATCACGACTATTTTCACGAAAGCGAAAGCTATTGGGAAAGGGTGAAGGTCCATGGCGGACAACGGACCTGGACCGCGATGATCTATCTGAACGACGTGCCCGAAGGGGGAGCCACCTGGTTCCCACAGGCCGGCATCCGCGTCGCGCCGCGCCGTGGCCTGCTGCTGGCGTGGAACAACATGAAGCTGGACGGCAGCCCCAACGAACTGACCATGCATGAGGGGATGCCTGTCGTAGAGGGCGTGAAATACGTCATCACCAAGTGGTTTCGCGAGGGCAATTGGGTAAGCTGACCCGCCGGCTTCTCCCTCCCCCCTTCCCCCTTGTCGCGACTCCGCCCAGCATGGCATGACGTTCGCGTGACGTTCTCCCGATCCGCCGTTCGCCCATGACCGAAGTTCTCGGCATCGCCCAATCGATTCTGGGACAGCCCTGGCGCTGGCGCGCGCTGGCCGCCGATGCCCGTGACGGGCTCGGCCATGACGACCTGGTGGCGCAATTGCTGCTGGCGCGCGGCTGCCCCCCCGATGCGGTGGAGGAGCATCGCGCGCCTTCGATCCGCGGCTTCATGCCCGATCCGTCGATCTTTCGTGACATGGACCGCGCCGCCGAGCGCCTGGCCGATGCGGTCGTCGCGGGCGAGCCGGTGGCGATCTTCGGCGACTATGACGTGGACGGCGCGACCTCGGCGGCGCTGATGGTCCGGCTGCTGCGGTCGCTCGGCCTGTCGCCGCGCGCCTATATCCCCGACCGCATGACCGAAGGCTATGGCCCGACCGAGGCCGCGCTGCTGCGGCTTCAGGCGGAGGGTGCGAATCTGATCGTCACGGTCGATTGCGGCGCGCAGGCGTTCGAGCCGCTGGCCGCCGCGCATGCCGCCGGGATCGAGATACTGGTCGTCGACCACCATAAATGCGCGACCGAATTGCCGCGTGCTTATGCGGTCGTGAACCCCAATCGTCTGGACGAAACGGAGGGTGCCGCGCACGGCCATCTGGCGGCGGTGGGGGTCTGCTTCCTGCTCGGCGCGGCACTGATCCGTACATTGCGCGGGCGCGGCTTTTTTGCCGACCGGGCCGAGCCGCGACTGCTCGACCTGCTCGACCTGGTGGCGCTGGGCACCGTGGCCGATGTCGCACCGCTGAAAGGGCTGAACCGCGCCTTCGTGGCGCAGGGGCTGAAGGTCATGGCGCAGCGTCGCAATATCGGCCTCGCCGCCCTGACCGGGGCCGCGCGACTGACCCGTGCACCGACCTGCTCGGACCTGGGCTTTGCACTGGGGCCGCGCATCAACGCGGGCGGGCGCGTCGGTCGCGCCGATCTGGGCGTCCGGCTGCTCACCACCGAAGACCCCGCCGAAGCGCGCAGCATCGCCGAGGAACTCAATCATTTCAACGACGAACGCCGCGCGATCGAGGCGGGCGTGCAGGCCACCGCAGAGGCGATCGTCGACCGGGGACGCCAGGTGGCCGTCGTGTCGGGGCCGGGCTGGCATCCCGGCGTCATCGGGATCGTCGCTGGACGGCTGAAGGAAAAGCTCGACCGCCCCGCGATCGTCATCGCCATCGATGAACAGGGGATCGGCAAGGGATCGGGCCGCTCGATCACCGGGGTCGATCTCGGCGCGGCGATCCTGTCGGCCAAGGAACAGGGGCTGCTCATCGCGGGCGGCGGCCATGCCATGGCGGCGGGCCTGACGGTCGAGGCGCACCGAATCGCCGAACTGGCCGAATTCCTGGAGGAACGCCTGGCCGATGCGGTCGTCCGCGCCAGCGCGGGCCGCGCGCTGCTGGTCGATGCCGTGCTGGCCCCGGGCGGCGTCAACCCCGCGCTGGTCGGCGCGATGGAAGCGGGCGGCCCCTATGGCATGGGCTGGCCCGCGCCTCGCATCGCGGCGGGGCCTTTCCGCGTGATCCGGGCGGATCTGGTCGGCACCCACCATGTCCGCGCGATCGTGTCGGGCATGGACGGCCGCAGCCTGAAGGCGATGGCCTTCCGCCAGGCCGAAACCCCGCTGGGCCAGGCGCTGCTGGGCGCAGGGAGCACCCGACGCCTGTGGCTGGCCGGTCGCGCCAAGGTGGACGACTGGTCGGGCCGCGACGTCGCCGAACTGCATATCGACGACGCCGCCTGGGCCGATTGAAAAAAGCGCTTGACCGATTCCACACCCTCCCTTAGAGGCCCCTCCACGCCACCCGGCGGCCCCTTCGTCTAGCGGTTAGGACGCGGCCCTTTCACGGCTGAAACACGGGTTCGATTCCCGTAGGGGTCACCACCTGCGCTCAACAGCGCAGAATTGCGTGATTAAGCCATTCTCTGCCGCTCGCTGGTACAGCGCCTAGGTACAGCGAGCACTGAAATGGCCCTCATGGCGACACCCTGGAAACACCCTTCGACCGGCGTTTACTACCTGCGCCGACAGATCCCCGAAAAGCTGCGCCCCGCATTCGACGGCAAGGCGTTGTGGAAGGTATCGCTGGGCACCAAGAATGGCAGCGAGGCCACGGTGCTCTTCCTCCAGGCCAACGCCGCACTTGAACAGCGGTTCGAAGAGGCGCGAGCCCGACTGAAGGCAACGGGCAGCCCCTGCCCTTCCGCACGCGATCGTGCCGACGAACTGGTCGCGGCGTATTTTCAAGGCCCCGAGTTGAAGGCCGGCGGTCTCGATGGCATCGAACGCCTGCTGCTTGCCCGACTGGAGCTGGACCGTGGGTTGTGGAACGCAACGCCGACCGGATGCAGCTTCCCCAGCTCTCTGAGCGATCAGCAATGGTGGGCGCTGGCGAACAACGCCGCGCTTTTCCGCGATCATCCCGGAAGCAAATCGGTTCAAGGCCACCCGCCTGGCACGATCTGGCGCTGGGGCAACGAAAACTTCCGATCGGATGCCAGAGCCGAACAGATCGGTCGGGTCGTCGACCAGATCGCCCGCCACAATGATGTGAGTGTCGCCGAGCTGCCCAGCGGCATCGATGCGGCGATCACGGCCTATCTCGACGCGGTCCCTGTTGAAGCCCCAAAGGCGCGCAAGCGTCGACCGACGTCGGGTCGTCTGCGGCCCGACCTTCACCTGATGGAGTTATTTGCCGACTGGCAGGCCGTGATGCAGCCGTCACTGCAGAGCGCGCACGAATATGAAGGGTCGTGCCCCACGGGGTGGTGTAGCTGAGGGGTGGCCATCGGCGATCTTCGGATAGGTTTGGGTTGCGAAACGCAACCGACGGAGACCCCGATGACCGACGATAGGATGGACCTGCAGGCGCTGGTGGGAAAGAGCGCGGATGCAGATTTCCTGCGCGAGATGATCGGCTTTGCCGCGCAGCGTTTGATGGAGCTGGAGGTCGGCGGGCTGACCGGCACCGGCTACGGCGAGAAGAGCAGCGACCGTCTGGCCCAGCGTAACGGTTACCGCGAGCGCGATTGGGAGACGCGGGCCGGCACGGTCGAGCTGCGCATTCCGCGCTTGCGAACCGGGAGCTATTTCCCGGCGTTCCTCGAGCCGCGCCGCCTTGCCGAGAAGGCGCTGACCGCGGTTGTGCAGGAGGCGTACATCCAAGGCATCTCGACGCGTTCGGTCGATGACCTGGTCAGGGCGA
>NZ_JBCNNI010000052.1:0-21898 GCF_039594485.1 Sphingomonas sp. | reverse complement strand
AAGTCGGGTCGGGGCGGAAGCGCAACAGCACGAAGGCCGGCAAACTCCACATCGTCCAGTTCTTCGCCTGGCCCGGACGCCTCTGGAAACGTCTGAACCAGCCCAGCGCGGGTGTCGCGTGGGCGGCGGCACTGTACCCCGGACGGCCGATAACCGCAATCGGGATCGCGCGCGCAATCGATCGCCATCCGCGCCACCGGTGAAATTGCTGCAGATTGTCCTCCCCCATCAACCAGATGAAGCGGTGGCCGGGATAGCGGCGGATGATCGCGCGGACCGTATCGAGCGTATAGCGGGTGTGCAGTTCCTGCTCGATCGCGCTCGCCCGGATCGGCGCGCGGCGCGCCAGCTGCTCGGCCGAGGCGAGCCGTGCGGCGAAGGGAGCCATGTCGGCCACCCCCTGCTTCAACGGGTTGCCAGGCGACACCAGCCACCACACTTCGTCGAGTCCCAGCGCGCGTATCGCATCCAGCGTGATGCGGCGATGGCCGCCATGGGCGGGGTTGAACGACCCGCCGAGCAGGCCGATCCTCATCCGCCGGTCTCGGCGCGGATCTGCCCCTTGCCCCGCCCGATCCACTTATAGGTCGTCAGCCCCTCCAGCGCGACCGGCCCGCGCGCATGGAGGCGGCCGGTGGCGATGCCGATCTCCGCGCCCAGCCCGAACTCGCCGCCATCGGCGAACTGGGTGGAGGCGTTCCACAGCACGATGGCGCTGTCGACCTCGGCCAGGAAGCGCTCGGCCACGGCCTCGTCCTCCGCGACGATGGCATCGGTATGATGCGATCCATGCGCAGCGATATGCGCCATCGCCCCGTCGATCCCATCGACCAGCGCGACGCTGGCGATCGCGTCGAGATATTCGGTGTCCCAGTCCTCGGGCGTTGCGGCCTCCAGCCCGGGGACGATCTCGCACAGCGCTTCGTCACCGCGTACCGTGCATCCCGCATCGACCAGGACCGCGACCAGTTCGGCGGGATGGCAATAGGCGCGGTCGATCAGCAGCGTTTCCATCGCGCCGCAAATGCCGGTGCGGCGCATCTTGGCGTCGCGCACGATCCGCGTCGCCATCGCCCGATCGGCCGAGCCGTCGACATAGACATGGTTGATCCCGTCGAGGTGCGCGAGGACGGGCACCTTCGCCTCGGCCTGCACCCGCGCGACCAGGCTCTTGCCGCCGCGCGGGATCAGCAGGTCGATCAGCCCGTCCGCCGCCAGCATCGCGCCCACCGCCGCGCGGTCGGTGACGGGAACGAGTTGCACCGCGTCCGCCGGACCGCCCGCCTCCGCCCAGCCGCGGGTAAAGGCGGCATGGAGCGCACGGTTGCTGTGCACCGCTTCCGACCCGCCGCGCAGGATCGCGGCATTGCCCGCCATCGCGCAAAGCGCCGCGGCGTCGACGGTGACGTTGGGGCGGCTTTCATAGACGATGCCGATGACGCCCACCGGCACGCGGACGCGCGACAGGTTCAGGCCGTTGGGACGGGTGCGCTCGTCGATCTGCGCGCCCACGGGATCGGGGAGCGCCGCCACCGCCTCGACACCGGAGACGATGCCTGCGATCCGGCCCTCGTCCAGTTTCAGCCGGTCGAGCATGGCGTGTGACAGCCCGTTCGCAGCCCCCGCCGCCATATCCTTCGCGCTGGCCTCCAGGATCGCCGGGGTCGCCTCGTGGATCGCCCTGGCGGCGGCACGCAGCGCCTGCGCCTTGGCGACGGTCGGCATCTGGGCCAGCGTCCGTGCGGCGGTCCGGGCGCGGCGGCCCATGTCGGCGATCAGGGCGGGAATGTCGTGATGGTCGGCCATGCGCAGGTCGCTACCACGGTCGGACCGTGTGCCCAAGCATCGGAATCTTGCCCCCGCGAAAGGCGGCGCAGGGCTTCGCCGCTCTGATGGGGACCTCACACCTCCCCCATCGACGCCAAAGCCCAGCTTGGAGCGGGTCGAGTCGGTCGCTACTCCAATTGTTCATCGCCAGTCCCTATGAGGGCCCCATGCACAGCCGTTTCGAATCCCTCCCCAACCGCCGCGCCATCGTCGACCGCCGTGCGCTGGCCGAACAGGTGGCCGCACTCGGCATCACCGGGCCCGAAGGGCGGACGCGGGTCACCCCGGTCCTGCGCGCCGCCCTGGATGCGGGGCGGGAGGAAGTGGCGCGACGCCTGTTCCTCCACCCGTCGCGCGGGCTGGAGGCGGCGGCGGCGCAGGCCTATCTGACCGACCAGGTGCTCAAGGTGCTGTTCGATTTCACCACCGAGACGCTCTATCCCCTGAGCAACCCGACCGCGGGCGAACGGTTGGCCCTGATCGCGGTGGGCGGCTATGGCCGGGGCGAGATGGCGCCCTATTCGGACGTGGATATCGGCTTCCTTACCCCTTTCAAGCAGACGCCGCATGCCGAGCAGGTCATCGAATCGATGCTCTATTCGCTCTGGGACCTGGGGCTGAAGGTCGGACATTCCAGCCGCTCGATCGATGAGATGATCCGCCAGGCGCGGGGCGACGTGACGGTGCGCACCGCGCTGCTCGAAGGGCGGTTCCTGTGCGGCAACCAGGCGCTCTATGACGAGGCCGCGCGGCGCTTCAAGGCGGAGATCCAGACCGATTCGCACCGCCAGTTCATCGCCGACAAGCTGGCCGAGCGCGACGTGCGACACCGCAAGATGGGCGACACCCGCTATGTCGTCGAACCCAACGTCAAGGAGGGCAAGGGCGGCCTGCGCGATCTCCACGCGCTCTTCTGGATCGGCAAATATGTTTATGACGTGGACCGCGCCGCCGACCTGATCGAACGCGGCCTGTTCACGCGCGAGGAATATCGGCAATTCCACCGTGCCGACAATTTCCTGTGGGCAGTCCGATGCCACCTCCACACCATCACGGGCCGCGCGGAGGACCGGCTGACCTTCGATGTGCAGCGCCAGATCGCCGAGCGGATGCGCTTCTCCGACCGACCGGGCAAGGCCAAGGTCGAGCGGTTCATGCAATTCTATTTCCTCCAGGTGAAGACGGTCGGCGCGCTGACCGGCGCGTTCCTGGCGCATCTGGACGAGCGGTTCGCGGCGCGCGGCCATCGCTTCGGCCTGCCCACGATCCGCCGCCGCCCGCGCCGGTTGAACGGCTTCGTCCTCGACCGCGGGCGGCTGGCCCTGCCGCGCGACGACTTTTTTCAGGAGGATCCGGTTCGCCTGATCGAGATCTTCCAGCTCGCCGACCG
Organism: Sphingomonas sp.; assembly: GCF_039594485.1. Taxonomy (GTDB): domain Bacteria; phylum Pseudomonadota; class Alphaproteobacteria; order Sphingomonadales; family Sphingomonadaceae; genus Sphingomonas. The sequence continues at coordinate 18,681 of NZ_JBCNNI010000052.1, read as the reverse complement.
ATATGAGCTGGAGGTCCATCCGCTGGCGATGCGTGCCGCGTCGCGCGACGCCAAGATGGCCGACGATATTCGCCGCGATCCGCGCGCCAATGCGTTGTTCCTCGACGTGCTCACCAGCCGCCACGACCCCGAACTGGTGCTGCGCTGGATGAACGAGGCGGGGGTGTTCGGCCGCTTCGTGCCCGATTTCGGCCGTGTCGTCGCGCAGATGCAGTTCGACATGTACCATCACTACACGGTCGACGAGCACACCATCCGCGCGCTCGGCCTGCTCGCCCGGATCGAGCGGCAGCAACTGGTCGAGGAGCACCCGGTCGCCTCGGCGATCATCGGCCAGATCGTGTCGCGGCGCGTGCTCTATGTCGCGGTACTGCTCCACGACATCGCCAAGGGGCGCGGTGGCGACCATTCGATCCTGGGGGCGGAGGTGGCCGAGCGGCTCTGCCCGCGCCTGGGGCTGAACGAGGCGGAGACCGAGACGGTGGCGTGGCTGGTCCGCTGGCACCTGCTGATGTCCGCCACCGCGTTCAAGCGCGACCTCTCCGACTTCAAGACCATCCTCGACTTCTGCGAGACGGTGCAGAGTCCCGAGCGGCTTCGGCTGCTCCTTCTGTTGACCATCGTCGACATCCGCGCCGTGGGGCCGGGCACCTGGAACGGATGGAAGCGCCAGTTGCTTGCCGATCTCTATGACGCCGCCGAGGAAGTGCTGCGGCTCGGCCACAAGCAGCGCGGCCGGAGCGAGCGGATCATCGGCAAGCAGGAGCGGCTGCGCGCGGTGCTGGGTTGGCCCGAGGCGCAGTTCGCCGCGCATGTCCGCCGCTTGCCCGAGGCCTATTGGATCGCCGAGCCCGAGGATGTGCTGGCCCATAATGCGCGCCAGATGGCGGCGGCGGGCGAGGCGCAACTGTCGATCGATGCGCAGGTTTACGGCGAGCGCGGCGCGACGCTCGTGTCCATCTATGCCGCCGACCATCCGGGGCTGTTCTACCGGATCGCGGGCGCGATCCATGTCGCGGGCGGCAACATCATCGACGCGCGCATCCACACCACGCGCGACGGCATGGCGATCGACAATTTCCTGGTCCAGGATCCGCTGGGCCGCCCCTTCGACGATCCCGGCCAGCTTGCCCGCCTGCGCCGCGCGATCGAGGATGCGCTCGCCAATCGCAACAAGCTTGCCGACCGGCTGGTCGGCAAGCCCTCCGCCCGACCGCGCGCCGATGCCTTTCCGATCGCGCCCAACGTGTTGATCGACAACCGCGCGTCCAACCGCTTCACGGTGGTCGAGGTCCATGCGCGCGACCGCCCGGCGCTGCTGAACCAGCTCGCCCATGCGCTGTTCCAGTCGAAGGTGACGATCCATTCCGCCCATGTGGCGACCTATGGTGAGCGGGCGGTCGACGTCTTCTACCTGACCGACCTAACCGGGGATCAGATCACCAATGGCGGCCGCCTGAAGACGCTGGAGAAAAGGCTGCTGGGCGCGGCGGCGGGGGAAGCGCTGGAGATGGCGGCTTAAGCGCCCCTTCCCCGCTCCGTGCGAAGAGAGGTGGCGCAGAGGTGCGAAAGGCGCGCACTCTTCTCCCCTGCAAGGGGAGGTGGCTGGCCGAAGGCCGGACGGAGGGGTGTCCCGGCTGGAACGGGGGTCCATCCTCGCCAGCGGCGACACCCCTCCACCAGCTTCGCTGGTTCCCCTCCCCTTGCAGGGGAGGAATGGGTGTGGAGCGAGGGCAATAGCTGAGGAGCGTCGGGCCAGTTGCGTCCGACCGAATCTCTACGACTCGCGCAACATCCCACACGCCTCTGCGTCCGCTGCGCCTCCGCGCGAACCAAAAGAAAGACCCCGGCAGCCCAATGGCTCCGGGGTCTTTCAAAACCGATCGGCGCGTGTTCAAACGCCCGAGTCGTTCCGGCTCACTTCGGTGCCAGCACCATCAACATCTGGCGGCCTTCCATGCGCGGATAGGCTTCGACCTTGGCGACCTCGGCCACCTGCTCGGCGACGCGCTGGAGCACGTTCATGCCCAGCTGGCCATGGCTCAGCTCGCGGCCGCGGAAACGCATGGTGACCTTCACCTTGTCGCCCTCACCGATGAATTCGACCACCTTCTTCATCTTGGTGTCGTAATCATGGTCGTCGATGTTCGGACGCATCTTGATCTCCTTGATCTCCTGCGTCTTCTGCGACTTGCGGGCGAGGTTCGCCTTCTTCTGGGCCTCGTACTTATACTTGCCGACGTCCAGGAACTTGGCGACGGGCGGATCGGCATTGGGCGACACCTCGACCAGGTCGAGGCCGACTTCCTGGGCCTGCGCCATCGCTTCGCGCGTGTACATCACGCCGAGATTCTCACCCTCATGGTCGATGACGCGAACCTTGGGGCTTTGGATCCACTCGTTGAATCGGGGACCGTTCATCGGCGGCGCCTGCATCGGACGGCGCATCATGGGAGGACGTATGGGTATTTCTCCTGTGGTAACTACCCTCGCAATATAAGCGATCGGGCGCAAATTTGAAAGGGCGAGACAAGCGTCCCGCCCTTTCCTTTATTCAAAAGATATTCAGCCGCGCAGATCGGGCGGAGTCGCTTCCTCGCGCAGCATGGCGATGGCCTCGTCCAGCGTCATCACCTCCTGCGCCTGCGATCCCAGGCGGCGGACGGCGACCTTGCCTTCCTCGGCCTCGCGCTTGCCGACGACCAGCAGCACGGGGACCTTGGCGACCGAATGCTCGCGCACCTTGTAGTTGATCTTCTCGTTGCGCAGATCGGTCTCGACCCGGATGCCCGCCGCCGCCAGCCTGGCCGCCGCGTCCTCGGCATAGCCGTCCGCATCCGACACGATCGTCGCGACCACCGCCTGCACCGGCGCGAGCCAGACGGGGAAGCGGCCCGCATAATGCTCGATCAGGATGCCGATGAACCGCTCATAGGAACCGAAGATCGCGCGGTGGAGCATGATCGGGCGGTGCCGCTCGCCATCCTCGCCGATATAGGACGCATCGAGTCGCTCGGGGAGAACCCGATCCGACTGGATGGTGCCGACCTGCCAGGTCCGGCCGATCGCGTCGGTCAGATGCCATTCCAGCTTGGGCGCATAAAAAGCCCCCTCGCCCGGCAGTTCTTCCCAGCCATAGGCTTCCGTGGCCAGCCCCGCCCGCACGACCGCGTCGCGCAGCTCGGTTTCGGCCATGTCCCACATCTCTTCGGTGCCGAAGCGCTTTTCGGGGCGCAGCGCCAGCTTGATCGAATAGGTGAAGCCGAAATCCTTGTAGATCCGGTCCGCCAGTTCGCAAAAGGCGCGGACCTCCTCGACGATCTGGTCCTCGCGGCAGAAGATATGCGCGTCGTCCTGGGTGAACTGGCGCACGCGCATCAGGCCGTGGAGCGCGCCATGCGGCTCGTTGCGGTGGCAGCAGCCATTTTCGTACAGACGCAGCGGCAGGTCGCGGTACGACTTGATCCCCTGGCGGAAGATCAGGACGTGCGCCGGGCAGTTCATCGGCTTCAGCGCCATCCACTGCGCATCGTCCGACACCAGCGGCCCCTCATCCTCGGTGTTGGGCACCTCGTCGGGGATGACGAACATGTTCTCGCGATACTTGCCCCAGTGGCCGGACTGCTCCCACTGGCGCGCGTCCATCACCTGCGGGGTCTTGACCTCGCGATAGCCGGTGCCGTCGATAGCACGGCGCATATAGGCCTCCAGCTCGCGCCAGATGCGATAGCCCTTGGGGTGCCAGAAGACCGAGCCATGCGCTTCCTGCTGGAGGTGGAACAGGTCCATCTCGTTGCCCAGCTTGCGATGGTCGCGCTTGGCGGCTTCCTCCAGGCGCGTCAGATGCTCGGCGAGCTGCTTCTTGTTCAGCCAGCCTGTGCCGTAGATGCGGCTGAGCATCGCGTTCTTCTGGTCGCCGCGCCAATAGGCGCCCGACACGCGGGTCAGCTTGAAGGCATTGGGATCGAGCTTGCCGGTCGAGGCCAGGTGCGGCCCCCGGCACATGTCGAGCCAGGCGTCCTCGCCCTTGCCAGCGCGATAAACGGTCAGTTCCTCGTCATCGGGCAGCTCGGCGGCCCATTCGGCCTTGAACGTCTCGCCCTGCGCGGTCCAGCGCTGGATCAACTGCTCGCGGGTCCAGACCTCGCGGATCAACGGCTCGTCGCGCGCGATGATCTTGCGCATCTCGGCCTCGATCGCGGGCAGGTCCTCCTCGGTGAAGGGCCGATCCTTGGGCGCGAAGTCGTAATAGAAGCCGTCATCGGTCGCCGGACCGAAGGTGATCTGCGTACCGGGGAACAGCGCCTGCACCGCCTCGGCGAGAACGTGCGCATAGTCGTGGCGCGCGAGTTCGAGCGCATCGGCCTCGTCCTTCGCGGTCACCAGGGCGAGCGCGGAATCGCCCTCGAACGGGCGCATGATGTCGCGCAGCTCGCCATCGACGCGCGCGGCGATCGCCGCCTTGGCCAGGCCCGGTCCGATCGCGGCGGCAATGTCCGCGGGAGTAGTTCCGGGCGCGACCTCACGGACGGAACCGTCGGGCAGCGTGATACGGAACATCGCGGACATGGATACTCTCTTCGATAGCTATGGGTGATGCGCCCATGGAGCCGGGCGCGGGGCGCTCTATAGGGGAGAATCCCCGCAAGGTATATGGGGGTGGCTCAGGCGTGTCCCAGCACCGCCGGCAGCGTCTCCAAGGCGGGGCGGGCGTACCAGAATCCCTGGTGATACAGGACGCCGAGCGCATTGAGCGTCGCGGCCTCCGCCGCCGTTTCGATCCCCTCTGCGATCAGCAGCGTGTCGAGTTCGGCGCACATGCCCACCATGGCGCGCACGATCGCGCGGCGGCGGGCATCGGTGTCGATGCCACGGACCAGCTCCATGTCGAGCTTCACCTCGTCGGGATGAAAGCGGACGAAGCGGTCGAGCCCCGAATGGCCCGCGCCGAAATCGTCGATCGCGACCGAAAAGCCGATCTGCTTGTACGTGTCGATGATGGACGAGACATGCTCGGGCGCCCCCATCTGCTCATTCTCGGTGAATTCGAAGATCAGCCGGTCGAGGGGCAGCCCATGGGCCTGGGCCGTGCGCAGGGTCAACTGGATACAGGCCATCGGGGAATAGACGGCATTGGGCAGGAAATTGATCGACAGCCGCGCGCCGCTTGCCATGATCCCGGCCGCCATCGCGGTTTCGATCGCCTTCACCCGGCACGCCTGATCGAAGGAATAGCGATTGGCCTCGTTGACCTGCGACAGGACGCTATAGGCGCTTTCGCCCTCGACGCCCCGGATCAGCGCCTCATAGGCAAAGGGCCGACGGGTGCGTGTGTCCACGATCGGCTGGAACGCCATGGTGAAGGGTATCTCGAAATCGATACCATCGCGGCAGCCATTGCATATCTTGCGCATTTCCATGGCGATAGCGCCAAAGGAAAATGGTTAACACCCGCCTCGCCATGGCCCTCACCGAAAATGGGCGGCGGCGGCCCGGTTCGACGATCGCCAGGGTTTCGGACCCTGCACCACGAACAGGGCCAGCAGGATTACCGGCCTCTTACCGGGATCGTTTAACGCTCTATTCCATAGGCGACCATCAGGCGCACCGAGGTTTCGATCGGCTGCGGCTTTATGTCGATGGCGACGGGAGCCGGCGGAGGTGGCGGCGGCGGGGGTGGCGCGGTTCCAGCCGTCGGCGGCGCGAGCGTCTCGGCAATGTCGACCTCCCGATAATCCGAATCCTGCACCCGCAACAGCGGCCCGAGCCTGCCGCCCGAACTTTCGGCGATCAGCCGGGCCTGCGCCTGCGCGTTGGCCAGCGCGGCGCGCATCGCCTGTTGCCGCGCGGGTGCGTCGTCGCTCAACCAGAAACCGTTGACGCTGGCATTCAGCCCGCCCAGCCGACCGACCAGCCCGACCAGCGTGCCCGCATCGCCGACCCGCGACGTATCGACGGTGACCGGCATGGTCGCGACATACCCCAATATGGCGCAAGGCCCGGTCGACAGCCGTTCCTGGCCGTAATTGTTGGCGTCGCACTCCTTCGAACGGATCGGCACGATGCCGAAGCGCGAGGCGCGCCAGTCCGCCGCCCCCTTCACCATGCCCATGACGCCCGCCTGGATCGCCTTTGCCCGGTCGCGGACCTGCGCCGTCGCTTCGTCGGAGGTCACGCCCTCGCCCCGCACCGTGAAGCCGATCGTCGCACGGTCGGGCGGCGTCTTCACCACACCGTTCGCCGACACCAGAATCTGCGAGATCGCGGGCGGCGGCGTCTGCGCACTCGTTATCGTGGCCGTTCCAACCAGAACTCCGAAGATCACCGTCTTCATCGCCTTCTCCTCGCCCCGATGGTCACGCGATCCCGAACGGCACCAGATGATTGTCCTGGATATGCCCGATCCGCGCCCGGCCAAGATAGGGCACCCCCATCTCGCCGCACCAGCGCTGTATCATAAATTCCAGCGTCTCGCCCCAGGCGGGTTCATTGTCCTGGACGTTGCTGACCGCGCCCAGCCGGACGCCCGCCACGCCCTTCAACTGGATGGCGTTGGCCATGGTGAACAGCATCCGGTCGACGGCATACATATGCTCCGACACTTCCTCGATGATCAGGACATGGTCGGTCAGGTCGGGCAGCCAGGGCGTGCCGGTCAGGGCATGGAGGATCGACAGGTTGAAGGCCACCGACGGGCGCCCGTCCAGCCCCGGCTCCAGTCCCTGCCGGTCGCCGCTCGTCAGCCAGCCGAGCGCGCGCGCCACCGTCACGTCGCCGCCCTGCCGCCGGATATCGCTCGCCATCGGGCCGTGCACCGGCCGCCCGATCCGCCGGGCATAGAGCGCCGCCAGCACAAAGCCGAGATCGGAATAGCCGATATAGGTCTTGTGCCCCGCCGCCGCGTTCAGATCGGGCATGACGCGCGACAGGATGCGGTTGGATCCGTATCCGCCGCGCAGGAACCAGATCGCGTCGATCCCCGGATCATTGGCGAACTCCAGAAAGGCCGAAGCGCGGCGTTCGTCGGACCCGGCGAAATGCCCGTCCTGTTCATAGCATTGCGGGTGGAAGATCAGGTCCACGTCTGGATAGGCGATCGCGGCAAAGGCGCTGACCGGCGCTTCGGCGGCGGGATTGCCGATGCTGGCGGGAGCGAGGATTCCGATCTTCATTTCAGCGCATCCCCCACGTCCGTCACCCGGCCGGGCATTGCCCTGCACCGTCAACTCGCCGATAGCGTGCCGCCATGACCAACGGCAATTCCTGTTTTCTGGTGGGTATCGGCGGATCCGGCATGATGCCGCTGGCCATGATCCTTCGCGCGCGGGGCTGGACGGTTTCAGGTTCGGACCGGGGGCTCGACCAGGGACGCGTCGCGGCGAAGTTCGACGCGCTGCGCGCCGCCGGAATCACGCTGTTCCCGCAGGACGGTTCGGGCGTGATCTCCGCGGATCAACTGGTCATCGCCTCGGCGGCGGTGGAAGAAACCGTGCCCGACATCATCGCCGCCAACCGGCTGGGCTGCCCGCGCGCCACCCGCGCGCAGATGCTGGCCAGCCTGTTCAACGAAAGCGCCCTGCCCATCGGCGTGGCGGGGACCAGCGGCAAATCGACCGTCACCGGCATGATCGCCTTCATCCTCCACGCGACGGGCCGCGATCCGACCGCGATGAACGGCGCGGTGATGAAGGATTTCGTCTCGCCCGACAGTCCCTTTGCCAGCGCGCTGGTGGGTGGCGGCGACGCCTTTGTCAGCGAGGTGGACGAAAGCGACGGCTCGATCGCGCTTTACGACCCGGCGATCGCAGTGCTGAACAATGTCAGCCTGGACCACAAGTCGCTGGAGGAGCTGCGCGCGCTGTTCGGCGGCTTCGCAGGCCGCGCGCGCCATGTCGTCGCCAATGCGGGCGACAGGGAGACGGCCGCGCTGCTCGCCGACCTGCCCCACCTCACCACCTTCGCGGTCGAGGGCGCGGCCGATCTGGTGGCCGAGGCGCTGAAGCCCGAACCCTTTGCGATTTCCTTCGACCTGGTGACGGGGGGTGCGGGCTATCATGTCCGCCTGTCCGTGCCGGGCCGCCACAATGTCTCCAACGCGCTGGCCGCCATCGGCGCGAGCGTCGCGGCGGGCGTGCCCCTGATCGACGCGATCCGCGCGGTCGAGCGTTTCACCGGCCTGAAACGCCGCTTTGAGAAGGTCGGCGAGGCGGGCGGCGTCACCGTGATCGACGATTTCGGCCACAACCCCGACAAGATCGCCGCGACGCTCGACACGCTCCACGCCTTTTCCGGCCGGCTGCTGATCCTGTTCCAGCCCCATGGCTATGGCCCGCTCAAGGTCATGCGCCACGAACTGGTCGACAGCATCGCGCAGCGGATGCGGGCGGGCGATGTGCTGGCGATGCCCTACCCGGCCTATTTCGGCGGCACCGTCGCGCGGGAGGTGACGAGCGCCGACATCATCGCCGACCTGCAAGCCAGAGGCGTGGACGCCCGCCACATCGCGGACCGTAGCGCGGCGGCGAATGCGCTGATCGCCGAGGCTCGGCAGGGCGATCGCATCGTGGTGATGGGCGCACGCGACGACACGCTCAGCCTGCTGGCGCAGGAGATGGTCGAGCGGCTGATGTCGCCGGTGTAAAGGGTGCCTGCCGTAAAGCGAACATTCCATGCAAAGTCTCCTTCACATCCGAAGGAGGTTGCCATGCCCGCATTCTCGCCCAAATGTCGTTATCCCGGAGGGGTTCGAACGAGTGCCGCATCTGGTCGGCTATGCCTGGCCGATCCTATGGTTCGGCGGGCTGGGCCTGGGCGCCTGCGTCAATCGGACGATTGAGGGACGGGCGGAATGAACAACGACCTGCGCACCTTTCGCGCCGAGCGCGGCTGGAGCCAGCAGGATCTGGCCGAGCGACTGGAGGTCAGCCGCCAGAGCGTCAACGCGATCGAGACGGGGCGCTACGATCCCTCGCTGCCGCTGGCCTTCCGAATGGCCGAGCTGTTGGGACCCGCGATCGAGGACATAGTCGTCAGCCCGTCCAGGGGTTGATCCGGTCGCACCGGGATCGGCGATTGGCCAATCCCCATCGCCGTGATAGGATCTGCGCGACCGGCCATAGGAGGGTATCGACCATGTTCCGTCGCCTGTTTACCGATCATCCCGACAGCGTGGGCGAGAGCTATCTCCAGCATTTCGGTGTCGCGGCGCGGTTCGGCGGGATCATGATCCGGGGCGGGCTGGGCGCGATCGTCCATGCGGTGGTGCCGGGACTGTGCACCACGACCGGCAGCGACACGATCGCCCGGCTCCATGCCGAAATGGTCGCCAAGCGGCGAAAGGTGCAGGCCGCGCAGACCCAGATGAAGACCGTGGAATATGTGATCTGACGCGGGCCCCTTTCCCGCTTCGCACATGAGCGCGGCCCGTCTCCGCTTCGCGACGCGCCGAACGTTGGTTGGAAGGAAGCCGGTTCCCATCGCCGCGCCCACATCCTAAATCCCGATCATGACCGACGCCCCTGCCCCCCGCCCCAACCTCGCCTATCACTGGACCGAGGGTGATGGCCCCGCGATCGTCTTCCTGCCCGGCTATGCCTCGGACATGCAGGGGTCGAAGGCGGTGGCGCTGGAGGCCTGGGCACGCGCGAAGGGCCGGGCGTTCCTGCGCTTCGATTATGGCGGCTGCGGCCAGTCGGCCGGGGCTTTCGAGGACCAGGCGCTGGCCGACTGGCGCGACGACGTGATCGCGATGCTCGACGACGTGGTCAAAGGCCCTGCGATACTGGCGGGATCGTCGATGGGGGGCTGGCTGATGCTGCTCGCCGCGCGGGCCCGGCCGGAACAGGTCAGGGCGCTGGTCGGCATCGCCCCTGCACCCGACTTCACCGACTGGGGCTTTTCGACCGAGGAGAAGATGGCGATCCTCCAGGCCGGGCGGCTGGAACGCCCCAACCCCTATGGCCCCGCTCCTACCGTCTATACCCGCCGGTTCTGGTCCTCGGGCGAGGCGAACCGGGTGACCTTCGGCCCGATCGCCTTTGACGGCCCCGTTCGGCTGCTCCAGGGCATGGAGGACCGGGACGTGCCCTGGCATCGCACCGCGCACCTCGCCACGCTGTTCCGTTCAGCCGATGTGCAGACGCTGTTGATCAAGGATGGCGATCATCGCCTGTCGCGCGACTCCGACATCGCGCTGTTGATCCGTGCCGTTGAGGAAGTGTCGATCCGTTCATGATTGCCCTGGCCATGGCCCTCGCCGCTGCGCAGGCGGCCCCCGCAAAGCCCGAAGCGCTTCCCGCCGATCCGCGTGAGGCGCGCCATGAGCGGTGCATCGCACTGGCGGCGCAGGATGCGACCGCGGCACGGAGCGAGGCGGGGCGCTGGCAACTGGCGGGCGGCGGTTACTTCGCGCAGCAATGTCTGGGCCTCGCCTATGCGACCGAACACAACTGGGCGGCGGCGGCCAGCGCGTTCGAACAGGCCGCGCGCGCGGCGGAACTGGCGCATGACGTGCGGTCCGCCAACTACTGGTCGCAGGCGGGCAATGCCTATCTGGCGGCGGGCGACGCCGTCCATGCGCGCGCTGCGCTCGACGCCGCGCTCGCTTCGGGGGACCTGACCGGCTTTGCGCGCGGCGAGGCGCAACTGGACCGCGCCCGCGCGCTGGTCGCCGCCGGACAGATGCCCGCCGCGCGGATCGATCTGGACGCCGCGCTCGCCACCGCCCCCGCCGATCCGCTGGCATGGTTGTTGTCGGCGACGCTGGCGCGGCGGATGAACGACCTGCCCCGCGCGCAGAAGGACATCACCCAGGCGCTGGCCCGCGCCGCCGACGACGCCAATGTCCAGTTGGAGGCGGGCAACATCGCCGCCGCTGCCGGGGACGAAGCGGCCGCGCGCAAGGCGTGGAGCGAGGCCGCCCGCCAGGCCCCGCCGGGCAGCCCGATCCAGGCCACCGTCACCAAGGCGCTGTCGCAATTCTCCACCCGCTGATTCCTTATCGCAGGTGAATGGCTGGCGGGACCGGCCCGGTTTAGGACCAGTCCCGCCAACCATTCACGCACAGGGGAGGATGTTCGATGCACTTTCTTCACACCATGATCCGGGTCAGCGACCCGGACGCGACCATCCGCTTCTTCGCGCTTCTGGGCCTGGAGCAGGTGCGGCGGATCGACAACCAGGCCGGCCGTTTCACGCTGATCTTCCTGGCGGCGCCGGGGGACGAGGGGCGGGCGGAGATCGAGCTGACCCATAATTGGGATCCCGAGGTCTATGGCGGGGGGCGCAATTTCGGGCATCTCGCCTTCCGCGTCGACAATATCTACGAAACGTGCCAGCGGCTGATCGACGCGGGGATCACCATCAACCGGCCGCCGCGCGACGGGCATATGGCCTTCGTCAAGACGCCCGACGGCATCTCGATCGAACTGTTGCAAGACGGCGCGCTGCCTGTCACCGAACCCTGGGCGTCGATGCCCAATGTCGGAAACTGGTGAGAGCTCCCATGGAAATCGTCCGAGTCCCCGTCCTGTCCGATAACTATGCCTGGCTGATCCATCATGGCGGCGAGACGGTCGCGCTCGATCCGGGCGAGGCCGCGCCGGTCGTGGCGGCGGCGGCGGCGCGGGGATGGACGATCGGGCAGGTCTGGCTGACCCATTGGCATCCCGATCATGTCGGCGGGGCGGGAGAGATCCGGGCTCAGGGCGCGCGAGTCGCCGGGCCGGCGGCGGAAGCGGCCCGGATCGAGGGGCTCCACACGCTTCTGTCCGAAGGCGACGATATCGCCATCGGCGACGCCCGCGCCACCATCTGGTCGGTGCCGGGGCACACGGCGGGGCATATCGCCTTCCACTTCGCCGACCGCGCGCTGATCTTCACCGGCGACACGCTGTTCGCCATGGGCTGTGGCCGGTTGTTCGAGGGAACGGCGGCACAGATGCACGCGAACATGCGCCGCTTCGCTGCCTTGCCCGAGGATACGCGGGTCTATTGCGGGCACGAATATACCCTGTCCAACGCCCGCTTCGCCGCCGTGGCCGAGCCCGACAATACCGCCATCGCCGCGCGACTGGCCGACGTCACCGCGATGCGCGAACAGGGCGAACCGACCATCCCGACGACGATCGCGCTCGAACGCGCCACGAACCCGTTTCTGCGCTCGGTTGATCCCGACGAATTGGCGCGGCATCGTGCAGCCAAGGATGCGTTCAAGGGTTGAACGAATGCTACAGGGGAATTTGACGGAGGCGGAATGATGCGTATCGTGACGTTGTTGTCTGTTCTGATCCCCCTGGCGGCGCTGGGCGGCTGTACCCTGACCCCGGCGCAAAAGGCGCAGATCGCCCAGCGGGCCGAAACCGAGCGGGCCGATCTCGACAAGGCCCTGCGCGGCCTGACCCCGGAACCGCAGACGCAGTGCATCAGCCAGTATCGCACTCAGCAGGTGCGCTCCTATGGCCCGACCCTGGTCTATACCGTGTCGCCCCGCCTGAAATATGTCAGCCAGACCCAGGGCGGGTGCGGCGATGTCGGCGGGTCGAGCAGCAATATCTTCGTGACCCGCACCACTACGGGTCAGCTCTGCTCGGGCGATATCGCGCAGACGGTCGACCGGGTTTCCGGCTTCTTCACCGGCAGTTGCAGCTTCGGGGAGTTCGTGCCCTATCGGAAGCAGGGCTGATGCGTGCGCGCCCGGCGGTCATCACCGCCCTGGGGCTGGCCCTGACCCTGTCGGCGGCCAGGTCCGATCCCTTTGCCGGACGCGTGGCGGGCAAGCCGGTCCAGTGCGTCGATTCCAGCACGGCCATGTCCGGCCCGACCATCTATGACAAGGACCTGATCGTCATCCAGGCGGGACAACGCCTGTGGCGCGCCAAGCTGCGCGGTCAGTGTCCGGGGCTCCAGCCGTTCAACACGCTGATCATCGACCGATGGGGCTCGCAAATCTGCCGCAACGACCGCTTCCGCGTGTTGCAGCAGGGGATGTCGATCCCGTCGCAATGGTGCTTCTTCGACGGGTTCATACCCTATGACCGGGTAAAGAAATAAGGAGCGGGGCTCAGGCATTTCGCCCGGGCCCCGCTTCCTGCGCGTTACAGCACGAACCGGCTGAGGTCGGTGTTGCGCGCCACCGCCGACAATTGCTGGTCGACATAGGCCGCGTCGATGGTCAGCGTGGTCCCCTGACGGTCCTCCGCCTCGAAGCTGATATCCTCCAGCAGCTTTTCCATCACCGTCTGCAACCGCCGCGCGCCTATATTCTCGACCTGCGCATTCACCTCTGCGGCGATCCGGGCGATGGCGGCGATGCCGTCCTCGGTGAAGGAGATATCCACGCCCTCGGTACCGATCAGCGCCTTGTACTGCGCCGGCAGCGAAGCCTTGGTATCCGACAGGATCGCGACGAAATCCCCCTCGGTCAGCGCCTTCAACTCGACCCGGATCGGCAACCGGCCCTGAAGCTCGGGCAGCAGGTCGGATGGCTTGGCGACATGGAAGGCGCCGGAGGCGATGAACAGGATATGGTCCGTCTTCATCGGACCATATTTGGTCGAGACGGTGGTGCCCTCGATCAGCGGCAGCAGGTCGCGCTGCACGCCCTCGCGGCTGACCGAACCGCCGCGCACGTCCGAAACCGCGATCTTGTCGATCTCGTCGAGGAAGACGATCCCGTTCGCCTCGGCATCGGCGAGCGCGGCGCGGCTGACCTCATCCTGGTCGAGCCGCTTGTCCGCCTCTTCCTCGACCAGCTTGGTCCAGGCTGCGCCAACGGTCAGCTTGCGCCGCTTGAGCGGCTGACCGCCGCCGAACGCCTTGCCCATCATCTCGGACAGGTTGATCATCTGCGGCGCGCCGCCGGGAATCTCGAACGGCATCGACGGTGCCTGTTCCAGTTCGATCTCGATCTCGGTCTGGTCGAGATGGCCGTCGCGGAAGCGCTGGCGGAAAGCTTCGCGCGTCGCCTGGCTCGAATCCTTGCCGACCAGTGCGTCGAGCAGGCGATTCATCGCCGCCTCCTCGGCCTTGTCCTTCACCGCGACGCGGCGGCGTTCCTTTTCCAGCCGAATGGCTTCCTCGACCAGGTCGCGCGCGATCTGCTCCACGTCGCGGCCGACATAGCCGACCTCGGTGAACTTGGTCGCCTCGACCTTGACGAAGGGGGCATCGGCCAGCTTCGCCAGACGGCGGCTGATCTCGGTCTTGCCGCATCCCGTCGGGCCGATCATCAGGATGTTCTTGGGCGTCACCTCGTCACGCAGGTCCGCGCCCAGCCGCTGGCGACGCCAGCGATTGCGCATCGCGACGGCGACCGCGCGCTTGGCGTCGGCCTGGCCGATGATGTGCGCGTCGAGCGCGGCGACGATCGCCTTGGGGGTCAACTGGTCGTTCATGGGAGTCCTGAATTACTGGGTGCTTACTGGGCGCCGTCGATGGCTTCGAGCGTGACGCGGTCATTGGTGTAGACGCAGACATCGGCGGCGATCGCCATCGCCTTGCGCGCGATCGTCTCCGCATCCTGTTCATAGTCGACGAGCGCCCGGGCGGCCGCGAGGGCATAATTGCCACCCGACCCGATCGCGCAAATGCCGTTCTCGGGCTCCAGCACGTCGCCATTGCCGGTCAGGATCAGCGTGATGTCCTTGTCGGCGACGATCATCATCGCCTCCAGGTTGCGGAGGAACTTGTCGGTCCGCCAATCCTTGGCCAGTTCGACCGCCGCGCGCAGCAGCTGGCCGTTATGCCGCTCCAGCTTGGCCTCCAGCCGCTCGAACAGGGTGAAGGCATCCGCCGTCGCCCCCGCAAAGCCGCCGATGACCGATCCGTCGCCCAGACGCCGCACCTTGCGCGCGTTGGGTTTCATGACCGTCTGGCCCATCGAAACCTGACCGTCCCCGGCCACCACCACCCGGCCGCCACGGCGCACCGAGCAAATCGTCGTGCCATGCCAAGTGGGCATGGCGTGTTCATTCCCGCTCATGCGCGGCGATATGGAGGCGGTTGGGCGAGGGTTCAATGGAGGGCCATCGCACCTCCGTTCGGCCCGAGCGACGTCGAGGGCCACGCCGGACGATCACGATAGGGCTCGCATCATCCCTCCCCTGCAAGGGAGGCGGCAGGCCGAAGGCCTGACGGAGGGGTGTTTCCGCCCGACGGGGAAGGGTATCCTCGCAAACGGTGCACCCCTCCACCAGCTTCGCCTGTCCCCCTTCCCCTTGCAGGGGAGGAAGACAGATGGACCTGAAGCATGGCCTTCGCCTTCGCTCAGGCTGAACGGCGGGGAGGGCTTTACTCCCCCAGCTTCTCGATCTTGTCCTTCAGCGCGGCGAGTTCGGCCTTCAAGGCCGCCATCTCGGCATCCTTCGCCGCGGCGGGGGCGGGCGCAGGGGTCGGGGCCGCCGCACCCGGCTTGAAGCCTTGCGTCGCCGCCTCGAACATCGCCAGGTTGCGCTTGGCGAGGTCGGCGAAGGGCGTATTCGCGAACGCGCCCTCGACCGCCGACTTGAACTGTTCGTGATTGCGGCGGAAGCTGTCCATCGACGCTTCCAGATAGCCGGGCACCATCGCCTGCATCGAGTCGCCATACATGGCGATCAACTGGCGCAGGAAATTGACCGGCAGCATGGTTTCGCCGCGGCTTTCCTCTTCCATGATGATCTGGGTCAGGACATTATGGGTGATGTCCTCGTCGGTCTTGGCGTCGACCACCTTGAAGTCGCGGCCCGCCCGGATCATCGCCGCCAGATGGTCGAGCGTGATGTAGGAGGACGTTTCGGTGTTGTAGAGTCGCCGGTTCGCGTATTTCTTGACGATCACGACGCCATCCGCTGCCTGCTTCTTCATGGACCCCCGCCTTTCATGGTTTTGTTATAGCCTAACGTCATGGATTTCGCATCGCAACATGGTCCGCGCCCGCTGCCGCTGTTCCTGGCGATGTTGCGCAGCGAGGCCGTCGAGAATCCCGAGCTGGCACAGCGCGCGATGGAAGGGTTGCGGCGGTTCCAGGCCGCCAGGCGCGAGCGGCCCATGCGCGCGCTTGCCGTGCGGCGACGACGCGGCCGGGTGAAGCTGCGCGATGCCGGGGGCACGGGGCGGCCGGTCCTGTTCATCCCCTCGCTCATCAATCCGCCCGCCATCCTCGACCTGTCACGCGACCGCTCGCTGATCCGCTGGCTGCGTGGACGGGGCTTCCATCCCTGGCTGATCGACTGGGGCACACCGGGCGCGAAGGACCGCGACATCGATGTGGCGGGGCATGTCGAGCGCTTCCTGCTGCCGCTGATCGCGACCTTTCCCGAACCGCCGGTGCTGGTCGGCTATTGCCTGGGCGGCACGCTCGCAATGGCGGCGGCGGCGCGAAGCAAGGTGGCCGGACTCGCCGCAATCGCCGCGCCGTGGCACTTTACCGGCTATGGCGACAAGGCGCGCGCCGCGATGGCCGCGCAATGGGCCGCCATCAAGCCGACGTCCGAGGCGCTGGGCCTGGCCCCCATGGAGGCGTTGCAGGCGGGCTTCTGGCGACTCGACCCCGCCCGGACGATCGCCAAATATGCCGCTTTCGCCGATCTCGATCCGCGCAGCGAGGCCGCGCGGCGCTTCGTCCGGCTGGAGGATTGGGCCAATCAGGGCGCGCCCCTGCCCCACGCCTTCGGCCTCGAACTGTTCGAGGCGTTGATCGCCGAGGATCGTCCCGGACAGGGACTATGGCGGGTCGGCGGCGGGATCGTCACGCCGGCGCAATGCGATGCCCCCAGCGTCGAGTTCATCGCCACCGCCGACCGGATCGTCCCTGCCGCCACCGCGATCGGGCTGGCCGACCGGCGCGCCGGGGGCGCGGGCCATGTCGGGATGGTCGTCGGCGGCCGCGCGGAACAGCAACTCTGGCAGCCGCTCTCCGACTGGATCGCCGGCCTGCCTGCCCCTAGATAGAGTCACAGTTGAGAGGAGCCTTCATGACCGAGATCGTCATTACCGCCGCCAAGCGTACCCCCGTGGGCAGTTTCCTGGGTGCCTTCGCCGCCACGCCCGCGCATGAATTGGGCCGGGTGGCGATCACCGCCGCGCTCGAACAGGCCGGAATCAAGGGCGAGGACGTGTCCGAGGTCATTCTCGGCCAGGTGCTGACCGCCGCGCAGGGCCAGAATCCCGCGCGCCAGGCGTCGATGGCGGCGGGCATCCCGAAGGAAGTCCCCGCTTACGGCGTCAACCAGGTCTGCGGCTCGGGGCTGCGTGCCGTCGCGCTGGGGCTTCAGGCGATCGCCAATGGCGATGCGGCGATCGTCGTCGCGGGCGGCCAGGAATCCATGTCGCTCTCGCCGCACGCGCAGACGATGCGCGGCGGCACCAAGATGGGCCCGCTGACCATGGTCGACACCATGGTCCATGACGGCCTGACCGATGCCTTTGCGGGCTATCACATGGGCATCACCGCCGAGAATCTCGCCGAGCAATATCAGGTGACGCGCGACGACCAGGATCGGTTTGCCGTCCGTTCGCAGAACCTGGCCGAAAAGGCCCGCAGCGAGGGCCGCTTCAAGGACGAGATCGCTCCCGTCACGATCAAGGGTCGCAAGGGCGAGACGATCGTCGCCGACGACGAATATATCCGCGCCGGTGCGACGATCGAAAGCGTGTCGGGCGTCCGCCCCGCCTTCAAGAAGGACGGCACGGTGACCGCGGCCAACGCCTCCGGGCTGAACGACGGCGCCGCCGCGCTCGTCCTGATGAGCCGAGAGGAGGCCGAGAAGCGCGGCACCCCGATCCTCGCCACGATCCGAAGCTGGGCCTCGGCGGGTGTCGATCCATCGGTGATGGGCATCGGCCCCGTCCCCGCGACCCGGCGCGCGCTGGAAAAGGCGGGCTGGAGCGTCGGCGACCTCGACCTGATCGAAGCCAATGAGGCCTTCGCGGCACAGGCGCTGTCGGTCGGCAAGGAACTGGGCTTCGACCCAGACAAGGTCAATGTGAACGGCGGCGCGATCGCCATCGGCCACCCGATCGGCGCGAGCGGCGCGCGCGTCCTGACGACTCTGATCTACGAAATGCAGAAGCGCGACGCCAAGAAGGGCCTGGCGACGCTGTGCATCGGCGGCGGCATGGGAATCGCCATGTGTGTTGAGCGGCATTGAAATTATTTGACAAAACCCAATATAGATATCCAAATCGCCCATGTCTTTTGGGAGATAGACAATGATTCTTTTAGCGATGGCCATAGCATTCTCTGCTCCACAGGCTGCATGCCCGGGAATATGCCCCATTTGCCAAGACGTTGTTCTTGAAGAGTCACAACATCAGGACACTTGCTTCGAGGCAGGAAAAACACCTCCTCTAGGCAGCGGCCCAGATCCTTTTGACCCCCGGGTTAATCCACCGACACCTACACTACCGACGGAGAAACAAAATTCTCCCTCACAGCGAGCCTAGTACAAAAAGATTTAAAGAGCCTGAGCCGGGCAGAGATATATTTCGCCCGGCGTTTTTCTGGAAACGACATCAAGGGTCTGAACTTTCGCAGTTTGGGCACTAGAGCGCCGAGCGTGAAGCAGGAATCAAGAGGGATTCCACTTTATCAGGAAATGTGATTCGCCTTGATCTGGAGGTGGATCATGGGTCGAGCATATTCAGGCGATCTACGGGACCGGATAGTAGGGCATGTATCAGCGGGTCATTCCTGCCGGGCGG
>NZ_JBCNNI010000051.1:0-21993 GCF_039594485.1 Sphingomonas sp. | reverse complement strand
TGTCGTCATAGGGGATGAGGCTGTCGGGCAATCCTTCGGTCATGTCCCTTGGACTAGCGGCCTTTGATCGCGGGTCAAGATTGCATGGGACGGATAGGTGTTTAAGGGAGGGGCCATGCGCACCGCCTCCGTCCACCGCGCCACCGCGGAAACCGTCATCGACGTCACCGTCAATCTCGACGGCACCGGCGTCTATCAGAACGCCACCGGCATCGGGTTTCTCGACCATATGCTCGACCAGCTGTCGCGGCATTCTCTGATCGACTTGTCGGTCAAGGTCGAGGGCGACCTGCATATCGACGGCCACCACACCACCGAGGACAGCGCGCTGGCGATCGGACAGGCCTTTGCCAAGGCGCTGGGCGACAAGCGCGGCATCTCTCGCTACGGCGAGGCGCTGTCGCCGATGGACGAGGTGCTGACCCGCACCGCGCTCGACATTTCGGGGCGGCCCTGGCTGGTATGGAAGGTGCCGTTCACCAATCCCATGCTCGGCACGCTCCAGACCGAGATGATCGAACACTGGTTCCACAGCTTCGCGCAGGAGGCCGGCATCACGCTGCATGTCGAGCTGCTCCACGGCCACAATAACCATCACATCGCGGAGAGCGTGTTCAAGGGCCTGGCCCGCGCCCTGCGGATGGCGGTCGAGATCGACCCGCGCAAGGCCGATGCCATACCCTCGACCAAGGGCATGTTGTGACGCTGGCGCTGATCGATATCGAGTCGGGCAATCTCCACTCGGTCGACAACGCCCTGCGCGCGGCGGGGGCGAGCGATGTGGTCATCACCGCCGACCCGGATGTGATCGCCAGGGCCGACCGAATCGTGTTGCCGGGCGTCGGCGCGTTCGGCGCATGCGCCGCCAATCTGCGCGCCATCGATGGGCTGGAAGAGGCGCTGCGCGACGCCGCCCTCACCCGCGCGCGGCCATTCCTGGGCATTTGCGTGGGCATGCAGTTGCTGGCCGACACCGGCGAGGAGATGGGCGAGCATCGCGGGCTCGGCTGGATCCCCGGGCGCGTCGCTCGACTCGCCCCCAGCGATCCGATGGCGAAGGTGCCGCATATGGGCTGGAACGATGTCCGCCCCCTGGGCGACCATAAGCTGATCGTGCCCGGCGAGGCCTATTTCCTGCACAGCTATGCCTTTACCGGCGAGCATGTGCTGGCGACCACCGACCATGACGGTCCGGTCACCGCCGCCATAGGGCGCGACACGGTGGTCGGCGTCCAGTTTCACCCCGAGAAGAGCCAGCGTTATGGCCTCTCGCTTCTGACCCGTTTCCTGGAGTGGCATCCGTGAGCCTGATCGTCTTCCCCGCCATCGACCTGAAGGGCGGCCAGGTTGTGCGCCTGGCCGAGGGCGATATGGACCGCGCGACCGTCTATGGCGACGATCCCACGCATCAGGCGATGCTCTTCGCCGAGGCGGGGGCGCAGCACCTCCACGTCGTCGATCTGGACGGCGCCTTTGCCGGCGAGTCGGTCAATGGCGAGGCGGTGCAGGCGATCGTCAAAGCCTTTCCCGGCCATGTCCAACTGGGCGGCGGGATCCGCAAGCCGGAGAATGTCGAGCGCTGGTTCGACCTGGGCGTCTCGCGCGTGGTGATCGGCACGGCGGCGCTGGAAAATCCCGATTTCGTGCGCGACATGGCCAAGGCCTATCCCGGCGGCATCGTCGTCGCGGTCGATGCCAAGGACGGCATGGTCGCCACGCGCGGCTGGGCCGATGTGTCGGACGTCTCGGTCGAGGACCTGGCCCGGCGGTTCGAGGATGCGGGCGTCGCCTCGCTCCTCTTTACGGACGTGGGCCGTGACGGACTGCTCAAGGGCTGCAACGTCCCCGCGACCGTCGACCTCGCCCGCGCGGTGCGCATTCCGGTCATCGCCAGCGGCGGTGTCGCGGGTATCGGCGACATCCATATGCTCGCGCTCCATCATCAGGATGGCGTGGAGGGCGTGATCACCGGCCGCGCGCTTTATGACGGGCGGCTCGATCTGGCGGCCGCGCTGTCGGTGGCGGCGGCCGCATGACCGTCCGGGCCCGCGTCATTCCCTGTCTCGACGTCGCCAATGGGCGGGTGGTCAAGGGCGTCAACTTCGTCGACCTGATCGATGCGGGCGATCCCGTCGAACAGGCGCGCGCCTATGACGCCGCCGGGGCGGACGAACTCTGCTTCCTCGACATCACCGCCAGCCACGAGGCGCGCGGCACCATCCTGGACGTGGTGCGGCGGACGGCGGCGGTATGCTTCATGCCGCTGACCGTCGGCGGCGGCGTGCGGACGGCGGAGGATGCGCGCGCGTTGCTGCTCGCGGGCGCGGACAAGGTGGCGGTCAACTCCGCCGCGGTCAGCAATCCGCACGTCGTCGCCGATATCGCCGAGCGATTCGGCAGCCAATGCTGCGTCGCCAGCGTGGACGCACGGCGGACGGCGGATGGCTGGGAAGTCTTCACCCATGGCGGGCGACGCGCGACCGGGATCGATGCGGTCGAACACGCATTACGGCTGGCCGAACTGGGCGCGGGCGAATTGCTGGTCACCTCGATGGACCGCGATGGCACGCGCGGCGGCTATGACCTGGAGCTGATCCGCACCATCGCCGACCGGACGAGTGTGCCGGTGGTCGCGTCCGGTGGCGTCGGCGGGCTGGACGATCTGGTCGCGGGGGTCCGCGACGGCCATGCCTCGGCGGTGCTGGCGGCATCGATCTTCCATTTCGGCGATGCATCGATCGCCGATGCGCACCGCGCGCTCGCCGCGGCGGGGGTGCCGGTCCGGGCGCATTGATCTCGCGCGAACCGCATTGATCTCGCGCGAACAAAGATCTTTGCGTCCTCGCGTCCTCGCGTCTTCGCGTGAACCACAATCCGCCGGATGACCCACGCCCGGACCGTTGCTAGACTTCCCCCATGCCGCTCGCATCCCTGACCACCGCCGCCGCCCATGCCGGAGCGCCCCAGCCGCGCAGTCATCCCGAATGGTCCGACATCGGCCTGTTCGTCTTTGCGATCGGTGCGGTCTGGCTGCTCCGTCACTTGATGCGCCGCCGCGACCGCAAGGATTGACGCGAGCGCTTCCACGCGCCACCCACGCCGCCATGGACATGCTTGACCGCCTAGAAGCCACGATCCGCGCGCGCCGCGATCAGGGTGACGCCGCCGCCTCCTATGCCGCCAGCCTGTTCGCCAAGGGCCGCCCCAAGATCGCGCAGAAACTGGGCGAAGAGGCGGTGGAGACGGTCATCGCCGCGATGGCCCAGCCCGACAAGATCGTATCGGAAGCCGCCGACCTGATGTTCCACCTGATCGTCCTGCTGACCGATGCCGGGCATTCGCTGGACGATGTCCGGGCCGAGCTGGCGCGGCGCGAGGGCGTGTCGGGGCATGAGGAAAAGGCCGCGCGGCCGCGCTGAGGCCGTGCCGACATTCACGGAGACTATCGATGCCGATCGACGCCACCCTGCCCTATGACGACCAGAATATCTTCGCGAAGATCCTGCGCGACGAAATCCCGTCGCGTCGGGTGTATGAGGATGAATGGGCGATCGCGTTCCACGACATCGCGCCGCATGCACCGACCCATATCCTGGTGATCCCGCGCGGCCCCTATGTCTCGTGGGACGATTTCGCCAGCCGGGCGAGCGAGGCGGAGATCGCCGGTTTCGTCCGCGCGGTCGGCCAGGTCGCGCGCGAGGCGGGCGTGGTTCAGCCCGGCTATCGCCTGCTCGCCAATATCGGCCCGGATGCGGGGCAGGAAGTGCCGCACCTGCATGTCCATATCCTGGCCGGCCGGCCGCTTGGGCCGATGCTGGTGCGCTGATCGGCCGCCTTTCGGCAGGCTCGGCCTCTCTTGGGCGCATTCCGAACGTCTTAGGGATTGCACGTAATAAAATTGCAGCTAACTTCCCCGACCATTCACCAAACGCCGGGCGCGCCTTTTATTGGGGGGTTGCCCTTCCCTTGGGGGGATTGGATATTCATGATTTTCGGGCGCGTTAAGCCTCTGGACGCCATATTGGCGACCGCTGAGAAGAAGGGGCTGCAACGATCGCTAGGCGCGTTCCAGCTCACCATGCTGGGCATTGGCGCCGTCATCGGCACGGGCATCTTCGTTCTCACCTCCGAAGCCGCGCAGAAGGCGGGGCCGGGCATGATGCTGTCGTTCATCGTTGCAGGGTTCATCTGCGCGGTCGCGGCACTCTGCTATTCGGAACTGGCCTCGATGGTGCCGGTCGCCGGGTCGGCCTACACCTACACCTACGCCGTCACGGGCGAGATCCTCGCCTGGATGGTCGGATGGGCGCTGATCCTGGAATATGCGGTCGGCGCGAGCGCGGTGGCGGTCGGCTGGTCCAACCATGCGGTCGGGCTGCTCAATGGGATCGGATTCCATGTGCCCGCCGCGATCAGCAACGCCGATGCGCTGATGGCGCACATGTACATCGCCTTCGGTGCGGCGCCCAGCGCGGACCTGACCCAGGCGATGGCGGTCGGCGGCTGGGTCAACGTGCCCGCCGTGATCGTCGTGGCATTCGTCACCTGGCTGCTGGTCATCGGCACGACCGAAAGCGCGCGGGTCAATGCGATCCTGGTCGCGATCAAGATCACCGCACTGAGCGCCTTCGTCCTGCTCACCATTCCCGTCATCAAGGCGGAGAATTTCCATCCGTTCCTGCCAACGGGGATCGGCAACCCGTTCAGTTCGTCGGGCCTTGGCGTTCTGGGTGCGGCGGCATCGATCTTCTTTGCCTATGTCGGCTTCGACGCGGTGTCGACGGCGGCGGAGGAAACCAAGAACCCACAGCGTAACGTGCCGATCGGGCTGATCGCCAGCCTGACGATCTGCACCATCTTCTACCTGCTGGTCGCCGGTGGCGCGATCGGGGCGATCGGCGCACAGCCGGTCACCTCGCTGGCGGGTCAGGTATTGTCGCCGGGTACGCCGGAAATCGCGGGCCGCTGCGCCGCGATCGTCGCCTCGGGCGCCATCGAGCCGCTGGTCTGCTCGAAGGAAGCGCTGGTCCATGTGCTCGACACGATCAACTGGCCGATGATTGGCCGCCTGGTTGGCCTCGCCGCCGTGCTGGCGCTGCCCTCTGTCGTCCTGATGATGATGTTCGGCCAGACGCGCATCTTCTTCACCATGGCGCGCGATGGCCTGCTTCCCGCCAAGCTGGCCTCGGTCCATCCGCGCTTCCACACCCCGCATGTCGTCACGCTGCTGACCGGAATGGCCGCGGGGATTGCCGCGGCCATCCTGCCGGTGGGCAAGCTGGCCGACTATTCGAATGCGGGCACGCTGTTCGCCTTCTTCATGGTGGCGACCTCGGTGATGGTGCTGCGCCGGACCGATCCGTCACGTCATCGGCCATTCCGCACGCCCGCCGTCTATATCGTCGCACCGATGGCGATCATCGGCTGCGTGGTGCTGTATCTGTCGCTGCCGCTGACCGCCAAGCTGGTGCTGCCGATCTGGGGCGCGATCGGTCTGGTCATCTACTTCCTCTACAGCCGCAAGCGCAGCTATGTCGGGCGCGGCATCATCGACGTGGTGGACGACCCCGCGATGCAGCCGGAAATCGCCAAGCCGATCGATCGCTGATCGGCCTTCGCCAAAGACACGAAAAAGGGCCGGAGGAGCGATCCTCCGGCCCTTTTGCATGAGACCTTGCCGGTGGGCCCTGCCCAAGCCGGGCCTGGGAAGGGTCCGGGCTTACAGGCTGGCGGCCAACACCTTCAGGTCGACCTGCGGGCGCGCACCGAAATGGCTGATGATCTCGGCGGCGCAGGCCGCGCCCAGCGTCAGCGAGGCCTTCAGGTCGTGGCCCTGGGTCTGTCCATGGAGGAAACCCGCCGCGAACAGGTCGCCCGCGCCGGTGGTATCGACCACCTTGTCGACCGGATGCGCCGGCACCGTCACGCGCTCGTCGCCGCGCTGGGCCAGCGCGCCCTTTTCGGCGAGCGTGACGACCAGCGTCTCGACCTTGCCCTTCAGCGCGGCGATCGCCGCCTCGACATCGGCGGCTTCGGTCAGCGCGACGATCTCGGTTTCGTTGGCGAAGATCACGTCGATCATGCCCCCGTCGATCAGCGCATGGAAATCGGCGCGGTGACGGTCGATCACGAACTCGGCCGAGGCGGTGAAGGCGACCTTGCGCCCGGCCTGACGCGCGACGTCGATGGCGGCGCGCATCGCGGCACGCGGCTCTTCCGGGTCCCACAGATAGCCTTCGATATACAGATACGCCGCATCGGCGATCAGTGCGCGGTCGAGCGCATCGGCGGGCAGATAGTGCGACGCGCCCAGGAAGGTGTTCATCGTCCGCTGCCCGTCGGGGCTGACGAAGATCATGCAGCGCCCCGTGCTCGGCTGCCCCGCGCGGACTGGCGTGTCATAGCGGACGCCCGCCGCACGAATGTCATGCGCGAAGACCTGACCCAACTGGTCGTCGGCGACCTGGCCGATAAAGGCGGTCTTGCCGCCGAGCGCCGCGATGCCCGCCAGCGTGTTCGCCGCCGAGCCACCCGAAATCTCGCGACCGGGGCCCATCTTGGCATAAAGGGCATCGGCCTCTTCGGGCGAGAAGACGAGCTGCATCGCGCCCTTGGTCATGCCCTGTTCGGCGATGAAATCATCCTCGGCGGAGGCAAGGATGTCGACGATCGCATTGCCGATCGCCACCACGTCATAAGTGGGGTTGCTCAAGAAACGGACTCCGGGAAATCAGATGGATGCCGCCGCCCTAGTCAGCGGGCCATGGCTGCGCAAGGGATCGGGCCCTGCACCGCATTGACTTGGGACGCCGCGTCACGTCATCCCTTCGGCCATGATCCGCGCCCTTGTCCTGTCCATGGCCCAGCTTGGCGATCCCGCCATCCGCCGGGTGCTGATCCGCTCGCTGGGCGTGACGGCGGCGCTGTTCGTGGTCGCAGGCGTGGCGCTGTGGTGGGGCGTCCGCGCGGCGTTGAGCAACTGGCTGGGCACACAGGCGGACGGCTGGTCGGCCGCGCTGACCATCGTGATCGAGATGCTCGCGCTATGGCTGGCCTTTCGCGCGGTCGCGGTGGCCGTCGTCGGGCTCTTCGCCGACGACATCGTGGCGGCGGTCGAGGCGCGCCATTATCCGAAAGGACTGGCGACCGCCCGCCCGGTGCCGTTCGCACGGGGGCTGGCGATGGGACTGGGGTCGGCCGCGCGGGTCGTCGTGGTCAACCTGATCCTGTTGCCGCTCTACATCATCCTGCTGGCGACCGGGGTCGGGACGGCGGCGGCGTTCCTGTTCGTCAATGGCTGGCTGCTGGCCCGGGACCTGGGCGACATGGTGGCGGCGCGGCATATGGACGGCGCGGAATTACGTCGCTGGCGCAAGGCGACCGGGCCCGCCCGCTTCCTGTTGGGGCTTGCCGCGGCCGCCCTGTTCGTGGTTCCGGGGCTCAATCTGCTCGCCCCCATCCTGGGCGCAAGCATGGCAACCCATTTCTTTCATATGAGACGTGCACCATGACCCGCAGGTTCGCGCTGATGCTTCTTCCCCCGATCGCGCTGGCGGGCTGTACCGTGCCCCAGACAGCGGCCCCGGTCCGCCCCGGCGGCATGGCCCCGGTGCCCGTTCCCTATACCAGCATGGGGCTGGAGCGGGTGCTGGGCCAGGATGCGGCCGGGCTGACCAAGCTGTTCGGCACCCCCGACGCCGATGTCCGCGAAGGGACCGCGCGCAAGCTTCAGTTCCAGGGTCGTTTCTGCGTGCTCGACGCCTATCTCTATCCCAAGGACGGGAGCGAGCCGCGCGTGACCTATCTCGATGCGCGCGAACCCGATGGCAGCGCGATCGACCGGGCAAGCTGCGTGGCCGCGCTGACCCGGCGCGATGGCGGGCGCTGATCGCCCGAACCTTGCATGGCCCCGGCTTCGATGGCGACAACAATCCATTTAAGATGGAGCGCCTTGCCCTAATGGTGAACCCTTAACACCAATCCCCTGTGACAAATGTTCCACGTTTCCATGGAAAAATGGTGCAGCGCAGGAACAAATTTACTGACCGTGTTTTATAGGCTATCAGGGAGAAGAACACGCCGCGTCTTGGCGTACGTTCGCCATGGGAGAATGTGTATGATGAAGTTCCTGTCTGCTGTTGCCGCTACCGCTCTGGTTGCTGCTCCGGTTGCTGCTGCTCCGACGAACCCGGCTGCCAGCCTGTCGGTTTCGAAGTCGGTCCGCGCCTCGGCTCCGACCGCCAAGGGCAACAAGCTGGCCGGTGGTGGCGTTCTGGCCGCGCTGATCGCTGCTGGCGTCGTTGCCATCGGTGTCGTCGCGATCGTCAAGGACGACAACTCGGACAGCAACTGATCGATGCGGGTGGGCGCCTCTGCCCGCCCCATTCTTCGGCGCATGGCGATCCATGCGGAAAGGGAGCCGGTTTCGGCTCCCTTTTTTCATGCCCCGCTCCTCAGGCACCCCATTCAGGCCCCTCTGGATCGGGATGGAAGTCGTCCGGCTCCGGCGCCGCCCTACCAGCCGTCCCGTCTACCAGTGGAGGCATTGTCGGGGCCTCGCCGCCGAACCGGACGCGGATATAGGCGACCGATCCCTTGATCCCCTGAAACACCGCGCGCGCCTCTTCGCCGCGCCGGATGCGCGCACCGACCAACGGGGCCCGTTCGGCCGAAAGATAGCCGACCTGCACATCGCGCGCGCTGAACACCGCCACCGCATGGGGATCGTGCCGATTGTGCGGCTCAGGGCGCAAGACGACGGGATCGCCAATCGCCGAGGCCAGCAGTTCAAACCGGCGGTTGCTCCGCGCCCTGTCTTCATTGGGAAAGTCGATCCCGACCACGGCCAGCGTCAATTCATCCATACCCCTTTAACTGGGCATGATGTCCGCCGGGGTCCAGGGCCCTCCCAATCCGCATCGCGCGGGCTATAGTGCAATCATCCTGTCCCATTCGGAGTGCCCATGTCCGTTGCCACCCTGGCGATGCTGCTCGCCGCCCCATCGCCCAGCCTGCCCCAAATGCCCGCCTCGCCGCCGCCCGTCGTCGCCCCCGTCCTGACCAGCGCCGACGCCCGCGACGTGCACAGCTATGCCCGGCCGCTGGAGGCGCGGGTCACCCATGTCTCGCTGAACCTCTATGCCGATTTCGATACCCATGTGATGCGCGGGATCGCGACCCTGTCGGTCGATGCCAGGCCCGATGCGAAGCAGTTGGTGGTCGACGACAATGGCCTGCGCATCGTTGCCGTCACCGACGCGCAGAACCGCCCCCTGCCCTATGGCATCGGCCAGACCGACAAGGTGCACGGCGCGCCCTTGACCATCACGCTGAACGGCGCCCGCACGGTGAAGATCGCCTATGCGTCGACGCCGGGGGCCAAGGCACTCCAATGGCTGTCGCCCGAACAGACGGCGGGCAAGAAACAGCCCTATCTGTTCAGCCAGGGCGAGGCGATCCTCAACCGGAGCTGGATTCCAACCCAGGATTCGCCCGGCATCCGCCAGACCTGGGACGCGACGATCAATGCGCCATGCGCGCTGACCGTGGTGATGAGCGGCGAGCGGACCGGGGAAACGGCGTGTCAGGATGGTCGCCACACCGCGAGCTATCGCATGGACAAGCCGGTCGCCCCCTATCTGATCGCGATGGCGATCGGCGACCTGAAGTTCCGGCCACTCAGCGCCCATACCGGCATCTGGACCGAACCCGCGATGCTCGACAAGGCCGCGTGGGAATTTGCCGGGCTCGACAAGTTCGTGTCCGCGGCCGAGGGGCTTTATGGCCCCTATCGCTGGGGTCGCTATGACGTGCTGGTCCTGCCGCCCAGCTTCCCGTTCGGGGGGATGGAGAATCCGATGCTGACCTTCGCCACGCCGACCGTCTTGGCGGGCGACCGGAGTCTGGTCAGCCTGATCGCGCATGAACTGGCGCATAGCTGGTCGGGCAACCTCGTCACCAACGCGACCTGGGACGATTTCTGGCTGAACGAAGGCTTCACCAGCTATTTCGAAAACCGGATCATGGAATCGATGTACGGCAAGCGCCGCGCCGCGATGGAGGCGGACCTCGCCTGGACCGATATGCAGAACGCCGTGAAGGAAGCCGGCGGGCCGCAATCGCCCGATACCAAGCTGCACCTCGATCTCGACGCGACCCGTGATCCCGACGACGGGATGACCCAGATCGCCTATGACAAGGGCGCGACCTTCCTGCGCACCATCGAGTCGGTCGTCGGCCGCGCCCGCTGGGATGCCTATCTGCGCGGCTATTTCGACCGCCATGCCTTCCAGCCGCAGACAAGCGCGGGCTTCCTCGCCGATCTGAAGGCCAGGCTGCTCGAACCGGGCGAGGCGGAGAAGATCGGCGTCGACCAATGGGTGTACCAGCCGGGCATCCCCGCCAATGCGGTGCATGTCCGCTCCGACGCCTTCCCAGCGGTCGACGCGGCGGCGCGGGCGTTCGCGGCGGGCGGCCCGGTGTCCGCCGTGCCCGACAAGGTGACGACACAGGAATATGTCCGCTTCCTCGACCAGTTGCCACGCCAGCTTCCGGCGGAGCGGCTCGCCGCGCTCGATGGCCGCTTTCACTGGAACGGGACCGGCAACAGCGAGATCCGCTTCGCCTGGCTGCGCCTCGCCCTTGCCAACCGCTATCCGCCTGCCGAAGCGTCGGCCGAGCAGTTCCTGACGTCGCAGGGGCGCCGCAAATTCGTCGCGCCGCTGTTCCAGCAGCTTCAGGGGCAAGGCGAATGGGGTCAGGCCCTCGCCAGGCGAATCTATGACAAGGCCCGTCCCGGCTATCATTCGGTCACGCAGGTTACCGTCGATCGGTTGCTCGGACGGTAGAGCGAGCCTCATGCACGGCGAAACGAGGAACGAAATTTTCGTTTCGCCCTGTGTCTTTCAGGTCACCGCCGCCGGAACACCGTTCACCGGATATGGTTCCGGCGGCGCTTCCCAACCCGTTTAGCCCCGGTTAATCGACACTCACACCGACATTCCGACCGGGGGGTCATGTGAAGTTCAAGGCATTTGCAGTGCGATTCGCGCTGATGGCATCGTGCGGCCTGATGATGGCCACCCCTGCTGCCGCGCAGTTCTGGCAGTGTGCACCCTATGCCCGTGAAATTTCGGGCATCGACCTGCACGGCAATGCCAACACCTGGTGGGGCCAGGCGGAAGGCCGCTATCAGCGTGGTCACACCCCGCAGGAAGGTTCGGTCCTCGCCTTTGACTCCACCAGCCGGATGCGCGTCGGCCATGTCGCGATGGTCAGCAAGGTGGTCAACGACCGCGAAGTCCTGCTGACCCACGCCAACTGGTCGCGCCGCGGTGGTATCGAGCGCGATGTCCGCGCCATCGACGTATCGCCCAACAATGACTGGTCGATGGTCAAGGTCTGGTATGGTCCCACTGGCGGCCTGGGCACCTCCGCCTATCCGACCAAGGGTTTCATCTATTCGGGCCACAAGTTGAACACCGCCGACCTGCCCGCCACCCAGATCGCCTCGCGCAACGATGGCCGCGTTTCGGGCATCCTGACCTTCGCCGCTCCGGCGGAATAAGCGCGCTTCCCCAATACCAACGTCCGGTCCGCCTGCGCAAAGTCGAAGGCCAAGGGATAGACGGACCACCCGGCGCGAAGAGTCCTCAGGCTGATCCCGTCTCAGGCCGCGCGAAAAACCATCGCCACGCCGTTCATGCAGTAACGCTTGCCCGTCGGCTTGGGCCCGTCGTCGAAGACATGGCCGAGATGCCCGCCGCAGCGGCCGCAATGCACCTCCACCCGTTCCATCAGCAGCGATCGATCGGATTCCGTCCTCACCGCGTGGGGCAAGGGGGCCCAGAAGCTGGGCCAGCCGGTGCCGCTGTCGAACTTGGTCTTCGAGGAAAACAGCGGCTGCGCACAACCCTTGCAGTCAAAGACGCCACTGCGATGCTCTTCGTTCAGCGGGCTGCTGAACGGCCGCTCGGTCCCTTCCTTGCGCAAGACGGCATAGGCCGCGGGCCCCAGTTTCTGACGCCATGCCGCATCGCTCATCGACACGGGATAGCGTTCGGCGGCGGCGGCCTGACGGCCACAGGCGGTCAGGCCCAGCCCGGCCAGCCCCATTCCGGCCAGCGACAGGAAAGTGCGGCGATCACAGGAGGATGCGGTCATGGACCAAAGATAGGAAGGCCGCTGGCTCGCGAAAAGTCCCGAGAGCCAATCGGCGATGAAGCGGGATGCGACCTTATTCCTCCCCCGCAACGGGAGGAATGGAGACGAGGGCCCGGTCAGCCCTCGGCCCGCTTGCGCCGCCAGAACGGCCGCGCGCTTCCCGATTGCAGCACGCCGCGCCGAAACAGACGCGCGCCCAGCGTCACGAACAGCGCGACCCACAGCGCCTGCCATGCCAGCGCCAGCGCATGCGGCCATAACGCATCGCTCGCCGCCGCCACGCCCGCCATGGCGAAGGGTGAGGACAGGGGAAACACCTCCGCCACCAGCGCCAGCCAGCCGCCGGGCTCGGACAGGCCGCTCAGCGTCAGGCTGAACATGCCGACCTGGACAATGGTGATGGGCAAGGACAGCATCTGGATCTCGCGCATCGTGGTCGCCTGCGCGCCGATCGTCAAGAACACCGATCCGAGCAGCAGATAGGCCATGGTGAAATAGGCGACGAACAGGACCGTGAACATCGGCAGTCCGATGGCGGGCGACAATTCGCCAACGACCCCGCCCAGGGCCGGGGGCAACAGGCTGGTCACCTGCCCCAGAACGGTCCCCCAGAAACCGATGAACAGCACAGCCACCCCGAACATGCCGAGCAGCTTGCCCAGGAACACCGCCTCCAACGGGACCGCCGCCGCCAGCACCTCGATCACCTTGTTCGAGCGCTCCTCCGCCATGGTGCCGACCACCTGTCCGGCAAGGAACAGGGTCAGGAAGAAGACGCCGAACACCGCGAGAAAGGCGGTCTGGTTCTGCCCGCCCAGGGTCGCACGCTGCCGGGCGAACAGGGTCTTGGTCGCGGCCACGTCGGGCAATCGCCCGTCCAGCCGCTCGGCGGCGAGCGCCTGTCCGGCCAGGACGACCAGATAGTCCGCCGCGCGAGTCCCCCGCGCCCCGTACAGGATGATCGGGCGATCGAGGGGACCATAGAGCACCGCGGTCGCGTCATATTCGCGGGATTCGAACGCGGCACGCGCCTGCGCCGCCGGATCGCTTGTCGCGGTCAGCGTCACGAGCTCGGGCGGCTCCTCGTCGCGGCGGAAGATGGTGCGCGAACGCCGATCCGCCTCGTTCAGCGAGCCCGCCAGCGCATCGGGGACGATCGCGACGATCCGTACCCGATCGGCACCATGGTCCGCCGCCTGGGCCGCGCCCATCGCGCCGATCGTGCTGAACGCCACCATGATCAACGGCGCGAACAGGAACAGCAGGAAGATGGGGGTGTAGACGGTAGCGACGAAATCGCGCCGCGCGATCGTCATCGTCTGGCGCAGCAGACGGCGCAAGGAGCTCATGCCGCCATCTCCGCGACGGGTTCGCCGACAATGCGGACGAACGCCTCATGCAGGCTGGGTCGCTCGATCGACAGGTTGAGGATGCCTGCACCCGCCGCCAGCAACCGTCCCAGGACCGGCTCGATCCCCTCGTCGGGGAGGGTGAAGCGCCAGTCGGCATCCTCCCGCACCGCATCGGCGGGCAACAGCGTCGGCAGCACGCGATCGGGATCGCGCGGGCGGTAGCGGACATGCGCACGCAACAGGCCGCGCGCCTCGTCCACCGTGCCCTCGAACCGCCGCTGCCCGCCCGCGATGATCGCCAGCCGGTCGCACAGCCGTTCGGCATGCGCCATGACATGGGTGGAGAACAGGATCGTCGCGCCGCGGTCGCGCTCGCCCAGGATCAACGCCTCCAGCCGTTCCTGATTGACCGGATCGAGCCCGGAAAAGGGCTCGTCCAATACCAGCAGTTTCGGGCGGTGGACGACCGAGCCCAGCAACTGGACGAGCTGCGCCATACCCTTGGACAATTTGCGGATCTTGGTATCCGCGGCATGCGCCAGTCCCGCCAGTTCGAGCAGTTCGTCGGCGCGCATGCGCCCCGTCGCCCGGTCGAGCCCGCGCAACGCGCCCATGAAGATGATCGCATCGCGCGCCTTCATCGCCGGATAGAGGCCGCGTTCCTCGGGCAGGTAACCGACCAGATCGCTGGCATCGCGCGGATGGGCATGGCCGAGCAGGGTGCGATGCCCCTCATCGGGCTCGATGATGCCGAGCAGCATCCGCAGCGTCGTGGTCTTGCCCGCGCCGTTGGGCCCCAGCACGCCGTAAACCGCGCCGATCGGAACCGCGATATCCACGCCATCGACGACACGCCGGTCGCCGAACCGCTTGGCGAGGCCCGAGGCGCTGACCGCCCACTGATTATCCACGCAACTGTTCCTCCCTGAACGCCTGTGGTAGCGGGCTGGTGTGGCGCAAGACAAGCTGGAAACCCGGATCAAGGCGAAGGCGGCCGAACTGGGCTTTGCCGCGATCGGCATCACCCATGCCGATGCCGCGCCAAAGACGACCGAGCGTCTGCACCAGTGGCTGGCCGAGGGACGGCACGGATCGATGATCTGGATGGCCGACCGCGCGCACCAGCGGCAGAGCCCCGCCAGCCTGTGGCCCGAGGTGAAAAGCGTCATCTCGCTGGGCGTCAGCTATGCCCCCGCCGAGGACCCGATGCGGCTGGCCCAACACGGGCGGATCGGCCGTATCTCGGTCTATGCGCAAGGGGCGGATTATCACGATGTGGTCAAGCGCCAGTTGAAGGCGCTGGGCCGATGGCTGGCGCAGGAGGCCGGGTGCGACCTGAAGGTCTTCGTCGATACCGCGCCAGTGATGGAAAAGCCGCTGGCCGAAGCCGCCGGGCTCGGCTGGCAGGGCAAGCACACCAATCTGGTCAGCCGCGACCATGGTAGCTGGCTGTTCCTGGGTGCGATCTACACCACGCTGGAACTCGAACCCGATGCGGTGGCGCGCGACACCTGCGGGCGGTGCGATGCATGCCAGCGCGCCTGCCCGACCGACGCCTTCCCCGCGCCCTATCAGCTCGATGCGCGGCGATGCATCTCCTACCTCACCATCGAACATGCCGGGCCGATCCCGGAGGAATTCCGGGCCGCAATCGGCAACCGCATCTACGGCTGCGACGATTGCCTGGCAGTGTGCCCGTGGAACAAGTTCGCCGCGGCGGCGCAGGCGAACATGGCCTTCCACCCCCGCGCGGAGCTGACCGCACCGGAACTGGGGGATTTGCTGTCGCTGGATGATGCCGGGTTCCGGCAGGTGTTTTCGGGCTCGCCGATCAAGCGGATCGGCCGCAACCGGATGGTCCGCAACGCCGCCATCGCGGCGGGCAACAGCGGCGCCGGCGAACTGGTGCCGGTGCTGGAGGCCTTGCGGGGCGATCCCGATCCGGTGGTGGCGGAGGCCGCCGACTGGGCCTTGAAGCGATTGACCACCACCGCATGATTCCGCCCCCCGGCAAGGGGAGGATTTCGGGCAGCGGTCAGTCGACCCAATCCAGCCCGATATCCCGGTACACGTCGCGGTCCTCGTCCCAGCCGGGCTTCACCTTCACATGCAGGTACAGGTGAACCCTGTGCCCCAGGATGCGCGACAGTTCCTCGCGCGCCTTGGCCCCGATCTCCTTGATCCGCGCACCATTCTTGCCCAGCACGATGGCGCGCTGGGTCGGGCGTTCGACCAGGATCTGCTGGTGGATCTCGACTGATCCGTCCTCGCGTTCCTTATAGGCCTCGGTCTCCACCGCGCTGGCATAGGGTAGTTCGGCGTGGAGTTGCAGATAGATCTGCTCGCGCGTCACCTCGGCGGCCAGCGCGCGTTCGGTGGCGTCGGACACCTGGTCCTCGGGATAATGCCAAGGCCCCTCGGGCATGAGCTTGGCGAAATGTGCCTTGAGCTCGGGCAGGCCGTCGCCGGTCTGGGCGGAGACGAACCAGATTTCGTCGAAGGGCACGACCGCGTTCAGCTTCTCGGCATGGCCCAGCAGGCGCGCCTTGTCGGCGATGTCGACCTTGTTGAGGATCAAATGCTTGGGCTCGGGCCGATGCGCGATCGACTCGGCGATGGCGGTGACCTTGGGGCCGATCCCGCCCTTGCCATCGACCACCAGCGCGAGGATGTCGGCTCCTTCGGCCCCTTCCCAGGCGGCGGCGACCATTGCGCGGTCCAGGCGGCGCTTGGGCTCGAAGATGCCCGGCGTGTCGACCAGCAGGATTTGCGCCTCGCCTTCGATGGCGACGCCCAGCAGCTTGGCGCGGGTCGTCTGCGCCTTGGGGCTGACGATCGCGACCTTCTGGCCGACCAGCGCGTTGACGAGGGTGGATTTGCCGGCATTGGGCGCGCCGACGACGGCAACGAGGCCGCAACGTTGTTCAGTCATGGCCGATAGCGGTACAGGTCAAGCCCCCCTGCCCGCAAGGAAAAGCCACATGGATGGAATGTAATGGACGGATCACGGAACGGCCACCGAAGGGCGCGCATTTTTCGCCGGCACATCGAGCGTAAAGGAGCGTAGCCATGAAGACCCTTCTCACCGCCCTGTCGGCCGCCGCCCTGTTGACCATCGCGGGACCGGCTTCGGCCAAGGGGTGCCTGAAAGGAGCCGCCGTCGGCGCGGTCGGCGGGCATTTCGTCGGCAAGGGCCATGCGGTGATGGGCGCGGCGGCGGGCTGCGCAATCGGCCATCATCGCGCCAAGGTGCAGGCCAAAAAGGAAGCGGCGGCCGCCAAGGCGCGGTAACGTCGCGGTTCGGCCTGAGCGGAGGGGGGCCGGCTTTTCCTTGGCCTTGGCCTTCGCTCAGCCCGAACGTCGGCGCTAACGCCGACGTCGAAGCGACCGCCCCTTGCTCAAGCCTTGAGCTTTGCCAGCAATGCCTTGGCGGCGGCCGTCTCGGCCTCCTGCTTGTTGGCCCCGGTCGCGCTGGCCTCGGCACCCCGCCCGACCCGCACCGCCACCGTGAAGCGCGGCGCGTGATGCGGGCCCGAACGATCGATCACCACATATTCGGGTGCCTTGCGATTGTGTGCGGCGGCCCATTCCTGCAACGCCGACTTGGGATGCTGAGGGGCCTTGCCCTGCGAATGCACACGGTCGCCCCATGACTTTCGGATGAAAGCGCGCGCCGCCTCAAGCCCCGCTTCGCGATACCAGGCCCCGATCAGCGCCTCCATCACGTCGCCCAGCACATTGTCGCTGTCGGACGCCCCATCGTCCCGTGCCTGCTTGCCCAGCCGCAAATGCTCGCGCACGCCCAGATCGCGCGCGACATCGGCGCAGACCGCGCCCGTCACCAGCGCGTTGAGCCGACGCGACAATTGCCCCTCGGGTTCGTTCGGGAACTGCTCCCACAGCCATTCGGCCATGATGAGGCCCAGCACCCGGTCGCCCAGGAATTCCAGCCTTTCGTAATTCTCCGCCGCCTGGCTGCCATGGGTCAACGCGCGGTGGAAGGGGGCCGACTCGGCGGGGGCGCGACCGAGAATATCCTTCAGCCAGTCATCGACGTCGCTCAAAACCCTTCTCCGATCCGGCTCCAGCGCGCGGCCGAAACCCAGGTCCAGGGCTTGATCCATTCGGCCGAACCATCGGTCGAGAAGAAGGTGACGGCCGCCCGCCCCTCTAGCCGCTCCATCGGGATCATACCCATGCCCATTGGCGGGGCAAAGCGGCTGTCGGCGGAA
This sequence comes from Sphingomonas sp., assembly GCF_039594485.1. Classification (GTDB taxonomy): domain Bacteria; phylum Pseudomonadota; class Alphaproteobacteria; order Sphingomonadales; family Sphingomonadaceae; genus Sphingomonas. The sequence goes on along the minus strand of NZ_JBCNNI010000051.1, from coordinate 4,247 downwards.
TCGTCGCGATTGTCGCCCATCAGGAAGACGTGGCGCGCAGGCACCGTATAGACGACCGTATCGTCGCGATCGGGGAAATTACCCTGGTCGAGCACGTCATAGCTCTTTCCGTTCGGCAACGTCTCCCGGAAGCGGGGGTAACGGCACACCGGCTTGCCGTCGATCATGTCCTGGAAGGACGCCCCGCACTGGGCTGGCCCGAAATTGGGCGTCAACGGCAGGATGAAATCGGCGACCCGCTGCTTCGGCACCGGGCGGCCGTTCAGGATCACCTGGCCGCCGCGTACTTCGATCCTGTCGCCCGGCAGGCCGATCACCCGCTTGATCACGTCATGATCGTCCGGCCCCGGCGAGCGGAACACCACCACATCGCCCCGCGCCGGATCGCGGCCCAAGACCCGCCCCGGCAGCAACGGCACGCCAAAAGGCAGCGACCAGCGCGAATAGCCGTAATTCCACTTGGTCACGAACAGATAGTCGCCGATCAGCAGACGCGGCAGCATCGATTCCGACGGGATGACGAACGACGTCACGATGAAGCTGCGCAGGATGAAGACGAACAGCGCCAGCTTCAGGAAGAAGCGCAACGTCTCCTTGCCCTCGGATGCTTTGGCCGTCGGCTGCGACGCCGATGGGGGCGATGGGTCTGGCGAGGATTGCGGAGTGTCGACCATGGTCGCGGGGTTCGCGCAACCCGCTCGCCTCGTCAAGCGGCTTCCCCCTTTCACCCCGTCGCGCAAGACGATAGGGGAACCGCCCTTCCGTTCATCGGTACATCCCCGACACGCATGACCGATTTCATCATCAACCTGATCGCCTGGGGCGGGTATTTCGGCATCTTCCTGCTGATGGCGCTGGAGAATATCGTGCCCCCCATCCCGTCGGAGGTCATCATGGGCCTGGGCGGCATGGCGGTCGCGCGCGGACAGATGGAGATGATCCCGCTGATCCTGTGGGGCACCGCCGGCACGACGGCGGGCAATTATGCCTGGTATGCGGTCGGGCGCTATATCGGCTATGAGCGGTTTCGTCCCTTTATCGACAGGCACGGCCGCTGGCTGACCATGGAATGGCGCGATGTCGAACGGCTGCACCTGTTCTTCGTCCGGCATGGCGGCTGGGTGGTGTTCGTCTTCCGCTTCATGCCCGCCTTTCGCACGCTGATCTCGCTACCCGCCGGAATCACGCGGATGCCGCTCGGCCGGTTCCTGCTCTGGACCTTTGCGGGCAGCATGATCTGGAACACGATCCTGGCCTATGCCGGGCTTTGGCTGGGCGCGAATTTCGAAGCGATCAACCGTTATATCGGCCCCGCCGCGATCGTCATGACCGCGGCGATCGTCATCGGCTATCTCTGGCGGGTCATCACCTGGAAAGGCGGGGGGAAGGGCGGGGAGAAGCCCGGCGACCGATCCTGAGCGTCACGCCCGGGGATGCGCGGTCCGGTACACGTCGAGCAACCGCGCCGCATCGACCTCGGTATAGATTTGCGTCGAACTCAGGCTGGCATGGCCCAGCAATTCCTGGAGCTGGCGAAGATCGGCGCCCCGCCCCAGCAGGTGCGTGGCAAAGCTGTGCCGCAGGGCATGCGGCGTCGTCCGCGCGCCCAGGCCCAGCCGGTCGCGCGCCGCCTGCACCGACCGCCGGATGATGCCGGGCGACAGCGGCCCGCCCTTCGCCCCCCGGAACAGAGGTTCGTCGGGCGCCACCGCAAAGGGCATCTGCGCGGCATAGGCCTCGATCGCTTCGCGCAGTTCCGGGAGCAGCGGCACGATCCGCGTCTTGTTGCGCTTGCCGGTCACCCGGATCGTCTCCCCCAGCGGCAGGATGGCGGCGGGCAGCGCCATCGCCTCGCCGATGCGCAGCCCCGCGCCATAGAGCAGCAACAGCACCGCCCAGTCGCGCGCCGCGATCCACGGCTCGGCGGCGTTCTCCGCGACATCCTCGCCCAGCGCCACGATGTCGGCGGGCGCCTGAGGGCGCGGGATGCTGCGCTTGCGGCGGGGGCCTTTGAGCACGGGCGGCTCAACCCCCACCCAGTGGAGGAAGGTCCGCACCGCGGACAATTCGCGTGCGGTGGAGGCGGCGGTCAGCCCCTCCCCCCGACGCTGGGCCAGATAGGCACGCAGATCGGCGGCCGTGATGCGCCCCAGCGCCGGCCGCTCGATCGCCTCGCCCCAATGCTCCGACAGGAACCGGGCCAGTCGATCGGCGGTGGCGACATAGGCGCGGACCGTATGGTCGGACCGCCGCAGATCGACCGTGAGATGGCGGTAATAATCGGCGATCAGCGCGGTCATCTCAGCGGTTTAGGGGAGAGTGACGCGTTGCGCGAGAGGCTCGATCGCGGCACCGCGCCCCCGAACAGAGAGCGTTCGGCAACGAAAAAGGGGCGCTCTCGTCGCGAGAACGCCCCCTCTTCCCATAGCCAGGCTGCGGATCAGCGATCGAGGATCGCGTCGATCTCCGCGCCGACCGCATCCATCGAGGCCATGCCGTCGACGCGCGCCACGATGCCGCGCGCTTCGTAGATTGGCAGGATCGGCGCCGTCTTGGCGCGGTATTCCGCCATGCGGGTGCGGACCGTCTCCGCATTGTCATCGGGACGCCGCTTGAACTCGGTCGAGCCACAGACATCGCAGACGCCCTCGACCTGGGTCGGCTTGAAGCTGTCATGATAGCCCGCACCGCACGAAGCGCAGGTGAAGCGGCCGGTTATACGCTCGACCAGCGCATCCTCGTCAACCGCCAGTTCGATGACATGATCCAGCGCCTTGCCGCGCTCGGCGAGCAGCACGTCCAGCGCTTCGGCCTGCGCCTCGGTCCGCGGATAACCGTCGAAGATCGCGCCGCCTTCAGCCTCGGCCTGGTCCAGCCGCTCGCCGATCAGCGCCGAGACGATCGCGTCCGACACCAGTTCGCCCGCATCCATCACCGCCTTGGCCTGGAGACCGACAGGGGTGCCCGCCTTGACCGCGGCGCGCAGCATGTCGCCGGTCGAAAGCTGCACCATGCCGCGATTGGCCACCAGCCGCTGCGCCTGGGTGCCCTTGCCCGCGCCCGGCGGCCCCAGCAGGATGATGTTCACGCCCACGTCATTCTCCCCTTTTTCTCATTCCGCCCGCGCGTCTTAGCGCAGACGGCCACCCTTGAGCTTCGCCTTCTTGATAAGGTCGCCATATTGATGCGCCAGCAGATGGCTCTGAATCTGAGTCACCGTGTCCATCGTCACGTTGACGACGATCAACAGACTGGTGCCGCCCAGATAGAAAGGAATCTGGAGCGCCGACACCAGATATTCGGGCAGCAGACAGATGATCGTCAGATAGCCCGCGCCGATGACGGTGATGCGGGTCAGCACGTAATCGAGATAGGTCTCGGTGTTCTTGCCGGGACGGATGCCCGGGATGAAGCCGCCATAGCGCTTCAGATTGTCCGCCGTCTCCTCGGGGTTGAAGACAACCGCGGTGTAGAAGAACGAGAAGAAGACGATGCCCGCGCCGTAAAGCAGCATGTAGACCGGCGAGCCGTGCTGCAGATACTGGTTGAGGCTGATGATGAAATCGCCCCAGCGGCTCTCGCCCGCAACGCGCTGGCCCGCGAACTGCGAGATGGTCAACGGCATCAGCAGCAGCGAAGAGGCGAAGATCGGAGGAATCACGCCCGCCGTGTTGATCTTCAGCGGCAGGTGGCTGCGGTCAGCCTGCATCCCGCGCTGCGTCGCGCGCTTGGGATACTGGATCAGAATGCGGCGCTGCGCCCGCTCCATGAAGCAGATGAACAGGACCAGGATGACGACCGCGACGATGATGCCGATCAGGCGCACCGGATCGATGCTGCCGGTACGGCCGCCCTCGAGCAGGTTGACCAGCGTGGTCGGCAGATGGGCGACGATGCCCGCCATGATGATCAGCGACACGCCGTTGCCGATGCCGCGACTGGTGATCTGCTCGCCCAGCCACATCAGGAACATCGTACCGCCGATCAGCGAGATGACGGCGGCGATGCGGAAGGTCATGCCAGGCTCGATCACGGCCTGGATGCCCTGGCTCGCGCCCAACGTCTCAAGACCCACGGCGATGAAATAGCCCTGGATCGCGGTCAGCAGCACCGTACCGTAGCGGGTGTACTGGTTCAGCTTCTTGCGGCCGCTCTCGCCTTCCTTCTTGATGGCGGCGAGCTGCGGGCTCAGCGAGGTCGCGAGCTGCACGACGATCGACGCCGTGATGTACGGCATCACGCCCAGC
>NZ_JBCNNI010000050.1:0-22933 GCF_039594485.1 Sphingomonas sp. | reverse complement strand
CTATGCTGTATCGCTCGACGGACTGCCTCAGTCGTCGTGGCGCTCCCATGGAGTATCTGGCCCATAGTGCATCCTTCCACTCGCTCGTGAATAATGCACCATCAAAGCCTGGGATCAAACATCTAGGAAGGGTCTGAATCCCATTCGCTTCATTTCTTTCGAACGAGCCGCATTCGGCTTGCATTGGCTGGTCAAATGAAGGACTGATCGGGAAACAAAATAGCGGGGATCCACTCGCCAGGCATACGAGTGCGAACGCACCACGGGGCCGTAGAATGGGAGAGGGTCCTGTGTCTGCGGTCTATTCACTATCGTCGTGCATTGAATGGCAGTTCGCCGAAGCTGGTACGCTGGATGCGCGACTTCGCGCCGCCAGGGCGGCCGGGTTCGAGCTGGCCGAGTTCCACCTTTGGCGTGACAAGCCCATCGATGCGCTCGCGGTGGCGCTCTCGGACACGGGAATGCGGCTGACCAGCCTGTGCGTCGATCCGCGCCGCTCGATCGTCGATCCCGCCGAGCGCGCGGAGATGGTTGCCGCCGTTCGCGAAACCATCGCGGCCACCGCCAAGCTCGGCAAGCCCGCCCTGATCGTCGCCTCGGGTTTCCGGGTGGAGGGCATGAGCGAGGCGGATCATTTCGCCAATGCCGTGGCCGCCTTGCGCGCCGCCGCCGATGCCGCGGAAGAGGCGGGCGTCATGCTCTTGCTGGAACCGCTCAACACCCGGCTTTTCGCCACCATGTATCTGGTCAGCACCACGCTCGGCCTGGACCTGGTCGAGGCGGTCGGCAGTCCGAACCTGCGTCTCCTGTACGATGTCTGGCACAGCGCGGTGATGGGGGAGGACATGCGCGAAGTGCTCACAGGGCGTATCGAACTGGTCGCCCATGTCCAGGTCGCCGACATGCCCGACCGCAACGAGCCGGGAACCGGCACCGTCGATTGGAAGGCGGTGTCGCAGACCTTGCGTGATCTCGGCTATACCGGAGCCATCGGTCTCGAATATTTTCCGACGCTGCCCATGGTGCAATCGCTGGCCCTTTCGCAAGAAGCGCTGGCCGACTGACGCCGATCCGCTGCTCAACGTCCTGAACGGGTCATCGTCATGCAAAAGAGCGAATTGGGCTTCGTCGAGCGCCTGAGCTACGGCTTTGGCGACATGGGAACCAGTTTGGCCTATAACATGGCCAGCGGTTTCCTGCTGTTCTACTATACCAATGTCGTGGGCTTGCCCGCCGCGTCGGTCGGCACGGTGTTTCTGGTCGCGCGGCTGTTGGACGCTGTGGTCGATGTCTTGGTCGGCATCGGCGTCGACAAGACGCGCACCCGCTGGGGGCGCACCCGCGTCTATTTCCTGGTCACGGCCATTCCCTATGCGCTGTTGACCGTTGCCGTCTTCTCGATGCCCGCCTGGAGCCAAGGCGCGCAGCTCGTCTACGCCTTCGTCACCTTCAAGGCGCTGGGTATCGTCATGTCGCTTCAGGCGATCCCCTATACCGCGCTGATGCCGATGATGACGCTGGACGGCAAGGAGCGGCTGCGACTGTCGGGGCTGCGTTCGGTCGGCACCGCGACCGGCGTCGTGCTGGGAACGGCGGCGGTCATGCCATTGGTCGGCGTGCTCGGCGGCGGCAATCAGCAGCGCGGGTTCACGCTCGTCGCCGTGCTGTTCGCCTGCGTGGGATTGATCTGCACGCTGGCGCTCTTTCGCAACTGCCAGGAGCGGTATGAGGATGATGCCCCGCCGGGCTTCGCCATTCTTCCTGCCATAGGGGAGATGTTGCGCAACCGTGCCTGGCTGGTCGTCTTCTTCCATTGCCTGCTCTATTTCGCACGCTTCGGCATGATGATGGCCGCCACCGCCTATTTCGCCATCGACGTCATGAAGCGGCCCTGGATGATCTCGGTCATGCTGCCCACGGTCGCAGGGATGCTCCTTCTGTCTGCCTTCGTCGCGCCCGCGATCCTGACGCGTACCGGCCTGCGCAACGGCACGGCGGCGGCACTCGCCATCGCGGCGGTGCTGTTCGGGGCGTTGCCCTTCGTTCAGGGCAATGTGCCGGTATTTTTGGGATTCTATATCGCGGGCTGCCTCTCGACCTCGATCACGATCACCTCGACCTATGCGATGATCGCGGAAACGGTGAATTACCACGAGGCGAAGTTCGGTACCCGTCGCGAAGGGCTGTTATCGGCGGGCATCAGCCTTTCGACGAAGCTCGGCATGGCGCTGGGCACGGCGGGCTTCGCCTATGTGCTGGGCGCATTCGACTATGCCCCCGGCCATGTCAGCGATGCGGCGCGCGAGGCCATCCGCTGGACCTATAGCGGCGGCGCGGTGGCGGTGCTCGCCGTCCAGACGCTCGTCGTCCTCTGCTGGCCCCGGACGGGACCGGCCAAGCTCTAGTCTCGCACATTGGGATGTCGCGCCGCGACACGCCCTTGAAAACGATGGAAACCGTCATGAACAAAGACACGATCGGGATCAGCCTGGATCTGATCAACCGCCATTATCAGGAACCGAACCGAAACCGGTATGAAGGCAAATATTTCTGGGAGGAGCTATATCCACTGATCAGCGCGAGCGGCTTTCGCGCAATCGAGATTCCCTATGAGCCGGTTTGGCAGTTTGGCGGCCGCAGCGGCGTTCCGATGAACCGCTACTGCATCAATACCAAATATCAGAGCGCCGCCAAATATCGGGACGTGCTGCGCCAAAGCGGCATCGACCGGGTCGTCGGTGTAACCTTCGATCCCAATCTGTTCATGCGCAATGACAATCTGGGCTTCTTCTTCGGTGCCAGCGGCCATTTTGCGGGCGAGGCGCTTGCCCATGCGGCCGACCTCGGCGCCGACTATTTTGCGATCAGCCCGTCCGCCTTTTACGGGCGGATGACGCATTATCACCCCGATCTGGACGCGAAGATGGGCGATATCGTCCCGCGCGTAACCGAGCTGCTTCAGGGGCTTGCCGCCAAGGCGCAAGAGGCGGGCGTGACGCTGGTGCTGCGGAACGAATATTGGAGCCTTTTCCGGGGTGAGCGCATCGTCCAGCTGCTCGACACCCTGCCCGAAAGCGTGATGCTCGACGTCGATACCGCGAGCTTGACGATCGCGGGTGTTGCACCCGTCGATTTCATCGGCGCACATATCGAACGGATCGGCTGCGTGCACCTCGCCGATACCGATTTCGTTGATACGGACGAGACCTGGAAAAGCCCTAACCCGGAATTCCCGGCCGGACGTGCGACGCAGGTGTTTCGCGATCCCGGAACCGGATCGGTCGATCTGTCGCAGATCGTCCATCTGCTGGACGGTCTGGGCTATGACGGACCGGTCGTCTGCAGCGCCCGCCAGACACGCGATCCGTTTCGCGCCCTGCTGCGCACCCGCGCCTTCCTCAACCAACTGCCGGACCAAGCCGGACGGAGTTCCCTGTAATGCCCAATATCCGCTACGCCAATATGAGCCATTGGAAGGCGATCCCCTATCGGCAGATCGAGAACTTCCGCGATTTCTATTATGAGGACAAGACGAACTCCGCCTATTATTCCGACTGGGACACGATCCTGAAATACCAGTCGGCGCTTGGGTTCGACGGCATTGAGATTGCGCCTTGGGACCTGGCCGACATCCTGCCGCTGTTCGGTTCGCCCGAGGCGTTCACCGCCTTCGCGAAGGATCGCGGCGTCGAGGTGATCGGGATGTTCCACGGCGCCCATGCCTCGCATGCCGCCGACCATTTCGAGGAAGCGGTGCGGTCGGGACGAGAGGCCGTGGACACGATCGTCAAGTTCGGCGGCACTTATATGAACACATGCCCGACGAACAACTATTACGGATCGGGTCCGCTGACGCGCGAGCAGGTTCAGCAATGCGCCAGGACGATCAACGAGATCGGGCGCTATGCAACCGACCACGGCGTCAAGATAGGCCTGCACAATGAGTTCTTCTGCGCCATCAATCTGCCCAACCACAGGGAATTCATCGAAAGCACCGATCCCAAGCTCGTCCACTATTGTATCGATACGGCGCAGGTCGCGATCATGGGCGAGGATCTGCTGACCTTCTATGAGGATTATCACGACCGGATCAGCACCTTCCACCTGAAGGATACGGCATCGATCCGCCAACCCGACGAAGTACGCTATGCCCAGGACCCGGAGATCACCGATGACGGCACGCGCTGGTTCTGGGAGCCCGGCCTGGGTGAGCTGGACCTGAAGGGCCTGTACCACCTGTTGAGGAAATATCAGTTCAAGGGCTGGATGTCGGTCGAATATGATGGGTCGCCGGACCTGCTCGCGTCGATGGCACTGACGCGATATCATCTGGATAAGGAACTGCGGCCCATCTACGACTGAGGAGGGGGCGCAAGTGCCCCCTCAATCGAATAATCGTTCGGGCAGGCGGGCCAGCAGCAGCGCGATGCCCAGCAGATCCGCCGCCACGACCAATGTCGCGATCAAAAAGGCAGTGACGGGCGGTCGATGATCGCCCGTCATCGAGAAATAGACAGTGGCGATCAGTGCGGTGCCCATCGCGCCGCCGATCTGCTGCATGGTCTTGTGCATGGCCCCCGCGACACCCGCATGATTGCGATCGACCCGTGACAGGGTGATCGGGCCCAGCGGACCGCTAAGTGTTCCCATGCCGACACCCGCGAATAACAAGATCACGCCGATGACCACGCTCGGAAGGGCGATGTACACGGCGAGCCCGGTTGCCGAACAGGCCAGCGCCATCAGGATCGCACCCGTCATCGGCACACGACGCCCATGGACGGGAAGGGCCTTGCGCCCGATCTGACTGATCCCCGCCATGACCCCGATTCCGAAGGGTATGTGGAGCAGCGCGACATCGACCGGGCTGTAGCCCAGCCCCTGTTGCAGCGTGAGACTGAAGGTCAGCAGAAATCCGCCCGAGGCGATCGCAAAGGCGCCCGTCGTCGCCAGCCCGATCCGAAAACTGCGATCGTGGAACAGCGATGGTTCGATCAGCGCCGACCCCAGCCGGATACGCCGCCAGCCTTCATAGCGCCAGAAGCCCCACCATAGACAAGCACTCATCAATAGCAGTCCGGCGGTCCATAACGGCCAGCCCGCGCTGCGCCCCTCGATCAGGGGCAGCAGCAGCGTACCGAGCGCGAGGAACAGCAACAGCGATCCCGGCCCGTCGATACGCAGCGCATGGCCCGAGCGCCCCGGTGGCAGCAGCGTCAGCCCCGCGATCAGCGCCAGAACACCGAAGGGCAGGTTGATCAGGAAGACGCTGCGCCAGCCCAGGTCAAGCGGGTTGATTTGGATCAGCAAACCCCCGAGCACTGGACCGCCGATCGCGGCCAGGCCGCCGACCACGCCAAAGGCGGCAAGGCGGCCGATCCGCTCGGTCGGCGAGTAAAGAAGCTGGATCAGCGCCACACCCTGCGGCGCCATGATCGCGGCGGCGACTCCTTGCGACAAACGCGCGATGGCGAGCGTCGTCGCGTCCTGTGCCAGTCCGCATGCCAGCGATGCGATGGAAAACCCCGCCACGCCGATCGCGAACATCCGCGCATAGCCGAACAGGTCGCCCAAGCGACCGCCCACGACCAGCAGCACTGCAAAGGTCAGGAAATAGCCCGACACGACCCATTGCATGGCGCGATCAGAGGCTCCCAGGCCGAGCTGGATCGCAGGCAGCGCGGTGTTGACGATGGTTGAATCCGCGACGTCCATGACGAAGGCGAGTAGCACCGTCGCGAACGCCAGCGTCCTTTGCCGCTCGCTCAATCGATCCGAAACCGCGCGTGTCGCCACCGTGATGATCCTTGCTTGACAGAGTGGCATGTCATGGCGATACCCATTATCAGAATGCAAGTTCTAATTAAGCCGTAAGAGCGGCGAATCGATTGGGAGAGAAGCCGATGGTCATGACACCAGAGAATCCCGAGATGCGCCGACCCGGCATCGGTCAGGGCATCACCGTCATTACCGCCGGCTTCCTGCCGATCCTGGCCATCGCGTCGCTGTTTCCGGCGGTGCCATCGATCATCGACCATTTCTCGGCCGACCCTTCCGCCCCCTGGAAGGTCCCCGCCATGGTGTCGGCACCGGGCCTTACCATCGCGGTGGTGGCGTTGTTTGCAGGGATTCTGGTCGATCGCTTCGGGCGACGAAAACTGATGCTGGCCGCAACCCTGCTCTATGCGCTGTTCGGCGCTGCCCCATTTTTCCTCGACAGCCTTAACGGCATTTACACTTCGCGGCTGTTGCTGGGCGTGTCTGAGGCGGTGATCCTGACCACGCTCAACACCCTGATCGGTGATTACTGGGACGAGAAGGGGCGGCGCAACTGGTTGACCATGCAGGGGCTCGCCGGGCCGTTCCTGGCCAGCGGCGTCATTCTGGCTTCGGGCTTCCTGACCGGCCTGCGCTGGAACGGCATCTTCCTGATCTATCTGGTCGCCTTCCCGATCTTCATCGCGGCGGTGAAGTTCCTTTATGAGCCGCAGAGCGATGCGACGGCGCGCAAGATGCTGGGCATCGGTCAGGTGCCTGCGCGTACCCCGTTCCCGATGGCGTCGGTCGCCATGATCGGCGGTGTGACCCTGTTCGCCTCTGCCCTCTACTACGTCTTCATCATCAATGGCGGTATGGCGTTCCGCGAAGTCGGTATCCAGTCGTCGCAGGACCTTAGCAAGCTGACCTTCATCCCCAGCCTGTTCGTGATGCTGGGTTCGGCGATCTTCTGGGCGACAGGTCGGGCGCGTCCCGTGGTGCAACTCGGCATCTTCCTGTCGCTGATCGGCGGTGGACTGGCCACGATCGGTCTGGCGCCGGACTGGCGCTGGATGATCGCAGGCCTTGTGGTGCAGCAGACCGGCGCGGGTATGGCGGTGCCGACCCTGATCGCGTGGGCACAGACCAAGCTGCCCTTCGAGCATCGCGGTCGCGGCATGGGCGTGTGGACGGCCTGTTTCTTCTTCGGGCAGTTCTCCAGCCCATTCCTGGTTTCGATGTTCCGTACCCAGGCGGGTACGATGCAGGCGGCATTCCTGATCATGGGCGCCGCCGGGGTCGTCGGCGCGGTCGCGGCCTTCCTCATCGCGGCACCTCGCCGTGACGGCGATACGTCCGCCGCCACGGCCGCTGCCTGATCCCTATTCCTTTTAGTCAGGACGATATGCCATGACGATCAAGCGGGGCGTCAGCCTCTACAGCTATCAGAACGAAACCTTCCTCGGCAAAATGACGCTGGAGGATTGCATCCGCAGCACCGTCGGTTTCGGAGCCGATGGGATCGAGGTGATCGGCGAACAGACCTTCTGGGGCTGGCCCGAGGCTGGTGTCGCCGACGAGAAGATCGCCGAGTGGCATCACCTGATCAATAAATATGACGCGGTGCCGGTCTGCCATGACTTCATGCTCGACTATAAACGCTACAAGGGCCGCGAAATGCCGTTCGCCGAGCAGGTTGCGAGCGTGCGCAAGGATATCGACTTCGCCGCAAGGCTGGGCGTGAAATATGTCCGTGCGCTGGTGGCGATCGCGCCCGAGGTGCTGGTCGCCGCCGCGCCTTATGCCGAGGAAAAGGGGATCAAGATCCTGATCGAGGTGCATGCGCCGCTGCACTTCGACCATCCCTGGATCGTCCGCCATGCCGAGGCCTTCGAAAAGTCGGGCAGCGACGCGCTGGGCTTCCTGCCCGACATGGGCATGTTCCTGTTCCAGTTCCCACCGGTGTGGAAGGAGCGCTTCATCCGCAACGGCGTGCCCCAGAATATCGCCGACTATATCACCAAGGCCTATGAGGACCGGGTTCTCAGCGAATATGTCATCCTGAACGTGCGTGAGATGGGTGGTGTCGGCCCGGCGATCGCGATGGCGGAGACGTTGCGCCACAATGCCGCGTTCGAGCCGAAGCGGATGCTCGATTACATGCACCGTATCCACAATGTGCATGGCAAATTCTATCAGATGGACGAGAATCTGGTCGAACCCAGCATCCCCTATGACGAGATTGTGCGGGTTCTGAAGCAGGGGAATTACGACGGCTATATCTGCTCCGAATATGAGGGCAATCGCTGGATCGAGGACGCCCATGAGGTCGACTCGGTCGAGCAGGTCCGTCGCCATCAGGAAATGCTGAAGCAACTGATCGACGCACCCGCCACTAACGCCATCGCCGCCTGAAGGACCTGACCGATGTTCGACAACAAGATGATCGTGGAAGACAGCCTGAAGACGACCGATAGCGGTTTCACCATCGAGGCGCGGTTGCCCTATTATCGGGGCCTGGGCCTGTCGATGATCGAGAATGTGGCGGTCAGCGTCGATGGCGAAGCAGTGCCGCGCGAGGACATCACCTTGTCGCTGCGGGGCCGCACCTGGACGCTGGACGAGATGGAAACCGAATATGGCGACCGCTGGAACTTCGGCGAGAAGGCGCTGGTTGGTGTGAAGTGGGCCGGGGGGCTGGCACCGGGTGATCATCGCATCGAACTGGCCGAGACGATGCGGATTTCCTACCTGCCGTTCGTACCGACGACGAAGGACGCCAAGACGCTGACGCTGCGCTGAACGCATGATGGGGGCGGCTTCCGATAGGGAAGCCCCCTTTTTTTGTGCCCGCTCCTTCATCTTCGCAGAGAAAAGGGGCGGTCCCCATTCGAAAGGCCGCCCCCTGCATCTTCATGTCTGGCAATTTGGTATCAGATCGCGCCTTCCTTCAGCATCGACACCGCATTCGCGCAGGCCCGCGCGGTCAGCGCCATATAGGTGAGCGAGGGGTTCTGGCAGGCCGAGGACGACATCTGCGCGCCGTCGGTGACAAAGAGGTTGGGCACGTCATGCGCCTGGCTCCATTTGTTGAGCACGCTCGTCCGGGGATCATGCCCCATGCGCGCGCCGCCCATCTCGTGAATGGCCGAGCCCCCTGGATTGGGCGTGTCCATGCCCATGATGACATGCCCTCCGGCGGCGGTCAGCATCGCGGCGGCCTCCGCCTTGGCATCGGCCAGTGCGGCATGTTCCTGCGCTCCATGTGAGAAGTTGATGCGCAGGGCGGGGAGGCCCGCGGCGTCCTTGACGATCGGGTCGAGCGTGATGCGGTTGCTGGGACGCGGCATGGAATCCGCAAAGGCGACCAGCACCATCCGCCACATGCCAGGCTCACGCAGCCCGTCCTTGTAATCCTTGCCCACGCCGGCGCTTCGCTTGCCACCGGTCCAGGCCGCACGGAATGCACCGCCCTGATAGGAGAAGCCGCGCGTATGCCCCTTGCCGTCGATCGTATCCAGGTTGCGGAAGCGCGGGATGACCACGCCGGTCGGGCGATTGCCGAAATAGCTGTGCTGCTCGAACCCCGGCATGACCGCGATCCCGGCGACCGTCTGGGCATGGTCCATGATGTGGGTGCCCAGCACGCCGCTGGAGTTGGCAAGGCCGTGGGGATTGGCCTCGTTCGCCGAGCGCAGCAGCACGCCGACACTGTTGAACGAACCGGCGTTCAGGAACACGATCCGGGCATGGGCGCGCTGGCGCGTGCCGTCCTTGGTGTCGATGAAGCGGACGCCGGTGGCGCGGCCGGTTGCCGGGTCCTGCTCGACCGCCTCGACCACCGCGTCGGTGACGAGCGTCAGATTGCCGGTCTTTTGCGCGGCGGGCAGCGTCGAACTCTGCGTCGAGAAATAGGCACCATAGGAGCAGCCGCGCGCGCAGATCGAGCGATATTGGCACGCCGCGCGCCCCTGGTCGGGCTTGGCCTCAGTCAGGTTGGCGTTGCGCCCGATGGTCAGGCGGCGGCCGGGCCATTGCCGCCCGATCACCTCGCGCGCGTGCTGCTCGACGGCGTTCAGCGCCATGGGCGGCTGGAAGCGCCCGTCGGGAAGCTGGGGCAGGCCCTCCGCCATGCCCGCGACGCCGATGAACTCCTCGACCTTGTCGTACCAGGGTGCGAGATCCGCGTAGCGGATCGGCCAGTCGGTGCCATGGCCGTCGCGGCGATTGGCCTCGAAGTCATAGTCAGACCAGCGATAGCATTGCCGTCCCCAGGTCAGCGACCGCCCGCCCAACTGATAGCTGCGCCACCAGTTGAACTCCGTCTCGCCTTCGGTGGTGTAGGGGTTCTCTCGATCGTTGACGAAATGGTCCTGGGTGAACTCGGTAAAGTGCCGGTTCTTGCGCTGAACGGCATAATCCTTGTCATAGAGTTCGGCGTCGCCGACCCCGCGAAATTCCAGATCCCATGGCGCCAGTGTCTCGCGGCTATAACCGCTGCCATGTTCGATCATCGGCCCACGCTCGATCATCAGGACCTTGAGCCCGGCCTCGGTCAGTTCCTTGGCCGCGAGGCCACCGGTGATGCCCGAACCCACCACGATGGCGTCGAAAACGGGATGTTGCGCCATTAGCTGAACTCCACTGCGGTCCAGTCGCTCGACCAGGCGCGGCTTCCGGGAATGTAAGGGATGTCGGCGTCCCACCGACCGGGGACGAGTTCATATTGCAACTCGCGCGAGCCGCCGATCTCGGACGTGTAATAGGCGGTGAGGATCAGGCCCTTCAGCTTGCGCCAGGGGGATTCGACCGCATCGGGTGCCGCATCGACAAAGGCCGCCTTGTCGATCGCCGCGACCGCCGCCTCTCGCCGGGCCGGGGTGACGGCCAGGTAATCGCCGCGCGTGGCGGCATCAAGCTGCCATTCCAGCCAGTCGAGATAGTCGATCGTTCCGTCCCGGCGTTGATGGCGGGTGATGGTCGCGGGCAGCGCCGCCCCGGCGGCGGGGGCGCGGGTTCCATCGACCCCGTGGGCAAGGGCCAGGATGACGAATTCATGCGCGCCGATTTCGCCAGCGCCGGGGGTCGTGGTCCGGGGCAGGACACGCTGGGCGACGTCGCGCAGAAGCGCGCGCTGCCGGTCGGTGACGACCTCTGCTGTGTCGGTCCATCTGACGGCGGCGACGGGAATGCCCACCGCCATCGCGAACAGCGCCGCGCCTCCCAATATCTCGCGCCGAGCCAAGCCCGTATCGGCCATGACGTCCCTCATCCTCGCCCATGCCGCTTGTCCCAGCGGTTTTAATTAGAACTATCATTCTAGTAAGGCGATTTGGAAGGCGGCGCAAGCGCTAAGCGCGGGCCGGGCGCGCCTTGGGGCTGGTCGAGAGATAGGCGGCGAGCATGTCGGCCAGATCAGACTTCAACTCGGTCCAGTCGCCTTCGCCCGCCGCATCGATCGACGAACCGAAGCCGAGATAGCGCGCGATCGAGGCGTAGAGGATGCGGAAACCCGCATCGGCGGCGTGCTCGGGATCGGGATGGCGGATCGAGTCGCGATTGGTCAGCAGCGCGGCGATCACCGCCTCGCTCGCGCGGCCATAGCTGCGCTTGCCGATGGCCGCGATGACCGGATCGGCGCTCGCTCGTAGCATCAGCGGACGCATCACGTCGGCATAGCGCCGCAACACTTCCGCCACCGATTCGACCAGATCGTACACCATGTCGATCAAGCCGCCACCGCACGCAGCCAGGTCGGCGATCGCGGC
Organism: Sphingomonas sp.; assembly: GCF_039594485.1. GTDB lineage: Bacteria > Pseudomonadota > Alphaproteobacteria > Sphingomonadales > Sphingomonadaceae > Sphingomonas. Next base: position 11,408 of record NZ_JBCNNI010000050.1, on the reverse strand, counting down.
CAGCATATCGGCATCCACCCGTTCCAGCACCCGCAACTGCACGACATGGACCAGATCGTCCTTGCTATCGAAGCGGCAATAGATCGAACCGATCGACACTTTGCCGTGCTTGGCGACCTCGTTCAGCGTGAATTCGTCCGATCCGCGCTGGGTCATCAGTTCCTCCGCGGTGGCCAGCATCCGCTCGAAACTCGCCTTGCTGCGGCCCTGCTGGGGCGCACGCGCCTTCGCCAAGATCGTCTCGATATCCATCAACACCCCATTGACAGCCCATAGGGGGCCATCATATCAGAATTACAGTTCTAATTTTATTTTAGACGAACCGCATCAATGCGGCAACGCGCCGGAACAGGGCGGGCATGATAAAAGGGAGAGGTTGGATGCGTTTCTCGGTATTCCTCAACGCACGGTCCATGGCGCCTGACGAGGATCGCGCGCTGATCCACGGTCTGACCCGCCATGCGGAGCGTGCCGCCGCGCTTGGCTTCGATGCGCTTTTCATGCCCGATCACCATTTCAACGGCTACATGCCGATCGCCAGCGACAGCTATATGTTCGCATCCTATCTGGCGGCGAAATTCCCGCACATGCATTTCGGTTTTTCGGTGACGTCGGTGCCGCTGCATCACCCGGTGCGCTTCGTCGAGCGGATCAACATCCTCGACCAACTGACCGACGGCAAGCTGCTGGTGGGTGTCGGCTCGGGTACCACGCCCGAGGAGATGATCGGCTTCGGCGTCGATTACCGCGATGCGGGTGCCATCTCGGAAAAGAACCTCGCTCTGGCCGAACGGCTTTGGGCCAAAACGATGGACGATCCCGCGGTCGAGATCGATAACGGTCCGCACCAGGGCCGCGTACTGCAACGGATCGCGCCTGCGGCCTATAGTGAGGGGCATGCGCGGCTGATGCCGGTGGCGATGAAGGAAGCGAGCGCGCGGCGCGCCGCCGAGAACGCCTGGCCTGCCTTCATCCCGGCCTTCACCCCGCCGCAGATCGGCGGGACCGAGCCGATGAAGCACGTCGCCAAATATTTCGGTGCCTATCGCGCGATGCTGGACGAGGCGGGGCACAGCCCGGAGAAGATCGCCCGGGCGCTCGACTGGACGACCCATACCTATCAGCTGGTCCATCTGGCCGACAGCGACGAGCAGGCGCGCGACGAGATGATGACCATCCTGCGCGCCTATCAGAACGCGATCGAGCGCGAGGCCGAATTCAATGCCCGCGCCGAGTCGAACGAGGCCAACAAGAAGACCGACCGCACGCCCAACGCACTGACCGAGGACTGGATCGGCACCTGGTGCCTGTATGGTTCGCCCGAGACGGTGATCGAACACCTCAAGCCCTATGAGGAACTGGGCATCGGCAATATCCTGTGCGGCACGACCACGGGGCCGTTGACCGACGAACGGCTGCGGCTCGGCGACCAGACGCTGCGGCTGCTGTCCGAAAAGGTCATGCCTGCGTTCAAGAAGGCCTGATCCGATGGCGCGGCATATCGTGGGGATCGGCGGCACCTTCCGACCCCGTTCGTCGAGCGAGATGCTGGTCCGCTCGGTTCTGGCGGAGTGCGAACGCATCGGGGCGAAGACCACCATGTTCGATGGTCCGGCGCTGGCGACGCTGCCGCACTTCAACCCGGAGCGTCCCGAGCGCACGGCGGAACAGGCGGCCTTCGTCGCCGCGCTTCGCGAAGCGGATGGCCTGGTGATCGGGACGCCTGGTTATCATGGCGGCGTCTCGGGCGTGGTGAAGAACGCCATCGATCTGCTGGAGGACCTGCGCGGGGACGAGCGGGTCTATTTCGACGGCATGCCGGTGGGGCTGATCGTCTCGGCGGCGGGATGGCAGGCGGGCGGCGTCACGCTGGCGGCGCTGCGCGGGATCGTCCATGCCATGCGCGGCTGGCCGACCCCGGCGGGGATCGCGATCAACTCGATCGCGCAGAAGCCGTTCGACGGCACCGGCGCGATCGTCGATCAAAGCGTGGCGGCGCAGATCGCGACCCAGGCGCGGCAGATCATGGCCTTTCATCTGGAGCCGGTCGCATGACGGCCCTGACCCTTGCACAGCAGGCAAGCCTGACCGCCGGAGCAGCCATGTGGCGGTCGGTCGCGATCCCAGAGGCGGGTATCCCGTCGCTGCATATGAGCGATGGGCCGATGGGCATCGCCAGCGGCAAGGTCGACGAACGCGACGTCGCGCGGCTATCGCCTTGCGCAACGTCGCTCGGCGCCAGCTTCGATGTCGCGCTGATCGCGCGGGTCGCGGCTCTGGTCGGTGGCGAGGCGATCCGCATGGGCGTCGACCTCGTTCTTGCGCCCAATGTCAACATGGCGCGTAGCCCATTGGCCGGGCGAGCGTTCGAATATTTTTCTGAAGACCCGCTGCTGACCGGCCTGGCCGGAGCGGCGTGGACGCGGGGGCTCCAGTCGACCGGCGTCGGCGCCTGCGTCAAGCATCTGGTCTGCAACGATAGCGAGACTGATCGCGACCGCATGAACGCGGTGGTGGATGAGCGGACGCTGCGCGAAATCTATCTGCTGCCCTTCGAATTTTGCGCGGCAGCCGGGGCGGGGGCGATGTTGACCGCCTATAACCGGGTCAATGGTGACTGGTGCGCCGAGCATGGCCATATTTCGACCATCGTAAAGCGGGAATGGGGCTTTGAGGGCCCGTTCATCAGTGACTGGTTCGGAACGCATTCGACCGCAGGCAGCCTGAACGGCGGGCTAGACCTGGAGATGCCGGGGCCGGCACGCTTTGTCGGTGCCAAGGCCGTCGCGGCGGTCGAGGCGGGCGAGGTTGCGGCCGAGCGGGTGGCGGATGCCGCCGAGCGGGTGGCCCGCGCGGCCCGCCGCTGGTCCGGTCCGAAAGCGGCGCCTGAGGAGGATACCGATGCCTTGCTGGTCGAGGCGGCGGCGGCCGGTATGGTGCTGCTTCGCAATGAGGGGGGGCTGTTGCCGATGACGCCGGGCAGGCATCGCCGGATCGCGGTGATCGGCCCGAATGCTGCCGCGCCCTGCTATCAGGGGGGGACCTTTGCCAAGATCGCGCTCTCGCCCGACGCGGCGCGGCCCCTAGAGGCGATCATGGCGCGATATGCCGGGGCGGCGGAGATCGTCTATGAACCCGGCGTCGACCCGCAGCCGCGCCTGCCCGCCATGCCGGTCGAGCCCGTGCGGGGCGAGGGGCCGGGCATGACGGTCGAATATTTCGCCGATGGCGATCTGTCGGGCCCACCCATCGGGCTGGAGGTGCGCGACACCAACTCGCTCGTCTGGTTCGTTGGCGTCCATGAGCAGGGGGTGTTCGACCGTCCGGCGGCTATTCGTGCCAGTGGCTGGTTCACGGCCGTCGCGGATGGTGCCCACCGCTTCTATGTCGGTGCGACTGGCGCGGTGAAGCTGAAAGTCGATGGCCGGTCGCTGATCGAACAGCCCGAGCGGATGGCGGCGTCCGACGTCATGGGGTCGCTCAAGCGCGGTGATGCCGAAAGCGCCGAGGTGATGCTCACCGCCGGGCAAAGGGTGCTGGTCGAGGTCGATTTCCATTATGACGGCGCCCGCGTACACGGCCTCTGGTATGGCATTCGCGGCCCGGACAGCGCGGCGGCGATGCTGGCGCGCGCGGTCGCGGCGGCGGCCAGTGCCGATGCGGTGATGCTGATGATCGGCGAAACCTCCGATTCCAGCGTCGAGAGCAAGGATCGCCCCGATACGGCGATCGCGCCGGAGCAGCGCACGCTGATCGACGCGATCTGCGCCGCCAATCAGAACACCGCGATCATCGCCAATATCGGTCATGCCTTTGATGCGACATGGAGCGACCGGGCATCGGCGCTGATATCCGCCTGGTATCCGGGCGAGGGGTTCGGGCCCGCGCTGGCGGCGGTGCTGGCAGGTGATTTGGAACCGGGCGGCCGTTTACCGGTCACATTGGCGCGGCACGAGGCCGATTATCCCGCCCTGTCGCTCCAGCCGAACGGGCAGGGTGACTTGTCCTATGACGATGGTGTGTTGATTGGTTATCGGGGACTGCAGGCGCGGGGAACGCCGCCGCTTTATGCCTTTGGCGCGGGGCAGGGCTATACCCGTTTCGAGTGGCTGGGCGTCGAGGCCGAAGGCGGCGACGTCCTGGTCCGCCTGCGCAACGCTGGCGATCGCGCCGGAAGCGAAGTCGTGCAGCTCTATCGTCACGAACCCGAATTCGCCTTGGTCGGCTTCGCGAAGGTCATACTGGCTGCTGGAGAAACCGCGACCGTCCGGGTGAGGCCGGAGCCACGTCTGTTCCGCATCTGGGGCGATCATGGTTGGCGCGATGCGGTTGATCGTGCGGTCCTGGCGGTCGGTCGGGCGAGCGACGATCTGCCCTTCACCGTAGAGGTGACGCTATGAAGGCCCTGTTGCGTGCGCTTGTCTTGACGGTGCCATTCCTGGCTCCGGCCGCGATCGCCGGATCGGGCGCAACGCCGACCGAACGCAACCGCGCGATCATCACCGATTTCGCCGACCGCTTCTATACCCGGCGCGACGTGGCCGGGGCATTCGAACGCTATGTCGCGCCCGACTATATCCAGCATAATCCGGGGCTGGTCGATGGACGGGAAGCGGCGGTTGCCGCGCTCGCCCCGAAATTCGCGGCACCAGATGCGCGGTTCGACGTAAAGCGGATCATCGTCGATGGTGATATGGCGGTCATCCACCTGCATGGTCGCACCGATCCGGCCTCCGCCGGTGGCGCAGTCGCGGATATCTATCGGTTGAAGGACGGCAAGATCGTCGAGCATTGGGACGTCATCCAACCCGTGCCCGCGAGCTCGCGCAATCCGCATCCGATGTTCTGACGGACGACGCAAAATAATCGAGCGCGATCGCAGATCGACGCTTGACTCGAACAATAAACAGAACAATCATTCTAGTTCTAAACGAGGGGCGGGTACGCCTCCGATGAAGGAGAGGGGATCGTATGATGACGTTCCGTCGCGTCGCAACCACGGCGCTTACCACCACCGCCATGTGGGTGGCCCACCCGGCATTTGCGCAGATTGCCAATCCGGCGGGTGCCACGCCCCAGACGTCGGCCAATAAGACGACGGCGGGCACGTCCGACGATCGTCTCGATTCCGAGGACATCATTGTCACCGCGACCAAAGTCGAGACCCGGTTGCAGGATACCCCAATCGCCATTCGCGCGATCGGCGGCGCGGACCTGACCAAGGCGCAAGTGACCGACGTCAGCGGACTCCAGCGTCTGGCCCCCGATCTTGGTATCACCCCGGACTCGGTCTTTACCAAGATCGCGATCCGCGGCGTATCCAGCCAGGATATTTCGGAAAGCGCCGATCCGGCGCTGACCGTCTCGATCGACGGCGAATATATCAATCGCCCGGTCGGCCTGAACGCCAACTTCTTCGACCTGGAACGGATCGAAGTCCTGCGCGGGCCGCAGGGGACGCTGTTCGGCCGCAACTCGACGGCGGGTGCGCTCAACATCGTCGCGGCCAAGCCGGTGCTCCAGAGCTTTGAGGGCTCGGCGACGGCGGGCTATGGCAATTACAACGCGATCTACGCGACGGGCGCCGTCAATGTGCCGATCGGCGACACGCTGGCGATCCGCGTGGCCGGACTGCACAATCAGCATGACGGCTATGTCAACAACGGCCCGGCGGGGCGCGGCGACGATGCCAATGTCGATGCGGTTCGCGGCAGCATATTGTTCGCTCCCGGTGCGCTCGAGGTCTATCTCGCGGGCGAATATGTCGACATCGACCAGACCGGGCCGATGCAATATGGGCTGCCCGTCAGCGGGACGACCCCCGGCGTAACGGAACTGCCCGCGTCCGTGGCCTCGCCCACGACCTATCCCACGCTGGCCCAGCGCCAGGTCCCGTCGTTCGTGGACGTGCCGCAGGGCTTCGATCCCGCCAGCTTCCCCCTCGGCCGGATGGGCAGCTTCAAGAGCCAGCAATATGCGGTGCGCGGCCGCGTCTCCTATGATTTCGGCGGCGCGACGCTCAGCTATATCGGCGGCTATCGCCATGTCGACAACCAGGCCGTCATCCCGCAAAATGGCTATCTGCCGGAACTGTTCACCTTCTACAACGATCGCTACGACACGCGCACGCAAAGCCATGAAGTCCGTCTGAACGGCGGTACGCAGGGCCAGTTTGTCTGGCAGGTCGGTGGTTTCTATTTCCACGAGAACCAGATTATCGCCCGTGGTCTCTATCTGCCTCTGGCGGGTGCTTTCGCGAATTTCTTCTATCGCCCCTATGTCACCTCGGACTCCAAGTCGGCCTTCGCCCAGGCGACCTATTGGGTCGTGCCCGACAGGCTGAGCTTCACGGGCGGCATTCGCTACACGGATGACAAGAAGGACGCGAAGTATATCAATTACGGTTTCTACCGTTCGCCGACTATGGCGCGGCCGCCCGCCGATGGCAGCGGGGCCGGGGCGTTGATTCGTTATCCGACCTACAAGGAAGACAAGGTCACCTGGACGGCCGGTGTCGAATATAAGCCCGCCCGCGATAACCTTCTCTACGCGAAGGTCAGCACCGGATACAAAAGCGGCGGCTTCGATCTGGTCGGGTCGTTCAACGCGGAAAATCTGACGGCTTACGAAATTGGCTCAAAGAACCGCTTCATGGGCAACCACCTCGAATTCAACGCAAGCGCCTTTTATTACGACTATAAGGACCAGCAGGTTCAGGTCTATATCGACACCACGGTCGGCGCTCGCACTTTCAACGCGGGCAAGAGCCGGGTCTGGGGTATCGAAACCGACACCGCCGTTCGCCTGTCGCCGAACGACCGGGTCAGCCTGATCGTCAATTACATCGATGCGCGGTTGCAGCAGTTCGCGGGCATCCCGGCCCCGACGCTGGCCAATCCCGCCTCCAATGTCGCGCGCCTGACACTGAATCTGGCGGGCAATGTCGCCCCGCAAGCCCCGAAATGGACGATCGGTATCAACTATACCAAGACGATCGAACTGGGTGACGGGTACAAGCTGGTCGCCAACGGCTTCAGCCGGTTCAAGTCGCGCTACTTCCTCACCGCCTTCAACTACAAGGGCGACGAAGTGGATGCGTTCACCACCACCGATCTCAGCCTGGAACTCAACATGCCGAACAATCGGTTCAGCATCCAGGGCTATGTCCGTAATCTCGAGGACAATCGGGTGAAGACCTATGCCGGATTCACCGGCGGCGGCATCAACATCTACAACTGGAATTTCGGCCAGCCGCGCACCTATGGCGTGCAGGGCACATTCCGCTTCTGACGATCCTTTCCTTGGCGGGGCGGAGTGTCACCGCCGGGGAACGCCTCAGCCCCTGGAGCATGACATGGCAAGAGTGACCGAGATCCGTTACGTCGGTTATGGCGTCGTCGACCTTGATGCCGAGCGCGCCTTTTATCGCGACGACTGGAAACTGGTGGAGGCAGGCGAGCAGGGCGGTCTGTATCACTTCGCCGCCGAGGGGCATGACGAGGCCTATGTCGTCCGTCTGCGGCAGGACGACGCCAATCGTATCGACGTCATCGCGCTGGCCGCCGATACCCGCGCCGATGTCGATGCCCTGCACGACAAGGTCGTGGATGCCGGATGCCGTATCATCTTCGCGCCGCGCGCGCTGGCGACGATGGGCGGGGGCTATGGTTTCCGCTTCTTCTCGCCCGACGGTCTGCCCTTCGAGATTTCGACGGATGTCGAACGCCGCACGCCGCGTACGCTCAGCCGTTGGGAAGGCATCCCGCAGAAGATTAGCCATATCGTGCTGCATTCGCCCGATCACGGGGCGATGGTGGCCTTCTTCACCGACGTCCTTGGATTTCGCGTGTCGGATTGGCTGGGCGATTTCATGTGCTTCCTGCGCTGCAATTCGGCGCATCATCGCCTCGCGATCCTGCCGGGGCCGCCCTGCCTCAACCATGTCGCCTATGACATGCTTACCGTCGACGACATGATGGCGGGTATCCGTCGACTGAAGCAGGCGGGGACCGACATACGCTGGGGCCCGGGCCGTCATATGGCGGGCAACAACACCTTCAGCTACTTCACGACGCCGAACGGGTTTGCGGTCGAATACACCTCGGAACTTGAGCATGTCGACTTCGAAACCCATGAGCATCAGGTGCATGTCCCCGGCCCGGGCACGATGGACCAATGGGGCATCGGCGTCGGCGGACCACAGACCATGCCGCATCCCAAGCCCGATGCCGGGTTGTTCCAGCCGGTGTCGGTGTAAGCCCGATGGCGCTCTACGAACCCTTTCCCAATTACATCTGGAATCTGTCGGTCGCGATCGCGATGGAGTCGGGCGCGCAGCTCGGTGAGATCATCGATATGTGCCAGCCGATCAAGGACGCGGCGGCGAGCGGCGCCGATGCCGGGACGCCGATGTTCATGAAGGCCTGGGCGGCGATGGGCGACAAGCTGATCGACTTGGCCGCCGAGGACCAGGCGAAGGGGCGGGCCTTGTCGGCTTCCAACAAACTGGAGCGTGCGAGCCTCTATCTTATCACCGCCGAACGGATGCAGGGCCATGGCCAACCGGGCCGCCGCGAAACCTATGCGCGGGCGCGCGATGCGTTCGATCGGTCGACGGTGCTGGGGCAACTGAACCGGGAGCGCGTCGAAATCCCGCTGACGGTCGGTACCATGCCCGCGCTCTATACCCGCGCGCCCGGCGACGGCCGCAAGCCCGTGGTCGTGTTCTGCAACGGTCTCGATAGCTGCAAGGAACTGCTCTACTGGACGCGGTTGCCGCACGAACTCGCCCGACGCGGCATTTCGACCCTGTGCGTCGACCAGCCCGGCTCCGGCGAGGCGTTGCGGCTTCAGGACCTGCCGGTCGACCCGCACAGCGAACACTGGGCCAGCGCGGCGGTCGATTGGCTGGAGCGGCAGCCCGATGTCGATCCCATGCGGATCGGCATGACCGGCATTTCGCTAGGCGGTCACTTCGCTCCCCGCGCGGTCGCCTATGAGCCTCGCTTCGCCAGCGGTGCGGTATGGGGAGCAAACCACAATTGGCGCGAGGTTCAGGACAAGCGCATGGCGCGCGAGGGCGAAAACCCCGTTCCGCATTACTGGGCGCATGTCCACTGGGCGTTCGGCGCGAAGGATCAGGACGACTTTCTCGCCAAGTCGGAGGCGATGAACCTCAACGGCCATATGGACCGGATCGCCGTGCCGTTCCTCGTCACCCACGGCGCGAACGATCGCCAGATCAGCGTGAAATATGCCGATGACCTTTACGATCAACTGGTGAATTCGCCGCGTCGCGAGAAGGTCATTTTTACGTCGCGTGAGGGCGGCGTCGAGCATGTCGGGGCGGACAACATGGCCTATGGCCGCGACCTGATTTCCGACTGGTTCTCCGAGACATTGGGAGGGCACACGGCATGAGGCGCCGCATCGTCGACCTGTCGATCGCGATCGACCCGGAGGTCATCACCGACCCACCCTTTATGCGCCCCAGCATCACACGGCAGACCCATCGCGAGACGGTGGCGGAGGCCGCGCTGTTCTTCCCCGGCATCACGGCCGAGGCCATGGCGGGGGGCGAGGGCTTCGCGGCTTCGGAGATGCTGACGCTCAGCACGCATAACGGCACGCATCTCGATGCCCCCTGGCATTACCATCCGACGATGGACGAGGCATTGGGCGGTGGTGGCAGGCGTGCACTGACCATCGACGAGGTTCCACTGGAATGGTGCCTCCAGCCGGGCGTGAAGCTCGACTTCCGACACCTGCCCGATGGCCATGTCGTAACGGCGGCCGAGGTCGAGGCGGAACTGGCACGGATCGGCCACGCATTGCGACCGCTAGACATCGTGCTGGTCAATACCGGCGCAGGCGCGGCGCTGGGGCAGCCCGACTTTCTCGGACGTGGTTGCGGCATGGGATATGAGGCAACCATGTACCTGACCGAGCGCGGCGTGCGCGTGACCGGCACCGATGCCTGGAGCTGGGACGCACCGTTCAGCCACACCGCCGCCCGCGTCGCCGAGACGGGCGATTATTCGCTGGTCTGGGAAGGGCACAAGGCCGGGCGCGAGATCGGTTATTGCCACATGGAAAAGCTGACCAGGCTGGACACGCTTCCGTCCATCGGCTTCACCGTCTCCTGCTTGCCGGTCAAGGTGAAGGGCGGGTCGGCAGGCTGGTGCCGCGCCGTCGCCATCTTCGAGGATTGATCGCGATGCGGCTTGCGACCTGGGATGATGGTAGCCGGGATGGTACCTTGGTGATGGTGTCGACTGACGGCTGCCGCTGCCTGCCCGCAGGCATGTCGATGCAGGCGGCGCTGGACGATTGGACGCGCGTTGAACCCGCTCTGTGCGCCTTGGCGGGGCGGGTCGACGTTGAAGGAGAAACGCTGGATAGCGCCACATTGCTGGCACCCTTGCCGCGCGCCTGGCAATGGCTGGATGGCTCGGCCTTCCCGACGCATGGCGCCTTGATGCAGAAAGCGTTCAACCTGCCGCCCATCGAAACCGACAAGCCCTTGATGTATCAGGGCATGTCGCACCGTTTCCTCTCTGCGACGCAGGATGTGCCCTTGCCCAGCGAGGCCGATGGCATCGACTTCGAGGGCGAGTTCGCGGTGGTGACAGGCGATGTGCCCATGGGGTGCATGCCGGACGAGGCGCTTGGCCATGTCCGGTTGGTTCTGCTCCTCAACGACTGGTCGTTGCGCGCAATCGCGCCGGTCGAGATGAAGACCGGATTCGGCTGGGTCCAGGCCAAGCCCGCCTGTTCGGTCGCCCCCTTCGCGATCACGCCCGAGGCGCTGGGCGATGACTGGCACGACGGTCGCGTCTGCCTGCCGCTGACGGTGGAGATCAACGGGGCATGGTTCGGAAATCCGGTGGGCGACGAGATGGCCCATGGCTTCCACGAACTGATCGCGCACGCCGCGCGGACCCGTGATCTGCCGGCGGGAACGATCATCGGCTCGGGCACGGTGTCGAATGTCGAGCATGAGCGGGTCGGTTCCACCTGCCTGTCCGAACGCCGGGCGATCGAGATGATCGACGGCGGAGCGCCGCGAACGCCTTTCCTGTCCTTCGGGGATCGGGTGACGATGCGGGCGGGGCCGCTCTTCGGTTCGATCGACCAGCGCGTCGTCCGGGCATGACCGACGGCCACACCTTTCTCGCAGCACCCGAGGTAATCATCGACGAAGCCCGCAAATCTGCCATTCTGTCCGCCGCTTGTGGGTCGTGCCCCACGGGGTGGTGTAGCTTTGGCGGCGTAGCCGCATCGATCTCCGGCCAGGCCGGGATGGTCAGGCGGCCATGGCTGGCAGCGTGACGGCGGTATCATCGCTCAACTGCGCGACGCTTTCCAGTGTCATGTAGCGGCCTCGCTGCACTGCCCATTCGTCGTTC
>NZ_JBCNNI010000005.1:0-147394 GCF_039594485.1 Sphingomonas sp. | reverse complement strand
TCGTGCGCTCGTCGTCGGCGTCCTTCTTCAGACGCTCGATCTCCTCGCGCTCGATCGCCATCGCGCGCTCGTCCTTGTCGATGCCGTGACGATTGAAGACGCGCACGTCGACGATCGTACCGGCGACGCCCGGCGGCAGGCGGAGCGAGGTGTCGCGCACGTCGCTGGCCTTTTCACCGAAGATCGCGCGGAGCAGCTTTTCTTCCGGCGTCATCGGCGATTCGCCCTTCGGCGTGATCTTGCCGACCAGGATGTCGCCCGGCTCCACCTCGGCCCCGACATAGACGATGCCCGCCTCGTCGAGGTTGCGCAGCGCTTCTTCACCCACGTTCGGAATGTCGCGGGTGATGTCTTCCGGCCCGAGCTTGGTGTCGCGCGCCATGACTTCGAACTCGTCGATATGGATCGACGTGAACACGTCGTCCTTCACGATCCGCTCGGAGATGAGGATCGAGTCCTCATAATTGTAGCCGTTCCAGGGCATGAACGCGACGAGCGCGTTGCGGCCCAGCGCCAGCTCGCCGAACTCGGTCGAGGGGCCGTCGGCGATCACGTCGCCCGCCTTCACGACATCGCCCACCTTCACCAGCGGACGCTGGTTGATGCAGGTCGACTGGTTCGAACGCTGGAACTTCATCAGCGTGTAGATGTCGACGCCCGACTTGCCGGCATCGACCTCACCGGTCGCGCGAACCACGATACGCGCCGCATCGACCTGGTCGACGATACCGGCACGCTTCGCCGCGATCGCCGCACCCGAGTCGCGGGCCACGGTCTCTTCCATGCCGGTGCCGACGAAGGGCGCTTCCGCCTTCACCAGCGGCACGGCCTGACGCTGCATGTTCGAGCCCATGAGCGCGCGGTTGGCGTCGTCGTTTTCCAGGAACGGAATGAGCGAGGCGGCGACCGAGACGAGCTGCTTCGGCGACACGTCCATCAGCGTGATCTGATCGGGCAGCGCCATCAGGAACTCGCCCGCCTGACGCGCCGAGACCAGATCCTCGACGAATCGGCCTTCCTCGTCCGTCGCGGCCGAGGCCTGGGCGACGGTGTGCTTCTGCTCTTCCATCGCCGACAGGTACACGACCTCGTCCGTCACCTTGCCGTCGATCACCTTGCGGTACGGCGTCTCGATGAAGCCATACTTGTTGACGCGGGCGAAGGTCGACAGCGAGTTGATCAGACCGATGTTCGGGCCTTCCGGCGTTTCGATCGGGCAGATACGGCCATAGTGCGTCGGGTGAACGTCGCGGACTTCGAAGCCCGCACGCTCACGCGTCAGGCCGCCCGGCCCGAGCGCCGAGACGCGACGCTTGTGCGTCACTTCGGACAGCGGGTTGGTCTGGTCCATGAACTGCGAGAGCTGCGACGAACCGAAGAACTCGCGCACCGCGGCGACCGCGGGCTTGGCGTTGATCAGGTCGTTCGGCATCACGGTCGAGACGTCGACCGACGACATGCGCTCCTTGACCGCACGCTCCATGCGCAGCAGGCCGACGCGATACTGGTTCTCCAGCAGCTCGCCCACCGAACGCACGCGGCGGTTGCCGAGATTGTCGATATCGTCGATCTCGCCCTTGCCGTCCTTCAGGTCGACCAACGTCTTGACGACCGCGAGGATGTCCTCGGTGCGCAGCGTCGTCACCGTGTCCGGGCAGTCGAGGTCGAGGCGCATGTTCAGCTTGACGCGACCCACGGCCGACAGGTCGTAGCGATCAGGATCGAAGAACAGGCCCGAGAACAGCGCTTCCGCCGTCTCCAGCGTCGGCGGCTCGCCCGGGCGCATGACACGGTAGATGTCCGACAGCGCCTGCTCACGCTCTTCGGCCTTGTCGGCCTTCAGCGTGTTGCGAATCCACGGGCCGGTCGCGACATGGTCGATGTCGAGCAGCTCGATCGTGTCGACGCCCGCCTTGTCCAGCGCCTCGAGGTTCTCGGCGCTGATCTCGTCACCGGCTTCGACGTAGATTTCGCCAGTCTGCTCGTTGATGAGGTCATAGGCCGAATAGCGACCGAAGATTTCCTCTGTCGGGATCAGCAGTTGCGACAGGCCATCCTTGGCCGCCTTGTTGGCGGCGCGGGGCGAAATCTTCTGACCGGCGGGGAACACGACCTCGCCCGAGTTCGCATCGACGATGTCGAACATCGGCTTGGCGCCGCGCCAGTTCTCGGCCTGGAACGGGATCTTCCAGCCGCCGTCGCCGCGAACGAAGGTCAGGCGGTTGTAGAAATAATTGAGGATCTCTTCCGAGTTCATGCCCAGCGCATAGAGCAGCGCCGTCACCGGCAGCTTGCGCTTGCGGTCGATACGGACGTTGACAATGTCCTTGGCGTCGAACTCGAAGTCCAGCCACGAACCGCGATACGGGATCACACGCGCGGCGAAGAGATACTTGCCCGAGGCATGGGTCTTGCCGCGATCATGGTCGAACAGCACGCCCGGCGAACGGTGCATCTGGCTGACGATGACGCGCTCGGTGCCGTTGATGAAGAAGGTGCCGTTCTCCGTCATCAGGGGCATGTCGCCCATGTAGACGTCCTGCTCCTTGATATCGATGACCGACTTGGCTTCGGTATCGGGATCGACCTCGAACGCGGTCAGGCGCAGCGTGACGCGCATCGGCGCGGCATAGGTGATGCCCCGCTGGCGGCATTCCTCGACGTCGAACTTCGGGTCTTCAAGGACATAATCGTCGAAGTCGAGATAGGCGGTGCCGGCAAAGTCCTGGATCGGGAAGACGCTGCGCAGCGTCTTTTCCAGCCCCGAGACATGGCCCGTGGACTTATCCGAACGCAGGAACTGCTCGTAGCTTTCGCGCTGAACCTCGATCAGGTTCGGCATCTGCACCACTTCGTGGATGTCGCCGAACACCTTGCGGATACGCCGCTTGGCGGTGCCGCCATCGCCCTTGCGGGGGGCGGAGCCGCTGTCGATCGCCTTGGTTGCCATGGGTCTGTTTGCCTCGTCAGCCATAAATCACTGCCCGGATGCCTCCGGGCCAGACGCAACGACAGACGCCGAAAGGCCGCTCGCAAACATATGCGGCGGCATCCGGCGTCCGTTGAACCAGCAATCTCCCATTCGACCGACACGCTGCGCGAAGGCGCATCATTTCCCGAAGATTGTGGTGGATGGTCGCGATATAGGCATGCACCGCGCCAGTGTCAAACCGGCCAGTGTCAAACCGGCGTCAAACACGACGCGCGTCCGCGACCGCGCAATCAGGGGCAAAGTTTCCCCACCCCCAAGTCCTGCCATATATTGGCCGCATATCGCGTTACACAAGGGGTTGCATCCGCCGGGTCTACCGGGCACGGCTAAGCGGTCGGGCCGGTGGCCCGAACGGCCGGTGAAGATTATAGTTACCACGAGGAAGGCATTTCATGACATCGTCCGGGCCGCGCCGCGCCGCGCGCCTCCTTGCCCTGACGCTGGTGCCGGTGCTTGCCCCGATGCCAGCCGCATCCGCACCAGCCTTCCCCCAGACCGCCCCGCAGGACAATGATGCGGCGGGTCGTTCCTCAAGCGGGCTGGATGGTTTCAGCCTGACCCCGCGCGCCGCCAGCCAGGCCGCGCCCCAGACGACAGCGGGGCCGACCCCGGTGCCCACACCGCCCGCGCCCCGCCTCGTCCTGCCCGGACAAGGTGCCACGGGCCAGACCGCGACACCGCAGGCCAGCCCGACCCCGCGCGCGACACCCACCTCGCGAGAAACGCCGCGCGTGACGGCGCGCGCCGCGCCGGCCGCCATCGCCACCCCGATCCCGGCGGCGACGCCGTCCCCCGAACCGACGCCCTCGCCCGAGGCTCCCGCGACCCGCCTGCCCGATCCCGAATCACGGACGGTCGACCGGACCGAGTCGGGCATGGACGGCATGACGATCGCCAATAGCCAGACCGCCACGCCCGCGATCGCGGCACCGGGCACCGCCGCCCCCGAGCGGGGCGAGACGGAGCACGACCTGCCCTTCTGGCCGCTGCTGATCGGCACCGGGCTCGCGGCGCTGGCCATTGGTATCTGGCTGGGTCGACGCAGCCGCCCTGCACCGCGCGCGCTGCCCGCCCCGGTCGCCGTACCCGAGCCGAGCGCCGAGCCCGTGACGCCCCGCGCCGCCCCCATCGCCGCGCAACCCCAGCCGGCGCCCCAACCGTCGCCGCAGCCGACGATGCCGCCCGAGCCCAGCTTCCTGTCGGTCGAGGCGCGCCCGCTGCGCGTCGGCCTCAACATGCTGTCGGCGACGATCGAGGCGGAGATCACCGTCCGCAATACCGGTGCCACGCCGATCGGCCGGGTCGCGGTCGACCTTCGCCTGTTGAGCGCGCATGCCGGGCTCGATGCCGAGCTGATCCAGCTCGCGCATCAGCCGCAGGGCCGCCCGGTGGTCCCGCCCTTCGCGCTCGCGCCGGGTGAAAGCCGGACCGTGCGCGGCGTCAGCGCGCTGCCGCGCGAGGCGATCCATGTGATCGATGCCGCCGGCCGGCCGATGTTCGTGCCGATCCTGGCCGCCGCCGCCCATACCGACTGGGGTGTTTCCCGCTGCACCTATGCGGTCGGCCTGGAGCGGGTGGATTCGGCCAAGCTCTCGCCGATCTGGCTCGACCAGCCGGGGCGGATGTACGACCAGGTCGCCGCGCGGCCGCATGTGATGAAGGGATGACGTCGCTCGGCTGAGCGAAGCCGGGGGGCCACGCCTCGGCGGGCGATATCAGCCCGCCCGCATATCCTCGGTGATCGGGTGCGGCGCGGTTTCGCCGAAGCTGCGCACCAGCGTCTCGAAGGTCTGTCCCAGCACGCGGATCTCGTTGAACGCGGGCGGGGTCTTGCGCGTCCGCTTGGACAAGGTGCCCGCGCCGACCATCCGTATGATCCGGCCGTCGCGATCGATCGGCACGTCGAACGGGTCATGGACATGGCCCGACAGCACCGCGTGCGCACCCGCCGCCGCCAACCGGGTCAGCGCGACGTCGCCGTTGCGGGTCTTGGCCGTCCCCTTGGTCCCACCCTCGATCAGCGGATGGTGCGCGGCAACCAGGATCAGGTGATCCTTGGGCGCCTCCTCGATCAGCGCCAGCGCGCGCCGGAGCGAGCCGGTGCTGACCCGCCCCTTGGACCAGTTCCACCGCCACTGGGCGCGTGCCGTGGTCTTGAGCGGCACCACCGTCACGCCCGGCAGATCCAGCGGCTTCTCGATCATTCGCTCGACCGCGGCATAACGCTGATAGGGCGCGAACAGCCGCCGGAACGGGTCCCAATAATAAGGAATGTCGTGATTGCCGACCTCGACCGTCACCGGCACGCCCAGCGATTGCAGCCACTCGCCGCCCGCCTGGAATTCGCGCTTGGTCGCACGCATGGTTAGGTCGCCGGTCATGATGACCGCATCCGGCTTCTCCGCCGCGACTCGTTCGGCGAACCAGGCGAGCGCGGCGGGGTCCTCGGCACCGAAATGCACGTCACTGACATGAAACAGGCGGATCATGCCGCGCGTCCTAGCCTTTGCGGGCGCGTCACGGCAACTCGGCCATGTCGCGCGGCTCGTGCATCGGACAACCATTCACCCGGCCGCGATACGCCGCCGAGAAGCGATAGGGCGCGTTGCGCGCGCGGTTGATATTGCCAAGCGGCCGATGCGCGGCCAGGCCATGCCAGACATTATAGGACAGCGCGTCGTCGATCGCATTGGTTTCGCCATCGCGCCAGCCGATCTGCGGCGCGGCGGTGAAGGTCGCGACGGTGACATAGGGGCTGTCCTCCTCGCTCCATTCGGCGGTCGCGTCCTCGATCGGCATCGATTCGAGATCGCGGTTGAGCTGGACGCGGAGTTCCCATTGACCGCCCTGCTCGATCAGGACCTCGCGCACCACCTCACGCAACGCATCGGGGCGGTCATGCGTGTCGACCGTATCGCCAGTCAGCTGGGTGAGCGCGGGACTGACCGGGAAGAGACCCAATTTGGCAATATGGTCGCCATAGCGGAACGGCGTCTGGCTGTAATAGGTCTCGCCCAGCGGATGCACCTGCTTCGCGCCGCCCAGCGACTTGAGCGTCCCGCTTTCGATCCCGACCGTCTCCAGCGTCGCCTCGATCCCGCGCAGGATGCCGGAGAGAATCTTCTTGCCGCCCTCCGCCTTGTCGGTGGTGGAGGCCAGCATCTTCAGGTTCTTGGCAAAGGCATCCGCGGTCGGGGCGGTGAAAACCGGCGCATTGGCCATCACGAAATCCTGCGTCGCATCCCCCTCGGAGCCGGGCAGCCGCTCGCCCTCGACGCCGATCACCTTGAGCGCGAAACCGCGCGGCAGGCCGATCGCGTCATCGAGGATATCGCCCGGATTTGTCGAAATGCGCCCCACCGCCTCATACTCGCCGGGTCTTGCGAACAGCCCCTGCGCCAGTTCGGGCGGGAGATCGTCATGCACCCGCAGGACACCCCGGATGATACCATGCGCCTTGGCATGGACCGCGCGGACGCCATGCCCATAATCGCGGGAGGTGGTGTCGAGGATATGCTCGAACGAATGCTTCATCTGTTCGACGGTTTCGTCTTCCTCGGGCTTCACGTCTTCGACTTGCGGGGTGAAACGAACGGGGGTCTTCATGGGGCCTCTCCCTGTAAGCCCCCACCAACCCGTGTTGGGTCATAGCGTTCCGTTGGGGCGGCGGACGCCTTTCCCCCGTCCCCTCGATCCGCTAACCGGGCCGACATGGCCTTTTATCACCCGCTCCTCTTCGCCCTCGACGCCGAACGCGCCCATGGTCTGACCGTCGCGATGCTGTCGCGCTGGGGATCGTTCGGCGCGCCGCTGTCGATCGATCCGGCGCGCCATCCGCGTCTGGCGACGACCGTGGCGGGGATCGACTTCGCCAATCCGCTGGGACTGGCGGCGGGGGTCGACAAGAATGGCGAGGCGATCGACGGCTTTTTCGGCCTGGGCTTCGGCATGGTCGAGATCGGCACGCTGACCCCAAAGCCCCAGCCGGGCAATCCCAGGCCCCGCCTGTTCCGGCTGGTCGAGGACAAGGCTGTCGTCAACCGCTACGGCTTCAACAATGGCGGGCTCGACGCGGGGCTGGCGCGCGCGAAGGCGGCGAAGCGCAAGGGGGTGCTGGGCATCAATGTCGGCGCGAACAAGGACGCGGACGATCGCATCGCCGACTATCGCCACGGCGTGCGCGCGGCCGCGCCGATCGCCGATTATGTGACGATCAACATCTCCAGCCCCAACACGCCGGGCCTGCGCGACCTGCAACACGGGCCTGCGCTGGCCGAACTGCTGGCGGCGTCGCGCGAGGCGGCGGGCGGCGTCCCGCTGTTCCTGAAGGTCGCCCCCGACCTGGAAGCCGCCCAGATCGACGAGATCGCGCGCGCCGCGATCGACAACCGACTGGACGCGATCATCATCGGCAACACCACCATCACCCGCCCCGATGTGACGAGCGTCAACGCCGCCGAGACCGGCGGCCTGTCGGGCCGTCCGCTTGCCCCGCTGGCCCGCGCGCGGCTCGCCGATTTCCGCAAGGCGACCGGCGGGGCCCTGCCCCTGATCGCGGCGGGCGGCATCGACAGCGGTGCGGAGGCCTATGCCCGCATCCGCGCGGGCGCGAGCCTGGTGCAGCTCTATTCGGCGCTGGTCTATGAGGGGCCGGGGCTGGCGGGACGGATCCTGACCGATCTCGACGCCCTGCTGGCCCGCGAAGGATTCACCAGCGTGGGCGAGGCCGTCGGGGCCTGACGTTACGGCTTGGCGGGAAGCGGCGCTTGCCGCTAGTGTCGCCGCCATGAAGCACTGGCTCCTATCCGTGGCGGCGCTCGCGCTGGCCCCTGTCGCAATCCCGGGCGCCGCCCCCGTCGAGGCGCGCCAAGCCGCCCCCGTCGCCAAGGCCCCCAGCCAGGGCATGGTCAGCGCCGCCGATCCACGCGCCGCCGCCGCCGGGGTGGAGATATTGCGTGCCGGGGGCAGCGCCACCGACGCCGCCATCGCCACCATGCTCGCGCTCAACGTGGTCGAACCGCAAAGCTCGGGGCTGGGCGGCGGCAGCTACTGGGTGCGTCACATGGCGAAGGACGCGCAGACGAGCACGATCGACGCGCGCGAGACCGCGCCGATGGCGGCCACCCCGGACTGGTTCTATGGGCCCGACCGCCGCCCGCTGTCCCATGCCGATGCGGTGCCCGGCGGACGGAGCGTCGGCATCCCCGGCGCCCTGCGCGGTATGGCGCTGGCCCATGCCCAGGGGGGCAAGCTGCCCTGGGCGCGGCTGTTCCAGCCCGCGATCCGGCTGGCACGCGACGGCTTCCAAATGACGCCGCGCCTGCAGACCGCGCTGATCCGCTATGGCGCGCATGTCGATGCGCCCACGCGCGCGCGACTGACCGGGCCGGACGGACAGGTGCTGGCCCTCGGCAGCGTGATCCGCAACCCCGAACAGGCCGCGCTGCTGGAGCGGATCGCCAGGCTCGGTCCCGACAGCTTCTATGTCGGGCCGCAGGCGCAGAAGCTGGTGACGACCGTCAACACCGCCGCGCGCAATCCGTCGAAGATGACGACCGGCGACCTCGCATCCTACAGCGCCAGGCCCCGGCCCCCACTCTGCGCCACCTATCGCGGCTATCGGATCTGCAGCATGGGCCCGTCCTCGGCGGGTGGTTCGACCGTGTTGTCGATCCTGAAGCTGCTCGAACGCTTCGACATGGGCAAGCTGGGCAAGGATTCCCCGCAAGCCTGGCACCTGTTCGCCGAGGCCTCGCGCCTCGCCTATGCCGATCGCGACATGTATCTGGGCGATCCCGACTATGTCCGGGTGCCGCTGAAGGGCCTGTTCGATCCGGCCTATATCGCCGACCGCTCCGCGCTGATCTCGCCCGACCGGACCATGGCGTCGGTCGCGCCCGGCACGCCCCCCGGCGCTCCGCCACGGGTGCGCGCGCCGGTGAGTGAGGTGCCCGGCACCACCGACCTCGTGACGGTCGATGCGGCGGGCAATGTCGTCGAGGTGACGACCACGATCGAGGGGCCGTTTGGCTCCGGCCTGTCGGTCGACGGGACGATGCTGAACAACGAACTGACCGATTTCGATATCGTGCCCGTTCGTGACGGCGATCTCGTCGCCAACCGGGTGGAGGGCGGCAAGCGCCCGCGCAGTTCGATGTCGCCGACCATTGTCTATGGCCCCGATGGCAAGGTCCGGCTCGCGGTCGGCGCGGCGGGCGGCTCGACCATCATCGCGCAGGTGGCCAAGGCGATCATCGGCGTCGTCGACTGGAATCTGAGCGCGCAGGATGCGATCGCGCAAGGGCTGCTCTATGCCCCCGGCAAGGTCGCCACGGTCGAACGCGGCACCACGCTGGAGGCGCTCGTCCCCGGCCTGCAGGCGCTAGGCGAGACGGTCACGATCGCCCCGCTGGGCCTGAAGGCCAATGCCATCGAGCGCGTCGATGGCCGCTGGGTCGGCGCCGCCGATCCCCGCAGCGAGGGGGTGGCGATCGACGTGACCGGCCGGACGACCATGATTCAACGGGTTGGCGACAAGCCGGGCCGCCCCTCCGAGTAAACCGCCGACCAGGCAAACAAAGAGCCCGATCGCGCGTTGACGTCCGCGATACGGGCCGGTGGGAGAGGCATATGCGTACGCTCGAATATTTTCCCAATCTCGTCACCATGTTCTTCACCCGCGCGGCGGAGAAGGGCGACGCGCCTTTCCTGTGGCGCAAGGAGGCGGGCGAATGGCACGCGATCAGTTGGGCGGAGGCGGCGCGGCAGGTCGCCAGCCTGTCGGCGGGGTTGCGCGCAACCGGCGTGCAACGCGGCGACCGGGTGATGCTGGTGTCGGAAAATCGCCCCGAATGGTGCATCGCCGACCTTGCCATCATGGCGGCGGGCGGCGTCACCGTGCCAACCTACACCACCAATACCGAGCGCGACCATGCGCACATCATCGAGAATTCGGGCGCGCGCGCGATCATCGTCTCGTCCCAGAAGCTGGCGAACACGCTGATGCCGGCGGCGCTGCGCTCCAACCATGTCCAGACGGTGATCGGGATCGAGGCGCTGCGGCTCGGTCCCGCCCAGATCGACTGCCGCCAATATGACGCGCTGATCGCCGCCCACCCGACCAGGCCCGAAGAGGTCGCCGCGAGCGCCGATTTCGGCCGCGAGGACCTGGCCTGCATCATCTATACCTCGGGCACCGGCGGCGCGCCGCGCGGGGTGATGCAGCATCACGGCGCGATCCTGCACAATTGCGCCGGATGCAGCGCGGTGATCTCCGAGGATTTCGGGTGGGACGACGAGGTGTTCCTGTCCTTCCTCCCCCTCTCCCACGCCTATGAACATACCGGGGGCCAGCACTTCCCGATCGCGCTGGGCGGGCAGATCTACTATGCCGAAGGCCTCGACAAGCTGGCCGCCAATATCGAGGAGGTACGCCCGACGATCATGTTCGTCGTGCCCCGCCTGTTCGAGGTGCTGCACACCCGCATCGCCAAGGCGATCGAGAAGAAGGGCGGGCTCGGCGCGCGGCTGCTCGACCAGGCGCTGGCCCTGGGCGCGCGCAGCTATGACGGCAAGCTGCGGCTGATCGACCGTCCCGCGCAATTCGCCGTCGCCACGCTGTTCAAGCCCAAGATCGCCAAGAAATTCGGCGGCCGGTTGAAGGCCATGGTCTCGGGCGGGGCGCCGCTCAACCCGGAGATCGGGCTGTTCTTCCACTCGATCGGCCTCACCCTGCTGCAAGGCTACGGCCAGACCGAGGCCGCGCCCGTCATCGCCTGCAATCGGCCCAAGGCGGGCGTGCGGATGGAGACGGTCGGGCCACCGCTCGCCGATACCGAGGTGCGCATCGCCGAGGACGGCGAGATCCTGGTGCGCGGCGAGCTGGTCATGCACGGGTACTGGCGCAACCCGACCGAAACCAAGCGGGTGCTGAAGGATGGTTGGCTCCACACCGGCGATATCGGCGAGTTCGACGACGCCGGACGGCTGCGCATCACCGACCGCAAGAAGGACCTGATCATCAACGACAAGGGCGAGAATGTCGCCCCCCAGAAGGTCGAGGGGATGCTGACCCTTCAGCCCGAGATCGGGCAGGCGATGATCGCGGGCGACCGGCGGCCCTATATGGTCGCGCTGATCGTGCCCGATACGGAGTGGACCGCCGAATGGTGTGCGAAGTCAGGCACCGGCTGCAACCGCGCCGCGCTGGACGACGACCTGGATTTCCGCGCGGCGATCTCGGCGGCGATCGACCGGGTCAATCGCGACCTGTCGGTGACCGAGCGTATCCGCCGCTTCATCATCGCCGACGAGCCCTTCTCGATCGAGAATGAGCAACTGACGCCGTCCCTGAAGATCCGCCGCCACGTCCTGCGCGAGGTCTATGGCGAGCGGCTGAACGCGCTCTACAAGAACTAAGACCGCGTCCCTCCCCATCTTGCGATGGGGAGGGTAGGATGGATCATGCCGGGGTCAGCAGGCCTTCCTTGGCGATCTTCTCGCGCCAGACCAGCGGGGCGAGGGTGTGGACATTCTGGCCTTCGGAATCGACCGCGACGGTGACGGGGAAATTCTCCACGTCGAACTCATAGATCGCTTCCATGCCCAAATCCTCGAAGCCGACGACCTTCGATCCCTTGATCGCGCGCGCGACCAGATAGGCCGCGCCGCCGACCGCCATCAGATAGGCCGACTGGTATTCGCGGATCGCGTCGGTGGCGGCGGGCCCGCGCTCGGCCTTGCCGACCATGGCGAGCAGGCCCTGGTCGAGCATCATGCGGGTGAACTTGTCCATGCGGGTCGCGGTGGTGGGGCCGGCGGGGCCGACCACTTCCTCGCCGACCGGATCGACCGGGCCGACATAATAGATGACGCGTCCCCGGAACTCGACCGGCAGTTCCTCGCCGCGATCGAGCATGTCCTTGATCCGCTTGTGCGCGGCGTCGCGCCCGGTCAGCATCTTGCCGTTCAGCAGCAGCCGGTCGCCATGCTTCCAGCTCTTCACCTCTTCCGGGGTCAGCGTGTCGAGGTCGACGCGCTTGGCCGCCTGAAGGTCCGGCTTCCAGTCGACCTTGGGCCATTCCTCCAGCTTGGGGGCTTCGAGATAGACGGGGCCCGAACCATCCAGCGTGAAATGCGCATGGCGGGTGGCGGCGCAGTTCGGGATCATCGCCACCGGCTTGGATGCGGCATGGGTCGGCCAATCGAGGATCTTGACGTCGAGGATGGTGGACAGGCCGCCCAGACCCTGCGCACCGATTCCCAGCGCATTGACCTTGTCGAACAGTTCGATGCGCAGCGCCTCGATATCGTTACGCGGGCCACGCTCCTTGAGCTGGCCCATGTCGATCGCGCCCATCAGCGATTCCTTGGCGAGCAGCACCGCCTTCTCCGCCGTGCCGCCGATGCCGATGCCCAGCATGCCGGGCGGGCACCAGCCCGCGCCCATTTGCGGCACCATCTCCAGAACCCAGTCGACGATCGAATCGGACGGGTTCATCATCTTGAACTTCGACTTGTTCTCCGAGCCGCCGCCCTTGGCCGCGACGTCGATCGTCACCTTGTTGCCGGGCACCATCTCGACATGGAGGACCGATGGCGTGTTGTCCTTGGTGTTGCGGCGGGTGAAGGCCGGGTCGGCGAGGATCGAGGCGCGCAGCTTGTTCTCGGGGTGGAGATAGGCGCGGCGCACGCCTTCATCGACGACCTCCTGCAAGCTGCGGTCGCCCGACAGGCGGCAATCCTGGCCCCATTTCACGAAGACGGTGACGATGCCGGTATCCTGGCAGATCGGGCGATGCCCCTCCGCGCACATCCGGCTGTTGGTCAGGATCTGCGCGATGGCGTCCTTGGCCGCCGGGCTCTTCTCCGCCTCATAGGCTTTGCCCAGGGCGCGGATATAATCCATCGGGTGATAATAGCTGATGAACTGGAGCGCGTCGGCCACGCTCTCGATCAGGTCGGTGTCGCGGATCAGGGTCGTCATGACGCCGTCTTTAGCGACAGCGGCGCGGCCCGCGCAACGTCGCAGACAGGACACCCCCCATTTCGGGAAAGATTCGCACTTTAGGCAATCTTAACCTTGATCGATCCAGAAACGTTGCAGCCCTTTGGGATTTCGAGCCGCAGCATGTCGTCCGCCCAGTCCAAGCGAATACCCTTTCTGGCCGCGATGGGTCTCGTCGACGACAGTGACGAGCTGCTGGTCGGCCTGCACCTGGGTCGCCTGAAGGCGCTGCGCGGCGTCTGGCCCCTGGCGATCCTCCAGGCTCTGATCGCGATCAGCATCCTGCTGGGTCGGAGCGCGGCGACCGATCCGCGCTCATTGCTGACCCAGAAGGCGATGGCGAGCGGGGTGATGCTGGCCGCCACCCTCGCCTTCGGCCTGGTGTTGTGGTGCGGCCCCGCGCGGCAATGGCCCGTCTGCCGGTCGAAGCGATGGCTGACCGCAATGGGCCTGCTGCTGGCGCTGGCCACCGGACCGCTGCTGCTGATCGTGTCGCAATCGGATCACGGGGACGGCTGGACCGCGCCCCTGACGATCGGCTGCGCGATGTGGGCGACCGCGGCGATGCTGAGCCCGGAGCGCGGTGCATTGCTGGGCTATTCCTTCGGCTTTGCCTTTCTGGCTCCGATCGCGGCACTGGCCTGGGACGTTCCGCTGGGGCCGGTCCTGGCGGCGGTGATCCCGTCGCTGGTCCTTCTGGCGCTCAAGGCGCGGCGGATGGGACAGATGGACTATGACGCCGCCCATGCCCGCGCCCGCGAGTTCGGCGAGGGGCAGCAGGCGGTGAAGATGATCGCCGAGTTCGAGGAGCATGGCACCGGCTGGTTCTGGGAAACCGATCGGCAGGGACGGCTGACCTATCTGTCCCGCAAGGTGGCGGACGACCTGGCGGCAGCGGGCATCGAATCCCGGGGGCGGTTGCTGGTCGACCTGTTCCAGATGGATTCCACCGCGCCCGGCACCGCACGGACGCTGGCCTTCCACATGGCCTCGCGCACCGGCTTTGCGGACTATACCGTCTGCGCGATCAACGGCGATCCGGCGGCGGAGCGCTGGTGGTCGATCTCCGGCCGGCCGATCGTCGACGGCGTCGGCCGGTTCCGGGGCTTTATCGGTTCGGGCTCCGACCTGACCGAGAAGCGCCGGTCCGAGGCCGAGATCACGCGCCTGGCGCTGTTCGACAGCCTGACCGGCCTGGCCAATCGCCAGCGGATGAAGCTGTCGCTCGACAAGACGCTGACGCAAAGGGTCAGCCCCTATCGTCCGACCGCGCTGTTCCTGATGGACCTCGACCGGTTCAAGGCGGTCAACGACACGCTGGGCCATCAGGCGGGCGACCTTCTGCTGCAACAGGTCGCGCGGCGGCTGGAACATGTGGTGGGCGATGTCGGGCTGGTCGGGCGCCTGGGCGGCGACGAGTTCCAGATCCTGCTGCCCGACATCGACGCACGTGAGCGGCTGGCCTCGCTCGCGACCGAGATCATCGACACCCTGTCCCGCCCCTATGACATCCAGGGCAACGAGGTGACGATCGGCTGTTCGATCGGCATCGCGATCGCGCCGCATGACGGCGAGGATTCGCAGACGCTGATCCGCAACGCCGATCTCGGCCTCTATGCCGCCAAGGGCGACGGGCGTGGCGTGCACCGTTTCTATGCCGAGGCGATGCTGGAGGGCGCACGCAGCCGCAAGCAGATGGAGGAGGATCTGCGCATCGCCATCGCGCAGGGCCAGTTCCATCTGGCCTATCAGCCGGTGGTATCGACCAAGGATGCGATGATCGTCGGCTATGAGGCGCTGCTCCGCTGGCGTCATCCGACGCAGGGCGACATCTCGCCCGCGCAGTTCGTGCCAGTAGCCGAGGATAGCGGACTGATCGAACAGATCGGCGAATGGGTGCTGCGCACCGCCTGCGCCGAGGCCGTCCGCTGGCCATACCCGGCGCGGGTCGCGATCAATGTGTCGTCCATCCAGTTCACCAAGCCGCATCTGCCCGCGCTCGTCGCGCAGGCGCTGGCCCAGTCGGGTCTTGCGCCGTCGCGGCTGGAGCTGGAGATCACCGAAAGCGTGTTCCTGCGCGACGACCAGGAATCGCAGCGGCAATTCACCGCGCTCAAGGCACTGGGCATACGCCTGGCGCTCGACGATTTCGGCACCGGCTATTCCTCGCTCGGCTATCTGCGCCACGCGCCGTTCGACAAGATCAAGATCGACCAGTCCTTCGTGCGCGGCGCGATCCGCACGGGCAGCCGCAATGCCGCGATCATCCGCGCGATCGTGACGCTGGCCGATACGCTGGGCATGGAGACGACCGCCGAGGGCGTCGAACTCCAGGACGAGATCGCGCTGATCCGCGATCTGGGTTGCAGTCACGTCCAAGGCTTCGTCTATGGCAAGCCCGCCGGATCGGCCGAGGTGCACCGGATGCTGAACGCGAATGGAGGCCGCGCCGAGCTGACCGGGCTGAAGGCGACACGACGCCCGCGCATCAAGATCCTGCGCATCGCCCAGATCCTGTCGGGCAGCGCGACGATCGACGTCCGCATCCGCGACCTGTCCGCGACGGGCGTGATGATCGAGGGCCTGCCGCCCGCCTATATCGTCTGCGGCGCGGCGGTGAGCGTGCAGATCAGCGGCAGCAAGCCGATCCGCGCCTATATCCGCTGGGAGCGCGAGGGCCGTGTCGGCCTCGCCTTTGCCACGCCCCTGCCCGACGATCATCCCTGGCTGGAAAATCCCGCCAGTGCCGAGGAACCGGATCGCCAGTCGGCATGACCGGACCATCCCCTGCCGGACAGGTGGGATAACAAGGCCGACGGGCGTTCGCGCCGTCATGCCCCGCCCCAAATGGCAGCGGTGCTGACCGGCCTGATCGCGCTCTTCCTGCTGGCGCATGGCTGCCCAGCGCCGGCGAAAAAAATTTTTAGGGGCTTGCGCTTCACGAACCCCGCAGACATCCATGCGTCGCGGCTTTTCAGCTCCGCCCGGCGACCGTCATTCGTCGCAACCACCCCCATCCCCGCGCTTTAACCCCTTGCGATGCTCGCCAGGATTTTCCACTATGGATTGTGGAAGAGGTCGGGAGTGACCCCAATCACTGGTAGGGGATGGTCATACCGGATGGTATGATCGGAAGCGGATGAAGACCCGGATCGGGCATCGCCGCCTTCACTCCATGCCGATCGCGACGTGTCTGGCGCGCGGTGCGGCAGGGCGGCACGCCGACCCGAACGGAACATGAACAAGGGAGCGGCATCGATGATGGATTTCAGGGATAGCCGGGATAGCGACATGACGACTGATATGCTTGAGAAGATGGCCGCGGACACTGTGGCCGCGCCCGCCCCGACGCCCGCCGACACCAAGTCGGTGCGCCCGCAACCCTATCCGGTCGAGGTCGACCATGCCCGCGACGCGCGGCTGACCGATTTCGGCAAGGAAACGCTGAACGACCGCTATCTCCTGCCCGGCGAGAGCTATCAGGATCTGTTCGTGCGCGTCGCCTCGGCCTATGCCGACAATGCCGAACATGCGCAGCGGCTGTACGACTATATCTCGAAGCTGTGGTTCATGCCCGCGACGCCGGTGCTGTCGAACGGCGGCACGGGTCGCGGCCTGCCGATCAGCTGTTACCTCAACTCGGTGCCCGACAGCCTGGACGGCATCGTCACCACCTGGAACGAGAATGTGTGGCTGGCCAGCCGCGGCGGCGGCATCGGCACCTATTGGGGCCAGGTGCGCGGCATCGGCGAGCCGGTGGGCCTCAACGGCAAGACCAGCGGCATCATCCCCTTCGTCCGCGTGATGGACTCGCTGACGCTGGCGATCAGCCAGGGCTCGCTGCGGCGCGGGTCGGCCGCCTGCTATCTCGACATCTCGCATCCCGAGATCGAGGAGTTCCTGGAAATCCGCAAGCCCAGCGGCGACTTCAACCGCAAGGCGTTGAACCTGCACCATGGCGTGCTGATCCCCGACGCCTTCATGGAGGCGGTGCGCGATGGCGCCGAATGGCAGCTCAAGAGCCCCAAGACGGGTGAAGTCCGCGCCACCGTCGACGCGCGCGCGCTGTTCCAGAAGCTGGTCGAGACCCGGCTTGCGACCGGCGAGCCGTACATCGTCTTCGCCGACCATGTGAACAAGAACATGCCCAGGCATCACCGCGAGCTGGGGCTGAAGGTATCGACCTCGAACCTGTGTTCGGAAATCACCCTGCCGACCGGCATCGACCATAAGGGCAAGGACCGCACCGCCGTCTGCTGCCTGTCGTCGCTCAACCTCGAAACCTGGGACGAGTGGAAGGACGACAAGCAGTTCATCGAGGACGTGATGCGCTTCCTCGACAACGTCCTGCAGGACTATATCGAACGGCACGAACCCGGCATGGAGCGCGCCGCCTATTCCGCCAGCCGCGAGCGTTCGGTCGGCCTGGGCGTGATGGGCTTCCACAGCTTCCTCCAGGCACGCGGCATCCCCTTCGAGGGCGCCATGGCCAAGTCGTGGAACCTGCGCATGTTCAAGCATGTCAGCGCGCAGGTGAACCAGGCGTCGATGACGCTGGCGGTCGAGCGCGGGCCCTGCCCCGACGCGGCGGACGTGGGCGTGATGGAACGCTTCAGCTGCAAGATGGCGATCGCGCCGACCGCGTCGATCTCGATCATCTGCGGCGGCACCAGCGCCTGCATCGAGCCGATCCCGGCGAACATCTATACCCACAAGACGCTGTCGGGTTCGTTCGTCGTGAAGAACCCCTATCTCGAAAAGCTTCTGGTCGAGAAGGCGAAGAACGCCGACTCGGTCTGGAACTCGATCCTGGAGCATGGCGGCTCGGTCCAGCATCTCGACTTCCTGAGCCAGGAAGAAAAGGATACCTTCAAGACCTCGTTCGAGATCGACCAGCGCTGGCTGCTCGAACTGGCGGGCGATCGTACGCCCTATATCGACCAGGCGCAGTCGTTGAACCTGTTCATCCCGGCGGATGTGGAAAAGTGGGACCTGCTGATGCTCCACTTCCGCGCCTGGGAACTGGGCATCAAGTCGCTCTATTATCTCCGCTCCAAGTCGGTGCAGCGCGCCGGGTTCGCCGGTTCGGGCGGCGTCGAGGCCGACAACACGATCAGCGCACCGAAGTTCGAGATCGGTGAGACGACCGATTATGATGAATGCCTGGCGTGTCAGTGAGCGGGCTTTAACAGCGCGGGCTGTCCCTCCCTCCTTCGTGGGGGCCGACAGCCTAATCCCTCTCCCCTTGGGAGAGGGAGGGAGCCGCGTCAGCGGTGGAAGGGTGAGGGCAGGTGCGCCTTTACGAGCAACAGCCAAGCGGCACGGTTCTTCGCGCCCGCCAGTTGCGCCGCCAAGCGCCCGAACCCGAACGCCGCCTGCTCCGCGCGCTGCGTGAAACCTATTCGCATCTGAAATGGCGTCATCAGGCGCCGCTGGGACCTTTCTTCGCCGACATGCTGTGCTTTTCCGAAAAGCTGGTCATCGAGGTCGACGGCGATACACACGCCGTCGCGCAAGGCTATGACGCGTCGCGCGAAGCCTTCATGACGCGCGAGGGGTATCGTACGATCCGCGTGACCAATGCGGATGTGACGACCAACCTGAAAGGTGTGATGGAACGAATTTCCTTCTCAATCGGAGAGAAGGAAGCGATCCGCGCGGCGCAGCCGCGTGGGAAGGACGAGGGTGTCGCACCAACGGAAAAGGGTGGCGCCGCATGAACGGCACCACCCTCACCCTTCCGCGCCCTGACGGGCGCTCCCTCCCTCTCCCACAGGGAGAGGGAAAATATAGTTCACTCCGCCTCTTCGAACTCGTCGACGGCGTTCTGCGCGGTTGCCGACAGGCGGACGGTGTTGCCCTCGACCTCGGCGACCAGGCCGATGGGCAGGTAATGATGCTTGGCGCCCTGCCCGTCCTGGGTCTGCGGACTGTCATTCTTGGTCAGCTTGATGCGGTCGCCCTGGACATGGTCGACGGTGCCGACATGGACGCCGTCCGCACCGATGACTTCCGCATGTTCCTTGATCTGGCTGACATCGACCATCGTTCGTCTCCTGTGTTGGGTTCGGTTTCGGAACGCGCAAAGCCGGAATTGGTCGCATGACATCGGCATTCATCATGTATGCGGTGGCCGCGATACTGGCTGGGATCGGCATGGGACTGCTGCTTGCCCTGCGTCGCCCGCAGGGCCCCGCGCGCATCTATATCTACCGGATGGCCGGAATCATGGCGCTGGCGGCCGCGATCGTGCTCGGCTTCTCGGCAACCGCGCTACGCCAGTGGAGCGCAGGGGTATGACCGTGATCGAGCGGCTTCTGGCCCTGATCGCGGCGGTGGCGGTGGTCGGCTTCATCATTCTGGGCTTTGAAGCCTATAGCGATACCGATCTCGGCCAATGCGTCCTCGATGCCCATGGCCGCCGCGCCAGGTTCATCCGTAATTATCTTTGCAGCCCCTATCTGCTGGCGGGCGGTCCGCGTGACTGGTTCGCCTTCGTCTGGCTCTGGTCGTTCCCCGTGACGATCGCCGCCGTCTCCTTCTTCGCGTGGCGCCACCCGCGCCGCGCATCCCGCACAGACATCATTTAGTCCGGAGTAACCCCCATGCCCCTCCTCCAAGCCTCCAAGCAGTACAAGCCCTTCGAATATCCCTGGGCGTTCGAGTTCTGGAAGCGCCAGCAACAGCTCCACTGGCTGCCCGAAGAGGTGCCGCTGGGCGAGGATTGCCGCGACTGGGCGCAGAAGCTGACCGATCATGAGCGCAACCTGCTGACCCAGATCTTCCGCTTCTTCACCCAGGCGGACGTCGAGGTGCAGGACTGCTATCACGAGAAATACGGCCGGGTGTTCAAGCCGACCGAGGTCAAGATGATGCTGACCGCCTTCTCCAACATGGAGACGGTGCACATCGCGGCGTACAGCCACCTGCTCGACACGATCGGCATGCCCGAAAGCGAATATGGCGCCTTCCTCGAATATGCCGAGATGAAGGACAAGCACGACTATCTGCAGAAGTTCGGCGTCGACAATGACGAGGACATCGCCCGCACGCTCGCCATGTTCGGCGGCTTTACCGAGGGCGTGCAGTTGTTCGCATCCTTCGCGATGCTGATGAACTTCCCGCGCTTCAACAAGATGAAGGGCATGGGCCAGATCGTCACCTGGTCGGTGCGCGACGAGTCGCTGCATTGCGAGGGGATCATCCAGCTCTTCCACGCCTTCACCAAGGAGCGCGGCTGCCTGACCAAGGCGGTGAAGGACGATATCGCCGACCAGTGCCAGACGACGGTGCGGCTGGAGGACAATTTCATCGATCTGGCGTTCGAGATGGGCCCGGTCAGCGGCATGACGGCGAAGGATATCAAGAAATATATCCGCTACATCGCCGACTGGCGGCTCGGCCAGCTGGGCCTGAAGCCGATCTACATGATCGACGAGCATCCCCTGCCCTGGCTGACCCCGCTGCTCAACGGCGTCGAGCATGCCAATTTCTTCGAGACGCGCGCGACCGAATATTCCAAGGCGGCGACGCGCGGCCAGTGGAACGACGTGTGGGACGCGTTCGACACCCGCCAGAAGGCCAAGAGCGCCAAAGCGGCGAACGAAGAGCCGACCGAAACCGGCGACATGTTCTCGGCCGCGGGCGTCGCGGCGGAGTAAATATGGCTACTTTTACCCAGCCACGCTATTCCCGCAAACAGGTCTCCAAGGCAGGCACCCGCATTGCAAATGGCACTTCGAGTTTTGAAGATAGCCTAGTACTTGAAAACTGGCGAGCATCGCATGGCTGGGTGATTAATACATTTCAAGTCAACCTAAGGCGCCGCTCTCGGGGAACGGATATCATAGTTGGCACGCGCCTAAAGCGGCGCCCCACAATTATGAACAAACTTCAACGCTTTCCCCAAATGCAGCTTGGACGGATGCACGATATTGCAGGATGCCGGGTCATTTTTCCGAACATCGCAAAGCTAAATCTCTTTCGGCAAAACGTTCATCGTGCACGCTTTGCGCACACGCGCCGTAGCCTTGACGATAGCAAATGGAATTACATCCTCCACCCCAAGGGCAATGGATATCGTGGAATCCATGACGTCTATGAGTATGAAAGCAGGTCAGCGACAGCGGACCCCTGGAAGGGATTACTGATAGAAATCCAGTACAGAACACTTTTACAACATTCATGGGCGACGGCCGTTGAGGTAGCTGGACTATTGACCCATAATAATCCGAAATTCGGTCAAGGCGCTTCAGAGTTTATCGATTTTTTTGCAGTTTCGAGCGAAATACTATCAAGAAAATACGAATCCATGCCATCATGCTTCCCGGATTTGAGCGACGCAGAGCTATTAGATAGATTTCATTACCTGGAAGAACAGACTCGTATTCTACAACTATTTCGACGCGTAAATTCGAAAGTTGTTAATATAGATTTCAAGAAGAATAATATTCTAGTTTTTCCTTTTGTAAAGGAAAATGCCGAGAATAACAGCGACCTTCAGGTTATGCCGTACGACTCCGTTGGACAAGCAATTGAGAGATACAATCAAGTTGAGCTTGAAAACGAGGGCGCGGCAGATGTCGTACTAGTACGCGCAGATACGTTTGAGAATATGCGGATTACGTTTAGAAATTATTTCGCAGACACTACGGAATTTGTAAACTATCTAGACAATGCAATATTAAACTAAAATTATCTCTTCACGCGCGTCGGCGCATGGAAGTCCGCCGGTTTCCCCGCAATCCACCGCAGGAACCGCGTCATCTCGGGATGTGTCCGCAGCACCGCGAAGTCTGCAAGTTCGCGTGCCAGTTCCACGTTGGAGAAGGTCGCATGGATGGTCCGGTGACAAATGGGATGGACCGGCACCGTCTCGCGCCCGCCTTCGCTCCTGGGAACGGGGTGGTGCCATTCCACCTTAACCCCCAGCGGTCGCTCACACAGCGCACAGCATGGCGGCATGGGTTGCCGTTCGACCCGTTCGGTGGCGGCCGCAAGCCCCGCCTTTCGCTTTACCCGTCCGACCATCGCCATCGATATGGGGAGCGGGCGTACAAAGGAAAACGGGGTCCGGCATCGCTGCCGAACCCCGTGTCCTTAAGCCAACTGGATCCTGAAAGGATCAGAAGTGTGCGACGACACCCGCCATCGGGCGGAACGAATGCGCGTCGTCGAAGGTCGAAACTTCCATGCGGAGGCGCAGACCCGAATTGCCGGTCAGGCCGCCCAGACCGATGTCCTTCGGGCCGACTTCGGCGCCGACGCCGTACACGGTGCCGTGATAGTCGCGCTTCAGGTCGCCCGAGACGCCGGGTGCGAAGTTGTGGAAGTTGTTCCAGCGATAGCCGACCTTGCCGTAGAACAGGCCGCTCTCACCGGCGCGGAAGCCCGCGCGGCCATAGGCGCCATACTGCCAGTCGATGTCACCCGACACGCCCTTGGCGACCGAGCCCTCGGCACCGATGAACACGGGGCCCAGCGGAACGTTGGCGCCGACGATGCCCTCGATCAGCGCGCCGTCCAGGTTATACCCCTTGGGCTGCGCGGGGATGCCGGCGACCGACTGGCGGTCGAACTGCTCCCAACCACCCATGATCGCGACATAGGGCTCGATACCGAAGGCACGGGTGCCGTCGGGAGCGGTCGCGGCGGGGGCCGGAGCCGCCGTGGTGTCGGTGGTGTTCATGTCCTGCGCCATGGCGGGCACGGCAACGAACGCGGCCGCCGCAGCGGCGACGAGGGAAAGCTTACGCATACGAGATACCCTTCTCTTATTCTATGTGGGGCGGCGGATCAGACCGCTCAGCCCAGGCCCGCTTAACCGGCAACATCGCCATGAGTTGCATGAAACCCGACATTTCCGATCGCCTGTCCGAAACCTGTGGCAGCGAGGACACAGTTCCTGTCACCAAGATGAACCAATTGCGAACAGATTGGGGCAATCGCGGTTTTGCGCCATTTTTCGGCCGCGATGCCTCCGACTGAACTCAACGGACGGCACTGCACCGAAGCGATTCGCCCGTGGGGCGTGTCAAAACCACCTCACTCCCCTTGCCGCGCAGGTCATGCCCGAAGCCAGCATAATGCAGGCCCGAGGCGACCGGCTGACCTTCCAGCCGAACGGCCAGGTCGTCACGACGATCCGCCTCGTTCCCGAAACGCAGCAGCGCGCTGTCGTCGCGATTGTCGAAGCGCACCCAAAAGCGGCTGCCATTTTCGCACTGGAACGTCGTCGACACCATCGGGGGCAGGCCCGCGCTGCGATCGGGCAGGGTCGAACATCCGACCAGCACGATCCCGCCGGCGGCCAGCGCGGCCGGAAGGCGCATCATGGCCGGAGGGCTGCGTCTTCGGCTTCGGATATGTCGCCGTCGGCCACGCGATCCTCGTCGAAATCGTCCTGCAGATCGTCTTCGTCGATATCCTCGGCGTCCATGTCGACCGAAGCGTCGGTTTCGCCGACCTCCTCGGAATCCATGTCCAGTTCGTCGATCGGCTCGTCCTCGACCGTATCGTCGCCCAGATCGGGATCGATATCGGTGATCAGGACGCCGTCGCTGGGGCCGTCGCGCGTCGCCTCCAGGATTTCGGCGCGCTGGCTTTCGTCATAGCCTTCCTCGTCCCAGCCATCGTCGCCGGTGCCCTGACCGGGAATCTGATGTCCACCCATCCTTGCCTCCTGTGATCGATAGGAGAAGGAACGGCGTGGTGGCCCGGCCGGTTCCGGGGTGGGCATCAACGGGGCACGAACGGCGCGCGAACCGATCCGATCAGGCGGGACGGAACATCCGCCCACGCTCGGTCAGGAAGACGAAGGCGAAGGCCGCACAGCCCGCGATCAGGAAGCCCAGGGTCAACGGCCGGGTCGTCCCGTCGAACGCCTGGCCGATGCCGGCCCCGATCACCGATCCGATGGTGACGCTGGCAAAGCCCTGCACGCTCGACGCGGTGCCCGCGATCCGCCCCATATTCTCCATCGCCATCGCCGAGAAATTGGACGTCGCAAGGCCGAAACAGGCCATGGTGATCGCCTGGAGCACCGCGAACACGACCAGCGATTCGCCGCCCACCTGCGCGATCGCCAGATGCAGCGCGGAGACGATGATCAGGATCGCCACCGCGCTATGGCTGATCAGCCGGGTACCCAGCCGCATGACGATCCGCGAGTTGAGCAGATTCGCCGCCGCCATCGTCACAGAGGTCGTGGCGAAGATCAGCGCGAGCAGCTTTTCGCGCCCGAACGTCTCCGCCATGATCGGCTGCACCGAGTTCAGATAGCCATAGAGCGCCGCCATCAGCGCGGTCGCGGCCAGCGTATAGCCCAGCGACAACCGATCCAGCGCCGTTTCGCGCCAGCCATTCCAGATCCGGCGCGCCGAGATGGGCTGCCGGGCCTCGGGCCGCAGCGTCTCGGGCATGCGGATGGCAAACCAGGCGAGCACCAGCGCCGCCAGCACCGTGATCGTCCAGAAGATCAGCCGCCAATTGCCGAACAGCAGCACCAACTCCCCAAAGGCTGGCGCGAGGATCGGCACGACCATGAACACCATGAAGGCGATCGACATGACCTGTGCCATGGCGCGCCCATGATAGCAGTCGCGGACCAATGCCACCGTCGCGACCCGCGTCGCCGCGATCGCCGCCCCCGCACAGACGCGGGCGATCAACAGCAGCGCGAAGCTCCCCGCCACCGCCGCCGCACCATTTGCGATGATATAGACGACCAGCGCGACGATCAGCACCCGCCGCCGCCCATAACGATCCGCCAGCGGCCCATGCGCAAGCTGCGCCACCCCGAACCCGATCAGGAAGGCGGTAACGACAAAAGGCCGCGCGGCGGGTGACGCGTCCAGAGCCTTCCCGATGGCGGGAAGGGCCGGCAACATCGAATCGATCCCCAGCGCGGTCAGCGCCATCAGCGCCGCGATCAGGAGGACGAATTCGACAAAGCCGATGGGGGCGCCGGGCGGTTCAGCCGCGACGGACGCGGCCGGGGCGGCAGAACGGATTTCGGACATGATGGCGGCTCCCTTAGGCGGGATCGAGGTCGAGGGAAACCGGAAAACCGGCTCGACACCCAACGCAGCCAGCCATGTGGGTTTCCACCTGGCTGGGAGAATCCGCGCCTGATCACCGGGCAGGCAGCGCGCCATCTCCATCATTCGAGAAACCGCCATGCCCACTGGAAACCAGCCGGAGACACCATGGACGCGCCAAATCTCCTGACGACGCCCGCACGCCATTCGCAACCTGGATTCGGGTGCCTCCTGCTCCTGAACACCGTCCAGGCGAGTTGGGATGGCCGCCGTATTCAGCACACCGACAGGCTTTTCAGCGGAAACTTGCTGTCCGCTTCCATTGGCAGAAGGAGACACACCGTCATGGCCTCACTTTACCACTACGGCCTCGCCCTGCCGCTGCTCGCCGCGCTGGCGCTGTCGGGATGCGATCGGCCGACCGGTGGGACGTCGGTGACGATCAACAGTTCGGACGGAGAGACGCTGGCGGCGGTCGATGGCAAGTCGGGCGAGGTGAAGCTGGCGCTGCCCGGCTTTACCGGCGCGTTCAAGCTGCCCAAGGTGTCGCTGGAGGCCGATAATTTCGAGCTGAACGGCGTGCACCTCTATCCCGGCTCGAAGATCCGCAACGTCGATGTCGGCAATGGCCGCGACAAGGCGTTCGTCATGACCTTCGACAGCCCTGCCGCCCCGGCAACGGTGCGCGGCTGGTTCCGGGACAAGATGGAGGATGCCGACTTCACCCTGACCGATCAGAACGGCACGCTGGTCGGCACCACGGCGGAGGAAAAGCCGATCCGCGTCGACCTGCGTCCGGCCGGAACCGATCGATCGACGGGCACGATCACACTCGGAGGATAACCTCCCCTGTTCGGATATGACGGCGGCGTTATAGTGATCGCAGCTTGTTAGATTTTCTGGACATATTGCCATGACCGACACCCGCTCCGCCGAGGTTCCGACGCTCAGCCTCGCCGATCAGGACCGCGATCCCGAAGGTTTCGCCGCCGCGCTCGGCGAATCGTTCGAGCGGTTCGGATTCGCGATCGTCGCGGACCACGGCGTCCCCGCCGACCTGATCGACCGCGCCTGGGCGCAGACCAAGGCCCTGTTCGACCTGCCCGAGGAGGAGAAGCGCGGCTATCACGTGCCCGGCGGCGGCGGGGCGCGCGGCTACACGCCGTTCAAGACCGAGATCGCCAAGGATGCCAAGGTCGTCGACCTCAAGGAGTTCTGGCATGTCGGCCGCGAACTGCCCGAGGGCCATGCTTATGCGGACCGGATGCCCGCCAATATCTGGCCCGCGCGGCCGGAGGGGTTCCGCGAGGATTTCGTCGAGCTGTTCTCTGCCTTCGACAAGGCGGGCGACCGGCTGCTCTCGGCGATCGCGCGGCATCTGAAGCTCGACCCCCACTGGTTCGACCCGGCGGTCAAGGACGGCAATTCGGTGCTGCGCCTGCTCCACTATCCGCCGATCCCGGCCGATGCAGAGGGCGTGCGGGCGGGCGCGCATGAGGATATCAACCTCATCACCCTGTTGCTCGGCGCCGAGGAAGCGGGGCTGGAATTGCTCGACCGCGATTCGGGCGAGTGGCTGGCGATCCGTCCACCCGAGGGCGCGATGGTGGTCAATGTCGGCGACATGCTGCAACGGCTGACCAACCATGTCCTGCCCTCGACCACGCACCGGGTGGTCAATCCGCCGGTCGAGCGCCGCGGCTTCTCGCGCTATTCGATGCCCTTCTTCCTGCACCCCGCGCCCGATTTCCTGATCAAGACGCTGCCCGGCACGATCAGCGAGGGGCACCCGGACCGCTATCCCGAGCCGATCACCGCGCACGACTATCTGTTCGAGCGGCTGGTCGAGATCGGACTCATCAAGAAGTAAGTCCTGTTCCTCCCCCGCGAAGGGGGAGACCATGCGCGGCATGGTGGAGGGGCGTCATCGCTGGCCGCGACACCCCTCCGTCAGGCTTTCAGCCTGCCACCTCCCCTTGCAGGGGAGGAATTTCTCACCCCAATATATGCATCAGCAGCGGCTGGCCGACCAGGCTCTGGCTGCCGCGCAGACGTTCCAGCGCCTGGGCGACCGCGCGTTCCGGCCCTTCATGGGTGACGATCGCGATCATCACGCCACCGTCCGCCGCCTCGCCGCGCTGGATCAGGCTTTCGATCGACACGCCCGCGTCGCGCATCGCGGCGGCGATCTCGGCCAGCACGCCGACCTTGTCCTGCACCGTGAAGCGCAGATAGGCGCGACCGCGCCGCTCGCCGCTGTCGGCCTTGGGCGCGGGCGTCAGCTCATGCGCGGGCATGGCGAAGGATGCGCCATATTCGCCGCGCGCGATGTCGATCAGGTCGGCCACCACCGCGCTGGCGGTCGGGCCGTCGCCTGCGCCCGCGCCCTGGAACAGCAGGCGGCCGACGAAATTGCCCTCTGCCACGACCGCGTTGGTCGAGCCGGTGACATGCGCCAGCGGATGGTCGAGCGGCACCAGATGCGGGTGCACCCGCTGGAACAGGCCGTTCGCGCCTTCCTCCGCGACGCCGACCAGCCGCACGCGGTAGCCAAGCGACGCCGCCTGCGCGATGTCCGCCGCCAGCACATGGCGCACGCCGCCGATCGCGACATCGCCGAATGCGGGCTGCGTCCCGAACGCGATGGCGGCCAGGATCGACAGCTTGTGCGCCGCGTCGACCCCGTCAATGTCGAAGCTGGGGTCCGCCTCGGCATAGCCCAGCGCCTGCGCTTCGGCGAGCACCTCGGCAAAGTCGCGACCCTCCGCCTCCATCTTGGACAGGATGAAATTGCAGGTGCCGTTGAGGATGCCATAGACCCGTGCGATGGCATTGGCCGCCGCCCCTTCGCGCAAGCCCTTGATGACCGGGATGCCGCCCGCCACCGCCGCCTCGAACTTCAGCGCGGCGTTCGACGCCTCCGCCTTCTGCGCCAGTTCCAGCCCATGATGCGCCAGCATCGCCTTGTTGGCGGTCACGAAGCCGCGCCCGGCCTCGAGCGCGGTACGCGCCAGCGTCAGCGCCGGACCGTCCGATCCGCCGATCAGTTCGACCACCACATCGGCATCGGGGTGCGCGGCGAGCGCGGCGGTGTCGTCCACCCATTCGAAACGCGACAGGTCGACGCCGCGGTCCTTGGTCCGGTCGCGCGCGGAGACGGCGACGATCTCGATCGGGCGGCCCGCGCGCCGGGTAATCAGGTCACGGTTCGCGTCGAGCAGGCGAATGACGCCGCCGCCCACCGTGCCGAGTCCCGCCAAAGCCACCCGCAATGCGTCGCCCATATCCTATTCCTGTATCCCGAGCGTGTTTGAAGCCCGGCCGGTAGCGGATAGAAACGGTCGCTGTCGAGCCATCACGCGACCTTTTATTGCTTGAGCGGCACGATACCGCTAAGGGGTCTGGCATGATCTCCCCCGATTTCGTGGTCATCGACGTCGAAACCGCCTGTCAGCGCACCAGCAGCATCTGCCAGATCGGCATTGTCGGCTATGCGAATGGCGTGGAGGTCCTGGCCTATGAGACGCTGGTCGACCCGTGCGACGAATTCAGCGCGTTCAACATCGGCATCCACGGCATCACCGCCGATCATGTGCTGGGCAAGCCCACCTTCGCCGCGCTCCACCCCGACCTGGCAGAGCATCTGGGCGGACGGGTGACGGTGGCGCATTCGGGGTTCGACAAGGGCGCGCTGGGCCGCGCGTGCGAGCGCGACGCCCTGCCCCCCATCGCCGCGCGCTGGCTGGACAGCGTGACCATAGCCAGGCGGGCCTGGCCCGAACTGCCCAATCACAAGCTCAACACGCTCGCGGCGTTCCTGGACCTGGAGCATCGCCACCACGACGCGCTCAGCGATGCACGTGCCGCCGGACAAGTGGTGCTGCGCGCCATGGCGGAGACCGGCCTGGGGCTGACCGACTGGTTCACCCCGCCCCCCTCGGCGCGCGCCGCGCGCCGGGTCCGGCAGGCCTAAGGCCGGATCGGCATCGGACTGCCGGTCCTCCAATCCTTCCCTGCAACGAAAGACATGGAAGAGCCTTCGCGGCGGGACGGGGATCAGGGTTCGAGATGCCCGCTCGGTCCCGGTCCGTCGAGGGCGATGGGCACGCGGTTGCTCTTGTCGCGGGCCTTGTCGACCAGCTTGCTGATTCCGATCCGGGCCTCGTTGGCGAGCAGCAGCGCCGGGGCCAGCAGGTTGAAGCCGACCTGACACCCGCCGATCCGGGCGGCGCAGGGCGTACTCGACGCCCGCAACGCACCGATGCCGGTCATCTCTGGATTCGATGGCGCGGGCCCGGCAGGCGGCTCGTCCTTGTTGAGGGTCAGCCGGTCATCGGCCTGTCGGCGGCCACAGACGACGATATCCGCCGCGCTTCCGGCCGAGGGCGGGCACGGATCGCGGGCCAGGATCGAAAAGCGCTCGCCGCCCTCGGGCGTTCGAGTCGGTGGCGTGGAGGCGGCCTGGAGCGCCAGCGCGATCAGGATCGTCATGGCGCGGGCTTTCGGAGGGTCGGCGCTCCACGACGCCCGCCGGTTTCGACCGTAACGCCGACATGGCCGCCGCCGACCTGAAAGGGCGACAGATCCCGCAACGGCGTGCTGCGCGCCATCAGGCGGGTGCGT
Organism: Sphingomonas sp.; assembly: GCF_039594485.1. Classification (GTDB taxonomy): domain Bacteria; phylum Pseudomonadota; class Alphaproteobacteria; order Sphingomonadales; family Sphingomonadaceae; genus Sphingomonas. Next base: position 117,735 of record NZ_JBCNNI010000005.1, on the reverse strand, counting down.
TCGTCCATCACGCCCTCATGCCGCGGATCGCCGGGCTCATAGGTCGATTCGAACGGCACGCGAAAGCGATCCGCGTTGCGCCGGCCGCAGACCGAGATGTCCGTCGAATTTGGATCATAGACGCAATGGGTTTCGACGCTGGTCAGCCGCCGCGTCCTGGCGACGATCATATCGACCGAGGGAGGCGGCGACGGCATCTCGCCCTGAACGCCCGCGACCAGCAGCATCACCCCCAGGACCATCACCACGCCCTCCCGGCATCCAGCCTGCCCAGGCGGTGCGGCCGCCCCGGCTCGACCGATCATGCCTGCTTCCGCCGCGATGCGCCAGCGTCATGGCGCGGCTGTTACGGGCCGATCGGCATGCGGAGCAGGGTGCGCGGCTTGCTGGTGCAATATTTGTCGCCGACCACCGCGCAATAGGTGCCGTCGTTGGCGAAGGCACGCGCCTTGGCATCGATCGGCACCGTCGAATCCCGCCCCAGCCTATAGGGGGACGGACGGGCGCTGGCGCAGGACACCCCGCCGCATCCATGGGTCAGGCGGGGCAGGACAAGATGGCGTGCCCCCTCCGCCTGGGGCGCGGCCAGCAGCATCAGCAACGGCACCGGCATCATCGTCCATATCCTCCTTTCAGGGCGCTCCGATCAGCTTCTCCAAGTCGTTCAACCCGCGTCGACCGGGGGAACGCCCAGGCGCGGAATCTCGATCGCCGGGCAGCGGTCCATCACGACCTTCAGCCCCGCCGCCTCGGCCCGCGCGGCCGCTTCCTCGTTGACGACGCCCAATTGCATCCAGACGGCCTTCGCACCGATCGCGATCGCCTCATCGACGATCGGGCCGACCGCGTCGGACCGGCGAAAGATATCGACGATGTCGATGGGGTCGCCCAACTGCCCCAGTTCGCGGAATATGAACTCGCCATGCACATGCTCGCCGGTGATCTGCGGATTGACCGGGATCACGCGGTAGCCATGGTCCTGCAGCCGCTTCATTACGCCGTAAGAGGGGCGATCCGGGCGGTCCGACGCCCCCACCATCGCGATCGTGCGCGCCTCGCCCAACAAAGCGCGGATATCCTCATCGGCGGTCAACGGCATGGACAATCCCCTTCACGACCGCCTGGTCCGGCTTGCAGGTCAAGGGGACGGGGGCGGTCTATCGGGCTCCAACGCTCCGTCGCCGCGCCGGTTTCATGCGCCCGTCGCGTTGCCGTCCAGCCATGCCTCGACACGCGCGGCGATGGGCGCGAAGACCTCGTCCCCCTCGCCCGCCGCAGGCGGCTGCCCCGCATCGGAGGCAGTGCGGATCGCGATGGTCAGCGGCACCCGGCCCAGGAAGGGAATGCCCAGTTCCGCCGCCGCCGCCTCGGCCCCGCCCGATCCGAACGGGTCGGAGATGCCGCCGCAATGCGGGCAGCAATAACCGGCCATATTCTCGACCAGGCCGATAATCGGCACGCCCGCCTTGGCGAACAGGTCGATCGCACGGCGCGCATCGATCAGCGCCAGATCCTGCGGCGTGGAGACGATCACCGCCCCCGCCGGGCGATGTTTCTGCACCATGGTCAGCTGCACGTCGCCCGTGCCCGGCGGCAGGTCGAGGACCAGCAGTTCGGTCGCCCCCCAGTCGCCATCGACCAGCTGGCTGAGCGCACCCGCCGCCATCGGTCCGCGCCAGGCGATCGCCTTGTCCGGTTCGACCAACTGTCCCATCGACAGCAGCGACACGCCATAGGGCGTCGGCACGGGTTGCAGCCTGCCATCCTGCGCGACGGGCTTCACCCCCTCTGCCGCCATCAGCCGGGGCTGCGACGGGCCGTAGATATCGGCATCGACCAGGCCGGTCCTGCGCCCGGCGCGGGCCAGCGCGATGGCGAGGTTGGCCGACAGGGTCGACTTGCCCACCCCGCCCTTGCCGCTGGCCACCGCAAGGATCCGCCGCTCGCGTTTCTCGGCGGTCAGGACGACGCGGACGTCCTCGACGCCGGGCTGCATCGCGGCGGCCTTGACCTCCTCCTCCAGCGCGTGGCGGCCCGCGCCGTCGAGCCCGGTCGTGTCCAGCACGACGCCCGCCCGCGCACCCTCCATCCGCACGCTTGCGCGCTTTCCCGCCACCGCGGTCACCGCCGCCTTTACCCGCTCGATCATGCTCATGACGGGCAGATAGGACGCGAAGCGCGGCTTGCCACTGTTTTTGTCGGCGAACCGTTCCTATAACGATGATCATGAGAAAGCTGATGGGCCGTTTGCGACGCCCCCCCATTCTAGCCGCCGAAACGCCGAAAGGCCCCTGGGGCGGGTCCGGCGAGGATTCCGAAGGCGGCCCCCGCAATCCCTGGGCGGTGCCGCCGGGCGGCCGCAAGGCGTCCTCCAAGCCCACTGCGCTGGATGAGTTCATCCGCAAGGCGCGCGGCTCGGGCGGTGGTGGTCCGGGCGAGGGCCCCGGCGGATCGGGCGGCTTTGGCGGCCTGCCCGGTGGTGCGGGCGGACGGACGCTATGGGCGATCGGCGCGGCGATCCTGGTCGGCATCTGGGTGCTCTACACCTCGATCCATCCGATCGGTCCGCAGCAGCGCGGCGTCGTCACCTATTTCGGGCGCTATACCGGCATTCTTGAACCCGGCATCCAGATCACCGCTCCCGCCCCGATCGCCAGCGTCCGGGTGCTGGACGTGCAGAAGATCCGCACCGAGAATTTCCCGGAGGGATCGGGCGAAAATCTGGTCCTGACCCGCGACCAGAACATCATCGACCTCAGCTATTCGGTGCGTTGGGACATTTCCAACCCGCGTGATTTCGCCTTCCGCCTCGCCCAGCCGCAGGAAACGGTCCGCGCCGTCGCCGAAAGTGCAATGCGCACGGTGATCGCCCAGACCACGCTCGACCAGGCGCTGGGTTCGGGCCGCGCCGATATCGGCCAGCGGGTGCAGGAACTGACCCAGTCGATCCTGAACGAATATCATTCGGGCGTGCGGATCCAGGGCGTGGCGATCAAGCAGGCCGCCCCGCCGCAACAGATCGTCGACGATTTCAACAAGGTGACGGTCGCGCAGCAGCGGGCGATCGCCGACGTCAACCAGGCGCGCTCCTATGCCGAACAGGTGATCGCGCGCGCCCAGGGTGAAGCGGCGCAGTTCGACAAGATGTACGAGCAATATCGCCTCGCCCCCGAGGTGACCCGCCGCCGCATGTATTACGAGACCATGGAGGCCGTGCTGGCCAAGTCGGACAAGACCATCGTCGAGGCGCCGGGCGTCGTGCCCTATCTGCCGCTGTCCAGGGGCAAGGCGGCGACGCCCGCGCCCGACGTGGCCGCCCCCGTGGCGACGCAGGGAGGTGGCCAGTGAACGGCCTGACCCTTCGCAACCCGATCGTGCTGGGCGTCGCGTTGCTGGTGGCGGTGATCGTCGCGGCGGCGACCTTCGCCATCGTGCCCGAAACCAAGCAGGCGGTGATCTATCGCTTCGAACAGCCGCGCCGGATCATCAACGGCTATCGTCCCGGTGAGCAACTGGGCGACAGCGGCGCGGGGCTGATCGCGCGCATTCCCTTTGTCGACCGGATCGTCTGGGTCGACAAGCGGGTGCTCGATCTCGACCTGGAAAAGACCCAGGTGCTGTCGACCGACCAGCTGCGCATGAATGTCGACGCCTTCGCCCGGTTCCGGGTGATCGATCCGCGCCAGATGCTGGCGACGGCGGGCAGCGTGGACGGCGTCATCGCGCAGTTGAGCCCGATCTTCGGCTCGGCCCTGCGCAACGAACTGGGCAAGCGCCGGTCCGCCGAACTGCTCAGCCCGGAGCGGGGGCAGGTAATGGACGCGATCCAGGTCCAGCTCGATCGGATCGCGCGGCAATATGGCGTCCAGATCGTCGACGTGCGGATCAAGGAAGCCGAACTGCCGCCGGGGACGCCGCTGCAAAGCGCGCTGAACCGGATGCAGACCGCGCGCCAGCAGGAGGCGATCACCATCGCCGCGCAGGGGCAGAAGCAGGCGCAGATCGTCCGCGCCGATGCCGATGCGCAGGCCGCGCAAATCTATGCCCAGGCCTTTGGCAAGGATGCGGGCTTCTATGATTTCTACCGCGCGATGCAGTCCTATCGCCACACCTTCGGCGCGGACGGCAGCAATCAGGAACATGGCAGCACGCAGATCATTCTGTCGCCGCAGAACAGCTATCTGAAGGAATTCACCGCGCCGGGCCGATAGGTGGGTATTCCACCTTTCCGCTCGTTCATATTCAAGCGTCGTTCAGCAAAATCGTGACAAATAGAGCACGGTCAAGTTGAATTTTTTGAGAGGACCTTAGCCCAGTGCGCTACGCCTACGCCATCACCAGTGCGCTCCTTCTTGGCGGCGCGACCGCGACCCTGGCCCTCCAGCCCGGGACCGCGCAAGTCGCGCAGAACGAACCGGGTGCGATCCAGGCGGTCGCCCCCCGCGCCGGTGCGCCGATGAGCTTCGCCGACATGGTCGCCAAGCTCCAGCCCGCCGTCGTCAACATCTCGACCAAGCAGTCGATCACCGTGAAGCAGCAGGCGAATCCGTTCGCGGGCACTCCGTTCGAGGGCTTTTTCGGCCAGTTCGGCGGCCAGGCCGGGCCGCAGCCGCAAAAGCGTGAAGGCGCCTCGCTGGGCTCGGGCTTCCTGATCTCGCCCGACGGCTATATCGTCACCAACAACCACGTCATCGCGCCGGGTGCGCAGGGGGCGTCGGTCGACTCGATCACCGTCACGCTGAACGACCGCAAGGAATATACCGCCAAGGTCGTCGGCCGCGACGAAACCTCGGACCTCGCAGTCCTGAAGATCGATGGCCAGAACCTGCCCTTCGTCCGCTTCGGCGATTCGTCGCGGGCGCGGCCCGGTGACTGGGTGCTGGCGATCGGCCAGCCCTTCGGCCTGTCGAGCACCGTCACCGCCGGCATCGTCTCGGCCGTGCATCGCGTCACCGGCCAGGGCGGCGCGAACGACCGCTTCATCCAGACCGACGCCGCGATCAACCAGGGCAATTCGGGCGGCCCGATGTTCGACATGAACGGCAATGTGATCGGCATCAACAGCCAGATCTATTCGCAGTCGGGCGGCAATATCGGCATCGGCTTCGCCATCCCGGCGGAGGACGCCAAGCCGATCATCGACAAGCTGATGAAGGGCCAGAAGATCGAGCGCGGCTATCTGGGTGTCCAGATCGGCGGCCCGGTCACCGACGATGTGGCGGCGTCGCTGGGCATCCCCAAGGGGCAGGGCGAGGTCATCGCCAAGGTCGAGCCTGCCGGTCCCGCCGCCAAGGCCGGCCTGAAGGCGTTCGATGTCGTGACCAAGGTCAACGGCCAGTCGGTCACGCCCGAGCAGACGCTGTCCTATCTGATCGCCAACGTCCCACCGGGCGGCCGCGTCCAGCTCGAGATCCTGCGCAATGGCAAGCCGCTGTCGCTGACCGCGACCGCCGCGACGCGTCCGTCGAACGACGAACTGGCGGCACAGATGGGCGATGGCTCGGACGCCTTCCCCGACGATGACGACAATGCGCAGGTCGCGCCGACCGCCGGTGGCGGCCTGGGCCTGTCGGTCCAGACGCTGACCCCGGCGATCGCGCGGGCGATCAATGTCGATCCGTCGACGCAGGGCGTGGTGATCGCGGCGGTGGACCCGTCGAGCGATGCCGCCTCCAAGCTGAAGCGCGGCGACGTCATCTCGGCGATCAACGGACAGCCGGTTCGCAGCGCCGCCGACGTTCAGCAGATCGTCGCCGCTGCCAAGGCCGCCGGCCGTCCGCAGGTGCTGGCGCAGATCACGCGCGGCCGCATCGCCGACCGCCTGATGCCGCTGCGCATCAAGTAAGGCTTCCACCCTCCCCTTCCGCTCCCCGGCGGGGGGCAGGGTAGGGGTGATAGCCGTCCGTCATGGCAGGGCCGTCGCATCGTGGGGATGCGGCGGCCCTTTTGCTATTCCCGCCGACGCGTCAGACGATAAGATGGGGACATGGACGGCATCTTCATCGGCATGGGCGGCGGCAAGCCGCAGGCGATCGACCTCAAGCGCGCGAACCGGCACGGCCTGATCGCGGGCGCGACCGGCACCGGCAAGACGGTGACGCTGCAGACCATGGTGGAGGGCTTCTCACGCGCGGGCGTGCCCAGCTTCGTCGCCGATGTGAAGGGCGACCTGTCGGGTCTGGGCATGGCCGGATCGGCGCTGGGAAAGACCCACGCCGCCTTTGCCGCGCGCGCCGCCGAACTGGGGATGACCGACTGGGCCTATGAGGCCGCGCCGGTGCAGTTCTGGGACCTGTTCGGCACCCAGGGCCATCCGGTCCGCGCCACCGTGTCGGAGATGGGGCCGCTGCTGCTCGCGCGGATGATGGGGCTGAACGAGACTCAGGAGGGCGTGCTGACCATCGCCTTCCATGTCGCGGACAAGGAAGGGTTGCTGCTCCTCGATCTGGACGATCTTCAGGCAATGCTGGCCGAGTGCGCCGCGCGGGCCGAAGAGCTGACCACCACCTATGGCAATGTGTCCAAGCAGTCGGTCGGCGCGATCCAGCGCGCGCTGCTCCAGTTGCGCACGCAAGGCGCCGAGCATTTCTTCGGCGAGCCCGCACTGGAATTGGCCGACCTGATCCGTACCGACGATTCGGGCCGGGGCGTCGTCAACATCCTGGCCGCCGACCAGTTGATGGCGAGCCCCAAGCTCTATGCCACCTTCCTTCTGTGGCTGTTGTCCGAACTGTTCGAGCAGCTTCCCGAGATCGGCGACCCCGACAAGCCCAGGCTCGTCTTCTTCTTCGACGAGGCGCATCTGCTGTTCGACGGGGCCGCGCCCGCTTTGGTCGACACGATCGAGCGGGTGGTGCGGCTGATCCGGTCCAAGGGGGTCGGTGTTTACTTCATCACCCAGAACCCGATCGACGTGCCGGACAAGATCGCGGGACAGCTTGGCAACCGGGTGCAGCATGCCCTGCGCGCCTTCACACCGCGCGACCAGGCCGCGGTCCGCTCGGCCGCGGAGACGTTCCGCGCCAATCCCGGCGTCGACGTCGCCACCGCGATCACCGAATTGAAGGTTGGCGAGGCGCTGGTGTCGCTGCTCCAGTCCGACGGATCGCCCTCGCCGGTCGAGCGCACGCTGATCGCCCCGCCGCGGAGTCGAGTCGGCCCCGCCACGCCCGAGGAGCGCCGCGTGCTGATCGAAACCGATGCGGTCGGCACCAAATACGACCAGGCGATCGACCGCGAATCGGCCGAGGAGTTGCTCGCCACCAAGACGCAGGAAGCCGCCGCCGCCGCTGCGGAAGCCAAGGCCTCGACCGAGGCCGAAAAACAGGCGGCGCAAGCGGCCAAGGCCGAGGCGAAGGCCGCGAAGGAGGCCGAACGCGCGCGCATCGCCGAACAGCGCGAGACCGCCAACTCGCCCTGGGCCAAGATCGCGACCAGCGCGGCGCGATCGGCCAGTTCCTCGCTAGGACGACAGGTTGCCAACGAGATCGGCAAACAGGTGTTCGGTGGCGGGTCACGGCGCCGGTCGAACAGCGGTGGAATCATGGGCGCGGTGGTGCGCGGGGTGCTGGGGAATCTGTTCCGGGGGTAATGCTCCCCGACCTCCGTTCAGCCTGAATGCCATCGAAGGCCAAAGGGACACCGCCACCGCCCCCCACACGAAATGCTAGGCGAGCGCCCCGCACTCTGCCACATCTGCGCGCATGAGCATCACACCGACCTCCTCCCGTCCCGTCGCGGAACTCACCCTTCGCGGTATCGCACTGGGCGGGTTGATCACCCTGCTGTTCACCGCCGCCAATGTCTATCTGGGGCTCAAGGTCGGGCTGACCTTCGCCACCTCGATCCCGGCGGCGGTCATCTCGATGGCGATCCTGCGCTATCTGCCGAACAGTTCGGTGCTGGAGAACAACATCGTCCAGACGGTCGCCTCGGCCGCCGGCACGCTGGCGGCTATCATCTTCGTGCTGCCCGGCCTCGTCATGATCGGCTGGTGGCAGGGTTTCCCCTATCTCCTGACCGCAGGGATCACAGCGACGGGCGGCATATTGGGCGTCATGTTCTCGGTCCCGTTGCGCCGCGCGCTGGTGGTCGACACCGACCTGCCTTACCCGGAAGGCCGCGCCGCCGCCGAAGTGCTGAAGGTCGGTGCGGGCAGCCGGGAGGGCGAAGCGGAAAGCGCGACGGGGCTGCGGCTGATCGTCGTCAACGCCATCGCGTCGGCGGCCTTCGCGATCGTGACCCAGACCAAGCTGGCGGTGGCCGAGGCGTCCGTCTGGTTCCGCACCGGCGCGGGGGCGACCGGCATTTCGGGCGGACTGTCCTTCGCGCTGATCGGGGTCGGGCATCTGGTCGGCCTGTCGGTCGGGTGCGCGATGCTGGCGGGGATCGCGATCGGATGGTGGGTGGCGCTGCCCATCCTGACCGCCATGGCGCCCTCGACCGGGCCGGTCGCGGAATGGGCGGGCGGCATCTTTTCGCGTGACGTCCGCTTCCTGGGCGCGGGCGTGATCGGGGTCGCGGCGATCTGGACCCTGCTGAAGATCATCGGGCCGGTGATCGGCGGCATCCGATCCTCGCTCGCCGCCTCCTCGGCCCGGCGGGATGGCGCCGTGCTGGCCATCGGCGAACGCGACCTGCCGATCGGGATCGTCGCCGCCGTGGCGCTGGCGACCCTGGTGCCGATCGCGGGGCTGCTCTGGTCGGTGATCGCGGGCGGGCCGCTGGCGGCGTCGGGGGTGGCGCTGATCGGCGGCGCGCTGCTGTTCATCCTGCTCATCGGCCTCGTGATCGCCGCCGTCTGCGGTTACATGGCGGGCCTGATCGGCGCGTCGAACAGCCCGGTGTCGGGGATCGGCATCCTCTCGGTCCTCGCCGCCGCCCTGCTGCTCGTCGGGCTGTTCGGGCGCGGCACCCCGCCCGAGACGACGCAGGCGCTGGTCGCCTATGCGCTGATCGTCACCGGCGTCGTGTTCGGCGTCGCGACCATCTCCAACGACAATCTCCAGGACCTGAAGACCGGCGAGCTGGTCGGCGCGACGCCGTGGAAGCAGCAGGTGGCGCTGGTCATCGGCGTCGTCTTCGGCAGCCTGGTCATCCCGCCGGTGCTCGACCTGCTCAATGCGACGCTGGGCTTTGCGGGTACGCCGGGCGCGGGGCCGAACGCGCTCTCCGCGCCGCAGGCCGCGTTGATCTCGGCGCTCGCCAAGGGCGTACTGGGCGGTGATCTCAACTGGGGGATGATCGGCATCGGCGCGCTGGTCGGCGTCGGTGTGATCATCGTCGACGAAGGGCTGGGCAAGCTCGGCTGGTTGCGCCTGCCGCCGCTGGGCGTGGGGCTGGGCATTTACCTGCCCATGTCGGCGACGCTGCCGGTCGTGATCGGCGCGACGATCGGCCATGTCTATGACCGCTGGGCCAGGCGCAGCGCCAATCCAGAAGCGGCCGAGCGGCTGGGCGTGCTGGCGGCGACCGGCCTGATCGTGGGTGAAAGCCTGTGGGGCGTCGGTTTTGCCGGGATCGTCTATCTGACCAATTCCGACGCGCCCCTGGCCCTGGTCGGACCGGGTTTCGCCTCCCCGGCGCTGATCGGGGGAACCCTGGTGTTCCTGGGACTGCTGGCGGCGCTATATCGCTACACGCGCCGCCAGGTGGTCACGCAGTTGGCTACATTGCCGCCAGCAACTCGCTGATCTTCACAAAGGCAAAGCCGATCGAGCTGTCCGCGATGCCATAGGGCAGGAACAGCGAATCGGCGTGGCGGATGGCGCCACAGGAATAGACGACGTTGGGCACATAGCCCTCGCGATCCTGATCCTTGGCGGCCAGGATCGGCTGCTTCGTCCGGCCAAGCACCTTGGACGGATCATTCTTGTCGAGCAGCGCCGCACCGATCGAATATTTGCGCATCGCGCCCACGCCGTGGGTGAGGAGCAGCCAGCCCTCGTCCACCTCGATCGGCGGGCCGCAATTGCCGATCTGCACCAGCTCCCAGGGATAGACCGGGGTGAGGATCTTCTCCCCCTCTTCCCAATGGGTCAGCGAGTCGGACTTGAGCAGGAACAGATTCTCGCCGTCCTGCCGCCCGATCATCATATATTGCCCGCCGACCTTGCGCGGGAACAACGCCATGCCCTTGTTCCGCGCGGCCGAGCCGGTCATCGGCACGAGGTCGAACGCACGGAAGTCGCGGGTGCGCATCAGTTCGGACTGGATGCCCGAGCCGTCATAGGCGGTGTAGGTCCCGATCCATTCCAGCGCACCGCCGTCATGCGTGAACTGGACGATCCGCATGTCCTCCAGCCCCTTGGACTGGGCCTGGGTGATCGGGAAGATGACCGTGCCCGACAAGGTCGAGTCGCGGTGACGATGCACCGTGATGGGACCGTTGGGCATGTCGTCATCGCCCCAGCCATGCACGTCGGTCGCCGTCGCGAAGGGCGGCTCGGGCGCGAGGCGGAGCTGGTTCTGGTCGTTGATGATGCCCTCGCGAAAGGCGACCGAGGAGATATGCCCCTCGCCCACCGCGCGCATCGACATCAGGATACGCTGCGATCCCGGCTGGATGCCGGTCTGGTCGAAATGCGGCACCGCCGACGGATTCATTAACGCGGCGGCGGCATAGCTGTATTCGTGGCAGAAATAGGCGCCGATCAACTGGCGCTTCTCGTCGCTGATCTTCGACCCGTCGAGCTTGAGCAGATCCTCGATCTGGTCATAGCGCGTCATGAACACACGCCGCGTCTGCCAGTGCCGCGCCTCGAAATCCTTCAGCACGGTTTCGAGCTGGTCGCGCGCCTCCTGTGGCGACATGGCCAGCACCTCGCCGACCAGACGCTCGGTCCGGCTGGGAGGGGCACCATTGCCACCGCCCCAGGCGATATGGAACGGTCGCACCACGACACGCGAAGGATCGGCATGAAGCCGCAGCCGGTGGTTGAACAAATCCATCGCGCTACCGTCTCGCCACTATAACCAAAACGCTCATCCCATCCCCCTTTCGCATGAGCGATCAGGCGATGTGACGATCGGCTCCTGCCATGGATGCGGCGGAATGGCAAAGGCTTGCAATCGCGCAATTGGCCAGTTGCAGGGCGAGAATCGACTCCGCGCCCTGGTTGCGGTTGAGGCCGTTGGGCATCAGCCCGTCGAAACAGCCGCCGTCGCTTGCGGTGGCGAGCGGCAGGTCCAGGTCGTTCATGCCCAGGAACCAGCCATAGGCCTTTTCGCCCTCGGCGACCCAGCGCGTGTCGCGCGTCGCCAGATAGGCCGAACGACACGCCTCGACCGTCGCCTGTGCCTCCAGCGGTTGCTGGTCGAACTGCAACGGCTCGGCATAGGGGCGGCCAAAGCTCTCGCTGCCCACCGCCCGGAACCGGCCCTCGGGCGAGGTCTGCTTGGCGACGATCCAGTCCAGCGTCGAAATGCCGCAATCGACCAGATCCTGGCGGCCGAGCGCCCGCCCCGCCTCGATCAGCGCCTGGGGCACGCGGGCATTGTCATAGGCGAGGACGATCTCGAACCACTGCCATTCGGGCCGCCGCGCTTCCTCCAGCAAGGCCAGATGCAGCGGGGGCAGCTTCTCCAGGATCGCGCGCGCCAACTGGTGCCCCGGCCGCGCCTCCAGCATGGCGGCGGCGCCCAGCATTGCAAAGGCCTGAGCCCGCAGCGACCCGAGATCGAGCGCGAGCGAGGCGGTGGCGTCGAACCACATCTGCGCCCAGTCCCGATGCTTCGATGGTTGCGCGTCGCGCGCAGCGACGCCCAGCGCCCAGAGGGTACGGCCGTTGGAATCCTCCGACCCTACATCCTCGCACCATGTCCGGTCGAAGCGCATGAAGTTGCGATAGCGCCGCGCCTCCGGGTTCCAGGCATATTGCAGGAACGAGGCGTAGATGGTCGTCCACTTGTCGCGCACCACCGGGTCGATATCCGGCGCCTGCGTCATGAAGATCAGCGCCCGGGCATTGTCGTCGATGCAATAGCCATGGCGACGATCGGGGACCGAATAGATGGCATGCTGCAACATGCCGGTCGAATCGCTCATCCGTTCGACGGCGGTCATGTCGGGAGCGAGCGGCTTGACCGAATTCTGGTGGCCGAAGCTGATTCGCCTGGGACGCGCGGTGATCGCGGTGCCGAACTGTTCCATCGCCGCCTCGGCCAGGCGCGGCCAGATCATGGTCCGGCCACGGGCATAGGCCCGCTTCGACAAATGAGTGCGCGCGGCCTCGTCGTCGAGCAGCCGGTTGATCTCGCGCGCAAAGGCCGCGACATCGCCGAACGGGACCAGCACGCCGTGATCGTCGGCCAGAATTTCGGTCGCATGAACATAGGGGGTGGAGATCACCGCCTTGCCCACGCCCACCGCATAGGACAGCGTGCCGCTCGTGATCTGGGCGGGATTGCTGTAGGGCGTGGCATAGATGTCCGCCGCCTGGAGATAATCGAGCAGTTCGTCATGCTCGACGAACGCATCGACAAAGGCGACATTGTCCGCGACGCCCAGCGTGTCGGCCAGCGCCTTCAGCCGGTCGCGATAGACTTCGCCTTCATGTGCGATCAGATTCGGATGGGTCGCGCCCAGCACGACATAGAGCAGTTGCGGATGACGCGCGGCGACGGCGGGAAGTGCCTGGATGATCGTCTCGATCCCCTTGTTGGGGGCGAGCAGGCCGAAGGTCAGCACCACCTTGCGCCCGTCCCAGCCGAACCGGGCCTTCATCGAATCGGGGGAGATGAGTTCGCGGTCGGGGACGCCATGCGGGATCATCGCGATCTGGCGCGGATCGGCGCCATAGACGCGCTGGAGAATGTCGCGGCCCTTGTCGGCCATCACGATGATGCGGGCGCAGCGGCGGAGCAGCCCCTCCATCACCCGGCGCTCGTCGGCAGAGGGCTTTTCGAGGACCGTGTGCAGCGTCGCGATCACCGGCAGCGTGGTACGGTCGAGCAGCGCGAGCAGATGCTCGCCCGCCGCCCCGCCATAGATGCCATATTCGTGCTGGACCCAAATGGCCTGCGCACCGCTGGCGTCGATCCGACGGGCCATGTCGATATAGGCGCTGCGTTCGTTCTGCGGGATGGCGGCCGTGACGGCGGGCGGATAGGCGTAGCGGCCCGGGTGATCGTCCATCGCATAGACATCGACCGCCACATCGGGGAACCGATCGCGCATCGCCGTATAGACATCGGTGGTGAAGGTCGCGAGCCCGCATTGCCGGGGCAGGAAATTACCAATCAGCGCCAATCGCTCGATCACGGTTCCGTTCGCATCCGCCATATTGCATGTCCTTGAAAACATGGCGGCTACGGAAGATCCGCGGCACACCATGCTGCCGGATCAACACGCATTTGGCAGGAAGGTTGCAGGGCGTGTTACATATTTGCTGCACCGCAACCGGGATTAGCGCCGAAGCGGTCTATAATCGGCTTTACCGGCGTTCCCCGTACAGGTGACGCGGGCAGGATCGACGTTCATCCTGCCCCAGGGTCAGCCCTTATCCCCGGCCGCGATAGCCCGCTACGCCCTGGTCGGGCAGCCACAGATTGGCGGGCGGGGCGGAGGATTGCCAGAACACGTCGATCGGGATGCCGCCGCGCGGGTACCAATAGCCGCCGATGCGCAGCCAGACCGGCTTCATCTCGTCGCACAGCCGCTCGCCGATGCCGACGGTGCAATCCTCATGGAAACCGGCATGGTTGCGGAAGCTGCCCAGGAACAGCTTCAACGACTTCGACTCGACGATCGCCTCGCCGGGCACATAGTCGATGACCAGATGCGCGAAGTCGGGCTGGCCCGTCACCGGGCACAACGACGTGAACTCCGGCGCGGCGAACCGGATCAGATAGGTACGCCCCGGACGGGGATTGGGAACATAATCGAGCACCGCCTCTTCCGGGGAAGCGGGCAGCGCGCTGGTCTGGCCGAGATGCTTCATGAAAGGCCATGTAGGACAGCCATGCCCAAATCGCCAACGCTGATCCCCATATTGGGCGATCAATTGTCGATGAACCTATCCAGCCTGGACGGCGCGGACCCGGAACGCTCGGTCCTGCTGATGATGGAGGTGGCGGACGAGACGACCTATGTCCGCCACCACAAGGCCAAGATCGCCTATATCCTGTCCGCCATGCGCCACCATGCCCAGGCGCTTCGCACGGCGGGCTGGACGGTCGATTATGTGACGCTGGATGATCCCGACAATGCGGGCAGCTTCACCGGCGAGATCGCCCGCGCGGTCGAACGGCACGCGCCCAAGGGCATCGTCGTCACTCAGGCGGGCGAATGGCGCGTCGCCGCGATGCTGGAGGCGTGGGAGACCATGTTCGGCATTCCGGTCGACATCCGCCCTGATACCCGCTTCATCGCCAGCCAGGCCGAGTTCGAGGAGTGGGCGAAGGACCGCAAGGAACTCCGCATGGAGTTCTTCTACCGCCTGATGCGCCGCAAGACCGGGCTGCTGATGAAGGGTGACAAGCCCGAGGGCGGCAAGTGGAATTATGACGCCGACAACCGCAAGCCCGCGCCGAAGAAGGACAGGCAGCCCGAGCCGTTACGATTCGCGCCTGACAGGATCACGCGCGAGGTGATCGAGCTCGTCGCCGCCCGGTTCGCCGATCATCCCGGCGCGCTGGACGATTTCGCCTATGCGACCACGGCGGCGGAGGCGCGGCAGCAGGCCGAGGCGTTCATGGCGCACGGCCTGCCCAAATTCGGCGACTATCAGGACGCGATGCTGACCGGCCAGCACCAGCTCTGGCACTCGGTCCTGTCGCCCTATATCAATTCGGGGCTGCTCGATCCGCTCGACCTCTGCCGGATGGCGGAAGCGGAATATGAGGACGGCCGTGTCAGCCTGAATTCGGTGGAGGGCTATATCCGCCAGATCATCGGCTGGCGCGAATATGTGCGCGGGCTCTACTGGCATGTCGGGCCGGATTATGCGGAGCGCAATTTCCTGCGCGCGCATCGGCCGCTGCCCGGCTTCTACTGGACCGGCGAGACCGACATGCACTGCATGGCCGAGGCGCTGGGCCAGACGCTCGACACCGCGCATGCGCATCATATCCAGCGGCTGATGGTGACGGGGAATTTCGCCGTCCTGATCGGTGCGGACCCGGCGGAGGTGCATCGCTGGTATCTGGAAATCTATATCGACGCCTATGAATGGGTCGAACTGCCCAATGTCGTGGGCATGAGCCAGTTCGCGGACGGCGGCGTCATCGCGTCCAAGCCCTATGTCTCGTCGGGCGCATACATCAACCGCATGTCCGATTATTGCGGGGCTTGCCGCTATGATGTGAAGCAGCGGCTGGGCGAGGATGCCTGTCCGTTCAACGCGCTCTACTGGGACTTCCTGGCGCGGCACGAGGGCCGATTCGGGGACAATGTGCGCATGGCGATGGCGTATCGGAACTGGAACCGGATGGCGGAGGACGACCAGAAGGCGATCCGCGCGCAGGCCGCGGCATTTCTGGAGAAACTGACCTGACGTCGCCGGCCTTAGTCCCCCGCTTGCGACCCCGCCCCCATCGCGCCTAGGTACGGGCTCGACCAAGGGGACCCGAGATGCCGCCACTCCTAAACCCGGAAGACCTCGCCGCGATCATGGGCGAGGCGGACGTGCGCGTCCTCGACGTCACCTATTTCCTCGACGATGCCGATGACGCGAAGGCACGGCGCGGGTTCGAGGAGGGGCATATTCCCGGCGCGCGCTTCCTGGCGCTGGGAAGGCTGGCCGATCCCGACAGCGATCTGCCGATGACCCTGCCCCCGGCCGAGGTCTTTGCCCATGCGATGAGCGAGATGGGCGTCGGCCATGCCGACCGGATCGTCCTGTACGATCGTTCCCCGCTGCACAGTGCGGCGCGCGCCTGGTGGATGCTGACCCTGTTCGGCGCGAAGTCGGTGGCGCTGCTCGATGGCGGGCTGGAGGCATGGGTCGCGTCGGGCCATCCGCTCGCGGTCGGCCCGACGGGCGCGTGCGAGACGCCCGGCCTGTTCGTCGCCCAACCCGATCTGGCGCGGCTGCGCACGCTTCGCGAGGTGCGCGGCCATGTCGAGAAGGGCGATGCGCAACTGATCGATGCCCGCTCCCCCGGCCGCTTCGCCGGTGCGGAACCCGAGCCGCGCCCCGGCGTCGAGCCCGGCCATATTCCGACCGCGATCAACCTGCCCTATTCGCGCCTGTTCGACGCCGATGGCCGGTGGAAGGCGCCGGAGGCGATCGCCGCCGCATTCGCCGCCGCCGGGGTCGACCCGGCCAGGCCGATGGTCGCCACCTGCGGATCGGGCATCACCGCCTGCGTCCTGGCCTTCGGCGCGGAGCGGATCGGCGGCATGATGCCGGTCTATGACGGAAGCTGGACCGAATGGGGCTCCGACCCCAGCACTCCCAAAGCGAAAGACGCATGAAGCCGATGACCGACGACGACCTGCCGATCAAGCCCGCCACCCGCCTGGTCCAGGCGGGCCGCCGCGCGGAATGGACGAAGGGCGTGGTCAACGTCCCCGTCTGGCGCGGGTCGACCGTGCTGTACGACAATGTCGCGCATATGCGCAGCGTCGGCGCGGGGAATTTGCACGAAACGCTGTTCTACGGCCGCAAGGGCCTGCCGACGCAATGGTCGCTCGCCGATGCGCTGACCAGCCTGGAGCCGGGGGCGGAGGCGACCTTCCTCTACCCCTCGGGCGTGGCGGCGATCGCGGCGGCGTTGCTGTCGGTCCTGTCGCCGGGCGACGAACTGCTGCTGGTCGACAGCGCCTATGACCCGACGCGCGGGCTCGCCACCGGGTTGCTGGCGCGCATGGGGATCACGACGCGCTTCTACGATCCGCTGGTCGGGGCGCGCATCGCCGAACTGATCGGCCCGGCGACGAAAGCGATCTTCCTCGAAAGCCCCGGCTCACTCAGCTTCGAGGTGCAGGATATTCCCGCCATCGTCTCGGTCGCCAAGGCGAAGGGCGTGACCACGATCCTCGACAATACCTGGGCGACGCCGCTGTTCTTCCCGGCGATCGGGAAGGGTATCGACCTGACGGTGCTGGCCTGCACCAAATATGTGGTCGGCCATTCGGACGCGATGCTCGGCTCGGTCACGGCCGCGCCTTCGCATTGGGCGGCGCTTCGCGACACCAGCTTCCAGCTCGGGCAGGTCGCCAGCCCCGACGACGCCTATCTGGGCAGCCGGGGCCTGCGCACCATGGGCGTCCGCCTCGCCCAGCATCAACAGAGCGCGTTGACCATCGCCCAGTGGCTCGCCGGGCAGCCGGGCGTGGCGCAGGTGCTGCACCCCGCCCTTGCCTCCTGCCCCGGCCACGACGTGTTCGCGCGCGACTTCCTGGGGTCGAGCGGGCTGTTCGCCTTCGTCCTCGACGGCGGGAACGATGCGGCGCGGACCGCGATGCTCGACGGGCTCGCCCATTTCGGGCTGGGGTTTAGCTGGGGCGGCTATGAGAGCCTCGCCATCCCGGCCGACCCGCATCGCTATCGCAGCGTCACGAAGCGCGATTTCGCCGGGCCGCTGATCCGGTTGCAGATCGGGCTGGAGGATGTGGACGACCTGATCGCCGATCTCGACCGGGGGCTGGCCCGCTTTCGCCAGGCGCGCGGATGACGCTGTTCGAATGGCTTCAGGCGAGCGGCATCGAACCGCCGAACCGCATGGAAGCCATGGAGGCCGTCGTCGCCTCGGTCCTGACGCTGGCGCTGCTGGCGGGTGGAGTCGTCGCGGGGCGCAAGCTGGGCCCGCGCATCGCCGCCCTCGTCCAGCGTTTCGCCATCGCGCAGGGCGAGACGCTACACGCGCGCATCTGCGCCATCACCCGGCACGGGGCGGCCGCCTTCCTGCTGATGACTTTGGGTGCGATTTGGCCGTGGGATTCGCTGGCGGGCGTCCCCATCGGCCTGGCGCTGGGCGCGTCAGTAGCACGGGCGGGGTTCCAGCTGCTGCGCGGGCTCAACCTGCCGCGCTGGCTGGCCTGGGTCTTTGCCATCGTCTGTTTCGTCGCCCTGTTCAGCCGCGAGATTGGCGGGCTGGAGCCGGTGACGCGGCTGGCCGAGCAGATCGGCTTTACCGTCGGCTCCCGGCGATTCTCGGTGATGCTGCTGGTCACGATGCTGATCACTGTCGTCACCATCCTGGCGGTCACCCGCGCCGTCACCCGGATCACCGAGCAATGGATCGGCCATGCGCGCGGTCTCGACCCCACCCAGAAGCTGCTGGCCCAGAAGCTCGCCAGCATCGGCATCGTCGTCATCGCCTTTTTCTTTGCGATGGACCTGCTGGAGATCGACCTGACCAGCCTGGCCCTGTTCTCCGGCGGCTTTGGCTT
The DNA here is from genome assembly GCF_039594485.1 of Sphingomonas sp. GTDB lineage: Bacteria > Pseudomonadota > Alphaproteobacteria > Sphingomonadales > Sphingomonadaceae > Sphingomonas. Next base: position 99,398 of record NZ_JBCNNI010000005.1, on the reverse strand, counting down.
GGCGATCGGCTTCGGGTTGCAGAAGACGATCGGCAATCTGATCGCGGGGATCATCCTGCTGATGGACCGCTCGATCAAGCCGGGTGACGTCATCGCACTTCAGAGCGAGATCGGCTGGGTCAACAAGATCGGGGTTCGCGCCGTCTCGATCATCACCCGCGACGGCAAGGAGCATCTGATCCCCAACGAGAATCTGATGACGCAGGAGGTGGAGAACTGGTCCTATTCGGACCGCAATGTCCGCGTTCGGATTCCGGTCTCCATCGCCTATGACAACGACCTGAGGCTGGCGCAGGAACTGATGCTGCGCGCCGCCCATGAATCGCCCCGCGTCCTTAAGAGCCCCAAGCCCAGCGTCTGGCTGATGAGCTTTGGCGATCACGCACTCCAGCATGAGATCCTCGCCTGGATCAGCGACCCCGAAAGCGGCGTCGGCAATGTCCGTTCGGACGTGCTCAACCGCCTGTGGTTCCTGTTCAAGGAGCATGGCATCGGCCTGCCCTATCCCCAGCGCGACATCCATATCCGCTCGTTGCCCGGCAATCCGCGCCACGAAAATCTCCGCGAATGATCTGTGTTATTCGCGCAACATCACGTCACATGAAAGCCATGATGCGTTAGATTATACTTGTGCGGTGCATCACCGCCTGCCAATCTTTCACAACTCGCAACGGCAGACGGTTCGCCGGGCACGACCCGACCAACAGAAGCCGCACCGATGCGGGATTGCAGGTGAGAACATCGAATTTCCGGTTTGGAAGGGAAACGATGCGCTTCTCCATGATTCTCCTTGGCGGCCTCTCGCTGGTCGCAGCGACCCCCGCATTTGCACAAGACAGCGGCTCCGAAACCGCAGCCCCTTCGCCGATCACGGTCAGCGGCAGCGCCGCGATCCTGACCGATTATCGCCTGCGCGGCGTGTCGCAGACCAACAAGAACGCTGCGGTCCAGGTCGCGCTGACCGTCGCCCATGAAAGCGGCTTCTACCTCGGCACTTTCGCGTCGAACCTGGCGGGATGGGGCACGTTCGGCGGCGCCAATATGGAACTGGACGGCATCGCCGGATACAAGCACAGCTATGGCTCGGCGACCGCCGATGTCGGCGTGACCTGGTACACCTATCCGGGCGGCGCGTCGGAGACGGACGTGGTCGAATTCTTCGGCCGCCTGTCGGGCACGGCGGGCCCCGCCACGCTGACGGCGGGGGCCTATTATGCGCCCAAGCAGACCTCGCTCGGCAATTTCTCCAACACCTCGTACAGCCGGGGCCAGCGTTGGGACAATATCTACCTGACCGGCGACGGCGCCAGCGCCATTCCGGGCACGCCGATCACCGCCAAGGCGCATATCGGCTATTCCAAGGGCAATCCGGGCCTGGGCCCCAACGGCACCAGCCTGTCGCCGACCGGCAGCTATTGGGACTGGTCGCTGGGCGCCGATGTCGCGGTCCACAAGAACCTGACCTTCAACGTCTCGTATATCGACACCGACATCACCCGCGCCAAGGCGGCCTATATCCAGCCGAACTTCTCCCAGTATCAGGTGCCGGGCGGCGCACCGATCGCGGATGCGACGGTGGTCTTCTCGCTGACCGCCGCTTTCTGATGACAGCATGACCGGGAGTTGAGGCGCGGCCCCGTCCCTGGGGCCGCGCTTTCCCGGACAGGACGGCATCGACGGCTATGGCGTCCGCCACGATCGGCCCATAAGCTACCAGCCCTGACCGGCCCATGCCATCGGCCGGCTATCAGGGGAGCGCCTTTCCGATGTTCCAGCCGATACGCCCGACCACCTCGATCTTCGCACTGCTGGCAACCGCCGCCGCCCTGTCCGCAACCTTGCCGGTTCGGGCAACCGTCCCGCCGCCGCCCGGCGGACGCTGGTTGGTCGGATGGACGCCGGACGAGGTCCGATGCGACGGCGCGATGGTGACCGCGCAGTCGATCCGCCGCCCGTGGAACGCGCTGGCCTGGGGGGAAACCGGCGCGCAGCATGCGATCACGCTGCGGTTCGCGATCGACGCCGATGGCCGCCCGATCTCGATCACGCGCCAGGAATCGGGCTATGTGCAATATGGCGACGACGTGATGCCCGCCTTTGCCACCAGCCGATTCGCGGCCGGTGCGCCGCATCAGGACTGCACCGTCCGCTATACCGTACGCGCCGTGCCGCTGGCGCAGGCCGATCCGGTCGAGATCATGTCCTATAGCCTGCACCCCAATTCAGGTGTCCTTCCTCGCGAAGGATGGAACCGGCTGCGCGTGGCGGGCAGCGATTGCATGGATATCCCCTATCCCCAGCCGCTGATTCGCCATTTCCCCGAATTCCGGGCGATCCCGGCGACGCCCGGCGTCCCGGACTGGTCTATGGTCCGCTATGACCTGGACAAGGGCGGCAGGCCCAGGGGAGCGACGATCCTGACCGGCACCGGCAATGCCGCGCTCGACAAGGCCTCGCTGACCGCGATCCGCGCCTCGCGCTTCACCAAGGGCGCGCGGGCCGGATGCCTTTATCCCTTCCGTCGCGCGCCGGCGAAGCTGCCCGCCCCCGACATGCCCGAGATGATCCGCGACACGAAGGTCGAGGGCAATTGCCCCGAGCATCATGAATGGGCGACGGCACCGCAACTCCACTTCCCCGAGCCCTATCGCCGCCGCTCGATCGAGGGCTGGGCGGTCGTCAGCTATGATGTCGCGCCCTGGGGCCAGCTTGGCAATCTCAAGGTCATCGCCGCCCAGCCTTCGAGCGATTTCGGCGAACAGGCGATGACCGTGCTGCGCACCGCGCGCTTCCCCGCAGGTGGCCAGGGCTATACGGGGTGCGTGGACCGGGTCCGCTTCAACATGGGGCCTGAGAATATGCCCGATCCCGATGGCGACGGTGCGCCCCCGCCAACCTATTGACGAGGGGACAGATGACCCATGGCCACATGGTCGCCAACAGGCCCTGCACCGGCTTTCCATGAAAAAAGGGGCCGGAACGCGCCATGCGCCCCGGCCCCTTCCCTCTCGAACCTTGTCGCGGGATCAGCGCGTGCCGGCGGCGGCGCGCGCGTCCTGTCCATCGCCTTCGGGCGCGGCGACGATATCGCGGGTGGTCGCGCCCTTGTCGACGACATTGGTGCCCGGATCGCCGACCGAGGAACGGATGCCCGCATCGGCCGTGTCCGCCCCGGCATTCTGCACAAGGCCATATTCCGACTGGCTACGCGCCGCCTGACCGCCGAACAGCGCATCCAGCGTCTGCTCCTGCCCACCACGCGAAGGGGGCGCCGCGCCCGGTTGTGGCGGGACCAGCGCGAAGTCGGGCGGGATGATCAGCGAGGGCTGCCGCGCGACGGCGAACTCATCGGGCCGCGCCCGGTCGAGGCCGCGCCCGGCCCCACATCCCGTCAGCAACGCGGCGCAGGACAGACCTGCGATGACGGGCACCAACTTACGCATTGCTCTTCTCCACGGGAGCGGGCCGGTCGCGCACGAGAAGCGCACGCGCCAGCAGAACCAGAACGCCTATCGTAATCGCTGCATCAGCGACATTGAAGACCAAAAAGGGGCGCCACTCGCCGAAGTGCAGATCGGCGAAGTCGACGACATACCCCAACCGAACGCGATCGAGAATATTGCCCAACGCACCGCCCAGCACACAGCCCAGTGCGATCTGGTCGACCGGATTGCGCTCGCGCGTCATCCAGAACGCCACCGCCAGCGCGATCGCCCCGGTCATCGCCACCAGCGCCCAGCGCGAGGCGTTGCTGTCAGCGGTCAGCAGCCCCAGCGAAATGCCGTAATTGGGCACGAAGCGCAGGTTGAAGATGCCGATGATCTCACGGACATCGCCCAGTCCTCGCAGGCCGAGTGGGCCGGTGATCGCCCATTTCACGATCTGATCGACCAGGAACAGCCCGAACGCCGTGGCCAGACCCAGGCGGGGCAGCTTAGCCATGCGCCACCACCTCGGCACAACGCCCGCACAGCGCGCCGTCCACCGCCACATCGGGCAGGTGACGCCAGCAGCGTCCGCATTTGTGGTGGCTCGTCCGCGTCACCGTCACGCCCTCCGCGACCCGCACATCGGCGACGATGAACGCCTCGGCCAGCGCATGGGGTTCGAGCGGCAGCGACGGCACCGTCACCTCCGCCTCATTGGACGAGCGCACCGTCTTTTCACGCCGCAGCGGCTCGATCGCCTCGGTCACCTGCGCCCGCAAGGAACGGATCTCGGCCCAGCGCACCATCAGCGCCTCGTCCTCGCCCAGTTCCGGCAGCTCCGGCCATTCGAGCAGATGGACCGAGCCATCCTCCGACGGATAGCGCGCCTGCCACACTTCCTCGGCGGTGAAGCACAGGATCGGTGCGGCATAGCGCACCAGGGCATGGAACAGGATGTCGAGCACGGTGCGATAGCTGCGCCGCTTCGGGTCGGTCGCGGCGTCGCAATAGAGCGAATCCTTGCGGATATCGAAGAAGAAGGCCGACAAATCCTCATTCGCGAAATCGGTCAGCGCGCGCAGATAGCGGTTGAACTCATAGGCATCGGCCGCGCGGCGCAATTCGGTGTCGAGCTGGGTCAGGCGGGCGAGGACATACAGTTCCAGCTCCGGCATCGCATCGAACGAGATGCGCTCCTCTTCCGCGAACCCGTCGAGCGCGCCGAGCAGATAGCGGAAGGTGTTGCGCAGCTTGCGATAGCTGTCCGAGGCGGTGGCGAGCACCTCCTTGCCGATGCGCACATCCTCGAAATAATCGGTCGAGGCGGTCCAGATGCGCAGGATGTCGGCACCCGACTCGCCGATGATCTTCAGCGGATCGACGACATTGCCCAACGACTTGGACATCTTGCGCCCCTGCCCGTCGAGCGCGAAGCCGTGGGTCAGGACGGCATCATAGGGCGCACGGCCGCGTGTGCCGCACGACTCCAGCAACGATGACTGGAACCAGCCGCGATGCTGGTCCGACCCCTCCAGATACAGGTTCGCGCGCGTGCCCTCGCCATAGCGCGCCTCGATCACGAAGGCATGGGTCGAGCCGGAGTCGAACCACACATCGAGGATGTCGTTGACCGGCTCGAAATCGGCCAGCGCGTAATCGGGGCCGAGCAGCGCCTGATGGTCGGCGGTGAACCACGCATCCGCCCCGCCTTCGCGGAAGGCGGCGATGATGCGGGCGTTGACCGCCTTGTCGCTCAGATACTCGCCGGTCTGGCGGTTCACATAGAGCGCGATCGGCACGCCCCAGGCGCGCTGGCGGCTGATGACCCAGTCGGGGCGTCCCTCGACCATCGAGCGGATGCGGTTGCGGCTGCGCTCGGGCACCCAGCGGGTCCGCTCGATCGCGTCGAGCGCGGTTTCGCGCAGCGTCGGGCCATTGCCCATGGGCAGAGTGAGGAGCGGCGTCACGCCCGATATCGGATCGACATTCGCCATCGCGACCGTGGGATCGAACGTCGCCTCGGCCCGGTCCATCGGGATGAACCATTGCGGCGTCGCGCGGAAGATCACCTTCGCCTTGGAGCGCCAGCTATGCGGATAGCTGTGCTGGAAATCGTCCGAGGCGGACAGCAGCGCGCCGACCGCGCGGAGGTCCGAACAGATCGGCCCTTCGGCGGAGACGAATTTCTTGTTGATGACGCTGCCCTGGCCGCCCAGCCACGCCCAGTCGGGCCGATAGGTGCCGTCGCCCTGTACCGCGAAGACCGGGTCGATGCCATGCGCCTTGCACAGCAGGAAATCGTCCTCGCCGTGATCGGGGGCCATATGGACCAGGCCCGTACCGGCATCGGTGGTGACGAACTCGCCCGCCAGGAACGGACGCGGCTTGGCGAAGAAACCGCCCAGCGCGTGCATCGGGTGCCTCGCCGTCGCGCCCTCCAGCACCGGGCCCTTCACCAGGCCGATGAACGTCTCCATCGCGATGCCGGTCCGCTTGGTGAAGGCGGGCAGCAAGGGTTCGGCGACGAGGTAACGCCGCCCGCCGCTTTCGAAATGCAGATAGTCGATCGCCTCGCCATAGCTCAGCGCCTGGTTGACCGGGATCGTCCAGGGGGTGGTCGTCCAGATGACCGCCAGCGTGCCGACCAGATCGGGATATTCGGGGCAGCTCGCCACCTCGAACCCGACATCGATCTGGGTCGATACGATGTCCTCATATTCGACCTCGGCCTCGGCCAGCGCGGTCTTTTCGACCGGCGACCACATGACCGGCTTGGCGCCGCGATAGAGCTGGCCCGATTCGGCGAATTTGAGCAGCTCGCCCGCGATCACCGCCTCGGCGTCATAGGTCATGGTCAGATAGGGATTCGCCCAGTCGCCCATGATGCCCAGCCGCTCGAACTGCGCCTTCTGAGTGCCGACCCAGGTGTCGGCATAGGCGCGGCACTCGGCGCGGAACTGCGCGACGGGCACCTCGTCCTTGTTCAGCTTCTTGGCGCGATACGCCTCCTCGACCTTCCACTCGATCGGCAGGCCGTGGCAGTCCCATCCGGGGACGTAAGGCGCGTCCTTGCCCAGCAGGGTCTGCGAACGGACGATGATGTCCTTCAGCACCTTGTTGAGCGCATGGCCCATGTGAATGTCGCCATTCGCATAGGGCGGGCCGTCATGCAGGATGAACCGCTCCCGCCCCGCACGCTCGCGGCGCAGGCGGTCATACAGTCCCATCCGGGACCAGCGATCCAGGATCGCCGGTTCCTTGGCGGCAAGCCCCGCCTTCATGGGGAAATCGGTCTTCGGCAGGAAGACGGTGTCGCGATAGTCGGGCGCGTCGGTCATAAGCGCAAGGCCCTTAGCGGGTTTGGGTTAACACGTCATGCCGGTTTGTGCGCCGCCAACAGGACACGCGCACGAAGACAGTCCGCATCCATCTGCGCGACGAGCGCATCCAGCGTATCGAACTTCGCCTCGGGCCGCAGATAGTCGATCAGTTCGATCGACAGGGTCCGCCCGTACAGATCGCCGGTGAAGTCGAAGAAATGCGGCTCCAGCAATTCCTTGGGCGGGTCGAAGCTCGGCCGGATGCCCAGATTGGCCGCACCGTCCAGCACCCGCCCGTCCTCCAGCCGCCCGCGCACCGCATAGATGCCATAGGCGGGGCGCAGATACGCGCCCATGTCGAGATTGGCGGTCGGATAGCCGATGGTGCGCCCCAGCTTGTCGCCATGCTGCACCACCCCCTCGATCGCGAAGGGCCGGGTCAGCAGGCGCGCGGCCCCGCGCGGGTCGCCCGCGACCAGTGCCTCCCGGATACGGCTGGAGGAGACGGGCTCACCGTCCAGCGTGACCGGCGCGATCGCCTCGGCGGAAAAGCCATGGCGCAGGCCATATTCGCGCAGGGTCGCGACCGTGCCACCGCGCGCGCGACCAAAGGTGAAGTCCTCTCCGGTCACGACACCACCGACCCGCAGCGCATCCCGCAATCGCCGCTCGACGAATTCCTGCGCGGTCAGCGCGGCGAAGGCGGCATCGAAGCGGAACACCACCATCGCGTCGGCCCCCGCCCCGGCGAACAGCCGTTCGCGCTGGTCGAGCGTCGTCAGGCGGAAGGGGGCGGCATCGGGGCGGAAATGGAGGATCGGATGCGGGTCGAAGGTCGCGACCAGCGCCGGCCGTCCCTCGGCCCGTGCACGCGCGACCGCCGCCCCGATCACCGCCTGGTGGCCGAGATGGAATCCGTCGAAATTGCCCAGCGCGACAATCCCCCCGGCCAGATGGGCCGGAATGGAATCCGCGCCATCAAGACGCTGCATGGGCGCGCGCTATAGCAGGCCGGACCGAATTGGCTAGGCGCGCGAGACGATGCGGTTGCCGATACCCTCGCCGGCGATCATGCGCAGCGATTCGGCACGGTGGAACGTCTCCTCCATCGGCACGCCGATGCCGACCGCCAAGCCGCCCGACATGGTGACGACGCCGATCGGCTCGCCGGACCCGCGCAGACGAAGCGTGCGTGCCTGCATGCCCGCCCGCGCATCTTCCATCATCAGGGCCGCCGTCGACATGGGCCGCCCGCGCAGGATCACCACGAACAGATTGCCCTGCCAGCGGATGATCTCCGCCCCCTCGCAGGCCTGACGCAGGGTCGCGACGAAGGCGCGCAGGACATTGTCCGCGACCGATCGCCCATAACGCTCGTTGATACCCTCCAGATCGTCCAGGCTGCACGTCGCGACGACATAGCCATGCGATTCGCTGGCCAAGCCCTCGACCAGCGCCCGCGCGCCGGTGCGGCTCATCACGCCGGTCAGCGGATCGATATCATCGTCCTGCGGCATGTGCTCCATGCGGGTGCGCAGCGTGGCGATGTTGTCCGCCAGATCGGCGAGATCCTTCTCGGTCTTCGAAATCCGCGCGATCAACTGTTCGAGCAGAAGCGCGATAGCCCCCGAATCCGGCACGGCGTCGTAACCGGCACGATGCGCATGCGACAGCGCGGCGACGTCGGTGGTAAAACGACTGGTGATCGCGCGTGCGTCCAGGGTCAGCGTCTCAAGCTGCTCGGCCTGCGCGCCCAATTCGCGCTCCATCTCGCCGCGGCCCATCCGCACGTCCCGCATCTCATGCTCACGGACCAGCGGCATCAGTTCCTGCACATCGCCCTCGGTCAATCGCACGCCGCCGTCGCTGCGCCGCGCCACTTCCTGTCCCAGCGCGCCATAGGGGTGAAGCACCGCCTGCAAGGCCAGCGCATAGCCGTTCGTGCTGCGCGACAGAAAATGCCGGTCGAGGAACAACAGCGCCTCGCGACTGGCATCGAAAAGCCCGGGCGGATCGATCCCCGCCCGGCTCTGCCCATCGCTCTCCCAATCCATGATCATTCGGATCTACCCGCCTCAAAGATGTCCGAGGCCGAAGAACGCGAGGCCACACACCCTTTGATGTTAGGGCCGTTCAGATCGCAAATGAAGATGGCCGACAACAAAATTTCGCCCAAGACGTTAACTCGATTTGCCTTAATATTCATTCTCGTGTTGGCGACGCAACATCACAAAGGCGAATGATGGACGACCATCAACGGCCGGATGTTCCTCGCGCTCGACCTCGATCCATTGCGGAAATGGCTTTACGAAGGTGTCGCCCTCGGGATCGGCATGAACTTCGGTCAACGCGATCCTGTCCGCCCGGTCGCGAAACATGTCGAAGATTTCCGCGCCGCCGATCACCGCGACCTCGCCCTCACCCGCCAGTGCCAGGGCCGCATCGATGTCATGCGCGATCTCGGCCCCCTCCGCGCGCCAGTTCGGGTCGCGGGTCAGGACGATGTGCCGGCGGCCGGGCAAGGGCGCGGGGAAACTCTCGAATGTCTTGCGGCCCATGATCATCGGCTTACCCATGGTCATTGCCTTGAACCGCTTCAGGTCGGCGGGCAGGTGCCAGGGCAACCCGCCGTCGCGCCCGATCACGCCGTTGCGCGCACGCGCCAGCACGAGCGTGATCATACCGCGACCGCCGCCTTGATATGCGGCTGCGCCACATAATCGTGCAGCACGAAATCCTCGGGCTCATAGCCATCGATCGCCGTCGGGCGGCGCAAAATCTCCAGCCGGGGCAGCGCCCCCGGCTCCCGCGCCAACTGGGTCCGCGCCTGATCGAGGTGATTGAGGTACAGGTGGCAGTCGCCGCCGGTCCAGATGAACTCGCCCACCTCCAGATCGCATTGCTGCGCCAGCATATGGGTCAGGAGCGCATAGGAGGCGATGTTGAACGGCACCCCCAGGAAGATGTCCGCCGACCGCTGATAGAGTTGCAGCGACAGGCGGCCGTTCGCGACATGGGTCTGGAACAGGCAGTGGCAGGGGGCGAGCGCCATGGCGTGCAGGTCGCCGGGATTCCAGGCCGACACGATCTGCCGACGCGAGGCGGGCTGGGTGCGGATCTGTTCGACCAGTTCGGCGATCTGGTCGATATGGCGTCCGTCCGCGGTCGCCCAGTCGCGCCACTGCTTGCCATAGACGGGGCCGAGATCGCCCGATTCGTCGGCCCATTCGTCCCAGATGCTGACCTTTCGCTCCTGCAACCAGCGGACATTGGTGTCGCCGCGCAGGAACCACAAAAGCTCGACGATGATCGAGCGCAGGTGGAGTTTCTTGGTGGTCAGCACCGGAAAGCCGCGCGCCAGGTCGAATCGCATCTGATGGCCGAAGACCGACAGCGTGCCCGTGCCGGTCCGGTCCATCTGCCGGACGCCCTGGGTCAGCACCCGGTCCATGAGGTCGAGATATTGCCGCATGCCCGCTGGCCTAGCGCCGCGCGGGGCCGGAGCCAAGCCGGACCGAAACGGTGCGGGATGAAGATGCGGCGCAGAAGGACAGGCGGCAGGGAATGTCGTGCCCCCGCTCCCCGCCCTTTCCCGCCGCATACGGACGCGCGACGATGCCCGGACGCTCTTCGCGGCGCTGGCGACGCGCCCGATCGAGGCGGTGGCGCTGGCTTTTCTGTGTCCGAAACGGAGGCTCTTGGGATTGCGCCATGTCCTGGGCCATACCGATTCCGTCCCGGTGCCCGTGGCACGGGTGGCGCGGGATGCCATCCTGTTCGGGGCCGGGGCGGTGCTGATGGCGCACAATCACCCCGACGGGAATCCCCATCCCAGCGCGGCCGATCTCGCGCTGACCCGCCGGATGGCGCAAGGTCTGGCCGCGCTCGACATCGCGTTGCTCGATCATCTGATCTTCGGCGGCGATATGGTGGTGAGCCTGCGCGATGAGGGGCTGCTATAGGGCCTGCGCCCCGTCAGAACGAGAAACGCACCCGCCCGACCAGCCGATCACCCGAATGGCGCGCATCGGCCAGCGGCGAGGCCGAAGCGGCCCGTTCCGACACATCGGTCCCGACATAATCCAACCCCAGCGTCACCGGGCCGGTGATGCGCGACACCCCGATCCGCCAGTCGCTATAGTCGCCGCCGGGCCGCAGCCTCGCGGCGCGCAGCGCATCGTCGGTCTTGCCGCTGCTGTGGCCGATCCCGGCCAGCACCGTCCAAGGCGTACCGGGAATACCCGCCTGCGCCCCGGCATGAAGATAGAGATTGTCGCCACCGATCGCGTCCTGCGCCGGGGCATAGTCGGCCCCCGCATCGACCTGCACCGGGCCCAGCGTATAGGCGGCCGATCCGCCCAGCTCGACATAGTCGGCATGGAAGCCCGCACCGCCGAACAAATGTCCGGTCACCCGCCCGCGCAGCGTCACCGGCCCCAGCATGGTCCCCGCGCCGACCGACAGATCGCCGACGACGCCCGCGCCGCCATGCCGGTCTGATTCGCGCAGGGCGACGATCCGCCCGCTGGCCTCCAGCGCACCTCGGGTCGCGAAGATATCGGCGGAGGGCGATAGCCGCCCCCCGCTCCAACTCAGGCCGCGACGATTCTCATCGCTGTCCAGTTCCACTCCGATCGCCGGGCGATCCTGCGCCATGGCCGGATGCGCCGCCACGAACGGGGCGGACAAAGTCACCACCGCCAGAACGGCCTGTCTCACGCACTTCATCCGGCGCGCGTCTCGGAATGGAGGCGATCGATCTCGGCGCGCAGTACCGGATGATCCTCCTGCGCCACAGCCTGAAGATGCGCCTTTACCGCGTCCCGGCGCTGCGCCACTTCCTGAGCGATGGCGTCGCGATGGGCGCTGCACCAGCCGGGGCGGCTGCCCTCGATCACGCCGTCCCGCGCCGCGCTGCGCCGGAGCATCGCGCCGGCGCTCGCCCGCGCCTCACGATGGACGGTCACATTGGCGCTCCACTGACACCGCAAGGTCGAGGCGCGACCACCCGGCGCGACCGCGCCGACCTGCTTGTGGCTCACGCCGATATCGGCGCTGTAGCGGACCGCGACCGGCCCGGAATGATGATCCAGTTGCACGCGGTGCTCGATCGCTCCGTCGGATCCGGCGAGGGTGCCGAGCATCAGCCCGGCCATCAACATCATGCTCATGTTCGTCTCCTTGCGTGCCCCGACCCATTCTGGCCGGTGGCGAGGTCACCTCCGACGCGAAGATGACAAAAAGTTCATGCACGAAAAACGGGGCGGGTGGCAATCGGTCGGGACGGCAAGTCCGTCGGGGCGACGGCTCAGTTGCCCTTCATCCGGCACGGCCGGATCGCCCCTGGTTCCGGGCGGGGGCCGGTGGCGCGGAACGCCGCCAGATAGCCCCCCGCCGAGGGCATGTTCTCGATCGAAACCTGGGTGAAGCCGACTGCGGCGAACTCGCATTTCAACAGCGCGGGGGGCGTTCCATGCGCGCGGGTCGGGCGATTGGCATCGACCACCACGACCAGCCCGTCGCGCTTGAGCGCAGGATAGAGTCGCCACAGGAACTCATAGGGCGCATCGATCTCATGATACATATGCACCATGAGCACGCGGTCGAAACTGTCGGGCGGCAGCTTGGGATCGGCCGGTTCGCCCAGCCGGACGCTGACATTGTCCAGCCGCTCGCGCGCGACGCGGTCGGCCAGCCGGTCGCGCCAGTTGGCGACGATATCCTCCGCCAGCACGCGACCGCCCTTGCCGACTCGCTGCGCCAGACGGACGGTATAGTAACCCTCGCCCGCGCCGATATCGGCGACCGTCATGCCGGGGCGGATATTGGCGCGGTCCATCACCTGGTCCGCCTCGCGCAGGCGATCGCGCGCGTCCTCGCTCGACCAGCGCGACGACACGACCTGGGCGACCGGACGATCCGCCGCCGGGAAGGGGCCGGGCCGGTCCTCATCCTCATCCTGCCGCTGGATCAGCGGCTTGGAGCCATCGCATGCGGCCACCGCGCCGCCCAATGCGAGGACCAGCGCCGCCGCCGCCAGGAGACCGGACCGCCGGAGGCGCATCTTAATCGACATCTTCCACGGCGACCGCCTCGCCGGTCACGCGCTGCGACAGGGCCGCCGCCATGAAGGCGTCGAGATCGCCGTCGAGCACATCGCCCGGCGCGGTCGAGGTGACGCCGGTGCGCAGGTCCTTCACGAGCTGATAGGGCTGGAGGACATAGGAACGGATCTGGTGGCCCCAGCCGATATCGGTCTTGGATGCGTTCTGCGCGTTCGCCGCCGCCTCGCGCTCGGCCAGTTCACGCTCGTACAGGCGGGCGCGGAGCTGGTTATACGCCTCGGCCTTGTTCTTATGCTGCGACCGCTGGTTCTGGCACTGTACGACGATGCCGGTCGGCAAGTGGGTGATGCGGACCGCCGAGTCGGTGGTGTTGATGTGCTGACCACCCGCGCCCGACGCCCGATAGGTGTCGATGCGCAACTCGCTCTCGTTGATCTCGACCTCGATATTGTCGTCGATCACCGGATAGACCCAGACGGACGAGAAGCTGGTGTGGCGGCGTGCGGCGGAGTCATACGGGCTGATCCGCACCAGCCGGTGCACGCCCGATTCGACCTTGGCATAGCCATAGGCATTCTCACCCTTGACCAGCAGGGTCGCGCTCTTGATCCCCGCCTGTTCGCCCGCATGATAGTCGATCAGCTCGACCTTCATGCCGTGCCGCTCGGCCCAGCGCGTGTACATGCGCTGGAGCATCCCGGCCCAGTCCTGGCTCTCGGTGCCGCCCGCGCCCGCGTTGATTTCGAGATAGGTGTCGTTGGCGTCGGCCTCACCCGCCAGCAGCGCCTTGACCTTGTCGGCCTCGGCCCGCTTGGCGAGGTCGCCCAGGCTGGTGACGGCTTCCTTCTCCAGTTCCTCGTCGCCCTCCATCTCGGCCAGCTCGATCAGCTCGACCGTGCCCGACAGCTCGTTCTCGATCGCGCGGGTCGCGGTGATCGCCTCGTCCAGGCGGCGACGCTCGCGCATCACCGCCTGCGCCTGCTTGGGGTCGTTCCACAGCGCCTGATCCTCGACGCGCGCATTCAACTCGTCCAGGCGGCGCAGCGCGCGGTCCCAGTCGAGGAAGCGGCGCAGCAGCGCCAGAGCGTCATTGATCGTATCGACATGAGCCTGCGCTTCAGCGCGCATGAATATTCTCCGAATCGGTCGCCCCTCCCACACCCGGGGGAACGGGAAAGGCGCATATGGGAAGCGGGCTAGTAGATTCCGCCTTCCCTTTGCAAGAAATCGCTGTCGCGCGGCGGCGCCGGGGTGGCGGGGCCGGTCGGCGTCGCGGGGGTTTCCGCCACGGCGGCGCGGCGGGCGCGACGGCGCGGTTCGCTCTCGGGCTTGAACGCCTCCCAGATCACGGCGGGCTTGGGATCGTCGCCGGTCGGGAAGGTGCCATAGACCGGCCGCCCGCTCGCCCGGTCGATACGGACCATGCGGATGCCGGGCGCGGCGCGGAAGGGCAGCTTGTCGAGCCCCTCATAGGCCTTTTGCGCGAACTGGTGGAAGATCGGCACCGCGATCGTCCCGCCCTGCGCAAAGCCGCCCAGCGAGCGCGGATGGTCGTAACCGATATAGAGACCGCCGACGAATTGCGGCGTGCCGCCGACGAACCACACATCGGTCGGGCCGTTGTTGGTGCCGGTCTTGCCGAACATCGGCCGGTTCAGGTCGCGCAGCCCCGTGGCGGTGCCGCGCTGGACCACGCCTTCGGTGATATGCACCATCTGATAGGCCGTCATCGCGTCCAGCACCTGGCGCTGGTGCGTGACGGGGCGCGGCATCGGCTTGCCGTCATAGTCGGCGGCGTTGCACCGGTCGCAGGGATGCCAGTTCTCCGGCAGGATCACCTTGCCGTGCCGGTCCTGGACGAAGTCGATCAGCGTCGGGTCGCCGCCCCGCCCATTATTGGCCAGGATGGCATAGGCGTTGACCATCTGCGCCACCGTCGTCTCGCCCGCGCCCAGCGCATAGGCCAGATAGGGCGGGAAATCGCCGATCCCCATCTGCTTGATCATCGCGACGACGTTCTTCATGCCGACATTGGCCGCCGTGCGCACCGTCATCAGGTTGCGCGACTGCTCGATGCCCCAGCGCATGGTATGCGGCCCCGCCCCCGCCGAATTGCCGAAGTTGCGGAAGCATTTGGTGCCCAGATTGCCCCCCTGGTCGACGCAAAACGGCCCGTCGACAATGATCGAGGCGGGGGTCATGCCATGCTCGAGCGCGGCGGAATAGACGATCGGCTTGATCG
This sequence comes from Sphingomonas sp., assembly GCF_039594485.1. Lineage (GTDB taxonomy): Bacteria > Pseudomonadota > Alphaproteobacteria > Sphingomonadales > Sphingomonadaceae > Sphingomonas. The sequence goes on along the minus strand of NZ_JBCNNI010000005.1, from coordinate 84,343 downwards.
TCGAACCCGGCTGGCGCTCAGCCTGGGTGGCGCGGTTGAACGCCTGGAGCCGCGCGTCGAACCCGCCCTGCATCGCCAGGACGCGGCCCGTGGCGGGCTCCTCGACCACGAAGCCGCCCGAAATGCGCGGGACAGAACGCAGGCCGAAGACGCCGCCCTCGGGCGCGACCGCGATGATGTCGCCGACCTTCAACGCGCTGAACGCGGTGGCGGCGGTGCCCCGGCGCGGCATCTGCGCCAGGCTGCGCGGCAGCGTGCCGGTGCGGCCGTTGGCGAAACCGATCGTCGCCTCGCTGCCGTCCTTGCCGGTGACGATCCCGGCACGCCAGTCGCGATAGTCGAGCGCGATATTGGTGTTCAGCAGCGCCTGCTGCCAATTCTCGCCGTCAATATCCTCGTGCCGGATCGGCCCGGACCAGCCACGCCCGCCCTCGAACCGGACAAGTCCGTCGCGCAGCGCCTCAGCCGCCAGGTCCTGGAGCCGCGTGTCGAGCGAGGTGCGCACCCACAGCCCGCCGTCATAGACGCTGTGCGGCCCGCTCTCCGCCTTCTCGCCATACAGCTTGATCAGCTGGCGGCGAACCTCCTCGACAAAATAGCCGCCGACCTGGGCATATTTGGGGGTACGGCGCAGCACGGTGCCGAGCGGCTCGGCCATCGCCGCGTCATATTGCGCGCGGGTGATGAAATTGTTGCGCAGCATCTCGCGCAGGACATAGGCGCGACGCTCCAGCGCGCGGTCGGGATGGCGGATCGGATCGTAATTGGACGGCCCCTTGGGCAGAACGGCCAGATAGGCCATCTGCCCCAGCGTCAGCTCGTTCAGTTCCTTGTCGAAATAGGCATGGGCCGCGGCCTCCACCCCAAAGGCGTTCCGCCCCAGCGCGATCTGGTTGAGATAGAGTTCCAGGATCTGCTGCTTGGTCAGCGCATCCTCGATCTTATAGGCGAGGATCGCCTCCCGGACCTTGCGGGTCGGGGAATAGGCATTGCCGATCAACAGGTTCTTGGCGACCTGCTGGGTGATGGTCGAACCGCCGCGCGCGCGCCGGCCGGTGCCCCATTTCCGGGCATAGTCGATGACCGCGCCCGCCAGCCCCGGATAATCGACGCCGCCATGTTCGAAGAAGCTCTTGTCCTCCGCCGCCAGGAAGGCGCGGACCAGCAGGGGCGGATATTCGTTGAACGACAATTCGACCCGGCGCTCGCGGGCATAGGACTGGATCGGCGCGCCATCGATGCCCCGGACATGGGTCGGCAAGGGCGGCTCATAGGCCTTGAGCGCATCAACCGAGGGCAGGTCGCGCATGAAAACGAACCAGAACACCCCCGCACCGATCGCGAACAGCAGCGCGAGCGCGGCAAGCGCCTTCACCCACCAACGGCTCCACAGGCGTCGGCGCGGAAGATCGGGCGTATCGGATGGGGGGGAGGAGTCGACGGCCATGGCTTTGCGCGGGCCCGTGTAGCAGGTTCGGCCCCGCTTGCCACCCGCTTGCCGTCAGGCGTCGGACGGTTCGTCGCTCGGCGTGCCCCGCGCGTCATGCGGCGTTTCATAACGCGCGCCGACATGCGCCTGTCCCCGCGCCGCCGCCAGCATCTCCTGCCGGTGCCGCTCGGCATAGGCGGCCAGCCGCTCCGCATCGCGCGTGCCGTGGCAGGCGGGGCAGCTCACCCCCTCGACATAGAGGGGCGAGGCGCGATCCTCCGGCCCGACCGGCATCCGGCAGCCATGACAAAGCGCATGGCTGCCCTGCGACAGTCCATGCCCGACCGCCACGCGCGCGTCGAAGACGAAGCATTCGCCGTTCCAGCGGCTCTGCGCCTCGGGCATCGTCTCCAGATATTTCAGGATGCCGCCGTCGAGATGGAAAACGTCCTCGACGCCCTCGGCCTTGAGGAAGGCGGTCGCCTTTTCGCAGCGAATGCCGCCGGTGCAGAACATCGCGACCCTGGACTTGCCCGCCATCAGTTCGTCGCGCTTCTCGCGGAACCAGTTGGGGAAATCGCGAAAACTCTTCGTCCCCGGATCGACCGCGCCGTCGAACGTGCCGATCGCCACCTCATAATCGTTGCGCGTGTCGATCAGCAGCGTGCCCGGATCGGCGATGAGCGCGTTCCAGTCCTCGCCGGCGACATAGGTGCCGACCTCCCGCGTCGGATCGATGCCCTCGACGCCCATCGACACGATCTCGCGCTTCAACCGCACCTTCATCCGATGGAACGGCATCGTCTCGGCGGTCGAGTCCTTGTAATCCAGATCGGCGCAACCGGGCAGCGTGCGAATATGCGCGAGCAGCGCCTCGATCGCGTCATGCGTGCCCGCAACGGTGCCGTTGATCCCTTCACTGGCAAGCAGGAGCGTGCCGCGAATCCCGCTCGCCTCGGCCACGGCGAGCAACGGCGCGCGCAGCGCGGCGGGATCGGGGAAGGCGGCGAAACGGTAAAGGGCACAGACGCGGATCATCGCTGCGCCTTTACGCCGATCGGGCGAAGGGGGCCAGATGCCCTGCCAATAGGCTAAGTCACGCTTTCCGAAAAAGATCGAATTTTGGGAAATCCCGCAGCAAGCCGCAGAGGATAGACCGAGATATAATAGGTAACTGAAACAGCCTAACCGCTATTCGGTGAGACCGAACCGCCGATCGGACCATGCATATATCATCCGATCGCACGCCCCGTCACGGGTCGCTATGCAAATGAATGTCGTCCTCTCGTTAGGGAACCGCTGCGCCGCGACACTCATCCCATATCCAAAGCCGCCATGTCCCCATTGCGGATGCTTGCCCGCCGCGGTGACGAACCCGAGACCATACCAACCCTTCTCACTCGGTTCGGTGGCCATCGCGCGTGACTTGGCGGACAGCAAAACGTTCGACCGGAGCGCGGTGAAGAAGCGCAGCATATCGGTTGCACTGGCAACACCGCCCCCGGCAGCCGATCCACGCCATGGAAGTACTGCGGTGGATGCGATGGGCGTAGGCTCGGCCTCGAAGAAGCTGGAATAACCGACTGGAACATCCGTGATGTGTTGCAGGTCCGGGAACGACGCGTGCGTCATCCCGGCGGGGCCGAATACGTGTTGCTGGACATAGTCTTGATAGGTCTGGCCCGACACCCGCTCAATCACCGCGCCAAGCAGGATAAACCCATAATTTGAATAGGCGAATTTACTACCCGGCGCAAAGGCTGGGGGGCGGCTGCCATTGAGTTTGATGTAATCGTTGATCGTGCGGACCCACCCCCGGTTTGCCGTATCCTCGCGTTGCAGAACGCCATCTTCGCCAGTGCCGCCGCGATGACCAAGCAGCTGCCTTATCGTAACCTTGGCCATGTCCTTGTTCGGATAGTCCGGGAGATAGCGAGAGAGGGGTGCATCAAGCGCGACCTTCCCTTTTTCGATGAGCTGAAAGATGCTCACCGCCGTGAACATTTTACCAGCCGAAGCCAGGAACATCGGCGTATCGGCCGTTATGGCCCGCGCGTCATCCCGGCTGAAGGTCCCGGCGGAATAGGTCCACGGTGCCTGGCCGTCCTGAGCTACGATGATCGAGCCGGCGAAAGCATCCGATGCCGCCAACCGCTGAGCGATGTCACGCATGGCGGCAAGCGCGCGCGCTTCGGACATTGCGAAGGCCTGAAGGTTGAACTTTTCCAGCGTCTTGCCGTCGGCAGCGACCGAGAATGACACGCGGAAAAGCGCCGGGAAACAGCGCTGGACCAATAGCGCGCGAAATGATCTGTCGTTCTTGTCCTCGACTTGCGCCAGATCGAACCCGCAAGTCTCCGCGCGCATATTGCGAGCGGTCAGCGCATCGGCATCGCCAAGATGTTCGCCATAGAATTTCTGGATTGTCGCCTTATCGCCCGCGTTGAACGCCGCCAGCCAGTTCTTGAATTGCGTAGTCGCCGGCTCCGCATGGGCCGCGCCCGAAATTGCCAGCAGGGCGATAAGGCCAAAAGCTGCTCGGATCATCCCACCTCCCTTTGCGAGCCTTCAGGATGGCGGCTGGACGTGCAGATTGCGACTACAGAAAACTCGTACCCAAGATTTTAGCGGGTGCTCATCACGCCAAACTGGATCTTCAGGTGCTTGGTGTCGCTGACCCGGCCAACCAGTTCACTTACTTGGATCGGCCGAGTCCTGCTTGTCTGACTGGGCCAGCTCATTCCCGATTGGGAAGTGAGACGGAAAATGACCGCGCTGGTCGGGCTGACGGCTGTCGGCGGATTCCGCTTTTCCGAAACCTATTCCCTCTTCTCAATATCCGAAACCGCTATTTCCGAACGAGAAAAGGGAACGACGGCAACGCTCTCTACCGCGACGCCATCCGCCGCGCGAAATGAACCTCGACCGCCTGCAATACCGCCTGCGCGATCCGCTCCTGTCCTTCCCTGCTGTCGAGGAAGGCGGCATCCTGCATATTCGAGATATAGCCCGTCTCGAACAAGATGGACGGCATGTCGGGCGCCTTCAGGACCATCAGCGAGGCCATGCGGTGGAAGGTCGGCTTGACCGGGATAAGCGCTTGCGCCTCACGACCCAAAAGCCTCGCGAAGCTGGCCGAGGCGTTCATCGTCTCGCGCTGGGTAAGGTCGATCAGAATCGAGGAGACGTCGCTGTTGCCGCCCAGGTCGACGCCCGCGATCACGTCCGCCTTGTTTTCGCGCGCCGCCAGCCGCGCGGCCTCCTTGTCCAACGCGACGTCGGACAGGGTGTAGGCGGTCGCCCCACGCGCCTCGCCGACGCCGGCGCTGTCGCAATGGATCGAGATGAACAGATCGGCATGCAGTCGCCGCGCGATCCCATAGCGCTCGCGATGCAGGATATAGCGGTCGTCCTCGCGCGTCAGCGCGGCGCGCACCCGCCCCGATGCCACCAGCGTATCGCGAATCGTCTTGGCGATCGCGAGCGTCACGTCCTTTTCGCGCAAGCCCGTCTGCGGGTTGATCGCGCCGGGATCGACTCCGCCATGGCCCGCATCGATCACCACCAGCGGCCGATTGTCCGCCCCCCGGACCCGCGGCAGCGGCAGATTGCGCGCGGTCGTCGGGACCGGCATCGACAGGCCATGGGCGGGCTTGCGCTGGAAATGGAACGGGAAGAAGTCGAGCACCCCGGCAAAGCTCGCCTGGGCATACCCCCCGGCGAGCGGCTTCAGCGTCAGCGACAATTGCCGCCCGTCATCGTCGAACCCGCCATCGAAGATCACCGCATCCTGCGCCAGATCGAAGGTCAGGCGGGTGACGCCCGGCGCGATCCGGCGCTGGCTGAGGCCGCGCACCGCACCGGCACGAATCGTCGCGGTGCCCGGCGATGCCCCGGTCACGTCGATCGCCACCCGGCGCTGCTCGCCCAGCATCACGCTGCGCGCGCGCTTTACGGGGGAATCGAACCGGATCATCACCTGCGCACCGCGCACAATGATCTTCTGAACCGTCGCGGCCCAGGCGCCGCCCGGCGCGAAGAGCCCGAACAGAAAAGCGATCAGCATCAACACGACACGGCGTACATGCCGCGCCCGCCGGCCGCTGGTCCAGCGAAAAGCCATCACCTCTAACCCTTTCTGGCGATCCGGGGATCGAAGGGCGACTCTAGCCAGCGGCGCCTGTCGGGAGCCTTTCAACCAATGGTTAACCGGAAATTCGGCATTTTTCTGCCGCCAAAATCGGCAGATTTCCGCCTGTTGCGCAAACGTTCCGATGATGCTAGCAATCCGGTGGACCCCGGCCTCGATCACCTCTCCCAAACGATCGGGACGGGGCCATCTCCAAGAAAGGCTCGGGACGGCGAGAATTTTTCGCGCCCGGACCAACCAGGTTGACGCTCGCATGACGCATATGATCCACCCCGCTGACCGACCGGCCCATGCCGGCGGGATCACGGCTTGGTGGGTCCGCACCGGCCCCGTTGCCGGCGCTGCGGCTGCGGCCGGCACGCATTCCGTTTTTTCCAGCGGTCCGGCGCCCCGCGCCGCCGCCACCCCTATTTACCGCGCGCGACGGCTGCCACTGAGCCCGACGCGCGCGTGGAGACTTCATAATGACCACGCGTATGCTGATCGACGCACGCCACCGGGAAGAAACCCGCGTGGCCGTCGTCAAGGGTAACCGGATCGAGGAATTCGACTTCGAATCCGCCGAGCGCAAGCAGCTCAAGGGCAATATCTACCTCGCCAAGGTCACGCGCGTCGAACCGTCGCTGCAGGCGGCGTTCGTCGATTACGGCGGCAACCGCCACGGCTTCCTGGCCTTTTCGGAAATCCACCCGGATTACTACCAGATCCCCAAGGAGGATCGTGAGGCCCTGCTCCGCGAAGAAGCCGAGCATGCCGCCGAGGAAGCCGCGCTGCGCGCCGAACTGGACGCCGATGACGACGAGGATCACGACGATCATGAGGATGACGGCGACCATGCCGACGATCATCATGACGACGAGGATGGCGAAACCGCGCCGCGCCCGCGCAAGTCGACCGTCAATGACGATCAGGTCGAGGCCCTGCGCCAGCGCCGCCAGAATCTGCGTCGCCGCTACAAGATCCAGGACGTCATCCGCCGCCGCCAGGTGCTGCTGGTCCAGATCGTCAAGGAGGAGCGCGGCAACAAGGGCGCGGCGCTGACCACCTATCTGTCGCTCGCGGGTCGTTACTGCGTGCTGATGCCCAACACCTCGCATGGTGGCGGGATCAGCCGGAAGATCTCCAATGCCGCCGACCGCAAGCGGCTGAAGACCATCATGGCCGAGATGGCGCTGCCCCACTCGATGGGCTGCATCGTCCGCACCGCCGGGCTGCAGCGCACCAAGACCGAGATCAAGCGCGACTTCGACTATCTGGCGCGCCTGTGGGACGGCATCCGTGAAAAGACGCTGCATTCGTCGGCGCCCGCGCTGATCTATGGCGACAGCGACCTGATCAAGCGCGCGATCCGCGACATCTATAATCGCGAGATCGAGGAAGTGATCGTCGAAGGCGAGGAAGGCTATCGCCAGGCGAAGGACTTCATGCGCCTGCTGATGCCCGCGCATGCCCGCCGGGTGAAGCAATATGCCGACGCGATTCCGCTGTTCCAGCGCGCGCATGTCGAGGATCAGCTGGCCGCGATGTACAATCCGGTCGTGCAGCTCAAGTCGGGGGGCTATCTGGTCATCAATCCGACCGAGGCGCTGGTGTCGATCGACATCAACTCGGGCCGTTCGACCCGCGAGCATAATATCGAGCAGACCGCGACCGCGACCAACCTGGAAGCCGCGCAGGAGATCGCGCGCCAGCTCCGCCTGCGCGACATGGCGGGTCTGGTCGTCATCGACTTCATCGACATGGACAACAACTCCAATGTCCGTAAGGTCGAGAAGGCGATGAAGGAGGCGCTGAAGAATGATCGCGCCCGCATCCAGGTCGGTCGCATCTCGTCCTTTGGCCTGATGGAAATGAGCCGTCAGCGGCTGCGCACCGGCGTTCTTGAGGCCTCGACTCGTCCCTGCCCGCATTGCGAGGGCACCGGCCTGGTCCGCACCGCCTCGTCGTCGGGCCTGTCCGCGCTGCGCCTGATCGAGGACGAGGCCGCACGCGGTCGCGGGTCGATCCTGACGCTGCGCGCCAGCCAGGAAGCAGCCATCTATGTGCTGAACCGCAAGCGCGCCGACATCGCCGAGATCGAGGATCGTTACGGCGTGACCGTCGAGATCATCCCCGACCGCGAGGAAGAGGGCGCGCGCATGACGGTCGAGGCCTCGGGCCCGCCGCCCGCCTATGCCCCCAAGATCGACATGCTCCTGCCCGTCGAGGAGGATGAGGACGATCTGATCGACGAGGTCGAGGAGGAAGAAGAGGAAGAGGTCGAGGAGGAAGCGACCGAAGCCCCCGCCCCGCGCGAACCGCGTGACGAGGGCGAAGGCGGTGGCCGCAAGCGCCGTCGTCGCCGTCGCGGTCGCCGCAACCGTGGCCCGCAGGATGAATCGGCCCAGGCCGAGGACGACGAGGCGCATGAGGACGCCGAACTCGACGAAACCGACGAGGGCGAGGACGAGAATGAGACCGCCGAGCAGGCCGAGACGGTCGAGGCGGACGCTGGCGAACCCCGTGAGGGCGGCCGTCGCCGTCGTGGGCGGCGCGGTCGTCGTGGTGGCCGTCGCGGCGAGAATGGCGGCTCCGAGGGGCAGGACGCGGCGACCGACACGGTGGCCGAGGACGACGCCACGGACGTTCCCCTGTCGATCGCCGAGCCGATCGAGGCTGGCGATGCCGCCCCGGTGACCACCCCGCTGGCGGTGGCCGAGGCCGAGGCGAGCGAGGCCCCCAAGACCCGTCGCCGCCCGCGCGCTCGCAAGGCCGCACCGGCTCCGGTCGAGGCGACTGAGGAACCGCTGGTCGAGGAAGCGCCGGTCGCGGAGGCCCCCGTGGCCGAGGTCGCGGCGGAAGCCCCGGCCAAGCCCAAGCGCACCCGCAAGAAGGCCGCCCCCAAGGTCGCCGCCGAGCCGGTCGTCGAGGAAGCCGCACCGGCGGTAGCGGTCGAGGCGGAAGCCCCGGCCAAGCCCAAGCGCACCCGCAAGAAGGCCGCTCCCAAGGTCGCCGCCGAGCCGGTCGCCGAAGAAGCTGTGGCCGAGGTCGAACCCGTCGCGGAAGCGGCCGTGGAAGCGGATTCGGATACGACGACCGAAGCGCCGCGTCGCGGCTGGTGGCAGCGTACCTTCGGCGCCTGATCGCCGGACACAAGCCCATGAAAAGCCCCCCTTCCCGGTGCGGAAGGGGGGCTTTTTTGTTTCCATCGATGCGATGCCATCCCACCGCGCCGCCCTCTTCGGTGACAGGCGCGAACCGCATGGAGGCGGGACGGTCCTCGCGCCGTTTCGATTCCCCGTGCCCCGCATCGGAGCATCGTCGCCATCCGTGACGGCATGGCGTGCCCCCTTTCGTTCGCGAAGCGTTCAGCCGCCGGATGCCAGAGGCGATCCGCCGCACCGCATGACGCGAAGTCGGTTGTGTACCGGACGTGACCGGTCGATAGAGGAAGCATGAAGCGACTGATCGGTGCCTTGGCGACCGCGATCCTGCTCTGGGCCCAACCCGCCGTCGCGCAGTCCATCCTGCGCGATGCCGAGACCGAGACGATGTTCGCCGACATGTCCGCCCCGCTGATCAAGGCGGCCGGGCTGTCGCCGCGCGACGTGAAGATCGTGTTGATCAACGACGATTCGATCAACGCCTTCGTCGCCGGGGGGCAGATCGTCTATGTCCATTCCGGGCTGCTCCAGGCGGCGGACAATGTGAACGAGGTGCAGGGCGTCGTCGCGCACGAACTGGGCCATATCGCCGATGGCCATGTCGTGCTGGGCGAGGCGGCGATGAAGCCCGCCATGGGCGTCCAGTTGCTGTCGATGGTCCTGGGGCTTGCCACGATCGCGGTCGGCGGCGGAGCGGCGGGCATGGGGATCATGGCCGCGGGACAGCAGGCCGCGATGGGCAAGGTCCTGTCGTTCAGCCGCACCCAGGAATCCAGCGCCGACGCGGCGGGCGCGCGCTATTTGACCACCGCAGGGATCACCGGCAAGGGGATGCTGAGCTTCTTCAAGAAGTTGCAGAATCAGGAATTCCGCTACGGCTACACAAACATCGATCCGTTCGCGCAGACCCACCCGCTGTCGGGGCAGCGTATCCAGGCGCTGACCGCCGATCTTCAGGGTTCGCCCGCCTGGAACACGCCGGTCGACGCCAAGTTGCAGGAACGCTTCCTGCGAGTGAAGGCCAAGCTGCTCGGCTATGTCGGCACGCCCGAGCAGACGCTGAACAAGTTCCCCGCGAGCGACCAGTCGGTCTATGCGCATTATGCGCGCGCTTATGCCTATCACAAGGCGGGCTATCCCGACAAAGCCGAGGCGGAGGCCGAAGCCCTGATCGCCAAGGACCCGCGCGACCCCTATTTCGAGGAAATCCAGGGCCAGATCCTGCTGGAATCGGGCAAGCCACAAGAGGCGCTGGCTCCCTTGCGCGCCGCCACCATGGGGTCGGGCCAGAATGCGCTGATCGCTACCACCTTCGGCCATGCGCTGATCGCGACCGAGGACAAGCGCAACCTGCCCGAGGCGGTGAAGATCCTGAAGGTCGCGGTCCAGCGCGACGAGGACAATCCCTTTGCCTGGGTCCAGCTCGGCACCGCCTATGAACAACTGGGTGACACCCCGCGCGCCGCGCTCGCCACCGCCGAGCGGGCGAGCATGATGGGCGACACCCGCACCGCCATCCAGAGCGCCCGCTACGCGCTCGCCAATCTCCCCCCCAATACGTCCGAATGGATTCGGGCACAGGATATCGCCATGACCTCTGCTGACGCCGCCGCCAGCTCCAAGAAGAAGAAGCGCCACTGATGGGCATCAAGGCATTGGCCGCGGTCGCGGTCCTGGGCGGCCTGATCGGCGGTGGCACCGCATTGGCACTGGCCCCCATGGTGGCACCGGGCGGACCGTCGGGAGAGATGGTGCGGAGCTATCTGCTCGACCATCCCGAAGTCATTCCCGAGGCGATGCAGCGCCTGCAGGACCGCGAGCAGGGCAAGGCGGTAGCCGCCATCAGCGGCGACCTGACCAAAGCCTTCGGCAACGCCTATAGCGGCAATCCCAAGGGCGATGTCACGCTGGTCGAATTCTACGACTATAATTGCGGCTATTGCCGGGCCAGCCTGCCGCTGCTCAAGCAACTGGTCCAGGCCGATCCCAAACTGCGCATCGTCTATCGCGAACTGCCGATCCTGGCGCCGTCGAGCAAGGCGGCGGCGCGGATGAGCCTGCTCGCGGCGGCGCAGGGCAAGTTCCTGGCGTTCCATGACGCGCTCTATGCCGGCGGGCCGGTCAGCGACGCGACGATCGCGGCGGCGGCCAGGGCGGCCAGGGTCGACACCACCAAGCTCGCCGCCTTCCAGCCCCAGGCCGATGCCGAAATCGCCCGGAACATGGAAGCCGCCGGGCGGCTGGGGCTGAACGGCACGCCGAGCTGGATCGTCGGCAATCGCGTGCTGTCGGGTGCGCTGCCGATCGAACAATTGCAAAAGGCCATCGCCGACGCGCGAAACGGTTGATAAAGCGGCAGTCTTCCAACGGGGGACTGCCGCATGACCGACTCGATCCTGTCCGTCGAGGGCGTGACCAAGACCTATGGGAGCGGCGTGACCGCGCTCCAGCCGGTCGACCTGACTATCCGTCGTGGCGAGATTTTCGCGCTGCTCGGCCCCAATGGCGCGGGGAAAACCACGCTGATCTCAATCGTCTGTGGCATCGTCACGCCCTCCGCGGGGACGATCCTGGTCGACGGCCATGACGCCCTGCGCGATTACAAGGGCGCGCGGCGCAAGGTCGGGCTGGTACCGCAGGAACTGTCGGTCGACATGTTCGAGCGGGTCATCGACACGGTGAATTTCAGCCGGGGTCTGTTCGGCCGCGCCCCCAACCCCGCCTATATCGAGCAGGTGCTGCGCGACCTGTCGCTCTGGGACAAGCGCCATGCCAAGCTGATGGAATTGTCGGGCGGCATGAAGCGCCGCGTGCTGATCGCAAAGGCGCTGGCCCACGAACCCGACCTGCTGTTCCTCGACGAGCCCACGGCGGGCGTCGATGTCGAGTTGCGTCGCGACATGTGGAAACTGGTCCACCGCCTCCGCGCACGGGGCGTCACCATCATCCTGACCACCCATTATATCGAGGAGGCCGAGGAGATGGCCGACCGGGTGGGCGTGATCGCCAAGGGCCGGTTGCTGCTGGTCGAGGAAAAGGCCGAGATGATGAAGAAGCTCGGCAAGCGCGAAATGGTGCTGACCCTCGCCGAGCCGATGGAGACGATCCCGGCGGACCTTGCCGAATGGCATCTGGCGCTGGAGGATGACGGCAAACGCCTTCGCTACATCTTCGATGCCCGCGCCGAACATACCGGCATTCCCTCGCTCCTGCGGATGCTGGGCGAGATGGGGATCGGGTTCGTCGATCTGGAAACCTACAAATCCTCGCTGGAGGATATCTTCGTCGATCTGGTCGAGGGGACGCGCGCATGAACCTGCATGGCATATGGGCGATCTATCGCTTCGAGATGGCGCGTTTCCGGCGGACGGTCTGGACCAGCCTGATGGTGCCGGTCATCACCACGACGCTCTATTTCGTCGTGTTCGGCACCGCGATCGGCTCGGCGATGAACCAGGTTTCGGGTGTGCCCTATGGCGCGTTCATCGTGCCGGGGCTGATGCTGCTGTCCATCTTTTCGGAGAGCATCCTGAACGCCAGCCTGGGCATCTACATGCCCAAATTCACCGGCACCATGTACGAGATACTGTCCGCGCCCCTGTCCCCCATCGAAACGGTGCTGGGCTATGTCGGCGCGGCGGCGAGCAAGTCGATGGTGATCGGGCTGGTGATCCTGGCGACCGCCCATCTGTTCGTCGATCTGTCGATCCTGCATCCGGTGGCAATGATCTTCTATCTGATGCTGGTCGCGACGACCTTCTCGCTGTTCGGCTTCGCGATCGGCATCTGGGCGCGCGGGTTCGAGCAGTTGCAGGTCATCCCGCTGCTGATCGTCACGCCGCTGACCTTCCTGGGCGGCGCCTTCTATTCGGTGAAGATTCTGCCCGAACCGTGGCGGACGGTGACGCTGTTCAACCCGGTCGTGTATCTGATCAACGGCTTCCGATGGACCTTCTTCGGCACGTCGGACGTGGCCCCCATGGTCAGCCTGGGGGTGACGGGGCTGTTCCTGCTGGCCTGTCTGGCGTGGATCGGCTGGATCTTCCGTACCGGATGGCGGCTGAAGAACTAGGCCTGTTCCCCTCCTTACAAGGGAGGAGGTTTTTTCAGCACCCCGTTCATCAACGGCGTCACCACCAGCCCGTTGATGTCGACCAGCACATGCACCAGCATCACGACCCATAGCGCTCCGGTCATCAGGTACAGCGCGGTCATCACCGCCCCCAGCGCGGTGGTGGCCAGGATGCCCGCCCAGCCCTGATAGCGGTGCATCGCACCGAACAGCACAAGCGAAGCGGCAAAGCCGATCCACGCCTGCCCCGTCACCATCGCCACCAGCAGGGGAAGGTAGAGCCGGAAGAACGCCTCCTCCGTCACGCCCGCCATGATGCTGAGGCCCGCGCCATATTTCAGCTCGCGCCGTTCGCGCGGCAGCAGCGCGGACACATCGCCCAGCGGCTTGCGCCTGCGCACCCGTGCCAGCACGGCGCCAAAGGCCAACCCGCCGACCGCGCCGCCGATCAACATCCCCTGCATAGCCTCGCCGCTATCGACGATCGGCGGCATCGCCGCCGCCACGCGCGCGAACTCGCCGGGCATCACCGCCAGGGCCTCGATCCGCCCGAGCAGCGCCAGCCCGACCAGCACCGGCAACAGGAACGCCAGCGCCGACCGGACCAGCCACAGCCGGAACCGCATCCGCCGCGAATGCCCGTCGTTCAGCGCCTTGAACCGCCGATATTCGCCCAGATCCCCTTTCTGGAACCACCAGACCCCCGCCAGGGCCGCCAGCAGCAGGACAGCGGCAAGGATCACAGGCGATGCTGCCCCTTGACCCAGCGGACCGTGCCCGACGAGGCGCGCATCACGACGCTCTCGGTCGTCATCACCTTGGGCCGGCGCTTCACGCCCGCCAGCAGCGAGCCATCGGTCACGCCGGTCGCCGCGAAGATGCAGTCGCCCCGGGCGAGTTCGGTCAGGTCATATTGCTTGTCGAGGTCGGTCACGCCCCATTTGTACGCCCGCGCCCGCTCGGCGTCATTGCGGAACAGCAGCCGCCCCTTGAACTGCCCCCCGACACAGCGCAGCGCGGCGCAGGCGAGCACGCCCTCCGGCGCGCCCCCCGAACCCATATAGACGTCGATCGTCGTGTCCGGGTCCGTCGTCGCGATCACCCCCGCCACGTCCCCGTCGCCGATCAGCACGACGCCGCAACCCAGCGCGCGCAACTCCGCGATCAGCGCCTCGTGACGCGGGCGGTCGAGCACGCACACCACGATATCGCTGGCCCGCACGCCCTTGGCCTCGGCGATGGCGCGGATATTGTCGCTGGGGCTGCGGTCCAGGTCGATCACGCCCGCCGGATAGCCGGGGCCGACAGCGATCTTGTCCATATAGACGTCCGGCGCGTTGAGCAGATGCCCCTTTTCCGCGATCGCCAGCACCGCCAGGCTGTTCGGTCCCGCCTTGGCGCAGATGGTCGTGCCCTCCAGCGGATCGAGCGCGATGTCGATTTCGGGGCCGTGGCCGGTGCCGACCTTCTCGCCGATATACAGCATGGGCGCTTCGTCGCGCTCGCCCTCACCGATGACGACGGTGCCGTCCATGTCGAGTTCGTTGAGCGCGGCGCGCATCGCTTCGACCGCCGCCGCATCCGCTGCCTTCTCGTCACCGCGCCCGACCAGCGCGGACGCCGCGATCGCCGCCGCTTCGGTCACGCGGACCATTTCGAGGACGAGGACGCGATCAAGCACCGCACTTGCGTTTTGGGGGCTGGTGGTCTGGGAGCCAGCGGCTTGCGGATCGACGGTCACGGTCATGATACTCTCCTGACGCGGACTGACGCCGCGTTGAACATGTTTTACGCGCCATATCGCGTCGCACTGCGGAGGAATAGTCCGAAAGGATCGAGGGAATGAGACGGAATCGCGCCCCGCGGCGTTTGCGCCCGTCATGGTAACCGCACATGATAAGCCGATGATCGCGTTGACCGACCTGACCCGACGCTATGGATCGCTGACGGCGGTCGATTCCGTCTCGCTGACCATCGCGCGCGGGTCCTTCGTCGCACTGGTCGGCGCGTCGGGATCGGGCAAGTCGACGCTGCTGCGCATGATCAACCGGCTGGAGACGCCCGATACGGGGCGGATCGCGATCGACGGGGCGGATGTCGCGGACCAGCCCGTGCACCAACTGCGTCGGCATATCGGCTATGTCTTTCAACAGCATGGGTTGTTCCCGCACATGACGGTCGCGGCCAATATCGCGATCGGGCTACGGATCGCGGGACAGCCGGTGGGGAACCGGGTGCGCGATCTGCTCGATCTGGTCGACCTGCCGCAGGAGGTCGCCGGGCGCATGCCCGACGCGCTGTCGGGCGGACAGCGCCAGCGTGTCGCCATCGCCCGCGCACTCGCCACCGAGCCGCCGATCCTGCTGCTCGACGAAGCGCTCGGTGCGCTCGATCCGGTGACGCGCGACGCGGTGGCGGCGCGGCTGGTCGATCTGCACGAACGGCTGGGGCTCACGACGTTGCTCGTCACCCATGACATGGCGGAGGCGCTGCTGACCGCCAGCCGCGTGCTGGTGATGGATCGCGGCCGGATCGTCGCCGACGCGCGCCCCGCCCAACTGGTCGCGGGCGAAGGCGGTCCGGTTGCGCAAAAGCTGCTGACGGTGCCCCGGCATCAGGCCGAGCGGCTGGCGGCGCTTCGCCGATGAACGCCTTCATCGAAGCCCTCGCCCGCATACCCCCATTGCTGGCGCAGCATGTGCTGGTCAGCATGGCCGCGCTGGCGCTGGGGATCGTGGTCGCGGTGCCGCTGGCCTTCGCCTGTGCGCGCCGGCCAAGGCTGTCGCGGATCGCGCTGGGGCTGGCGAGCCTTGTCCAGACCATTCCGGCGCTCGCGCTGCTCGCGCTCTTCTATCCGGTATTGCTCAGCCTTTCGGGGCTGGTCGGCGGCGGGATACCGGCTTTGGGCTTCCTGCCCTCGCTGCTCGCACTGACCCTCTATGCGCTGCTGCCGATCCTGCGAAATGGGGTCACGGGCCTTACCGGCCTCGATCCGGCGGTGTTGCAGGCGGCCGATGCGGTGGGGATGACACGCGGGCAGAAGCTGCGGCTGGTGGAAGCGCCGCTGGTCGCCCCGGTGCTGGCAGCGGGCATCCGCACCGCCGCCGTCTGGACGATCGGCGCGGCCACGCTGTCGACCACCGTGGGCCAGCCGTCACTGGGCGACCTGATCTTCGCCGGGCTCCAGACCCAGGCCTGGGCGCTGGTGCTGGCCGGATGCTTCGCGGCGGCGGTGCTGGCGCTGACCGTGGATGCGCTGATCGGGCTGATCGAGCGCGGACTGGCGCGGCGCAGGCGGGCGCTGTGGATCGGCGGTCTGGTCGCGCTTGCACTGGGCTGTGCGCTGGCGACGCAACCGCTCTGGCCGCGCGGCGGCGAGCCGCGGCGTCAGGTGGTGATCGGCGCGAAGAACTTCTCCGAGCAATATATCCTGGCACGCCTGATCGGCGACCGGCTGACCCGAGCGGGCTATTCGGTCAGCTATCGCGACGGACTGGGCTCCGCCGTGGCGTTCGAGGCGACGGCGGGGGCCCGCATCGACGTCTATGTCGATTATGCCGGGACGCTGTGGACCACTGCAATGCACCGGCATGATTCGCCGGAACGGGACGCGATGCTGGCGGCGCTGAAGGACTGGGCCGCGACCCGCGACGTGGCGATGCTGGGGCCGCTGGGGTTCGAAAATGCCTATGCCTTCGCGATGAAGACGCCGCTGGCCCGCGCGGCGGGCGTCCGATCGCTCGCCGATCTGTCCGCCGCCGCACCGCGGTTGAAGCTGGGCAGCGACCTGGAGTTCCTCGACCGGCCCGAATGGGCGGCGGTGCGCGACGCTTACGGCCTGCGCTTCGCGAACATGACGCCGTACAGCCCGACCTTCATGTACCGCGCGTTGGAGAGCGGGCGGGCGGACGTGATCTCCGCCTTTTCCTCGGATGGCCGGATCGCGGCGGACAAGCTGACCGTGCTGGGTGATCCGAAACGCGCGATTCCCGGTTATGACGCGGTGCTGCTGGTGGCGAAGGACCGGGCGGGGGATGCGAAGTTCGTTCAGGCGCTGCGGCCGATGCTGAACCGGATTCCGGTCGAGGCGATGCGCGAAGCGAACTATCGGGTCGATCGTGACGATGCGGCCAAGCAAAGCCCGGAAGCGGCGGCGCGGTGGCTGGCGAAGCGGGTCGGGTTGTAAGGGTTCACACGAAGCCGCGAAGCAAAGAAGATTTTGTTCGCGCGGAGGCGCAGAGAACGCGGAGGGCTATCGCGTTGGGCAGATGTCCTGTTTTCTTCATCGGCCGAAGAGGCAGGACGAACGCTGCCGCCGCGTACGACATCTCCGCGTTCTCCGCGCCTCCGCGCGAACCTCATTCTTCTTCGCGACTTCGCGGCTTCGCGTGAACCTTAAGCCCCTCCCTCCTGCGGGAGGGGCCTGCCAACATCATCAATCGCGCAGCAGGTCGTTGATGCTGGTCTTGGACCGGGTCTGCGCATCGACGCGCTTGACGATCACGGCGCAGTAGAGCCCCGGCTTGCCGTCCACTGACGGCGTGCTGCCCGGCACGACCACCGAGTAAGGCGGCACATGGCCGCGGAAGACTTCGCCCGTCTCGCGATCGATGATCTTGGTCGAAGCGCCGAGATAGACGCCCATCGACAGCACCGCGCCCTCACCGACGCGGACGCCCTCCGCGACTTCGGCGCGCGCGCCGATGAACGCGCCGTCCTCGATGATGACCGGCCCGGCCTGGAGCGGCTCCAGCACGCCGCCGATGCCCGCACCGCCCGACAGATGGACGTTCTTGCCGATCTGCGCGCAGCTCCCCACCGTCGCCCAGGTGTCGACCATCGTGCCCTCACCCACATAGGCGCCGATATTGACGAAGCTGGGCATCAGGATCGCGCCCTTGGCGACGTGCGCGCCGCGCCGGACGACCGAGCCGGGCACCGCGCGGAACCCGGCGGCGCGGAAATCCGCCTCCGACCAGCCGCTGAACTTCGACGGCACCTTGTCGAACCAGTGGCCCGCACCCGGGCCATTGTCGATCAGGACATTGTCGTTCAGCCGGAACGACAGGAGCACCGCCTTTTTCAGCCACTGGTTGACGGTCCAGCCGCCCTGACCATCGGGTTCGGCCACGCGCGCCTCGCCCTGGTCGAGCAGTGCCAGCGCGCGGTCGACGGCGATCCGCTCCGGCCCTTGCGTGGCGAAACCCAGCTCGGCCCGGTTTTCCCAGGCGGCATCGATGGTGGCGGCCAGTTCATGAGCCATCGTCAGTCCTCCAAAATGCTCGTCAGCCACGGCGTCAGCGCGTGGACGGTATAGTCGATATGGTCGCGGGCCGCCTCCGGCCCCTGTTCGGAGCCGTTGTCGACCCACACGGTCGTCATCCCGATCGCCTTTGCGGGCAGCAGGTTGCGCGCCATGTCCTCGAAGAAGATCGCGCGGGTCGGATCGATGTCGAACGCCGAACAAAGCCCCGCATAGGCGGACGGTTGCGGCTTGGGGACAAGGCCCATGGCGTGAATGTCGTGCACCGCCTCGAACTGCTCGCCCAGCCCCAGACGGTCGAGCACCTTGAGCGCATAGGGCTTGTCGCCATTGGTGAAGACCAGCTTGCGCCCCGGCAGCCTGGCGATCGCGGCGGCGAGCGGCGCGTCCTGTTCCAGCACGTCCATCTCGATATCGTGGACATAAGCAAGAAAGGTGGCGGGATCGACGTCATGCTCGGCCATCAGCCCGGCCAGCGTCGTGCCATGCGCATGGAAATACGTCTTCTGGACGCGGAACGCCTCGGCGGGCTTCAGCCCCAGCAGGTCGCCGACGAACGCGGTCATCCGCCGGTCGATATGCGCGAACAGATTGGCGCTCGCCGGATAGAGCGTATTGTCCAGATCAAAGATCCAGGCATTGATATGAGCGAGCGCGGGCAGCATGGGGCCGCGTGTAAAGACGCCGCCGCCGGGTCGCAAGCGGCCCCGCGCGATGCGGCGACGATTCCCGAAACACGCTCTTCGCGCCGTCGCCCGGCACGCCTATGATGGCGCGGCAGGCTATCGGGGGACCGGGTGAGGATCGGGCGGCGCGTTCTGGTACGCATGGGAACGGCGGGCGGCCTGGCGGTGATGCTGGCCGCCTGTGGCGGTGGGGGGGGCGTCCAGTCGACGCCGGCGCCGCCGGTCGCGACTCCCATCCCGACGCCCTCTCCCTCACCCAATTACGACACCGCCGGTTATCGCGCGACGGCGGGGGCGGTGGCGATGAATGCGCTCGCCGCCTATCAGCGCGGCGCGACCGGCGCGGGCGTCTCGCTGGGCATCATCGATTCGGGCATCGATACGACGAACAGCCTGTTTTCGGGCCGGATTTCGGCCAAATCCGCCGATGTCGCGGGCAATCGCAGCATCACCGATGTCGAGGGACACGGCACCGCCGTCGCCTTCACGGCGGCGGGAGGACGTGACGGCAGCCGGGCGCAGGGGGTGGCCTTCGACGCGACCTTGGTCGTCCTGCGCGCCGATCAGCCGGGGAGCTGCTCGGCAGGCGGCTCGGGCGGCACGCTGGGCGGCGGCTGCGCCTATCCGACCGATGCGATCGCGCGCGGACTGGATGTCGCGCGACAGGCCGGAGCGCGGGTCGTCAACATCTCGCTGGGGTCCAACGACACGCCGCCGTCCGACCTGACCGCCGCGCTGGCGCGTGCGACGGCGGCGGGCATGGTGGTGGTGATCGCGGCGGGCAATGACGGCGAATCAAACCCCACGCTGTTCGCCCAGATCGCCAACGACACCAGCATCGCACGCGGACAGGTGATCGTCGCGGGGTCGGTGGGCACCAACGGCACCCTGTCCAGCTTCAGCAACCGGGCGGGCCAGTCGGCGCTGCATTACCTGGCCGCGCTGGGCGAACAGGTCGAGGCCCCCGACCAGAGCGGCGTGCGCCAGCTATGGTCGGGCACCTCCTTCGCCGCGCCGCAGATCGCCGGGGCGGCCGTGCTGCTCGCCCAGGCCTTTCCCAACCTGAGCGGGGCGCAGATCGCCGACCTGCTGCTGCGCACCGCGCGCGATGCCGGGGCGGCGGGGACCGATGCGGTCTATGGCCGGGGGACGCTGGACCTGACCGCCGCGTTCCAGCCGGTGGGCGGCATGAGCGTCGCGGGCGGGACCGCCGCGGTGTCGGCGACGATCAACGCCCGCCTGTCGCCCGCCATGGGCGATGCACAAGTGTCCGGGCTGCGCCTCACCGCGCTCGACGGCTATGCCCGCGCCTATCAGGTCGACCTGTCGGGCACGCTGGCCCGCGCCGCCCCGCGCGCCCTGCTCGCCCCCGGCCTGCTCGGCCGGGTCGAGGGGGCGGTCCTGTCCGACGGGGTGCGTTCAATCGCCCTGACCAGCGCGATCACCGGCGCGGGTGAGGCCCGGCTGCGCGCCGTCACCCCGGCCGATGCGCCCGCCACAGGTCGCCGGATCGTCGCGGGAACCATGACCCAGAGGCTGGACCGCGACACCACGATCGGGTTCGGCTTCGCCAGCGGCGCGGATGCGCTGACCACCGCTTGGACGGGACAGGCGGGCCCGGCCTTTCTGCTGAGCGATCCCGGCGCCGGCATCGACCGCCTGCCGCAAGTCTCGGCGGCGTTGCATCACCGGATCGGCGGGTGGGGCATCGGCGTGTCGGCGGAAAGCGGACGCTTTCCCGCGACCGCACCGGGGATGGTCCCGCCCCGTTATGACCAGATGGCATGGACCCTCGACCGGCGGCTGGGCCCGGTCGCGGCAATGCTGGGCCTGACCCGGCTGGCCGAGCAGTCGACGCTATTGGGCGGCTGGTTCGGCGACGCGCTGGGACGGCCCGAGGCGACGAGCTGGTTCATCGACATGGCCGCGCGCTGGCAGGGCGAACAGGGGTGGACGCTGGCCATGCAGGGGCGCGGCGGCTGGACCCGGGCGACGGGCGGCATGGGCGGCGGCCTGCTGACCAGCCGCTCCTGGTCGGTCGAGGCGGGCAAGATCGGGCTGTTCGGCGGCGACCGCATCGACCTGCGCCTGTCACAGCCCTTGCGGGTGACGGGCGGAGGACTCGACCTGCGCATGCCCGATCACTGGAGCTATGCCGAGGGTCTGGTCGATGGCTGGAGCGTGCGGCGGCTGTCGCTGACGCCCAGGGGCCGCGAGACCTTGGTCGAGGCGCGTCATGCCATACCGCTGGGCGCGGGCGAATTTTCCACGCATCTCTTCTGGCGGCGCGATCCCGGGCAGATCGCCACCCTGCCCGACGAGCATGGGCTGGCGGTGAAGTACGGCTTGACCTTTTGATAAGCGGTCTTGGCTGGCGGCGGCGCGGCAGCGACCCCATCTTACTGGCATGACACGCTATTCCCTGCTCGATCTGGTGCCCGTCATCGAGGGCGGCACCGTGGCCCAGGCCCTTGCCAACGCCGCCGACCTCGCCGTCCATGCCGAGGCGAGCGGCTATCATCGATACTGGACCGCCGAGCATCATGGCATGACCGGCATCGCCTCGGCCGCGACCGCCGTGGTGCTGGCGCATGTCGGCGCGGCGACGAGGACGATCCGCATCGGCGCAGGCGGAATCATGCTGCCCAACCATGCGCCGCTGACCATCGCCGAGCAGTTCGGGACGCTGGACGCGCTGTTCCCCGGTCGGATCGACCTGGGGCTGGGCCGTGCGCCGGGATCGGACCAGCGGGTGGCCCGGGCGCTGCGCCGGACGCTGGACAGCGATCCCAACGCCTTCCCGCGCGACGTGATGGAGTTGCAGAGCTATTTCGCCGATGACGGTCAGACCGGGGCCGATGACGGTCAGACCGGGATCGTCGCGACGCCGGGCGCGGGGGCACGACCGCAGATATGGATCCTGGGGTCGAGCCTCTACGGCGCGCAGCTCGCCGCCGCTTTGGGTCTGCCCTACGCCTTCGCCTCGCATTTCGCGCCCGATGCGCTGGACGACGCGCTGGCCGTCTATCGCCGCGATTTCCGTCCCTCGGCGGTGCTGGACAAGCCCTATGCGATGGCCGGGTTCAACGTCTTCGCCGCCGACACCGACGAAGAGGCGACGTTGCTCGCCAGTTCACAGCAACAGGCGTTCGTCGCGCTGCGCACCGGCCGTCCGGGCAGGCTGCCCCCACCCGTGGCCGCCTATCGCGAGAGCCTGGGGCCGCAGGGGGCCGCGATCCTGGATCATGTCCTGTCCTGCTCGGCGATCGGCTCGCCCGCGACGGTGGAACGCCAGCTCGCCGCGTTCGTGGAGCGGACCAAAGTCGATGAGGTGATGGTGGTCAGCGCGATCTTCGACCACAGGGCGCGCAAGCATTCGATCGGGATCGCGGCACAGGCGATGGACGCGCTGGAGAAGGCGATGGCCTGATCGCCGGCAGGCGTCATCGGGTTCGCGCGAAGCCGTGAAGATTCTTTGTTCGCGCGGAGGCGCGGAGGACGCAGAGATGTCCGATTTGCCGGAGCGGCGTTGCGTCCTCTCAGCCCTTTGAAAGGTGCTGAGCTCACCACGAGCGCGACATGTCCGTTTTCTTCGCGTCATCGCGGCTTCACGCGAACCCGATGACGCCTGCCGGAGTTCACCCCACCGCCGCCGGCAGCCTGAGCCGCACGAGCAGCCCGCCCAGATCCTCGCTCTCCTCCAGCGAGACTGTGCCGCCGTAAATCTCCGCCACGTCGCGCACGATGGCCAGGCCCAGGCCGGTACCCGGCTTGCCCGTGTCCAGCCGCACGCCACGATCAAAGATACGGACCCGTTCATTCTCGGGGATGCCGGTGCCGTCGTCCTCGACCAGTATCTCGACAAACCCGGCCTGCGCCCCGACCGTCACAAAGACACTGCCACCGCCATATTTGGCCGCGTTCTCGACCAGATTGCCCAGCATCTCGTCGAGATCCTGGCGCTCGACATGGACCGCCACATCCCGGGGGCCGTCGGTGTCGATGCGGACATGGCGATAGAGACGCCCCACCGCGCGCTCGACCGATTCCAGGCTGGGCCAGACCTCCGCCCGGCTGTGCGCCGATCCCCGTCGCCCGACCGCGCGGGCACGGGCCAGGTGATGGTCCACCTGCCGCCGCATCGTCCGCGCCTCGCGGATCACGGTTTCGGACAGGTCGTCGGTCTGCGCGGTCGCCGCGTTCATGATGACGGTCAGCGGGGTCTTGAGCGCATGGGCGAGGTTGCCCGCATGCCGCCGCGCCTCCTCCGCCTGCTTCTCGTTATGCTCGACCAGACCATTCAGTTCCTCGACCATCGGCGCGACCTCGTCGGGCATGGCGTCGGAAATGCGGTCCGCCCTGCCCGCGCGCATCGCGGCGATCTCTTCCCGCACCCGGCGCAGCGGCCAGAGCCCGTAAAAGGTCTGCACCGCCGCCATCAGCAGCAGGCCGATGCCGAGCAGGGCGAAGCTGCGCACCAGCGTCCGCCGAAGCGCCGCGATCTGCGCATCCAGCCCCTGCCGGCTCTGTGCCACCTGGAACCGCCAGCGCACATCGGAGCCGGGCAGCTTCACATCGCGCTCGACAATCCGCAGCTTCTCGTCGCTGAACTGGTCGCTGTTATAGGTGTGGATCGAATCGTCGTTATGCCGCGTGCCGTAGGCGAGCTGTCGATCCCAGAGCGAGCGGGAGTGGTAGGAGTCGACGTTCGGTGCCGAGACCTGCCAATAGACGCCCGATCCGGGTTCTAGGAAGGCCTGGTCGGCGGGCTCGCGGGTGAACCAGACCTCGCCCTGCACGATCTCCGCCGATACGATCAGCGAGCGCAGCACATAGGCCAGCCGGTCGTCGAAATTCTGCGTGACCGCCGACACCAGCACCCGGTCGAGCGCAAAGCCGCCGCCGGTCAGCAGCACCATGATCCACGCCGCCGCGATCAGGATCATGCGGCGCGACAGCGACCCCGTGCGCAGGGTCGGGCGCAGGATAGGACTGTCCTTCATCGACACGCGCCTCTGCTGTCGTCGCGGTCGGTCAGGCGGCCGTTCCCGCCGCGCCGCCCGCCGCCGGATCGTCCAGGCTATATCCCAGACCCCGGATGGTGGTGATCACATCCTGGCCCAGCTTCTTGCGGATGCGCGTCACGAACACCTCGATCGTGTTCGAATCACGGTCGAAATCCTGGTCATAGATATGCTCGATCAGCTCGGTGCGGCTGACCACCTTGCCCTTGTGATGGAGCAGATAGCTGAGCAGCTTATATTCCTGCGCGGTCAGCTTCACCGGCTCGCCCGCGCGCGTGACCTTGCCCGAACGCGTGTCGAGGCGGACGTCACCCGCGGTCAGCTCGGACGATGCATTGCCGCTGGCGCGCCGGATCAGGGCGCGAAGACGCGCGATCAGTTCCTCGGTCTGGAAAGGCTTGGCGACATAATCGTCCGCGCCCGCGTCCAGCCCCGCCACCTTGTCCGACCAGCTGTCACGCGCGGTCAGCACCAGCACCGGGGTCGTCTTGCCTTCCTTGCGCCAGCGATCGAGCACGGTCAGCCCGTCGATCTCGGGCAGGCCGAGGTCGAGGACGATCGCGTCATAGCTTTCGGTCGAGCCCAGGAAATGCCCCTCTTCGCCATCGGTGGCGAGGTCGATGGCATAGCCCGCGCCCTCCAGCGTCGACTTCAACTGCTGGCCGAGATTGGGCTCGTCCTCGACGATCAGAACGCGCATCGGATAACTCCCTGTTATGCGTTTGGGGCGAGCGGTGAACGGCGATCACCCATCGGTCCGGCCGATGATCCGGCCGTTGCGGCCGTCCACCTCCACCCAGATGACCGTGCCATTGCGCAGGAACTTGAGCGTGTAAATGGCCGCGCTCGCATCATAGTCGAAACCGATATATTGCGCATCGCGCATGGTGGGCACGACCCGCGCCTCGATCTCGCGCAGCGACAAATTGCCCTCCTTGCGCTGCTGATAGGCACGCATCTGGTCGCCACGACGCTGATCGAGCGCCATTTCCAGCGGCGATTCGATCATCGGTGGCGGGCCCATCGGAGCGGCGAGCAGAGCCAGAAGGACGGTCATCGACATGAAACTGGCATAGCGGGCAACCGTTGAACAGCCTCTGAATGGATCATGCAGCCGCGCGACAGCGCGCGAAGCGCTTGCCGGGTTCCACCCGCGCGCCTAACTGCAGGACTATCATGGCAGCACCCGTTCTTTCCTATGAAGACCTGGGCCTTGTGCAAGGCTCGGGCTGGCTCTTCCGGCATCTCGACATCCATATCGGTCCGCGCGACCGGCTGGCGCTGATCGGGCGTAACGGGGCGGGCAAATCGACGCTCCTCAAGCTGATCGCCGGGATCATCGATTCGGACGAAGGGCGGCGTATGATCGTGCCGGGAACCCATGTCGTTTATCTGGAGCAAGATCCCGACCTGACCGGCTGCGCGACGCTGATGGACTATGTCCTGTCGGGCGAGGGTGCGCCGGAGAGCTATGAGGCGGAGGCGATCGCCGGGCAACTCGGCATCGACCTGACCCGCGAGGCCGCGACCGCCAGCGGCGGCGAGAAGCGCCGTGCCGCCATCGTCCGCGCGCTGGCGATGAACCCCGACGTGCTGCTGCTCGACGAGCCGACCAACCATCTCGACCTCGCCGCGATCGAATGGCTGGAGGACTGGCTGAAGCGCTTCACCGGCGCGTTCGTGGTCATCAGCCATGACCGCACCTTCCTGACCCGCCTCACCAAGTCGACGCTCTGGCTCGATCGCGGGCAGATGCGCCGCAACGAGGTCGGTTTCGGCGGCTTCGACGCCTGGACCGAACAGGTCTATGCCGAGGAACAGCGCGCCGCCGAAAAGCTCGACGCGAAACTCAAGATCGAGGAGCATTGGCTCCACCGCGGCGTCACCGCGCGGCGCAAGCGCAACCAGGGGCGGCTGGAAAAGCTGCACCAGATGCGCGCCACCCGCGCCGCGATGATCGGGCCGCAGGGCGCGGCCAAGCTGGGCATCGCGTCGGACGATGTGAAGACCAAGGAGGTCATCAAGGCCGAGCATGTCACCAAGCGTTATGGCGACCGCACGATCATCAAGGACCTGAGCCTGAAGGTGACGCGCGGCGACCGGATCGGCCTGGTCGGTGCGAACGGCGCGGGCAAGACCACCCTGCTCAAGCTGCTGACCGGCGAGATCCAGCCCGACGAGGGCACGGTGTTCCTCGCCAAGACGCTGGACGGCGTGATCATCGACCAGCAACGCAAGCTGATGGCACCCGAAAAGCGGGTGCGCGAGGTGCTGGCCGATGGCGGCGACTGGATCGACGTGCGCGGCGTGCGCAAGCATATCCATGGCTATCTCAAGGAGTTCCTGTTCGACCCCTCGCTGGCCGAGGCGAAGATCGGAACGCTGTCGGGCGGCGAGCGCTCGCGCCTGCTGCTGGCCCGCGAGTTCGCGCGCGAGTCCAACCTGCTGGTGCTCGACGAACCGACCAACGACCTCGACCTGGAGACGCTCGACCTGTTGCAGGAGGTGATCGGCGACTATGACGGCACCGTCCTGATCGTCAGCCACGACCGCGACTTCCTCGACCGCACGGTGACGGTGACTTTGGGGCTCGACGGATCGGGTACGGTCGACGTGGTGGCGGGCGGCTATGCCGACTGGGTCGCCAAGCGCAAGCCGGCGGTGGAGGCGAAAAAGGCTTCCCCCAAGGCCGCGCCTTCCCCCGCCGCTCCGGCCCAGTCCAGGACCAAGCTCAGCTACAAGGACCAGCGCGATTACGAACTGCTCCCCGAGCGGATCGAGGAGCTGGAAGCGGCGATCGCACGCGACGAGGCGAGGCTCGCCGACCCCGACCTTTATGCCAAGGATCCCGGCCAGTTCGACCGGCTGATGAAGGCGATCGAAAAGGCGCGCGGCGAGAAGGACGAGGCCGAGATGCGCTGGCTGGAACTGGCCGAGCAGGTCGAGGCGCTCGCGGGATAACGGACGGGGCAAGCGGCCGGATGCCCCCGGCCGCGCCCCTCACCCGGTGATGCGCGCGGTCGCCACCGCATTCTGGAACAGCGCGTCGAGCGCGGTGTAGATGTCCTGGTCGGTCGTCACCTTGGTATAGAGCCCCGCCGAGGCACAGGCCTGCAACGCGGGTTCGACCCGGTAGAGATAGGGTTTCACATTCTGCTGCGACCAGGAGTCGCCATCGAGCGATTGCGGCAGATATTCGGTATAGAGGATGGCGATACGGACGCCCCGCGCCTTGATTGCGTCGCACTTGGTGGTGTCGATCTGCGCTTCCGGGCGGCCGCCGGGCCGGAATTCGTCGCGCATGCCGTCGGTGATGATGAACAACACGCCCTGCGGCGCGGCGCCGTTGACCCCGGTGCCGGGCGTGGTGATCGTCCCGTTCATCTGATCCATCGCGTCGCTATGCGCCGAATCCCGGTCGCCATAGCCGACTTCGCTCGATTTGCAGGCCAGGGTCGGACATCCATTGGCATAGAAGAGCGAGGGCGTCAGATTCTTCGTCGTGCGCGCCGCCGCCGCCATGTCGCCGGTCTTGCTCTGGATCACCGAATAGCCGCCCTTGCCCCGAAAGGTCGCGATCGCGATCTGGTAGTTCGCGCCGTTCTTGCTGGACGTGTCGGTGGCATTCTGCGTCAGCTTGGATACCGCGGTGCCCTCGTCGTCGATGCGCAGGGTCAGGCCATAGGATTTGGCGACACCGTACAGGTCGGTCTTCATGCCATTGGCATCGATGCCCGTGGTGGGATCCTTGAGCGAATGGCAGGCGAACTTGCACCCCTTGGAATTGCTGTTGGCGACCTTCTGCAATCCCGCACTGGTCGTCGGTAGCGCCATCGAGCCCGACACGTCGAGCAGCATGTAGAAATCGATATCGGGTGCCAGTACGTTCATCGTCGCCGACTTGCCCGAAATGGTCAGGGTGTCGACGCCCAGGATCGCGGCGAAGACGTTGTTCGAGCGCGCGACATAGCTGACGCTCGCGGAGCGCTGGCCATTGCTGTTGGTCGGGGCTGACACCGTCAGGCTGGACAGGGTGACGTCGCCAATGTCCGTCAGCGCGGCGGACTGCGTCTGGAACATCGACCTGGCATAGCTGATCGCCGTCGAGTCGCTCTGCTTCATCATCGTCTTGCTGACCGCCAGCAGGGCGGCCGCATCGGCGATGGCGTTGAGCTTGGTCTGCGCCTTCATCGCGCGCGCATAGTCGACGCCCATGCCGATCGAGAAGGTCATCACCGGCAGGGCGAGGGCGAACAGCATCATCACATTGCCGCGCCGATGGCGCAGCAGGTCGCGAAGGGCCGTGAGCGGAGCGAACGTCATGAGGGGGAGCAATCCGAGCACTTGATCTGGTCGGTGTTGCGCGGAACCATGTAGATCCTGTCGCCCAACGTCAGCGCACCGATCGATCCGAAACTCGTCGGCGGCGTATAGGCATAGGTGACCTCCGCCATGAGGAAATAGGTGTTCCGCACCTGGAGCGACGCCGGCACGCTGGGGCTGCTGCCCGGCACGCGGCCGGTGGTGTTGAGCCCCTGGCTCCACTGCACCGTCGTCTTCAGATTGGTGTCGGTGTATAATTCGGTGACCCGTATCTGCGCCTTGTCCGCGGTGAAGGGCAGCAGCACCTGGCCCGCCGCGGTCAGGTCGCCGGAAATCTCGGCTTTGGTCGTCGTGCCGGTCAGATTCTGCGAGATCAGGTCGGCGGCGGCGCGCGCGGCGATCGTCACCTTGCGGTTGCAGGCGATCCCGTCCTGCAACTGCACACCGCCCAGATACAGCAGCAGGATCACCGGCAGGGTCAGCGCGAATTCGACCATCGCGACACCGCGCGCATGGCGCCACAGCGCCGCCACGGACCGTCGCCGTCCGGCAGGTGGGTTCACTGATAGGCCTCCGACTTGGATACCGAGGTCGCCATCAGCACGGTCTGCCCCGCCGTGGCCGGGCTGAGATCGGCCTTGGGGGCGATCTGCATGGGCCACAGATAGATGAATCGCACCATCACCAGCGAACCCTGTGTGCCCAGGCTATAGGAGAAAGCGTTGGTCGGCTTGCCCGAGGGATCGAAGCTGAGTTGCAGGGCATTGTTGACCAGCCCGGTGCCGCTCGGCGCGCTCTTCACATCGACATAGAGGCGCGAGCAGGTGAGGAAGACGGGCAGGGCCTTGCACCCCGCCTGGCGGAAGCGCTCGGCCAGTTGCGACTGGCTCATGCCCTGGCCGCCGCTTTGGATGTCGGCCGCCTGGGTCTGGCCGGTCACGATGCCGCGCGCGGCCACCTCGACTGCGGTTTCGAGGGCTTCCTGCGCGAAATAGGCCAGACTCGTCTGGATGATCGCCAGCAACAGCGCGAAGAACGGCGTGGCCACCAGCGCGAACTCGACGATCGCGCCCCCCCGGCGATCGGCCAAGAGGGAGCCAGCCGCGCGGCCGCGGTGACAGGGGGCAAGACGGGCAATCATGGTCGGGCGGATCTCTTTTTCCGACCATAATGGTCAGAAGAAGTTAAACTTCCGAAAACATGAGAAAATCCCGCAACGAGGCCTGATGAGCCTGTGGGTCAGCGCAGAGCGCGCGCATAGAGCGCCAGCGTCCATCCCATCGCCTGGAGGAACAGCGCCGGATCATATCGTGGCCCCTCGTCGCGCAGAAAGGCGTGCTGGCCGTTCACCTCGTGCCATTCGTACTTGGCGCCCACCTCTTCCAGACGCGCCCGGATCGCCTCGCGACCGGCATAGGGGACATGCGGGTCCTGCCGCCCCCAGACGAACATCGCCTCGGCCTTCAGGTCAGCCATACGTGCAAGGCTGTCGTCGCAACGCCCCTGCCCCAGCGTCCCCGAATGGATGTCGGTGGCATAGAAGCACGCGGCGGCCGACACGCGGGGATCGAGCGCCGCGCGATAGGCCAGATGCCCGCCCAGGCACACGCCGAACGTCCCCAGCCGCCCGTTGCACGCCGGATGCGCCGCCAGCGCGGTCAACGCCGCTGTCGCATCCGCGTCATAGGCCGCCACCGGCTTGGCGAATTTCAGCTCGTTGCCGCGATCGGTGCCGGGCTGGTCATAGGCGAGCACCGTGCCGGCGGGCTCATATTCATGATAGACCTCCGGCACCGCGACGACATAGCCCTGCCCCGCCAGCATCGTCGCCAGCCGCCGGATCGGCGCGGTCACCTGATAGATTTCGGAAAATAGCAGGATACCGGGGAACTGCCCGTCGACCGCCGGGCGGATCATGTGAATCCGCATCATGCCGTTGCCCGGCACCTCGACATCCTGGAACTCGTCGCTGCGTATGATCATGGCGGGCCTTCCTGCTGCGCGGGGGCGTCCTTCGCATCCCGGCGAGTGCGGCGCAATCGGCTTTCGGGTTCAGGAATGGCTGCATCTGGCGCGCAACCCCTATGACCGGCTGGGGCATTTCGCGCAGGGTTTCGTGCCCGCCATCATTGTCCGCGAGTGGCTGATCCGGCGCGGGGGCGTGGCGCGTGGAGGAATTTTGCCCTCTCTCGTAATCGCCTGCTGCCTGGCGATCAGCGCATCCTATGAGTTGATCGAGTTCGGCGCGGCCATGGCGCTGGGCCAGGGCGCGGACGAGTTTCTGGGGACGCAGGGCGATCCCTGGGACACCCAATGGGACATGCTGATGTGCCTGATCGGCGCGGTGACGGCGGTGGTGACGCTGTCGCGGGTGCATGACCGGCAGATCGCAGCAATGGGCACAGGATCATGGATCGCGCGGACAAAAAGGGATGCCGCATCACTCCGATCATGATAAAAGCCCCCGCAACACGGGAGTCCTCGAAATGGTCCAGCGGCACCGCTGACGCGGAACAGGTTGCAATGGCGGCACGGCCCGCCCCCTGACCCATTATTTCGAGACATCATATGCCACGTTTGTCCACCAAGACCTGCGTCGTCACCGGCGCGGCGCGCGGGATCGGCCATGCCATCGCCCGGCGCTTTCACGCGGAAGGCGCGACCGTCATCCTCACCGATCGTGATGTCGAGGCGGGCGGTGCCGCCGCCGAAGCGATCGGATGCCGCTTCCTCCCCCTCGACGTGGCCGAGGAAGCCGACTGGACCCGGCTGGCCCAGACCGTTCCCGTCGCGGACGTCGTCGTCAACAATGCCGGGGTGACGGGTTTCGAGGATGGCCCCGTCGCCCATGATCCCGAACATGCGACGCTGGCCGACTGGCGCGCGGTGCACCGGGTCAATCTGGACGGCACCTTCCTCGGCTGTCGCTATGCGATCGGCGCGATGAAGGCGAAGGGCACAGGGTCGATCATCAACATATCGTCCCGCTCGGGGCTGGTCGGCATTCCGGCGGCGGCGGCCTATGCCTCGTCCAAGGCGGCGATCCGCAACCACAGCAAGACGGTCGCGCTCTATTGCGCGCAGGCGGGCTGGTCGATCCGGTGCAACGCGATCCACCCGGCCGCGATCCTGACCCCGATCTGGGAGCCGATGCTGGGCGATGGTCCCGACCGCGCGGCACGAATGGCGGCGCTGGTCGCCGACACGCCGCTCAAGCGCTTCGGCGAACCGGACGAGGTTGCGGCGATCGCGGTGATGCTGGCCTCGGACGAGGCGACCTATATCACCGGCGCGGAGTTCAACATCGATGGCGGGCTGCTCGCCGGATCGGCCGCCGCACCGGGATGATCGCCCGCGATGGCAGGGCTATGGCATCATGGGATCGCCGCCGATAGGCTGTGGCCCATGAACCGGAACCTGACCGAAGACCGCCCGACATTCGTCACCCATCTGGAATGTTCGCTGACCGGCGAGCGGTACGAGGCGGACATGCTCCACGGCCTGTCGCGCGCGGGGCGGCCGCTGCTGGTGCGCTATGATCTGGAGGCGCTGGGCGCGTCCGTCTCGCGCGACGCGATCGCCGCACGCGAGACGGATTTGTGGCGCTGGCGCGAATTGCTGCCCGTGCGGCGGACCGAAAGCATCGTATCGCTGGGCGAGATCGAGACGCCGCTGATCCCCATTCCCCGGTCGGGTGGCGCATCGGTGCTGGTCAAGGACGAGGGACGGTTGCCAACGGGCTCGTTCAAGGCGCGCGGGCTGGTCATGGCGGTGGCGATGGCGCGCGAGCTGGGCGCGACGCGGATCGCCATGCCGACCAACGGCAATGCGGGCGCGGCACTGGCCGCTTATGCCGCGCGCTGCGGGATCGAGACGGTCATCCTCTGCCCCGAGGAAACGCCAGAGGTGAATGTCCGCGAGATCGCGCAGCAGGGCGCGCGTGTCTGGCGGGTCAACGGCCAGATCGACGAATGCGGCGCGATCGTCGGGCGCGGCGCGGCGGAAGGGCGCTGGTTCGACTTCTCGACGCTGAAGGAGCCCTACAGAATCGAGGGCAAGAAGACGATGGGGCTGGAACTGGCCGCGCAGATGGGATGGGAGTTGCCCGACGCGATCTTCTATCCGACCGGCGGCGGCACCGGCCTGATCGGCATGTGGAAGGCGTTCGACGAGATGGAACGGCTGGGCTGGATCGGCCCGAAACGACCCCGCATGTATGCGGTGCAGGCCAGCGGTTGCGCCCCCATCGTCCGGGCGTTCGAGGCGGGCGAGGAGCATGCCGAACGCTGGGAGGATGCGGCGACCGTCGCGGCGGGCATCCGGGTGCCCAAGGCGGTGGGCGACTTCCTGATCCTGCGCGCGGTGCGCGAATCCGGCGGCCGTGCCTTGGCGGTCGGCGACCCCGCCATCCTGAAGGCGGTCAAGGACTGCGCCAGGCGCGACGGCCTGCTGCTCTGCCCGGAGGGCGGCGCGACGCTGGCCGCGTACCAACAGGCCGTGCGCGACAATCTGGTCGACGAGGACGAGCGCGTGGTGCTGTTCAACTGCGCCACCGGCCTGAAATATCCGATGCCGCCCGCCGACCAGTGGCTGGACAAGAACGGGCCGATCGATCTGGCGGCGCTGTAACTACCCGATCAGCAACCGCGTCCCCAGCGCCGCCAGCAGCGCCAGCGGCATCGCCACCATCCCGATCTTGAGGAAGGTCAGGAAGCCCACATCCTCGCCCTCGCGCCGGATGACCTGAAGCCACAGGATGGTGGCGAGCGATCCCGTCACCGACAGGTTGGGCCCGAGGTCGACCCCGATCAGCAGGGCATCGGTCACGATCTGCGGCGGATGCACCTGCGCCACCGCGCTGCTGGCGACCAACCCGGCGGGCAGGTTGTTCATCAGGTTGCTGACGAAGGCCAGGGTGGTTCCCGACACGGCCGCCGCGCGGGTGGGATCGTCCAGCATGGCGCGCAGGCCGCCCGCCACCCAGGCGATGACCCCGGTGCGGTCCAGCGCCTCGACCAGCACGAACAGCCCGGCGACCAGCGGCAGCACCCCCCAGGAGACATGCCGCGCCAGCCCCAGCGGCGAACGCCCCGCGAGCAGCGAGACGATCACCGCCGTCGCGATCCCCGCCAGTGCGGTGGGCAGCCCCAGCGGCTTGTCCAGCGCCGAGACGCTCAGCAACAGCATCGCCGTCAGGACGATTCCCGCCAGCGCCAGCTTGCCGCCTGTGGTCAGGGGTTCGCGCACCACGTTGCTTTCGCATGTGCCCGTGATCCGCGTCCGCTCGACCCGCGCCAGCACCAGGAAGGTGACGAGGATCGACGCCAGCGAGGGCAGCGCGAAGGCCACCAGCCATGCGCCCAGCGGCGGCATATGCCCGCCATACAGGACCAGATTGGCGGGATTCGAGATGGGCAGCACGAAGCTGGCCGCATTGGCGATCAACGCGCAGGCGAAGAGCAGGGGCAGCGGATCGGCCTTCGCCTTCTTGGCCGCGACGAAAACGGCGGGCGTCAGGACCACGGCGGTCGCGTCGTTGGACATGAAGGTCGTGACCACCACACCCGTCGCATAGACGAGCGCGAACAACCGGATGCGCGAGCCGCGCGCGGCATTGACCGCCGTCGCCGCGACCCAGTCGAACGTGCCATGGTCGCGCGCCGTCTCGCTGAGCAGCATCATGCCGATCAGGAAGAGATAGACGTCCCCGCCCTTGGCCACCGCCCGCCCGGCTTCGTCCCACGGCATCAGGCCGAGCACGATCAGCAGGACCGCCCCCGCCACCGCCCAGATCCATTCGGGCCAGCGCATCGGCCGCGCGATCACCCCGGCGGTCGACAGACCCGCGATCGCCCAGCTTGCCCCCGTTGCCAGCGTTACCATCCGCATCCATTCTTGTTCGGGCCAAGCTGCGCCCCGTCGATCCCGGCGATAGGCCAGCGGCCGATCGCATGGCAATCCTCGCCCGGCGCGATGGGCAGGCGACGCTTCGGGATCGCATCCGCCCCCCGCACCAGGCAGTCGATCCGGTCCCGGCCCCCACCGCAGCGGACTTCGACGGCGTGAAGCCCGGCGGCCAGCGTGACGGTCGCGCGCCACATCCCGTCCTCCGTCCGCGTCATTGGCATCGCCGCCCCATGATCGGCCCGCACCTCCGGCACCGCGTCGGGGCCGGTCCCGAACAGCTTCGCCGTGATCGTCACCTCGCCGGGCCGTGGCACCTGATGCGGATCGGTCGGCCGTGTGATCAACCGGACATCGGCGGGGGCGACGATCTGGACATGCGGCCATGGCGCATCGAGACGGCGGAAGCGCCAACTGACCACCCAGTCCGTCACACAGACGATCGTGAAACCCGCCGCGCCGCCATCCTCCTCGATCTGCCCGGTCGAGCGGGTCGCGCCATAGATGACACGGCCGTCGTTGAGCAGTTCGTTGTAATGGGTGTGGCCGGTATCGACGAACGCAACCCCGCCATCGATGAACTGGCGCGCGATCCCATCGCCATCGGCCGCCAGATCACCGGGATAGGCGTGCATGAAGACCAGCGGCACCTGCCCCTCCGCCCGCGCCCGCGCCAGTTCCTCGGCCAGGCGGTTGCGGTGATGCATGGTCAGCCGGAAATCGGGGCCACCCGCGCCCGCCGATACGATATCGAGGAACAGGCAGCGATGCGCCGCGATCACCTCCATCTCAGGCCGGTTGGCCTCGGGTATCGCCGCGTCATAGGCGCTCAGGTCGCCCGGCTCGAAATCATGGTCGCCCGGAATGATCCGCCATGGCCGCGACAGGGGCGCCAGCGCGTCCCGCATCCGCGCATATTGATCGGGCGTGCCGTGATTGGCGTTGTCGCCGGGCAGGAAGACGAAATCGGCCCCTTCCCCGACATGATCGTTGACCTGCGCGACGATGGCGCGCAGCCGCGCAAGGCTTTGCCAGCCATCGTCCGCGTCCAGATGCAGGTCGCCGATATGGACCCAGCAGATGCCGCCGTTCATGCCTCCGCGCCTTCCACGGTACCGCCGCATGCCGGCCGCAGCGTTCCCGCAAAACCGATCCAAAGGGCCAGGCTCGCCACCGCGAAGCCGCCCAGGATGTAGAAAGCCATCTGATAGCCCAGTTCCTGCGCCAGCCAGCCGCCGATCGCGGGCGAAAGGCTCGCCCCGACGCCCTGGACCGTCATCACCGCGCCCTGCCCGACATTGACGCGCCCGGTGCCGTTCAGCAGGCAGGCGACTAGGCCGGGCACCGCGACGCTCTGCAACCCCGCGCCGATCCCGTCGAGCGCCTGCACCGGCCAGACGCCCCAATGCTCGATGAAGCTGCCCGCCAGGAACCCGCGCAGGGGCAGCGCCGCGAACGAGATCAGCAGCACCAGCCAATATCCGCGTCCCGCGGCGACCTTCATCGCGACCAGGCTCGCGACGATCATCACCGCCTGCGCGACCATGACGGTCATGGCGGTGAACATCGCGGCATCGCCCTTGCCCGCGCCAACCACCGCCATGCCGTAGAGCGGCAACATCGCACCATTGCCCAGATGGAAACAGGCCAGCGCGGCGGCGAGGATCAGCATCGGCTTGTTGGACAGCAGCGCGCGGAACCCCTCGGCCTGCCCGCCCGCCTGATCCCCGCCCTCCTGCTGATCGTCACCCACCTTGTCCTCCAGCCCGCGCGCCGCGCGGTGGTCGATCGCCCGTTCCGGGATCGACAGGACCGAGATGACCGCCAGCACGCCAAAAGCCGCGGCGAGAAAGAAG
Organism: Sphingomonas sp.; assembly: GCF_039594485.1. Classification (GTDB taxonomy): domain Bacteria; phylum Pseudomonadota; class Alphaproteobacteria; order Sphingomonadales; family Sphingomonadaceae; genus Sphingomonas. Next base: position 48,493 of record NZ_JBCNNI010000005.1, on the reverse strand, counting down.
ATGGCGGGCATCCCGAACTTCCATCCCAGGAAACCCGACAGTCCCGCGCCGACCATGTTGCCCGCATGGTTCCACGCCTGGTTGCGGCCATTCTGCGCGTTGAAACCCTTTTGCCGGACGATGCCCAGCGTCATCCCGGTCACCGCCGGGCCGATCGCCGCGCCCGCGATGGCGGTCGCCACCTGGCTGATCCCGACGACCAGCCCGGCCTGCGACCAGAGGATCAGGAAGGACGCCAGCACGGTGCAGATGCCGGTGATGACCACCACCCAGCGCTTCTTGTCGGTATGGTCGATGAACGCGCCAGCGGGGACGGTCATCACCATCCCCGCCACGCCGCCCAGCGTCATGACCGATCCGATCGGCCCCGTCTGCCACCCGCGCTGTTGCAGGAAGACGCCCAGGAACGGCCCGATCCCGGCCTGCATATCGGCCATGAAGAAATTGAGCGCCTGAAGCCAGCCGGTCGCCCGGCGACGATCGCCGTCCCGGTCCTGACCGCCTGTCGGGGCAAGGGCTGCTGTCGCCATGGAGTATCTCCGCAAGATGTGCCGGCCAAACTCGGCAACACTTTGAAATATCCGCAACCAGGATGATTTATGTTTGCCGGGACGGCTGCTATCGCAAGATGTCAAGCCAAATATATGAATTTTTTGGCTTATTTGTGCTTTTGCCGCCGTTTCGACCGGACAATGACAATTGCGGGACCGGGGCAATATTACAGGGAACAAATCCCGCGACGCCCAAATCCTGACACGATCGCAGGAAAGCCGCATTTCCGCAATTTCAGGATTCCGTCATCCTGGCCGATTTGGCGGCTTGCTACGATGTCGGCCCCGACGACTGGAATGGGGATGATGGGGCGATGATCCGCATGATGCGCAAATGGGGAACGATGTCGATTTTGCTGGCGGGGGTCTCCGCCACCCCCGCCATGGCGGCCCCGCCGTGCAAGCTCGGCATGATGGCGGAAATCCCGGTGACCATGCAGGGCCTTCGCCCGATCGTGGAAACCCGCATCAACGGCAAGCCCGCCCCCTTCCTGCTCGATAGCGGCGCGTTCTTCAGCAACATCGCGCCCCCGGTCGCGCGCGAATTCGGCCTGTCGCAGCGGCCTCTTCCGTTCAATTTCCAGGTGAACGGCATCGGCGGCAGTTCGGACGCGTCGGTCACGACCGTACAGCATTTCACGCTGGCGGGGCTCGACATTCCCCATATCGAATTCGTCGTCAGCGGCAGCGACATTGGACAGACCGGGCTGCTCGGCCAGAATGTGCTGGGGCTGTCCGATGTCGAATATGACCTGCCCGGCGGCATGGTCCGCCTGTTCCGCCCGACCGGCTGCACCAAGACGTCCATGGCCTATTGGACGAAGGGCCAGCCCTATTTCGAGATGCCGATCGAGACGAAGGAAGAGGCGCATCACCACACCGTCGGCACGGTCGAACTGGACGGCGCGAAGATGAACGCGACCTTCGACACCGGCGCGGCGCAGACCGTCATCACGCTTCGCGCCGCCGCCCGCGCCGGGGTCCATCCGGGCGATCCCGGCGTGGAGAGCGCCGGATGGGAAACCGGGCTGGGCAAGCATGTGGTGCAGGGCTGGATCGCGCGATTCAAGCTGTTGAAGATCGGCAATGAGGAGTTGCACAATGTGCGCCTGCGCATCGCCGATCTCGGCCCGCTCGACACCGACATGCTGCTGGGCGCGGACTATTTCGTGTCGCACCGAGTCTATGTCTCCAACCTCCAGCATCGGCTCTATTTCACCTATACCGGCGGGCGGCTGTTCGACACGGCGGCGCATGTCGATCCGGCGGCCACTGCGGTCGTCGCACAGATGCCTGCCGCCGACGCGACGCCGACCGATGCGGAGGGCTATAGCCGCCAGGGCGCGATGTATCAGACCCAGCACGACCTGCCCCATGCGATCGAGGCGTTCGGCAAGGCGATCGCGATGGCCCCCAAGGATCCGCGCTACCCTCTTCAGCGTGCGCTCGCCTATCTGCAACAACGGCGGCCGGTGCTGGCCATGGACGACCTGAACACCACGCTGACGCTCGACCCCGCCGACATGCGTGCGCGCTTCCTGCGCGCCGAGCTTCGGCTGCGCGCGGGCAATCCGGCCGGGGCGATCGCCGATCTCGACCAGATGAGCGCGCAATTGCCGCGCGAGAATGCGCAGCGCCTGCAGGTCGCCCAGCTCTATGCCGGTGCCGACGCCTATGATGCCGCGATCGGCCAGTACGACATCTGGCTGGACACCCATCGCGAGGATTCGCGGCGGAGCACCGCGCAGAACGGACGCTGCTGGGCGCGGATGCTGCTGAACAAGGATATCGACCGGGGGCTGAGCGACTGCAACGCGGCGGTCCATGCCGTGCCCAGCAATCCGAGCTTTCTGGACAGCCGCGCCTTCATCAACCTGCGCCTGAAGGACGACAAGGCGGCACTGGCCGATTTCAACGCCGCGCTGGCGATCGATCCGAAACGGGCCTGGGCGCTATATGGCCGCTCGATCGCCGAGGCGCATCTGGGCATGACGGCGGAGGCCGATCGCGACCGCACCGCCGCTATCGCACTCGACAAGCGCATGGCCGAACGGATCAGGAAATACGGGATCGCATAAGATCCATGCTCCTCCCCGACGCGCGGCGGCGGCGGGGAGGAGAGCGGACGAAGGGGGCGTGCACCGGGTTTCCCCGATGGCAATCCTCCTCTCGCACCGGGGCGGCTCGATCAGAACGACTTCGACACGCCCACGAAGAAGCCGCGACGTGGCCCATATTGCGGTGCGCCGACACCGACGCCGGTTCCGTCGCGGATTTCATATTTGTGGTCGAGCGCGTTGATCACGTCGAAGCGGATGTCGATGTTCGGCCCCGCCAGATGCTGGCTCGCCGTCAGATTGAACTGCGCATAGGGTGCGATCTTGGCGCCGTTGGGCACGTTGTTGACATCGTCGTCGCGGCGCAGCCCCGAGCCATAGATCATGCTGCCACCCAGCCTGGTTCCCTGCGCGAAGGCATAGGAGATGCCGGCCGACCCGGTGAACGTCTGGTCGTGATCCAGATAGATGTAGTGCCGCGCAATATAGTCGAGATCGTCCTGGCCGAAGCTGAACTGGCTGGAGACGATGTTGCGCCCCTTCGCCTTGGCCGCAGCGAAATTGGCATAGGCGAGCAGGCCACCGCGCGCATAGCTCATATTCGCCTCGATCCCGCCGATGCGCCCCTGCCGGTAGTTGAACGGCGTCAGGATGATCGGCGCGCCGAACTGGCCTTCGTCGATCAGGTTCCGCGAAATGCGGTAATAGGCGTCGATGCCATAGGTGAAGTACCGGCTCAGCTTCGCCTGGAACCCGGCGTCGAAATAATCCTGCCGCTCGGCATAGGGCACGTCGTTGACGGTGACGGAGGGATAGGCGCTGGTGCCGACGAACTTGGCGATGCTGGTATTGCCGACCAGCTCGAAGGGCGGCGGCACGAAATAGCGCGAATAGCCCGCGTGCAGCGTGTAGACGTCGCCCGGCTGCCAGACGAGGTTGACGCGCGGGGACAACTGCCCCTCGCGGCGATAGCCATCATAGAGGTCGTAGCGCGCGCCGTAGTTGAGCGTCAGCCTGGACGCGAGCTTCCATTCGTCCTGAAGATAGCCGCTGAAGCTGGTCGCGGTCTTGCCGCCATTGTCGACGACCATCACGGGATCGCCCGCCTGGTTGCCATTGGTGTCGACCGGGAAGACATTGGTCGTGGTATCGCTGGTCGAACGGTCGCGCGTCACCAGCAGACCGCCGCGCAGCGTGTGCGCCGCGCCGACATGATAGACGGCGTCGATCTGTCCGCCGATCGCGAAGTCCTGCTTATACGCCTGCTGCGCCTGCCCGTTATACAGCAGTTCGCCCAGCACGTCGGGGCGGTAACGCAGCGAGGAATAGCGCGCGAACAGCGACGCCTGCACCGTGAAGGGCTCGGCATCGTGGAGGAAGGCCAGTTGGCCGAAGCCGGTCTTCTCTAGCTGGGTCTCGTTAAGCTTTTCGCTGGGGAAGCTGCTCTGCCCGCCCACCGTCCAGGTGCCGCTGGGCTGTTGCCCGACGGGGTTGGGAATCTGGAACCACTGGTTGGAATAGCCGCCGACGAACGACACCCGGTTCTGATCGTCCAGGATATGGTCGATATAGGTGAACGCCTGATACTGGTCGGTATCGTCATGGACCGGGTTGGAGCGGCCGTCGACGCTCTCGATGCCCAGCCCGCTATGCCGGTAATCGCCGGAGACGAAGTAATTGGTGCTGCCCGTCGAACCGCCATAGGTCAGGCTGGGCTGGATCGTATCATGGCTGCCGCCATAGATGGACGCGGTGCCGCCATTGTTGAACAACCCGCTCTTGGTGGTGATGTCGATCACGCCCGCGGTGCGCAGGCCATATTGCGCGGGCAGCGCGCCGGTCAGGATGTTGACCTTGTCCACCAGGCGCGGCGACAGGGTCTGGCCGAACACCGCCAGTCCTTCGGGAAGGACGGTGCCGTTGATGCGATATTGCAGGCCATTATGGTCGTCACGGACATGGAACTGGCCGAAACCGTCCTGCACCACGCCGGGCGCCTGGAGCAGGATCTGGTTGAACTGCTGGTTCTCGCCACCGGGCAGCGCCTTGATCGTGTCGCTCGTGATCTCGTAGTTCGACGCGCCCAGGCTGGGCTGGATATGGGCGCGCGCGGTGTCGAGCCGTTTGGCCGTCACCACGACGTCGGACGTATCGCCGCTCGTCGCCGCCTGATCGGCGTCCGGGGTGGGAACACCGCGCGTCTGGGCCAGGGCCGGATAGGCCAGCGCGGACGAGGCCACACAACAGAGCAGGGCATAAAAGCGCATCAGCTTACTCGCATGATATATAATCTCCCGGACATTCTGCTTCGCTGCGCTGCGACAGGAAGACAAGCCGCACGGGGCTTCATGACGCATTTGTAAGCCGCGCATCATCCGGGGATTCCCGCGCACGGGGCGATGGTCAGGCCGGCATTCTGCCGCTAGAATCATCGACATGACCGAACGCTTCGAACGACACCGCCAGCCCTGGCGGCCGGATGAGATTCAGAAACTCCACACGCTTGCCAAGAAGGGCATGGCGCTGAAGGCGATCGCCAAGGCGCTGACCCGCAGCGAGGAATCGGTCAAGGCGCGCGCCAAGGAAGACGGGCTGTCGATCGCCAAGCTGCACTGAACGCCGTCGGGGAAATGGCTATGTTACCCTTGCCCGGCCACACGGTCGCGATGCGCGTATGGGGAAGCGTGAGGGGAAAACAGCGCGCAGAATGAAATGGCCGAGGAAAGCCAGCGCCTTACGGCACGGCAATGGCGGAGACGGAGGGATTCGAACCCTCGGTACGGTTTCCCGTACGACGCTTTAGCAAAGCGTTGGTTTCAGCCACTCACCCACGTCTCCGGTTGCGGCGAGGTGCGGCTATAGCGGGGCCGGGGGAGGCAATCAACCGGGGTCGGGGAGGATTTTATCAGGAAAATCGACTAGGCCGCCTTTCGTCATTCATTGCGCCGCAAGGCGCGGGCTGGTTAACGTGGCCTATCGGTTCGCCGGGGGAGTTGAAGTCATGCGTCTCGTCTGTCTGGGTCTGTCGGTCTTGTGCGGCCTTTCGATGGCGGCAGCCGTGCCCGCCGGCGCACAGGTGCGCACGATCGATCCCAACCAGGGTATCGACAACGATCTGGGAACGCAGCCTTCGCGTCCGGTCCAGTCCTCGCGCCCGACCCAGCAGACCCCGCCCGCCGACGAACCGCAGGTCCCGTCGAGCCAGCCCGTCCCGCCGCCCGCCACCGGCACGACGACGCCCCCGGACTCGCGCGCGACGCAGACGACCCAGGCCTCCGAGACGTTCGAGCGGGACGACCTTCTGGCCGCGGGGGAAGACGTGTTCGGCAAGGGCGCCGAGGGACTGGCGGGGATGATCGAGCGGATCCTTCGCGAACAGGGCCGCCCCAACGCCTATATCGCGGGGCGCGAAGCCTCGGGCGCGTTCGTCGTCGGTCTGCGCTATGGCTCGGGCATCATGACCCACAAGGTCGAGGGGCAGATGCCGGTCTATTGGACCGGGCCTTCGCTGGGCTTCGATATTGGCGGCGACGCGAACAAGGTCTTCGTGCTCGTCTACAACCTCTATGACACCGAGGAGCTGTTCCACCGCTTCCCGGCGGCCGAGGGGCGGCTCTATTTCGTCGGCGGATTCGCCGCGACCTATCTGCGGCGGGGCAATGTCGTGCTGATCCCGGTGCGCCTCGGCGTCGGTTGGCGGGCCGGGGTCAATGTGGGCTATATGAACTTCACGCACAAGGCGCGGTGGCTGCCGTTCTGATCTGCTCGTTCGGGCCGAAGATTTTCCCCCGGCCTGCGACTTCGCACAGGCCGAGCGGAGTCGAGGGTCGCTTGGCTAGGTAAGGGCTGAGCGACGCCGGAGCCTAAGGCCGGCCCGACCGGCATGGGCCGCACGACCGGGCCATAGGCCCGGATGGCGCGACCCACCGCATGAGTCGCTCAGCCGAAATCGACCGCTTCGAAACGCAGCGGCTGGCCGGTCGGAGCGGCGGCGAGCTGGTCCTCCCACATCGCGACTTCGCCGCGGATGATCGTTCCGATCGGCTTGCCGGTCAGTTCCATGCCGGTGAAGGGCGACCAGCCGCACTTGGACTGAAGCCACTGATCCTCGATCGTCCAGCGCTTCTTCAGATCGACGATGGTGAAGTCGGCGTCATAGCCGGCCGCGATCCGCCCCTTGCCGACGATGCCGAAGATTCGCTGCGCGCCCGCGCTGGTCAGCTCGATCACGCGCTGGAGCGACAGGCGGCCATTCGCCGCATGATCGAGCAGCAGGGGCAGCAGCGTCTGCACGCCGGGCATGCCGCTCGGGCTGCCGGGATAGGGCTTGGCCTTTTCCTCCAGCGTGTGCGGAGCATGGTCCGAGCCGATCACGTCGGGCACGCCCTGGTTCAACCAGTACCACAGGCCGTCACGATGCGCGCCCGAACGGATCGGCGGGTTCATCTGCGCCAGCGTGCCGAGGCGCGGATAGGCCTCCTCCCCCGCCAGCGTCAGATGCTGGGGCGTCACTTCGCAGGTCGCGATGTCCTTGTGGCCCGCGATATATTCCAGTTCGGCCGGTGTCGTGACGTGCAGGATGTGGATGCGGCGCTTCGCCTCGCGCGCCAGACGCAGGATGCGGCGGGTGGCCAGCAGCGCGCTTTCGTCGTCGCGCCAGACCGGATGCGAGGCGGGATCACCCTCCACCCGCTCACCGCTACGCGCGTTCATCCGGTCCTCGTCCTCGGCATGGATCGCGACGCGGCGATGGCCCGAAGCGAGCACCTCGGCCAGTCGTGCATCCTCCGACACCAGGAGGTCGCCGGTCGAAGCACCCATGAAGATCTTCACCCCCGCCGTGCCCGGCATCCGCTCCAGCTCGGCCAGGTCGCGGGCATTGTGGTTGGTCGCGCCGACATAGAAAGCGTGGTCGCAGAACATCGTCCGGGCGCGGGTCAGCTTGTCGGTGATCGCATCGGCCGAATCGGTGTTCGGTTTGGTATTGGGCATTTCGAAGACGGCGGTGACGCCGCCCATCACCGCCGCGCGGCTGCCGCTGGCCAGGTCTTCCTTGTGCATCAGGCCGGGCTCGCGGAAATGCACCTGGGTATCGATGACGCCAGGCAGGATATCGAGCCCGGTGCAGTCGATCACCCGTCCCGCATCGCCGGTCGCTCCGATCGCGACGATCCGGCCATCCCGCACGCCGACATCGGCGCGAACGGGGCCGCCGGGGGTGTGAACGGTGCCGCCGGAGAGAAGCAGATCGAAGGTCATGAGCAACGGGCCTTTCGCGAATGGTCGCGCCCTCCTACCTTGCCCGCATGACCGATGCCACCCCGACGACCGCCCCCGGACCGAGCCACGAGCCGCGTTCCGGCACGACCTTGACCGACCGCCACCTGATCCGTGTCGCAGGAGCGGATGTTCGCACTTTCCTGCAGGGCCTGCTGACTCAGGATGTGGCCGGGCTGGCGCCGGGCGTGCCACGCTGGGCGGGGTTGCTGACACCACAGGGCAAGGCGCTGTTCGACTTCATCCTCTGGGCCGATGACGATGCGGTGCTGATCGATGCGGAAGCCTCCCAGGCGGAGGCGCTGGCGCGGCGATTGGCGATGTACCGTTTGCGCCGTGCCATCACGATCGAGCCGGTCGACGGCCTGGCCGTGCATTGGAGCTCGGATGCACAGGATCGACCGGATGATCCCCGCCTGCCCGAATTGGGCAAACGCTGGCTGGCCCCGGCGGGCGAAGCGGCGACGGGCTGGACCGCGCATCGGCTGTCCCTGGGTGTGACCGAGGGCGTCAGCGATCTGGGGTCGGGCGAAACGCTGTGGCTGGAATGCAATGCGGACGAGCTGAACGGGGTCAGCTTCACCAAGGGCTGCTATGTCGGGCAGGAAAACACCGCAAGGATGCATCATCGGTCAAAGGTCAATCGGCGCCTGGTCGTCGCGCCTCTGGCCGAGCCGGGCGATCGGACCCGCGCCGCCTATCCCGAGCTGGGGTGGATGGTGGAGCATCGCCGGGTAGAGGCGCTGGGGAATGCGATCCGCCCCGACTGGCTGGAACGGGCGCTGGCGACGGCAGGCTGAGGCCGGGCACGCTCGCCCGGCCTTCAGGGCTTGCCCGGACCTCCGATCGTCAGGGCCTTGTCGATCCGGGCCGTGGGGGCGGCCAGCAGATTGGCGAGTTGCACCGCGATCGTGATGGCAGCGACCAGGCCGAACAGGCATATCCCCCCGAACTGCATGGCGCGGGACAGCGAGCGGCTGCGCTCGATCCGGCGGGCCGCGTCGATCTCATTGGCGATGCGGCTGCGCGCCGTGCGTCGGTCGCCCTCGCCATCCTGCTGGACCGGCCGCCCTTCCAGACGCGGTTCGTTGATCAGGACGTCGGCACTGACGGTATCCTGCGTGCGAATCCCGGAAAAGCGGTCGCGCCGCCAGATCACACGGCCGATCACCACCTGACGCCCGCGCCGGATATCGACATAGTCGCCCGCGGCCAGCGGATCGTCGCAGGCAACCATCATGCCTCGTGACGAGATATTGTGGATGCACGCATCCCCCCAGCCCCGGATGGACTTGATCCGACAGGGTATCAGAACCTGCCGGCGCGCTTCCCGATTCTTATAGCCTTGCCCAGCGCGCGGCATTTCCCAACCCCCGACCCTCGAACCCCTGTCCATAATGGGCAGGTTCCAACAAATCATGAATATGGGCGCCACGGCACGCCATCTCGGTCAGGGATGCCCGCGGAAACCAATGGTGGCTGGCGGATGAGAAGGCGGCGGGTGGATCGAGGAGGCGAATTGGGGCGGCGTCTGAGCCTATGCAGCCCGGTGAGGACGGCGTGCACCGACGAAGGAGCCAGCGCAGATCCTGTTCAGGTCATCTATCGCGTGCGAGTGACAAAAAAAGAGAGGCCGGCTTTCGCCGACCTCCCTCTTTTCATCAGCCTTGGCTGAGCGTGGCTTACTGGCCAGCGCCCGGACCGTAGGTGATTTCCACGCGACGGTTCTGGACCTCGCGGACACCGTCCGCAGTCTGAACGCGCAGGTGGTCGCGATCTTCGCCGAAGGCTTCGGTTGCGATCGAGCCATCGGGGATCGAACGCGACGTCAGGTAAGCCTTCACCGCGTCGGCACGACGCTGCGACAGACCCATGTTGTACTTCGGCGTACCCGACGTGTCGGTGAAGCCTGCAACCATCACGCGGGCATTGCCGCAGCTCTGGTACTGGGTGATCGCGTTGTCGAGGATCGACGCTGCTTCCGGGGTGACGTCCGACTTGTTCCACTCGAAGAACACGATGAACGGACCCGGCGAGCACTGCACGGGCTCAGGAGCCGGCGGCGGGGGCGGCGGGGGAGGAGGCGGCGGGGGCGGCGGGGGCGGCGGCGGAGGCGGCGGAGCAGCCGGTTCGCCGAAGTTGTATGCCACGCCACCCAGGATCGAGTGCGAGCGGAAGCGGCCGTCGAACGTGTTGTTCGCGACGTCAACCAGCTTGACGTTCTCGGCGTTGAAGAAGCGATACTTCAGCGTCGCGTCGATATGGTCGGTCAGCGGAGCACGGATGCCCGCCAGAGCCTGCCACGCGAACACGGTGTCCGAGTCGTTCAGGAAGTCAGCGCGGTTGTTGAGCGCGTAGTTCGCCTTGACGCGAGCCACACCGACACCGCCGCCGACGAAGCCCTGGATGCCGTCATCAGCACCGAAGTCGAGCAAGCCGTTCAGCATGAAGCTGAGCGCCGAGGTCGAACCACCGGCATAGCTGTAGCTGCCGGCCGGAACGGTGCCCGCGCCGATGCCGGTGTTGGTCACCGCGGTCGAGCTGAAGGAGTCGACGGTCGCGCGACGATAGCCGACTTCGGTTTCCAGACGGAAACCACCGAAGTCATAACCCATGACGCCATCGACGTCATAGCCATAGTCGTGATCGACGGTGCCGACACCGGTACGCGTGCCGGTGATATCATAATCGATATCCTCGACGATCATCCCGCCGCCTTCGATGCCGACGTACCACGACTTGTCGCGGGCGAGGGCAGGCGAAGCCAGAGCGGTGGAGGCGAGTGCCAGAACAATGGCAAGCTTCCGCATCATAGTCCCCTTTCTTGGTTGTCACTACGGACAGCGCAAACTCACTATCGGAGCGTTGGTTTCCACGCAAGCGAACAAAAGCCCGCGACTGTGGCATTAAAAGCACAGAAATCTGGTCACCCCGATGCGATCAAACCGTGTCCGCGGAGCACCTCGATGACGGACTCCAACGCATTTCTCGCCTCGTTATCAGTAACTTGTCCGCCTACAGGAAACGCGATCGCCGGTCGCTGCGCGCCGATAACTTTTTTTCCCTCGATCAGGAACTCCCGCCCGACCACCCGGCCGGTCCGCCATGCCGTGCCGTCCCATTCGCATCGGCACTGATCCGCGCGACTCCAGGCCGAAAGCCCCGGCCGGGGAGCCAGGAACCGCCAGCCGCCCTCGGTCCATCCGGCCAGATGCCCGGCATGATCGCGCCAGTCGGCCTGCGGCGTGTCGCCGACGATCCAGGCCTGCCCAGCCTGCGGATCGGCCGGGGGCGCATTCAGGCCGACCGACTCGATACAGGGCTGCACGACCAGATCCAGCAGGGTCAGCGCCTCGTTATGCGTCATTTCCTTCTGCGCCTGTCCGGCCGCCAACAGCGGCAATGTCCAGCGCGGCGTCGAATCCGTCATCTCATCCCTCCCCTATGATCGCGACCAGCGGCGGCGATGCCGCCAGTGTTCCCAGTTGCCGCACCGTCACACGCGTTCCGTCCGCCGCCGCCCCGGTCCATTCGGGGGCGGCGACCTCCTCCTCCCGGTCACCGATGGTCAGGCGGTAGCGCTCATGTTCCTCACCCAGGGGCGCGTCGACCCGGTCGATCCAGCGCCAGCCGATCCGGCTGCGCCGCGTCCAGTTCAGCGTCACCCGGCCATCCGATCGGCGACGGCAGCGCCAGTGAACCGGCGCGGGTGGTGCGACCGAGCGGCCGGTGATCGTCACCGACGCCGCGACGCCCGCCGCTGCATCCCCCACGCCATGCGCCAGCACGCGGACCTCCCCGCCCAGTGCCGTGACCGGCAGGTCGATCGTCCGCGTCGCCGCCGGATCGATCAGCACGAAGCGGTCACCCGGCGCGACGCGGCCGATCATCGCCTCGGTCCCGCGGAGGCCCCGGCGCAGCTCGCTCAACCGCCACCGGCCATCGCCCAGCGGGCGGGCGCGGCCGAACTGGATCAGCTCCTCGCCCAGCCAGGCCAGGTTGGCGCCCGCATCGATCGCCGCGGCATCGGCATCGGCCAGATCCTCCGCCACCGTCACGGTGATGCCGCCCCGCCGGTCGATCAGCCTGCCGCCGCCGCCCGGCGTCACCGCGCTCACCGTTCCGATCACCCCCGCCAGCGCGGTCGTGCCGATCGCGATCCAGCTTGCGCCGCCATCGAGGCTATAGGCCAGGTTCGCCTGTCGCCAGCCGGGGCCGCCCGCCGCCATGATCGCCAGGCGCGGTCCCGCAAGCGGCTGGTCGTCGGGCGGAGGCGTCTCGAACACCGCCAGCCGGGTCGCGCCGATCATCCGATCGGGATCCCGCGCGATCCGCCCCGGCGTGGCGGGCTGGACCGGCCCGGCGGAGACCAGCGGCACGCAGGTCAGCCGCACCGCCATCGCCTCCCACACCGCCTCGACCACGCGCCAGCGTCCCGCCTCGCCATCAATGGCGATGATCATGCCCGGCGCGATGGCCAGTGCTTCGGGGCCCAGCGTCACCGTGCGCCGCACCCGCTCCGCCGACCGCCGGTCCAGCCGATCCTGCGCCAGCGTCCGTGCGGTCGCGGCATCCATCGCCGCCGCCAGTTCCACCCGCTCGTCCCGCACGCCGCCGCTCCGCCGCGCGCGCTGCATCCCGATCTGATAGTCGCGGGCGGGGTCGTAATAGGCGATGGTGACGCTGGCGGGGAGGCTCGCCTCCGCCGCCCGGTCGCACTGCCCGCGACGGCCGCGACCCTGCGCCGCCATGGCGTCGTCGCGAACCGTATGCACGGCCGCCTCGCCCGAGGACGGAACGACCAGCCGCACCCCGCCCCCCTGTGCCGTCCATTGCCCTCCGCTCATGTCCGCGAGCAGGTCCAGCACCGCGCGGATGCTGCCACCGCCGGCCGCGAAGCCCGCCACCATCACCCCGCCATCACCGGGACGGACCCGGCCGGACAGGGCCTGCGCGATGTCCCCGCAGGCGATGGGCGCCGCATCCGCCTCCACCTCGAAGGTCAGTTGCGGGATGCGGTTGCCGAACTCGGCCAGCGCCAGCCCCTCGAACACCGCATAGGCGATGCCGCGAAAGGCCGAGGCCCGCGTCCCCTCGATCGAGGCGATCAGCGGATCGACGGCTTGCGTCTCGGTCCCCGGATAGAGGCGAAAGCCCGTCGCGACCTTGAAGTCCCCCGCACTTCCCCGCAGCAGTCGCCCATCGGCCCAGATGCGCCCGACCCGCCGGATCGCCCGGCCCGACAGCGCGACCGCGACATTCGCGCTGTAGCTATAGCTTTCGGTCGCGGGCCGCCCCTTGGCACCGCCGGTCACGCCGCGGCTTTCGATCAGGTCGGTCGCCCAGATGACCGGGCCCGCCACCCGCATCGTGCCGAACACCGCGGGCACCTGCGTCCCATAGGTCGAGGTCTGGACCGACAATTCGGTGAGGCGCGGCCCCTGCCGCCGGGGCGGGCCCAGCACCGCATGATCGACCCGGTTACCGATCAGCGCGCCGATCGCCCCGCCCACCGGCCCCAGCAGCGCACGCCCGACCGCGCCCAATACCAAGGTCGCCATTATCCCTCCCCCCGCCAATATCCCAGCACCGGCCAGGGCGGCGCACCCGGCCGCCATGCGACCCGGGCGAGGCCCGCATCGGCATGGACGATCCCGTCGCTCACCCGGATCGCCAGATGCAGTTGCCCCGGCCCCGCGCGGAGCAGCATCACCGCGCCCGGCCGATCCTCACCCCGCGCGAACCGTTCATCGAGCAGCGCCGCCACGCGCCGCTCGTCCCCGCTGCGCCAGCCATAGCCGGTGGGCGCCGCCCGCCCCGTCGCCGCCGCGACCAGCCCGACGCAATCAAGGCCCTGCACGGGCTCGCGTCCGTGCAGCCGGAACCGCACGCCGACCAGCGCCCGCGCCGCCGCTTCGACCGGGTGGATCGGGGGCGCGGTCATGCGCCGGGATACCGGGTCAGGAGGTCGATGCCCGGCAGGAACGGTTCGCCCCGGAAGTTCACGACATTGCCGAAGCGCGACAGGCAGGTGTCCAGCCGCTTGTCGCAGCCCTCGACCAGTTCGACCAGCGGCCTGCCCTCAACCGCGAAGGCAGGCGCGGCGGACAGGCGGATGCGGTTTTCCTCCGACCGCGCGACCATCGCCTCCAGCCCGGCATTGGCACCGCCGAACCAGATCAGCCGCCCCTGGCCATAGGCATTGGCGACCGGCTCGACCGCATCGAGGGTCAGGGTCGCGTCGCCGTCCCAGCCGGTCACGCGGACCAGTCGCCGCCGCCCCGCCATCGCCACCCGACACCGGCGATCGCCCAGCGCGGCGCGGCAATCGGGCGAGGTTTCCTCCGCCACCGGCTGGTCGAGCAAGGCGCCGATGCCACGCAGTTCGGCGGTAAAGCCCCCCTCGCCCAGTTGCATCGTGCCGATCTCCCCCTGTCCCAGCGGCACGGCCGGTTCCACCCCGGTCCAGTCGACCGCGATGGCCGCCACGCTCGCCCCGTCCCAGCGACCGCCCAGCAGATCGCGCTCGCCGATCGCCGCACTGGTCAGCGCGCCCGACGCCTCCATCAGATCGGGGTCCAGCCCGTCCCCGCGAACGATCGCGCTGGGCGTCAGGCCGGGTGCCGCGCGGTAACGAAGCCCATCGATCCACAGGTCATGATCGTGGCCCGTCAGCCCGATCGTCACCCCGTCGCGCCGATCGATCCGCCAGCACAGCACCCATGTCGTGACCATATCGGCGCTCATGCCTCGCGCACCTCGACCAGCGGGACCGAGGGCACCGCGCCCGCCCGGAACCCGGCCAGCGTCGCGCTCAACCGATCCTCGGCGAAACGGACCGGCACGTCGAAGGTGAAGCTGGCGGTGATCGCCGCGCCCATGGCGGGCGCGCTGTCCAGCAACAGCCAGCCGCCCGGCTCGACGACGAAGCCCGCCACACCGCCGCCATCGACCTTCACCGAGACGCTGCCCGCGACCGGCCGGGTGATCCGTCGCACCTGATCGCCATAATGCCGGACCAGCGCAAAGCGGCGAATGGTGCCGTCGCCGGTGCCGAGGCGCTCGTCTGTGCCGACGCTGTCGAACGGATCACGCAGGCGGAAGCCGCGCGCCGGCCCCATCCGCGCCCGGAAGAAGCCGAGCAGCGTGGAGACATCCTCGACCGAGCGGATGCCGGGGCCGACATCATAGGTCGTCCGCGCCTCCGCCCAGGCGGCATTGCGGGTCTCGCGCCCGCCCGCGCTGGTCAGGATCGCGGTGGAGAAACCCGGCGTCACCTCCGCCTCGCGCCCCAGCGCCAGGGGGAACAGCACATCGTCCAAAGCCTGCATCTCGCCCTCCCCTTCCCAACAGACGAACCCGTCGCGCATCACCTGGGGCATCGCCCACAGGAAGGTCGCGGCGACGCCCCGCTCGCGCGCCACCTGCGCGGCATCGGCGATCCAGCCCCATTGATCCCGCTGATCGGCGCGCAGCACGAAGCCCGACAGATAATGCTGGCGCGCCGGCGGATAACCGAGCCGGGCCTCCGCCAGCGCCACGCCTTTCCGGGTCGCAGCGGTGTCGCCCGCCGTCACCCAGTCATAATCCTCCAGTTGCAGCACATCGAAGGCGGGGCTCGCCCAGCCGATCGGCATGTTGGCGCGCTTGGCCTCCGGCGCCTGCGCGTCGAGGACGGTCGGCAGATAGGTGAGCAGATGGGTGACGCATCCGGGCGCCGCCGCCTTCGCCGCCGCGCACAACGCCGCGGTCGAGGCCGCCAGACACGCCCCCGCCCGGTCGAGCGTGTCGCGCTCCGCCGGGCTTTTCGTGCCCGCCATGCTTGCGATCGGCACCGGCGCGAAGGCCGCCACCGCCGCCGCGTCGTACAGGCATGGCGCGCCGTCGGAGGGGCGCACCCACCACCAGGGTTCGCCCACCTGGAATTTGGGGGGCAGCCCCGCCGCGCGTCCGATCGCCAGAAAGGCCCGTGCGACCGCCTGGAGATAGGCCATCGCGCCGCCATGCGCCGGGCTGAGCAGGGTGGAGGGCGGCGACCAGCCGGTCAGCGCGGGCGCGCCATCGGCCGAGCGCTGCTTCCAGTCGCCCCAGCAATGCGCGTCGAACAGTTCATAGGACAGCGACCAGATCAGGTCATAGCCCAGCGCCCTGGCCTCGCCCGCGAAACCGCGATGCCATGCCTGACAGGCCGTGTTCAGCGCCCCGCCCGCCAGACTGGCGTACAGCCCCTCCCCGCTGCGTTCGAGCCGGAAATAATGGCTCATGCCGACATAATGGACGATCGTGCCGCGATAGCCGAGGTGCAGCATGTTGCGCAGCAAACGCTGCGGCGTCAGGTGATAGCTGTCGTCATAGCCGCTCGCGATGCCGAAGCCCTGCTCGGGCAGCACCGCCGCGCCGATGGCGATCACCGCGCCCGGTCCGTCACAGGCGATGCCGGTCAGCTCGACCCACCCCTCCTGCGGCTGGGCCAGAAATCGGGCCGCCGCATCATAGTCGGGCGCGACGAGCGAGACGAACATCCGGTCGATATCACCCGCCCAGACGGGATCGCGGTCATCGGGAAATCGGAACCCGCCCGCCAGGTCGGCGAAGTCGAGGATGATCTCGGCATCCTCCGCCGTGCCGGTCGCATAGTTCCACAGCCGGACATACCAGGCGCGGGGCCGCCCCTGCGCATCGCGACCCTCGATGGTCAACGTCGGGCCATGAGTCGCGTCGAGCGGCCTGATCCCGCCCGAACGCCAGCGGAACCGCAACCGACAATCGCGATAGTCGCGCACCGTATCGTAGCGCAGCAGCGGGTGGTCGTGCCGGTCCGCCGATTCCCAGATCAGCCCCGCCAGATCGTCGGCGCGGTAGAAGACCGTGTCGACGCGCAGCGCGTCCGGCGCCGTCGTCACCACCGCCGCCATCATCGGGCGCGGAAAGTCGACCGTCCAGTACCGCGGATCGAAGCGCGACAGCATATCGCTCCGCTGCGCCCGGCGTTCGCCATGCAGACACCATTGCATCGGCCCCTCCCCTCAATCCTCAGCCAGCGCCGCACGGACCGCGCGCGCGACCTGTCGGCTGGAGCGTTGCAGAACGCCCGCCGCCTCGCCCGGCCCCGCCTGGACCGTGATCGCGACCCGCACGTCGCGGGGCGCTGCACCGGCGTTCAGCGTCTCCACCCGTCCACTGCTGGTCGGCACGAACATCTCGGGCCCGCGCTCGCCCACCAGATAGGGCCGGTCGGGCGACACCGGCCCGCCGGTCGCGCGGCCGGGCAGCCCCGACACGAGGCCGCCCAGCAGCGCCAGCAATCCCGATCCGCCTCCGGCCGATGCCACCCCTTGCCGCAATGCCGCGCGGGCGATCGAATCGAGTGCCGACAAGGCGGTCGCCTTCAACTCCTCGAACCCGAACCTGCCCGTCCGGGCCGCGCGCAGCAGCGATCCCTCGATAGTCCGCGCGCCCAGTTCGGCCGCGTCGCCCAGCCCCCGCGACAATTCGCCGCGCATCGCCGCCATGTCGGCGGCGAACCCCCGCATATCGATGCGGGGCGCCCATTCCTGTTCATCCATCTGGATACATCTCCCGCAATCGGGCGAGCGTGGCGGGCGAAGGGGGACCGTCCTCGGACCGCCCCGTCATCGCCGTCACGATCGCCTGAAGCTCGGCCGGGGTGGCGCGCCAGAAGCGGTCGGGCGACCAGCCCAGCACCGCGCCCGCCATCCCCGCCAGCCGCCCCGCCTCCTCGGCGAAGGTCATTTCCCGCCCAGTATCTGGCGCAGCAATTGCCGCAGCACGGGTGCCAGCGCCGCCAGCCCGAGTTCGACCAGCGCCTCGCCCAATTGCTCGCGGCTCCGCCCCTCGGGCACCTCGCGCAGGCAGTGCCAGATCAGCGCCGCCGCCTCGCCAAGCGACAATTTCCCCGCGCCCGCGCGCTCGACCAGCTCGAACAGCGGGCCGATTTCGCCCTCTGCCGCGACCAGCGCCTGGAAACTCGGCCGCACCACCAGTTCGGCACCGCCGACCCGCACGCTCGCCTCGCCGCGCATGGGATTCGCCGGCGCGCTCATGCCGCCACCACCGCACCGGAGCTTTCCAGCGCCAGCGTATAGGTCCGCTCGCCGCCGAAATCCCCGCTATAGTCGAGGCGGGTGACGAGGAATCGCCCGGTCATCGAGCCCCCGCTTTCGAAGCTCAGCCGATAGGTCTCGATCGTCCCCGCCAGCGCATGGCCGCGCATCCGCGCTTCCGCCGCCGATCCGGTGAACACGCCCGCCCCGGCCACGCTGACGTGCCGCACGCCCGCCCCCGACAGCAGTTCGCGCCAGCCGCCCGAATCCTTGCTGGTGACCACCACCGTCTCGCCATTGATCGACAATTGCGTGGTGCGCAGCCCCGCCATCGTCGCGAAGGCGGGCGGCTCCGCCCCGTCGCCGATCTTGAGCAGAAAGGCGCTTCCCTTTTCGATTGCCATATCGCTTCCCCCTTATTGCCGGCCCCTTATTGCCGGCCCCTTATTGCCGGTCTGTGCTCTCGGCGCGCCACAACCGGGCGCGCCATTCGATGCTCGCGGTCCAGCGCGCGCCGCCCTTCGTCATCCGGGTCGCGGTCACGCCCAGACCGGCGACCCGCCATCCGTCCGCCAGCATGTCCGGCAGGACGATCCCCTCGACCGCTTGCATCGCGGTGCGCAGTCTCCGGGGCTGCTCGCCCTCGTCGGTCAGGGTGACGGTGACGCGCAGTTCGCACCCCTCGATCCCCGCCGCGCCCCAGTCGGCGGTGCTCGGTTCGCCCAGCACCGCCTGCGGCACGCTCGCCCGGACAGGCGCGGCGTCGAAGACGCTCACCGCCAGCGGTTGCAGCGCGCGGCGCAAGCCTGCCAGCAATCCGCCCCGCAGCGCCTCCCGCGCGGTCATGCCATGCGCCTCGGCCCATCGAGCCGCATCCGCCGCCAGGGCCGCCACAGGGCGGCGACGGCGGCGGGTGGCACGGCGGCGGCGTCACGATTGTCGAACAGATGCGCACCCATGATCGCCACGCCATGCGCGATCTCGGGCGGCAGAGCGGTCCAGCCCTCGGCCAGCCCGGCGCGGAACGAGACCGTCACCGGGTCGCTCGCCCGGACCCAGCCGCGCCCTTCGCGGTCGATCTCACCCACCCCATCACCGACCGACAGGATCGCGCGGATTGGAGTCACCCCGATCGCCTGCCAATCCGCCGCGCCCGCCAGCCATTGCTCGCCTGCGCGCTGGATCAGCACCTGTCCGCAGAAGGATTCGGCCAGCCCCAGCGCGACGCCCGCGACTCGCTCGACCAGCGCCGCCTCATTCCCCTCCTCCAGCCGCAACAGGGCGCGCACGACCCCCGCCGCCGCCGTGACGGTCGCGGCGGGCATGGGCTCCATCGTCCCGCTCATCATGAATTCTCCTTCACCGATACAAGTTGCGACAGCTCCGACACACGGACGTCACAGTTCGGGAGCAGAGACTCGGTCAGCCGCTGCCCGCCTACCCCCTTGGGCACCGGCCATGCCGACCCGCGCCCCCCGGCCGGTCCGGCATCCTCCCTGAACTACGGGGCAGCCTCCCTGCTGGCTGCCCCGATTTTTCCCCTTAGTTCGTGGAGAACTTCATCAGCTTGATCGCCTCCGAGTCGCTGACGCAGCCGCCCACGCGGCGCGTGGCGTAGAAGGTCACGAACGGCTTGTTGCTGTACGGATCGCGCAGGATCGCGGTCTCGGCACGCTCGGTAATCAGATAGCCCGCCTGGAAATTGCCGAACGCGATGGCGAAGTTATTCTCCGCGATATCGGGCATGTCCTCCGCCTCGACCACCGGATAGCCGAGCAGCGTCGCGGGCTGTCCCGCGATCAGGCCCGGCGCCCAGAGGAACTGGCCGTCGGATGTCTTCATCTTGCGAATGGTCGAAGAGGTCGCGGCATTCATCACGAAGCACGCACCCTGGCGATACGGGGCGCGCAGGCTCTGGACCAGATCGACCAGCCGCTCCTCCTGCTTGGGCCCGAACGCTCCGGGCCCGCCGCTGGCCAGATATTGCAGCGTGCCGAAGGGGCGCGCACCGTCCTTGGCGGTGGAGCTCGGGCTGGTCAGCAGCCCCTTGGGCCGGTTGACGCCCGATCCACTGACGAAGGCCTGCCCCTCCGCCCGCGCGAACTCGGTCGCGATCTCCCCCGCGAGCCATCCCTCCACGTCGAACGCGGCATCGTCCAGCATCGCCTGGCTGGCCGAGGGGTTGGCGTAAAGCTCGCCCATCGGCGGCGCGAGCTCTACGAAACTGGGCGTCGCCGTCTCGGGCCGCGCCGCCGTCTCGCTCGCCCAGCCGGAGGGGGTGCCGCCGGTGGTCACCAGCTTGCGATACCCCGCCGACCCGACCGTCACGACATTGGCGATGCTGCGGATCGGCGACACGCTTTGCAGCACGGATGCGATCGCGGCGTCGATCTCGCGCGGCACGGCGAAACCGCCGCTGTCCCCGGTGGTGCCGGTAAAGGCCTTCATCTCGACGGTGATGCCGCTGCGCACATAGCCGTCAAAGGCACCACCGCTCTTGCGTGCACCATCGAGCACAGGTCGTTCGATCACGTCCATATCAATCCCCCTTGGTTGAAATGTGAATCACGCGGGCGAGCGGCTGCATCGGCACCGTCACCAGGCTGATTTCGAGAAGCTCCCCCGACAGGATCGCGCGGGCCGCGCCCTGGTGGACGACGCGCGGCCGATAACCGACCGACAGCCCCGCCACCGCACCCGCCCGGACCAGCGCGGCGAGCGCCGGGTCATCGACCACGCCCTCGACCGCGAGGCCGGTGTCATCCTCGGCCAGGGCAGTGATGCGCCCCATCGCATCCCCCCGATGCTGCCAGAGCAACGGCACATGCGCCGCCCCGGCGAAGGCGCCGCGCCGCATGACATCGCCGGCCCGGTCCATCCGGTCCCAGATCGCGGCATAGCCGGTGAAGGAGAGGCTCATTTCAGCCAGTCCTCCATCCCCAGCCGCATCGCGATCCCGGCCAGCAGCAGCGCACCGAGCAACCGGCTCAGCCAGCCGACCGCGCTTTTCCACACCGACGACTTGGCCTCGCGCCACGCCGACAGCAGTTCGCGCAGTTCGGCGACATCACCCGCCGCCTCCGCATCGGCCAGGCCCAGCCGGGTCAGCGCCCGCGTCGCGCCCAGTTCGCCAGCCTCCTCCGCGACCGCGCGCAGGGTCACGAGGTCCGCGCCGCTATCCGCCGCCTGCGCGAGCAGGCGCGCCAGAATATTGGTGTCGAGTTGGGGGCCGCTCATGACAGGCCGACCATCTGGCGTTTCTCAGCCGGATCGAGGAAATCGGCGCTGGCGGCCATCTGCCACAGCATCTGCCGCTCCTCGGCCAGCGCGGTGACGCGGTTGATATCGACCGACAGGCTCGCCCCCTCGAACCAGCCCGACAGCCCCTGCGCCAGTCCGCTCAGCATCGCCCCCGCCAGAGGCAGGATCGCCTGCCGCCACAGCGCGCGGTTCGCCTCGCGGTAATTGGCATAGGTGTTGTCGCCGGGCAGGCCGAGCAGCATCGGCGGCACGCCAAAGGCCAAAGCGATCTCACGCGCCGCCGACGACTTGGCCGCGATGAAGTCCAGTTCTGCGGGCGTCAGGCTCAGCGCCTGCCATTTCAGCCCGCCCTCCAGCAGCAGCGGACGCCCGGCATTGCCGCTGCCCGCAAAGCCCTCCATCTCGGCGCGCAACCGCTCGAACTGGTCCGGGGTCAGGGTCGAACCGTCGCCGGGATCATAGACCAGCGCGCCCGAAGGCCGTGCCGCATTGTCGAGCAGCGCGCGGTTCCAGGCGGCGGCCGCATTGTGGATCGCGATCGCCCCCGCCGCCGCGCCCAGGCAGCCCAGCCCATAATGATCGTCGAGCGGATGGCAGCTCTTCAGATGCACGACCTGCGGCCGGACCGGATCGACCGGCAGCGTCGTCACCCGCCCGCCCGCTCGGTAGAGATAGGCGGCGGGCCAGCCGCTCGCATCCAGCTCCATCGCCACCCGCTCGGGGCGGAGCGCGAAGAGTTCGGCGGCGTGGCCATCGGCATCGCGCAGCACCTGCACATAGGCATTGCCGTGCAAGAGCATGTGCGTCGCCACCGTCTCCAGCAGCGCCTGCCCCTCGCTGCGCGCCGCGACCAGTGCGACCAGTTCGGGGTGCGAGGCGGTCAGCGGCGCATCGGCCAGCCCGCCCGCGACCATCCGCACCGCGCGCTGCGCCACCGGATTGCGCAGATAGCCCTCGCGCACCTGGGTTTCATAGGACGGAGCCGCACCCGTCAGCGGCACCCCCGACCGGGCCAAGCCCAGCCCGAGCAAAGGACGCAGCGTCCCCCGCCCGGTCTTGCGACCGAACATCCTCATCGTATCTGCTCCTCGAAAGGCTTGCGTTCGTCGCCCCAGCGGAAGCTGGGGCCTTTCTCGACCGATTCCCGCGCTACCCAGAGATCCCAGCCTTTGCTGGGATGACGGGGTCAGAGATTCCGTATCCCCGGGGCCCCGCGCCCCGACAGCATCAGTTCGGTCAGCGCCCAGACCAGCGCATCGGCGCGATCCGGCGAGCGGCCCGGTCCCTCATAGGCGCCCGCCACCCCAAGCCCGCACAATTCGTCCTCCAGCGCCGGGAAACCGCGCGAATGCCACACCCGCCCCTGCGCATAGAGAAAGGACACCGGCTCCGCCCGCGCGGCCTTGCCAATGGAGGCATGGACCAGATGCACCGGCAGGGTCGGATCGGCGAGCCGCAGCACGCTTTCCACCATGTCGCCGCCCTGGTTGCGTTCGGCCACCACGCGGTCCGCCCGGTTGCGCCGGGCGCAGCCCGCCACCCGTGCCGCCCAGCCCTCGGGCGACAGCCCGGCCTCGCTCGCATCCTCCAGCACATAGCCATGGCCGTCGCGCCCCAGCCCGACCGCGACGATCCCGCAGGCATCGCCGCCGCTGGTCGCAGGCGGATCGACGCCGACCACCACCCGGTCGAGCGCGGGCACGGTCTTGGCCCGCTGCCGGTCGAGCAGCGCACGGCTCCACAGGGCCCCCTCGCGGTCGTCGACCATCTCGCCGTCCAGTTCCTGCCGCCCCAGCCGCGTGTCGCCATATTGCGCCAGCATCGCGTCCTGGAAGCTGTCGGGCAGATGCGCATTGTCGCTGGTCCGCCCGATCGTCTCGACGCAATCGGGCAGCGCCATGACCTTGCGCATCAGGGGCGTCGCACGCGGCGTCGTCGTGACCAGCACGCGGGGATGCTGCCCCAGCCGGAGCGTCATCATCAGATTGTCCCATCCGGCCTCCCCCTTCCACTTGCCCAGTTCGTCGCACCAAGCCGCATGATGCTGCGGGCCACGCAGAGCCTCGGGCGCCGCCGCCGAATAGGCGAAGCCGATCGCGCCGGATGCGAAATGCACCTGCCCCAGACTGCCGATCCAGCGGGGCGTCTCGCCCTTGCGCGCCACCGCCAGCAGCCCGCTTTCGCCGCGCACCATCACCCGCTCGACATCCCGCAGGGTCGCCCCCATCAGCGCGATCCGCGCGCCGGGATTGTCGCGGGCGAGCGCGCTCACCCATTCCGCGCCCGCCCGCGTCTTGCCGAAACCGCGCCCCGCCCGGATCAGCCAGACCCGCCAGTCGCCCGGCGGCGCGACCTGTCCGTCATGCGCCCATAATTCCCATCGCTCGACCAGTTCGCGCTTCTGTGCCGGGGTCAGCGACGCCAGCGCCTGCCCCCGCGCATGCGGTTCCAGCATCGCCAGCGTGGCAAGCCGCGTCGCCGCATCCTGTCCCGCCATCACGCCATCCCCCCCTTCAACCGCCGCCGCGCCAGCCCGTCCAGCGCGCGTTCCAGCGCCGCATCGGTCTCGGCCGCATCGGCCCGCGCCGCCGCGTTGCCGGTTTCACCGGCCAGCGCATCGCGGCGCGCGAGGAGCTTCAGATAAAGTTGCACCTCGGTGGCGTGGAGCGGCGGGGTGATGGAGAGGCCGGTGGTCCCCGCACCGGCCTCTCCGCCCCCCTCCCCGTCCTCGGCCGCCAACAGGGCGAGCATCCGGCGCAGCAGCCCTTCCTCGACCAGCGCGTGCGCCGCGTCGATCGCCTGGTCCCAGGCCTCGCCAAAGGCCCGGTCGCGCCGCCGCAGAGCCTGTACGGCCCGCAGCGTCTCTCCCATCGCCTGTGCCGCCAGCCCCGCATCGGCGCTGACCGCCAGCGCCTCCAGGAATTGCCGTCGCCGCGCCTGCGTCCACCGCGCGCCCTCCCCCGTTCCGGCCATCCCCGCTCCCCCCGAAACATCGAGCGCGGTTTCGGCCGCTCCCGTCGACCGCACCCACCCTCGATGTTCCCGTTATGTACCGAATGTGGTCGGCATTGTATCCAACAAACGAACCAGATGGGTTGGCCGCACAAAAGCGGCTTGCCAGACGCGACGCGCATCGGCATTAGGCGGGGCTTACCCCCGAGGGGGCGATTAGCTCAGTTGGTAGAGCGTCTCGTTTACACCGAGAATGTCGGCGGTTCGAGCCCGTCATCGCCCACCATTCCCAACATCATCGCATGGTTCCACCCCGGCAAGGGCCGGGGTTCAGTCGCTGTGTCGTTTGTCGAGAAGCGTGCGCTCCGCCCCGCGCGGCATGGCATCTGGCCCCCGGCCTTCGCCGGGGGGGGGCGGCCAGTGCGTTGCGTTCAGGCCAGCTTCCAATAGGTCGCGTAGCGCTCATGCGCGATGCGGTGGTACGGGACCAGCCGCACCGGCTGACCATCGGCGGCCGGGATGGTGAACTCCAGCGGCTTGCCCGACGCCGTGATCCTCTTGGTCAGTTCGACCGGCTCGCCCGACAGCGTGGGTGCCTGGAACGGCGTGTCGTTATACTCGCCATATTTGCGCTCGCTGACGATGATGTCGGCCCCGGGTGCCAGCCCCTCGCGGCCCAGCGCACCCGCCAGTACCAGCGGACCATAGGTGAAGGCGACGATCTCCGGCGCGGCGGGGGCGCTTTCGACGCCGGGTTCCATGACCAGCCGCCATTCCACCGTGTCGCCGGTCTTCCACGTCCGGGTCAGTTCGGCATAGCGGCCGGGCCTGTCCGAATGCGAAACCGCGGTGCCGTTGACCAGCAGGGTCGCGGTACGGCTCCATTTCGGGTGACGGAGTTTCAGCGTCAGTTCGGTCGGCTGGCGCAGTTTCCAGCGGAACCGGGTGTTCGCCGCCTCCGGGAAGGTCGTTTCCTGGGTCAGCACCGCACCCTTGTCGGCCCAGGTCACGGTCGAAGGGATGAACAGGTTCACATAAAGCGCGCGATCGTCATGGAAGTAGATCGAATCGCGATACTTCACATGATTTTCCATCCCCGTGCCCGTGCAGCACCAGAAGCTGTCCTCCGGGGTGTGATAGAGCTTCATATAGCCGGGCCGTGCGCCCTGAAAATAGGTCGCCATCCCCGACTCCGGGTCCTGCGAGGCGAGGATGCCGTTGTAGAGCGTCCGCTCATAATAATCGGCATATTCGGCGCGCGGATCGTGCAGGAACAACGCGCGGGTCAGTTTCAGCATATTGTGCTGGCAGCAGGTTTCCGATCCCTTGGCCGAAAAGACATGCTTGTCGAAATCGGCCATGGCGAAGAAATGCTCCGCATCGCCATGCCCGCCGGTGGCGAAGGCGCGGGTATGCGCCACGGTCCGCCAGAAAAAGGCGGCGGCATCGCGATAGGCGTCGTCGCCCGTCGCCTCGAACACCCGCTGGAAACCGATGATCTTGGGAATCTGGGTGTTGGCATGCATCCCGTCGAGATGGTCTTGACCCTTGACCAGCGGGGCCATCACCGCCTTTTGCGAGAAACGCTGCGCGACCCGGCGATATTCCTCGTTCCCGGTCATGAAATACAGATCGGCATAGACCTCGTTCATGCCGCCATATTCGGTTTGCAGCATCGTCTCGAACTGCTCGTCGGACAGTGGCCTGGTGGCGACGACGCCCCAGTCGGCCAGCCGGATCAGGACGCCGCGCGCCGGTTCGCTGTCCGCCAGCAGCGCCGAGTCACGAAGCCCGGCATAGAGCTTGTGGAGCGTGTACCAGGGCACCCCCGTAATCGGCTCACCGCGAAGATGCGCGGCGACCAGCGCCGGGCCCTTGGGAAAGGCGCAGACCAGGCCGGTGCCCGCCGCCTGCTGGCAGGCCGCCAGCTCGTTCGCGATATAATCGATCCTCTGGCGATAGCGCTTGTCCCGCGTGGCGCGATAGGCGAGCGCACAGGCGGAGAGATAATGGCCCAGCGTATGGCCATGGCAGTTGATGTCCGCCCATTGGGCCTCCGACTCCCAGCCGCCATAGACCGGAGCCTTGGGCTTCAGACCGGCATTGGTGCGGAAATTGGCGAGCATCCGGTCGGGCTGGAGCCGCATCAGATACGCCTCGGTCATCTTCTGCGCGTGGAGGAAGGGGCTGTCCTCCAGCGTGACATCGGCCATGTCGAAGGGCTGGACGACGGTGGCGGGGGCCCGCCCCATCGGCTGGGGGCCGACGCCGCCCCGTGCCCATGCGGTGGCGGGCATCACCGCCCCCCATCCCGTCGCGAGAGCCCCGATGCTCGCGGTGGCAAGAACATCGCGCCGCGAAGGCGCAGGACAGCATGAAGGCACCGATCTTCTCCGACTATTACTATTTTGCTCCAGTCTGGAATGGGTGGCGGAGAATCGCAAATTATTTCGGAGATCGTCACGAACGCGCGCTGCCGACGAGCAGGAAGGCTTTTCATTTGTCCGACAGTTAAGACTGCCGGATCAATCCGTCCGGCGGAAGAGCAATCGTTCGGTGCCCCAGTGCAGTCCCGCACCGATCAGAACGCCAAGCAGCACCTCGACCGAGCGGGCCAGCGCCACGCCAATGATCGATCCGCCCGGCGGCACGGTCAGCAGGACGATGACCGAGGTCCACATGCCCACCCGCAATTCGGTGCGGATCCGGGCGATGCCGGCGGTGATCGCCACTGCCACCGCCAGCGTCGCGACCGGTCCCGCGCCCCGCATCGCCAGGGCGACGAGGACGGCGACCAGCGCCCCCACCCCCGTCGCGGCGATCCGCCAGGTCAGCGACCGATGCGTGTCGCCCAGCGTGTCCTGCGACACCACCAGCGCGGACACGCTCGCCCAGACCGGATGATCGAGTTGCAGGCGCACCCCGATGACAAAGGCGAGCACCGCCGCGCCGGTGCAGCGCGCGACGAAGGCGATGGCGCGGACCGTGCCCTCACGCGAGACATTGGCCGTGACCCAGGATCGCAGGGCGGGCGGCGGCGTCACCGGAACAGGTTGGCGCGCGCCAGTTCGATCACCTCGTCCCCGCGCCCGCTCAGCACCGCGCGGGCGGCATAAAGGCTGAAGCCCTTCACCTGTTCGGCCTGGATCTTGGGCGGCATGATCAGCTCCTGCGTCTCCGTCACCACATCGACCAGCGCGGGACCGTCATGGGCGAACGCCTCGCGCAATGCGGCCTCCAGCGCGTCGGAACGGGTGACGCGAACCCCGAAATAGCCCATTTCGCGCGCAATCGCCCCGAAATCGGGATTCTGAAGCGCGACATTGGTGTCCACATAGCCCGCCGCCTTCTGCTCCATCTGGACGAAGCCGAGCGAGGCGTTGTTGAACACGACGATCTTGACCGGCAGCTTCATCTGCACCGCGGTCAGCATGTCGCCCATCAACATGGTCAGCCCGCCATCGCCCGACAGCGACACCACCTGTCGCCCGGCAAAGGCCCCCTGCGCGCCCAGTGCCTGGGGCAGCGCATTGGCCATCGATCCATGGTTGAACGACCCGATCAGCCGCCGTTTTCCGTTCATGGTCAGATAGCGGGCGGCCCAGACGGCCGGCGTGCCGACATCGGCGGTGAAGACCGCATCCTCGGCCGCGATCCGGTCAACGAGCTTGGCGACATATTGCGGATGAAGCGGCTTGTCCCCGTCGCGCGGGGTGGCGAGGTCGTCCAGCCCCTTTCGCGCATCGCGATAATGCGCCCGCGCCTTGTCGAGGAACCGGCCGTCCCGCTCGGGCGCGATCAACGGGAGCAGGCCGCGCGCGACCTCCGCGACATCGGCGACCACGCCCAGATCGAGCGGCACGCGGCGACCCAGCGCGCCCGGATCACGATCGACCTGCACCACCTTCGCCTTTTCGGGATAGAAATTGCGATAGGGGAAATCGGTGCCCAGCATCAGCAGCGTGTCGCAGTCCATCATCGCGTGATAGCCCGAGGAGAAGCCGATCAGGCCGGTCATCCCGACATCATGGGGATTGTCATATTCGATCCATTCCTTGCCCCGATAGGCATGGACGATCGGCGCCTTCAACGCGGCGGCGAGCGCGACCACCTCGTCATGCGCGCCCGCCGTGCCCGCGCCACAAAGCAGGGTCACCGCCTTCGAGCCATTGAGCAGCGCGGCGACCTGGCCCAGCGTCGCCGCATCCGGCACCAGACGCGGGGCGGCGAGCGCCGGGAAGGGCACGCGGCGCGTCTCGGGCGCGCTCTGCAAGGCGACATCGCCGGGGATGACCAGCACCGCCACGCCGCGCTGGCCGATCGCGGTGCGGATCGCGCGATGGAGCAGTTCGGGCATCTGTCGCGCATCCTGCACCATCTCGCAGAAATGGCTGCATTCGCGAAACAGCTCGGTGGGATGGGTTTCCTGAAAATAGGTCAGGCCGATCTCGCTCGACGGGATATGCGCGGCGATCGCCAGGACGGGGACGTGATTGCGGTGACAGTCATACAGACCGTTGATGAGGTGCAGGTTGCCCGGCCCGCAACTGCCCGCACAGACCGCCAGCCTGTCGGTCGCCGCCGCCTCGGCCCCGGCGGCGAAAGCACCCGCTTCCTCGTTGCGGACATGCATCCAGGCGATGCTGCCCGATTTGCGCAGCGAATCATTCAGGGCGTTCAGGCTGTCGCCCGTCACCCCCCAGATCCGCTCGACACCCGCCTCGACCAGGGTGCGGTTCAAAAGATCGGCGATCGTCTCGGCCATCTGGCGTCCTTCTCTTGCCTGGGTGCAGGACGCGGGAGCCCCCCTGTCCTGCCATGCTGCAAGAGCGAAACGAACGGGTCCGCGATTGGCTTCGCGTCGGGTCGGTGAACTTTCTGCAAGATGCGCCCGCCCCGACCGGAGCCGCAACGGGCGCCCTCAGACCTCAGAACAGGCCGTCATCATCGTCATCGTCAAACGCCACCGCCGCCACCACGGGCGGAACCAGCGCCGCCATTTCCGGCGGCAGGAAGTCCGCATGGATCACCCGCTCGCACGCCATGGTGTAGAGCCCTGCCGCCCAGGTCAGCATGTCGGCCAGCGCGGCCTGCTCCTCCACGGTCCGATCGGTCGCGCCGGTGGTAGGGGCGAGGTGATCGGCATAGAGCGAAAGGCCGTGCGCCGCACTGGCCAGCATATCCGCAAAGGCGCCCTGTTCGCTCAGGTCGCTCGCGGTCGATTCCAGCGAGGCCAGGATGCGGTGGGCATCGCCGCCGCCCTTGGCCAGTGCCAAGTCGGAGCTTTCGCACGCCGCCCGGACCACCACCAGCGCGTCGTTCAATGCCCCGCGCGTGCCGCGTGCGCCCTCCGCCAGGCCGTCCTGCACCAGATCGATCGCGGCCAGCACCCCGATCAACCGACCGACCGCCAGGCTCAACTGGTCGAGCCGGGAGGCGCAGGGGGCGACCTCCTTGGCGATCACGGCGACCGCCCGGCCCAGCACGCCGTGCCGCCGGCACAGAAGCTGGGTGTTGGTCGAGATGTCCTGCACGTTCACCGCGATGTTGCGGATACGCCCCAACCCCTCGGTCAGTTCGGCCAGCGTCCGGCTGACGAAGACGGTCAGCTCGGCCAGATGGACGTCGGCATCGCACAGCTTGTCCGTCACCGCGCCCAGCTTGGCGATGTCGTTCTCCAGCCGGACCAGCAACTGCCCGTCGTCGCCGCCATGCGAGCCGAGCAGGTTGCGCAGATGCTCGGCCAACGGACCCAGACGTTCGAGCGAGGTCACGATCGCACCGATCTCGCGTCCGAAATCATCGGCCATCGCATCCAGTTGGGCGGCGACCAGTCGGGCCATGTGCGCGACGACGACATCCGGCAGCGCCGCCTCACCCGTCTGGCCGGGCACGGTGCGGCGCAGGATCGTGATGACATGTTCGGTCCGTTGACGAACGCTGTCGCCGATCTGGATCGCGCCCAGGATGCGCGCGACTTCGCCCTGCACGGTCCGCATGATGCCTGCCACCTCGTCGGTCATGCGCATCACTGACTGGACATGATCCTGCAGCGCGTTGGCGTTGCCGGTCAGTTCGGCCGGAACCGTCGCCCCGGCGCGGGCGCACTCGGTGGCCAGCAGTCGGTCGGCGCCCTGCACGTCGTTGACCACCTGGCCGAACTGGTTGAGCTGGCGTTCGATATGACGAAGTTCCAGCCGACCGCTGGCCAGCTTCTCATCCATGCCGACGACGAAGTTGAAAAAGGCCGCCTCACCCGAAGAGGCGATCTTGATGTTCATCCCATAGATGCCGAGCAGCTTCAGGATGGTGCCGACCTCGCTCAGCAATTCGCGCAGTTCGCGGGTGCGCCCGGTCAGCGTCTCCACCTCGACCGCGCGCCGCGTCTGGATCACCGGCAGGGTGATCAGGCGATAGGCGACGTCGCGAAGCCGTGTGACGGCGACGCCCGCCGTTTCGGGGGACAGCGACTGGCGGATCGTCGCCACACCCTCCGCCATGCCGTCGATGATCCCGATCGCGGAGGCCAAAGTCTCCCCGGCTTCGCGGAAATCGGCCTCCAGCCCGCTCATCCGGCCCTGGAGAAGATCGGCCAGCTCGGCGACGCCGAACCCTTCCGGCGGGGCAGCGGGATTGGCGGAGACGGGATCGATCCGTGCCATCAACATTGGGAATTCCCTTCTTAGCGTGCCGTAGCGTGCAGCAGTTCGCGGGCGACGTGGCCCAGCGGTATGATCTTGTCGGCGGCGCCGCGCGCGATCGCCTCCTTGGGCATGCCGAACACGACCGAGGTCGCCTCGTCCTGCGCGAAGGTGCGCGCCCCCGCCTCCTTCATTTCCAAAAGGCCGCGCGCGCCGTCGTCGCCCATGCCGGTCATGATGATGCCGACCGCATTGGCGCCCGCATTGCGCGCCGCGGAGCGGAACAGCACATCGACCGAGGGACGGTGCCGCGAGACCAGCGGCCCTTCGCGGACCGCCACGACATAGCGCGCGCCCTGCCGCTCCAGCATGGTGTGGCGCAGGCCGCCAGGGGCGATCAGCACCCGGCCGCGCATCACCGTGTCGCCGTCCTCGGCCTCCTTGACGTCGACCTGGCACAGCCCGTCCAGGCGACGGGCAAAGGCCCGGGTGAAGCTCTCCGGCATATGCTGGACGATCACGATGCCCGGCGAATTGGCGGGCAGCGCCTCCAGCACCTCGCGAAGCGCCTCGGTCCCGCCGGTCGAGGCGCCGATGCACACCACCATCTCGGTCGTGCGGCTCATCGCGCGGCCGGTCGGCGGCGGCAGGACCGCATCGGCGGTCAGCTTCCGGGTCGGGGACGTGGCGCGCAGCGATCGCCGCGCGCCCAGCCGGGCCTTGGCCGCGCCCTTCACCGTCTCGCGGATCATCGCATGCGCCTCGGCCAGATGGTCGGCGACCCCGACGCGCGGCTTCAGGATCACGTCGACCGCCCCCGCCTCCAGCGCCTGGAGCAGCGTCTCCGACCCCTCCTCGACCAGCGAGGAGCACATGACGACCGGCACCGGGCGCTGCGCCATCAGCTTGCGCAGGAAGGTGATGCCGTCCATCCGCGGCATTTCCACGTCCAGCGTGATGACGTCGGGCACCTCCTCCTGGATGTAGCGCGCGGCGGCGAAGGGATCGGCGGCGGCGGCGATCACCTGGATGTCGGGATCGGCGGACAGGATCGTGGTCATCGCCTCGCGAACGCTGGCGCTGTCGTCGATCACGAGGACGCGGATTGTCTTCATCGGCTCAGACCCGTTCGAATACGGTGTTGGCGACGGGACGAAGCGACAGGTTCATCCCCGCGATCGATTCCGAATGGCCCAGAAAGATCAGGCCGCCGGGCCGCAGGCATTCGGTCAGCCGCCGCACGACCTTTTCCTGGGTCGGCTTGTCGAAATAGATCAGGACGTTGCGACAGAAGATGATGTCCATCGGATCGCCCACGGGATAGCGTTCGTCCATCAGGTTCAACTGGCCGAATCCGATCGCCGAACGCAGCATCGGCACGATCCGCATCTCGCTGCGCGCCGGATCGCTCGACCGCATGACATAGCGGTTGCGCAGGCTGGCCGGCACGGGATCGAGCATCGCCGCCGGATAGACGCCGCGCCGCGCGGTCTTCAGCACCTCGCTGTCCAGATCGGTGGCGAGAATGCCGTAATCTGGCCCGCCCTTATCCTGGGCGAACGCATCGAGCAGCATCGCCAGCGTATAGGGTTCGGCCCCCGTCGAGCAGGCTGCGCTCCATACCCGGATCCGCCGCACCCCTTCATCGCGCAGACGCGGCAGGACGGAGCCGGTCAGATAATCGAAATGCTTGGGCTCACGAAAGAAATCGGTCTTGTTGGTGGTGACCGCGTTCAGCAGATGCTCGCGCTCGCCCTCCATATGGGCGTCCTGGAACAGCCATCCGCAATAATCGCTGAGGCTGCTCAGGCCATGGGCCCGCACCCGACGACGCAGCCGCCCCTCGATCATGGTGATCTTGGCCGGCGGCAGGCGAATGCCGCATTCGTTATAGATATAGGCGGCGAGGCGATCGAAGTCGCGTGGCCGAAGGGTGTCGCTCGTGTCCGCCGCGCGGGCCAGCTTGCTCAAGGGGCCGGTTCCAATCTCGCCGGAAGGGAAAGGATCGGCCGCCGCGTCGGGCGGCCGATGACGATGACGGTCACGCCGTCAGGTCGAGCGCCGTCAACGCCTCATCACCCGGCCCGAACAGCCGGGCCGGATCGAGCAAGGCGACGAAGCCGGAACCGCGCCGCAGGATCGCCTCGATCTGTTCGGACCGCCAGCGGCCGCCGATATCAGGCGATCCCTCGATCGCGTCGGCGCCGAACGTGCTGACGTCCAGCACCCGGTCGACCACCAGCCCCAGCGAAACCGGCTCGCCGCCCTCCCCGGCCACGTCGACCACCAGGATACGGGTGGTCAGCGTCGCCTCGGCCGGCGCCAGGCCCAGGCGGACCCGCAGGTCGACCATCGGCACGGACAATCCGCGCACATCGGTCAGCCCCAGGAACCATCCGGGCGCGTTCGGCACCCGATAGGCGGGACGATGATCCAGGATCTCGCGCACCGTGGTCACGGGGAGAGCGAATTCCTCCGCCCCCAGACCGAAGACGACGACCTGGATGTCCTTGTCGAGCGCGCTCATGCCGCTCGCCCGAACTCGGCGTCCTCGCCGTCGGGGCCGCCATTGGTCAGGTCGAGCGCGAAGCCCCGCACCCGGGCCTGCTGGTCGGCGACTGTACCAGCGCGTGGTGAACGCGACTTGGCGGTCGTGGACGCCGCCTTGCGCACCGCCGTCGAACGCGCCGCACCCCCACGACCGGCCTGCTCGACCCGGAAATAGGCGATGCTTTCCTGCAGTTCCTCGGCCTGGCTGGCCAGTTCCTCCGAGGTGGACGAAATCTGCTCGGACGCCGACGCGTTCTGCTGCGTCACCTTGTCGAGCTGCTGGATCGCCTCGTTGATCTGGACCGCGCCGATATCCTGTTCGCGGCATGCCGCGCTGATCTCGGCAACCAGTTCGGCGGTACGGCGGATGTCGGGCACCAGCCGGGTCAGCATCTCGCCAGCCTGGGTCGCGGCGGTGACGGTGTCGGACGACATGCCGCTGATCTCGGCCGCCGCCGTCTGGCTGCGCTCGGCCAGCTTGCGGACCTCGGCGGCGACCACCGCGAAGCCGCGACCATGTTCACCGGCCCGTGCCGCCTCGACCGCCGCATTCAGGGCCAACAGGTCGGTCTGGCGCGCAATCTCCTGCACGATGCCGATCTTCTCGGCGATGGTGCGCATCGCGACGACCGCCTTGTCGACAGCCTGGCCGCTGATCTCGGCATCCTGCGACGACTGACGCGCGATCTTCTCGGTCTGGGTCGCGTTGTCGGCATTCTGTTTGATGTTGGCCGCCATCTGCTCCATCGAGGCCGAAGCCTCTTCCGCCGCCGCCGCCTGCTCGGTCGCACCCTGGCTCACCTGCTCCGACGAGGAGGAAAGCTGCTGGCTGCCCGCCGCGACATTCTGTGCCGCCTGGGTCGCATCGCCCACCACACCGCGCAGACGCTCGACCATCGAGACCAGGGCGTGGCCCAGCATGTCCTTGTCCGACAGCGGCTTGTGGTTGACGGTCAGGTCACCGGAGGCGATCGTATCGGCCAGTTGTGCGCTTTCCCGCAGCGCGCCGGTCATGCGGTTGACGGTTTCGACCAGATCCTTGATCTCGTCGTTCGATTTTACCGTGACGTCCTGATCGAGGTCGCCGATCGCCACCGCATCCAGCGCCACCGATACCTTGTGCAGCCCCTGCGAAACCAGGCGCGAGATCCAGAGGGCACCGGCCACCGCGATCAGCAGCGCCAGCCCCGCCGTCAGGAACAGGATGTTGCGCGCATTGGCATATTGCGCGTTGGTGTCGGCATCGGCCTGCTTCATGCCGTCCTGCGCGATACCGACGACCTGGTCGAGCTGCTCGCTCATGGCACCGGCGATTTCCCGCGACTTGGTGATCGAGATCTGGCCCGCCTCAGCATTCTTGTTGGCCAGGGCGAGGCGACGGATCTGGTCATTGACCGGCACATATTGATCGAACAGCGACTGGACCTGCATCCAGCGCGGCTTGCCATCGGCGGTCGCGATGCTGATGCCGGTCGCGATCAGTTCGCGGGCTTCGTTGCGCGCCTTGATGTCTTCGGCATCGAACTTCTGGGTCAGCGCCTCGTCCTCGGTCAGCGCCATGTTCTTTTCGAAGCGCAGCGTCCTGTTCATCCGCTCATTGACGCGCAGCGCCACTTCCAGCCGCTTCGACGGCCCGGCGATGACCTCGGTGATGGCGGCGTTCAACGCGCTCATCTTGATGACGCCGACGCCGACGACGGCCAGCATCAGGACAATGATGACGGCAAAGCTGGCCGCCACTTTCATTTTGATCGTTGCTCGCATGTGTTAGGGTCCCCCCGCAGAGATGGATGAGATGTCGGGTCAAAATCAGTGAAGGCTCACCGGCTCGACCGCGGTGGCGGTGAGACGGGAAAACAGCGTCGGCAGATCGGGCAGGACGACGACGTCCCCCTCGCGCCGGACGAGACAGCGGACATGGTCGCGCGGCCAGCGTATGCCGATGACGGGTGCCTCCTCGGCATCGCCCGCGTGCAGCACGGTGACCTCGTTGACGCGGTCGGCGATCAGGCCGATCAGGATGGGCGTTCCGTCCAGCGCCAGTTCGATGACGATGATCCGGCTGTCGGCGGTGTTGGCCTTCGCCTCCATCCCGAACGCGCCGCGCAGATCGGCCAGCGGCACGATGCGCCCGCGAAAGTTGATGACCGAGGCGGCCAGCGGATCGGCGCCGGGGACCGCGGTGATCGGCTGAACGTCGAGGATTTCCGCGACGATCCCGGCTTCCAGCGCGAAGGTCTCTCCGCCCAGTCCGAAGGTCAGGACCTCAAGGCCGTGTTCGGGCGTCCAATTGGGTATCTTGTGATAGGGCATGGGTTTATCCAGCGGCCAGACGCCGCTCCTCCCTGGGCTGGCTCAGCGCGATGAGCTGGGCGATGTCGAGGATCAGGGCGACCGAGCCGTCGCCGAGGATCGTCGCGCCCGCAAAGGCGGCGACATTGCGGTGCAAGGGCGACATCGCCTTGATCACCGTCTGGTGGTTGCCGATGATCTGATCGACGACCAGACCGACCCGCTCCGCCCCCGTGCCGACCACCACGATCTTCTGATAGGTGTCGGGCCTGGTCCCGGTGTCGAACAGGTCGCGCAGGCGCAGGAAGGGCACCAGTCGCTCGCGCAACGTGATGATGCTGCGCCCACGCGAGCGCAGATCCTCCTCCAGCGACAGCTCCAGGCATTCCTCGACCGCCGCGAGCGGGATGACATAGCGCCCCTCGCCCACCCGGACGAGCAGCCCTTCAATGATCGCGAGCGTCAGCGGAATGCGCAGCGTGATGGTCGATCCCTGGCCGGACACGCTCTTCACGTCGATCGAGCCGCGCAGGCTTTCGATCGTGCGCTTGACCACGTCCATGCCGACGCCCCGGCCCGACAGGTTCGTGACCTGTGCCGCCGTCGAGAAGCCGGGATGGAAGATGAGGCCGAGCAGCTCGTCCTCGCTGACCACCTGCCCCGGCTGGATCAGGCCATTGGCCTCCGCCTTGGCGCGGACGCGTTCGCGGTCGATGCCGCGGCCGTCGTCGGTGATGGTGATCAGCACCTCGCCGCCGGCCTGATGCGCGCTGAGGCGGATGAGGCCGCTGGCCGACTTGCCCGCCGCGATCCGGTCCTCGGCCTTTTCCAGGCCATGGTCGCACGAGTTGCGGATGATGTGGACGAGTGGGTCGAACAGGCGTTCGATCACGGTCTTGTCGACCTCGGTCGTCTCCCCCTCGGTCACCAGCTCGATCGCCTTGCCGGTCTCGTTCGCCAGATCGTGGATCAGGCGACGGAAACGGCCGAAGAGCGTCGAGACCGGCACCATGCGCAGCACCATCATCGTGTCGCGCATCTCACCCGCCAGCCGCTCGATCTCCTCGGAGACGGAGCGCAGGCTCAGGTCATGGCCATGGCTCGCCAGCTGCGACAGGCGGCTCTGCGCGATGACCAGCTCGCCGACACGGTCCATCAACTCGTCCAGCCGCTCGGCGGGAACACGGACATGCTCGGCCTGGGCACGGGCCTGCGCCGCCGGGGTGCGGGCGGCGGTGTCGTTCGCGGCGACCGGGGCCGCGACCGGGGCGGCTTCGGGTTCATCCCGATCCACCACGACCGGCTCCTCGACCACCCCTTCGTTCGCCTCGACCGACAGCGGCTCGATCCGAATTTCCATATCGTCCATGACGAACAGGAAGACGTCCTCGATCGCCTCACGCGAAATGTCGCCGATCAGCGTGCAGTCCCAGGCGATGGTACAGTGCGCCGGCATCAGCACGTCGAGCGGCGGCACCTCGTCGACGCGGGCGACGATCGTCGTCTCGCCCAGCGCGCGCAACTCATCGAGCAGCGCCAGCGGATTGGTACCGTTGGCCATCGCATCGGGCGGCAGGCGGAAGAACAGCGACCAGCCCTGCTTCGCCGCCACCGTGGCCGGCGCGGACGCACCACCACCCGCCGCCGCGTCGACCGCCGCCGCCAGCCGCGCCAGGATCGCCTGTCCCTCGGCCTCAGGCGCATCGCCCTCGACCAGCGCCCGCATATGGTCGCCCGCCGACAGGATGACCGACACCAGCTCGGGCGTCGCGGGCACGTCGCCCTTGCGCACCCGGTCGAACGCACTTTCGCAATGATGGGTGAAGGACGCCAGCGCATCGAAGCCGAACATCGCGCCCGAGCCCTTCAGCGTGTGGAGCCCCCGGAACACGGCGTTGACCAGACCCATATCGTCCAGCCGGTGACCGAGGTCGAGCAGGCCCTGTTCGACCTGTTCGAGCAGCTCGCCCGCCTCGATCCGAAAGGCGGCCGTCGGATCCTCGCCGCTCATCGCGCCAGGACCTTCTGCGCGACGCGGATCAACTGTTCGGGCTGGAACGGCTTGACCAGCCAGCCCGTCGCGCCCGCGGCCTTGGCCTGCGCCTTCATCGCGTCATCGGATTCGGTGGTCAGGAAGATGATCGGCACCCCCGCCTGCGAAGGCTGCTGGCGCAGCGCGCGGATCATCTCCAG
The DNA here is from genome assembly GCF_039594485.1 of Sphingomonas sp. Taxonomy (GTDB): domain Bacteria; phylum Pseudomonadota; class Alphaproteobacteria; order Sphingomonadales; family Sphingomonadaceae; genus Sphingomonas. Next base: position 10,655 of record NZ_JBCNNI010000005.1, on the reverse strand, counting down.
TCCGTCCATATTGGGCATGTTCAGGTCGGTGACGATCAGGTCGAACCGCGTCGCGGTCGCCTTGGCCAGGCCCTCCACACCATCGGCGGCCTCGGTCACGGCATAGCCCGCGCCGGTCAGGGCGATGCGGATCGCCATGCGCAGGCTCGCGCTGTCGTCAACGGTCAGAATGGAAGCGCTCATTGGGCGGTGTCTCCGTGGAACCAGAAGGGAGCATGGTCGGGATGGGGATGGGGCACGAAGCCCGCGCGGTGCAGCAGCGCGCGCAGCCGATCGCCGACGGGCGCGGTCAGCGCGAAATCGCACCCCACCCGCTCCGCGGTAATGCGCGCCGACTGGACGATCTGGACCACGCTGAGGTCCGGGCCTGCGACGGCCGACAGATCGAGCCGGACCTGCGTGTCTGGCAGAATGGCAGCCTTCAGCGCCGCCGCCAGCGACCCGATGGTCGGCAGGCAAGCGTCCTCGGCTGCCGTCACCGTGGTGATCGGCATCATATATTCCTTGCATGAGGCATTTGGCGGCGCGGGAATCCCCCGCCGAGGAAAAGCAATCCGGTCGAGCTGGAAATATCAGTCCGGGCGTAAAGAGCCGACCAATCCGGTCATCATCGGCTCGGTCGTTCCCAAACTAGGGAACCGTGGCGGCAATCTTGGCCATTTTCTGTAACCCCCCTACGTGCAGAGCGAGTTATACGCGTCATTGGTAAAATCGGACTTAATCATAACGAGGCCGTCACGACCATCTGCCCATTCCGATCAGTTTCTGCAAAGGATTGCAGATACAAATCTTTGACCTATCTAGATTTTTATCAGGCGAATTTATTTTCGCATGCCTTGAGGCAAGGGCCCGATCCGACCTTCCCCAACGCCCAGGTCAAGCGATATGCCGGTAAACAGGGCCGATTCGTCCATATCGCCGCGCGTCGTGCCGAACCGACGCATGCCGCTACCCCACCGTCGAGCCCCATGCCACGCATGACGCATGGGGCCACGACCGCATCGCCATCGGCCGATTCGCTTATTCGGCGAACAGCGTGGCAGTTTCCTCGGGCGTCAGGTCGATGCCGAACATCAGGCTCATCCGCATCCGATAGACACGCGGATCGGTGATCGTCGCGGCGCTCTGATCCTCGCCCACCCGGCGGCTGTAATGCCGGTCGGTCAGCGATGCGAAACCGCGGGGCAGGATGATGCTGACGATATTGGCCTGCCGAAAGCGGCTGTCCGCCGCGGTCGAGGTCCAGTGATTGGCCAGGGCGAGATCGGCGTCCCAGACATGATCCGTGGTGAAGCTGTACTGGGCTTCCCACCCCTCGCCCGCCGAGCGGCCATCGGTATGGCCCGGATGCCCGTCGCGCAGCAGCATCCAGCCATGCTGCGCATCGCGGGTCAGACGGAAACGCGCGCCATCGGGCCCCTGCGCTTCCGCCCCGTCGATCAGCGGCATGGGCGGCAGATAGCTGCCCCCGAAACCGGCATCGGCGATCCAATCCTGTCCATCGATATGGACGAGGCTGAAGCTATGCGTCATCCCCGGCACATCGGTCGCCCGCAGCCAGACCCGCGCGAGCAGCGGCCGGGCGGCAAAGCCATGCGCCGCCAGCGCGTCCAGGAGCAGCCGATTCTGCTCGAAGCAGTAACCGCCGCGCTTGGCGGTCACCAGCTTGGCGAAGACGCTCGCGCTGTCGATCGCGATCGCCCGGCCGAGCCGCACGTCGAGATTCTCGAACGGGATCGCCAGCCGATGTGCCCGTTGCAGCCGCGCCAAGCCCTCGGCATCGACGGTCACGCGCGACGGAAGGGCGATACGGGCGAGATAGGAATCGAGATCGAACATGGCCCGCAGATAGGATGCGGTGCGGCGATTGTCGAAGGGGTGCGTGCGTTCGGTCTTATGTCATGCCCTCCAAGCCGCTATGGCCTCGCTCCACCATGCGCTTTCCCGACGACGATCCGACGCTGCCTTACGCTCCATCCGCGATCCGCGCGGCGGCGGATGTGATTCGGGCGGGCGGAATCGTCGCGGTGCCGACCGAGACGGTCTATGGTCTGGCCGCCGATGCCACCGACGCGGGCGCGGTTGCGCGCATCTATGCCGCCAAGGGGCGACCGTCGTTCAATCCGCTGATCGTGCATGTGCCCGACCTGGCGGCGGCGCGGGAACTGGCGACGTTCGATGCCGATGCACTGGCGCTGGCAGAGGCGTTCTGGCCGGGTCCGTTGACATTGGTGCGGCCACTCCGGCCGGAGGCGGGCATTGCCTCACTGGTCACGGCGGGTTTGCCGACGGTGGCGATCCGGGTGCCGCGCCACCGCGCGATGCAGGATCTGCTGGCCGGATCCGGCCGTCCGCTCGCCGCCCCTTCGGCCAATGCCAGCGGGGGGATCAGCCCGACCCGTGCCACCCATGTCCGCGCCAGCCTGGGCCCCGGCGTACCGATCCTGGACGACGGCGCGACCGAGGCGGGGCTGGAATCGACGATCGTCGCGGGCCGCACCATCCTGCGCCCCGGCCCCGTCACCGCGGAGATGCTCGCCGGCGTTCTGGGCCAGGTCGAACAGGGACCGGATGCGCCCGCCATCGTGACCGCGCCGGGACAGCTCGCCAGCCACTATGCCCCGGCCAAGCCGCTGCGGCTGAACGCGACGATGGCAGCGGCGGATGAATGGCTGATCGGCTTTGGTTCGATCATGGGACAGGACACGCTGTCGACCCGTGGCGACCCGGTGGAGGCGGCGGCGCGGCTGTTCGACGCCCTGCATCGCGCCGATGCGAGCGATTGCGCGCGGCTGGCCGTCGCCCCGATCCCGGCGGAGGGGATCGGCGCGGCGATCAACGACCGGCTGCGGCGCGCCGCGACACGGTAGGATTCGAAAGGGACGGTTTTCGCCCTCCGTTCGCACCGGGCGCGGTCGAAGCCCACGCTCCGGCCGCGCCCAGGCGGAATTATGCGGTCACCGCCCGCGACCGCGCGGCGAAGCTCTTGCGCAACTTCTGCAGCTTGGGCGGGATGACCGCCATGCAATAGGGGTTCGACCGCCCCGAGGTTTCCCAATAATCCTGGTGGTAATCCTCGGCCGGATACCATTCGGCCATCGGCTCGATGGTGGTGACGACGGGCTTGTCGAGCCCCGCCTGCGCGCGGGCCAGCCCCGCCTTCATCGCCGCTTCCTGCTCCGCATCCGCCGGGAACATCGCGGAGCGATATTGGGTGCCGACGTCGTTGCCTTGCCGGTTAAGCTGCGTCGGGTCATGCGTCGCGAAATAGATGTCCAGCAGATCGTCCAGCGCCAGCTGCTGCGGATCATAGCCGATACGGATCGCCTCGGCATGGCCCGTGTCGCCACCGCACACCTGCTTGTAGGTCGGATTGGGCAGGGTGCCGCCGATATAGCCGCTCTCGACCGATTCGACGCCGATCACGTCCTTGAACACCGCCTCGGTGCACCAGAAGCATCCGCCGGCCAGCGTGACATATTCGGTCATCGGGAATCTCCTTGTCATCTTGTGTGCTTAGATAGGATGGCGCTAGGCCACGGCAATCCAAGCATTGGGGACAAAAATGACGGCAGCGATCGACGGCAAGGTGATGGTCACGGGCGGGGCCGGTTATATCGGCAGCCATGCCGTGCTGGCGCTGCTCGATGCGGGCTATGAAGTCGTGGTGCTCGACAATCTGGTCACCGGGTTCGACTGGGCGGTCGATCCCCGCGCAAGCCTGGTCGTCGCGAACGTCGCCGATGACGAAAAGGTGCGCGCCGCGATCCGCGACCATGGTGTGCGCGCGATCATGCACTTCGCTGGTTCGGTCGTGGTCCCCGAGTCGGTCAGCGACCCGCTCAAATATTACCGCAACAACACCGCCGCCAGCCGCTCGCTGATCGAGAGCGCGGTGGCCGAGGGCGTGGCGCACTTCATCTTCTCCTCGACCGCCGCCACCTATGGCACGCCCGAAAAGGTGCCGGTCGCCGAGAACGACCCCAAGGCGCCGATCAACCCGTACGGCATGTCCAAGCTGATGACCGAGATCATGCTGAAGGACGTCGCCGCCGCGCATCCGATCAACTATTGCGCGCTGCGTTACTTCAACGTCGCGGGCGCCGACCCCCAGGGCCGATCGGGCCAGTCGACCGTGGGGGCGACCCACCTCATCAAGATCGCGGTCGAAGCCGCGATCGGCAAGCGCGACGCCGTCGGCGTCTATGGCACCGACTTCGCGACCCGCGACGGAACCGGCGTGCGCGACTATATCCATGTCTCCGACCTGGCCGCCGCGCATGTCGCCGCGCTGGAGCTGCTGGTCGATCGACCGGGCGAGAGCCACACGCTCAACTGTGGCTATGGCCGGGGCTTCTCGGTCCTCGAAGTGCTCGATGCCGTCGACCGGGTGACCAACCATAGCATCGAGCGCCGGATGGAGGGCCGCCGTGCGGGCGATCCCGCAGAGCTGGTCGCCGACAACAGCGCGATCCTGGCCACCCTGCCCTGGCGTCCCGAGCGGGACGACCTGGACGGGATCGTCCGCGACGCCCTTGCCTGGGAGCGCAAGCTGGCCGAGATGGGCCGCTGAGGCGATGCGGCTACGCTCGCTCCTCTTCGTGCCGGGCGATCGGCCCGACCGGATGGCCAAGGCCTTGGGTGTGGGCGCGGATGCACTGATCCTCGACCTGGAGGACGCGGTCGCCCCCGACACCAAGCCCCTCGCGCGGCAGGAGGTCGCTCGCTTCCTCGGCCAGCCGCGCGACGGGTCCGTGCGGCTGTTCGTGCGGATCAACCCGATCGACGGGCCGCTGGCGATCGACGACCTGACGGCCATCCTCCCCGCCCGCCCCGACGGCATCGTCCTGCCCAAGGCAGAGGGGCGCGGCAGCCTCGCCGCGCTGGAATGCCATCTGGCGGGCGACATCGCCATCCTGCCGATCGTGACAGAGACGCCCGCCGCCATGTTCCGGCTGGGCGAGTATCAGGGGGCGAGCGAACGGCTGGCCGGGTTGACCTGGGGGGCCGAGGATCTGCCCGCCGCGATCGGCGCGACGACCGCGCGCGAAGCGGATGGCGGCTATACCGCGCCCTATCAACTGGCGCGGGCGATGACCTTATTCGCCGCGCATGCCGCGGGTGTCGCCGCGATCGAGACGGTCTATCCCGATTTCCGCGATGCCGACGGGCTGGCCGCCTATGCAGCGCGGGGGCGGCGGGACGGCTTCACGGGCATGATGGCGATCCACCCGTCACAGGTGCCGGTGATCAACGCCGCCTTCACCCCCTCGGCCGAGGAACTGGCGCGGGCGCAGGCAATCGTCGACCTGTTCGCGGCCCATCCGGGGGCCGGTGCGTTGCAGCTTGACGGGCGGATGGTCGACGCACCGCATCTGAAGGCCGCGCGGACGCTATTGGCGCTCGGCGCCCCATGACGCGCGGGCGGCCGCCGTCGCCCACCACCAGCTCAGCGCCCAGAGCGTGCCGAAGCACCAGCCCGCCGCCACGTCCGACGGCCAGTGCACGCCCAGATAGACCCGGCTGACGCCGATCACCCCGACCAGCAGCACCGCCAGCGCCACGGTGGCAAGACGCACCCGAGGGGTCCGCGTGACCTGGGTCGCGAGCGCCGCAAGGGTCAGATAGACCATCGCGCTGCCCGCGGCATGGCCGCTGGGGAAACTCGCATTGGAGACATCGACCCAGTGCGGCACCAGATTGGGCCGCGCCCGCGCGACGATATGCTTGATCAGCGTCACCATCGCACCACCGCTGATCCCCGCCGCCGCCGTCGCGGCGGCCGTCAGCCACAGCCCCCGCGCCAGCAGCAGCAGCGCCGCCCCTGCGACCATCATGATCAGCACCGTCACGCTGCCCAGTGCGGTGATGTCCACCGCCGCGCGCATCAGTCCCGGCGACGGGCCATAAGCGCGCAGCCCGGTCAGGATCGCGCGGTCCCAGGGAAAGGGCCAGCGGTCGACCAGCAAGCCGAACAGCAGCAGCAGGATCAGCGCCGCGGCTCCTGCCGCCATGCCGCGTAGCGCCCAGGACAGATAGGCGCGACGCGTCGCGGGCGGGGTGGCCGTCGGATCGGTCATGATGGCTCCGTCGTCATGCCACCTCTCTGACAAGCCGCCGGGAGCGGCGCAACATGACAGCGTCCCCGACCCGGTCCACGCCCCCGCCAAGGCCCCGATCGCACCACATGATAAAAATCAGGGTATCGACATTATGCACTCTGTCGATCACCCTCATTTGAAGAATGGGTTTGCTTACCAGCCCGTTTTGGCGCATATTTGCCTCATCCCGGCGCAAAGACCGGCTGGAGAGGATCGCACGACCATGGAAGAACAGGGAGTTTCGCCGCTCGATCGCCTGCTGATCCTGACCTTCGGCGCGATGTTGAGCTGGTTGGCGGTCGGCGGTATCGCCTTTGGCGCGTCACGGCTGGCGAAGCATCTGTTCTTGTCATGATGGGGCCGAACCCGGCATCCCGCCGGGTTCCGGGTGGCTGCGTAAGCTTCCCATATCGCCCGTCCGCCTGTGAAGGCCGTTTCTGACGCCATCGGTCCAGGGCGCTCCCGCACACCGATCGGTTGGCGGCGTCAATCCCGCCTCGCCGATGCACGTCTCGACCAGGCGGCGCCACCAGGGCACGCCGTCCGCATTGAGCACCATCCCGGCACCTTGGCCCCGATTGCCTTGGTTCGGCGCATGATGGTCGGATTGTTCGCAGATCCCGGCGTTTCTCGCACGCCAAGCCTCACCCACAAGGCGGTGAACCTCGCTGGTTCGGTCATTGTCGATATTCTTTTGTCGGCGCCGCGACTGCTGTTCAGCATTTCGCAAGCAATCTGGATCGATAGCGATCGGGTCAGGCCAACCGGCCTGTCGGACAGCAGGTCGCTCCGCCCATTCAGCAACGGGGCGGAGCGACTTGATCAGCGGGGTGATCCGCCTTTCGAGAACTGCTCGGCAACATCTCCCTTGGGCTGCAACATGAGCATAGGGTCGAGGTGCGCGAGGCAGCCGAACGCATTCTCGATAAGCGCCAGCATCGGCCCGCTTGCGATCTCGTCATCGCCCGTTGGCCATGACCCGATCGTCGGATTTAGCCCCGGCCGCCTTCCTGCGGAAGCGGTCTGCCGCAGCGGAAACACCTTTCGGCGTTCATAGCTGGGGTGCCCCGCGCCGCCCCCGAACGCCCCCCGCAATGCATTCTATTAACAGATATCAGTTACCGATCGTGGCAATGCGCGGACGTTCAGCCCGTCCGTGATCTGCCACCAAGCGTCGGGAGACTATCGTGAGAAACCTGCGGATCAGCTCCAAACTGATAGCATGCTTTGCAATCCTGTTGATGGCCCTGCTGGTCGTCGGCGGGCTTTCCATTCGCAATCAGAATGCCCTGAGCGCAGGAACCGCTGACATCGCCTCCCGGCTGGCACGGCTGCAAAAGCTGACCCACAGCATCGACACGCAGACCTCGAACGTCCGCGCCGAGGAAATGACCCACATCGTCAGCACGTCGCCCGAGACGATGGCGGCGCACTACAAGGCGATGCATGCGTCACTGGACCTGATCGACCAGTCGCTTTCCAAGGTGAAGGTGTTGGAGCAGGATCCCACCGCCAAAGTCGCGATGGATGAATTCGGGCCGATCTGGCAGCGCTATACCGAACACCTGCCCAAGACCATCGAACTGTCGAACCGTAACGAGACCGACGCAGCGCAGGCGAGCGCCTTGCAGGAGGTCAAGGACTATGACGCGCAGAACGCCGCATTGGGCCGGGCCGAGGATGCCTATACGGCGGCGATGGACAGAGCCCGTGCCGAGGCCACGGAAACGGCACAGACCGGACGGCTGATTACCGTCCTGATGATCCTGGCGGCGATCGCGCTCACCATCGCGCTCCTGACCTTGTTGATCCGTCAGATCGCCACGCCTCTGAACAAGATGACCGACGCGATGGGGGAATTGGCGGCCGGCAATATGGGGGTCACCGTGCCCGACTCCGATCGGCTCGATGAAGTCGGTGACCTGGCCAAGGCCATGGCCCAGTTCCGCGACCAGCTGGCGGCGGCCGAACGGGCGAAGGCCGAACAGACGACCCTCATCGTCGACAGCATCGGACAGGGGCTTTCGCAGCTTGCCAAGGGCGATCTGCTGACCCGGATCGACGCCGAATTGACCGGGCCCTTTGCCAAGTTGAAGACCGATTTCAACGCCGCGGCCGAAGCATTGCAGGATGCGCTGTCGCAGGTATCGACGGCGGTCGCCGGCATTAACGGCGGCGCGGGCGAGATCCGCACCGCCTCGGACGATCTGTCCATGCGGACCGAGCAGCAGGCGGCCAGCCTCGAGGAAACGGCCTCCGCGATGGAAGAGATCACCGCCACGATGCGCGCGACCGCGCAACGAACGGCGAGCGCCAACGCGGCGGCGCGCGACGCGCGCAATCTGGCCGAACAGTCCGGCGAGATCGTCCGCAACGCCGTGGAAGCCATGGACGGCATCGAACGTCAGTCCAACGAGATCTCGGACATCATCGCCGTCATCGACGGCATCGCGTTCCAGACCAACCTGCTGGCCCTGAACGCGGGGGTCGAAGCCGCCCGCGCCGGAGACGCAGGGAAAGGCTTTGCCGTCGTCGCCTCGGAGGTCCGCGCATTGGCGCAGCGTTCGGCGGATGCCGCCAAGGACGTCAAGGACCGGATCAACGCATCGTCCGAACAGGTTGCCCAGGGCGTGCGCCTCGTCGGTGAAACGGGCCAGGCCCTGACCGGCATCATCGGGCGGATCGTCGAGGTCAGCACATTGGTCGGCGAGATTTCCGATGCCGCCGAACAGCAGTCGGCCGGGCTCCAGCAGGTCAATACGGCCGTCGGTGAAATGGACGTCGTGACCCAGCAGAATGCCGCGATGGTCGAGGAAGCCACTGCGGCAGCGCGCGGCCTTGCGTCCGAAGCCGATGGCCTGGCACGTCAGATCGCGCGTTTCCAGATCGGGCAATCGGCTAATGCGATGACCGCGAACGTCCACAAGCTCCACACCCGTCCGGCGGCATCAGTCCCCCGCCCGCGCGCCAAGCCGATTCCCATGACGCAGAGCAACGCGGTGCCCGCCGAAGACGATTGGTCTTCATTTTAATCTGAGTGGCTGTCCCTGTTCGGGTGTCCGGCATTTGCCTTGTCGACGCCCCGGACAGGGACAGCCCGGCAGGATCGGCAAGCGCGTAATCCTTCTCGGCCCCTTGCGCTTTTCGGCGCGGCGTATCGGTCAGCGGCACGATGTCCCCGATGGGCGGGACATACGGGGGGCACGAGGTGAGACACCTCGCGACGCTTTCGCACCTGAATTTCTGTGGTTTAGCAAGGGCGTGAGACACGCTGCGACGCCCTGAAACAACCCCGTGGTGGGTCCGCCGCCTACCATGATTAGGAGCATATTTGGCTAATTTCTGCGATTCAAATAGGCCCCATAACGATGGGTGCCCCCGCCCGTGCCCCCAAAAAAATTGCCTGCACTGAGATCGCCTAGGCATCTGCGGCATCCATCGACTTGTAATACTAGCGCTGGTGGACAGAATCATCGACTGACAGCGTCGTACGCCTCCCCTCCCCATACGCACCCATTGCGCTGTGACCGCCGATCTGCCCCGCTCCCTGTCCGTCGGAAGAATAAGCCGCCGCCGGCCCGATGGGAGCGGGTCGAGCTATGGCTCGAACTAGCCGGCTTTAGCGTTCTGATCGTCTCAGCGATGATAGCCGCCGCCTGGGGCGCGATCCGCTACGTGATGGGGGCGATCTGATGTGCAACAGGGCGCGCTATGCTGGGGATCCCGATGTGCAGTTCCACTAGAGTAAAGAACGCAACCAAAAATCTATTTATTATCATAGTTTAATCGTTATGCGGCGCTGAATTTGATTGACGCCCACTGCCGTCCGTTCAAGTATTGCAATGCTGATTCTCTATGGGAGTATTGATGATGAAGCGCTTTGTTTCGCGCCTTTGCTGCGCTTTGCCAATTGTTTCCTTTTTCTCTTTCGCGGGGCAGGCGTCAGCTCAAGATATCGATGCTTACCAAACGTGCGTCACTGGATGCCTTCAGGGCGCGCAACAGGCGACGGGGTACGCACCTGGGCAATTTACCTCTCGATGCCAAAGGGCCTGCGAGGGTAAGCATCTTGGGTCGAACGAAGGTGACCCGTCAGGGTATTCGAACTATTGGTACGAATGGTGGTGGGCGAATTGCGCCGCCGGTCAATGCAAGAACAATCTCATCAAGCCAGAATAGGCTGAGACGGTTGCGCGGGCCGGAAATACCAGCCCGCGCAACAAACTAATTGGCTGCTTACATCAATTTGGGCTGGCGGCTCTTCCTATCCGCCGATATTGCCGCTCGCAGCGCGGAGGCGCTAAGAGCACTCGCTTCCGCACAAGATTGATTACCTGCGCGTCCCTCTTCGGCGATCCTTTCGGCCGCTAGGGCTTCAGCCGCCATGATAAAGGCCAACTTGTCAGCTGAGAGATGGTCTCGCAGGTTGCTTTTAGAGGTGGCTCGGTTTGTCTGCACAGGCTCGCGGCGTGAATAAGTGGATTGCCGCTGGTTGATCATGCCGCTGCGAGAAGCGGCTGTGCGAAGTATATCTGGTCGGGCGTTCGGCCGCCA
>NZ_JBCNNI010000049.1:0-26594 GCF_039594485.1 Sphingomonas sp. | reverse complement strand
CTTTTGATCGCGATCCATGCCATTCTCCATGGTTGGAACGACCGCGAACGGTCATCCCGGTTGCTTGACCGGGGGGTGTGACCACCCCTCGGGGTGTCCAGCGATGGGGAATGGGCAACCGACGCGTGAGAAACGCGGGGCAGACCGGGCGGGACCAGCAAGCTGGAGCGACCGGCAAAATCCTTTTCCCCGTCTCGGCAGGAGATTAAGCCAAGGCAAATTCCCCGGCACCTGCTGTCTTGGACGGAATCCAGGCAGGCAAGCCCGCCCGGATGCGGGGCTGCGCTTAGGCCGATCGCGGCGGGGAGTCAAGCATCGCAGGCAAATGACGCGAATGCCATGCATCCATCATGGTGGTGTCATCAACATGACCCGGAAATGAAGCCGGGATGACTTGGTTCGGCGGCAAATGGCACGGATGAGACCGCGCCTGTCCTCGCGCGGTGCCGGGGGAAAATCCATGTCGGATATCAATAGCCTGGTCGCCTATGACGATGGCGACATCGATACCAACCGTTCCGCCAACACCCATATGAGCGACCTGATCGCCACCCGCCTGTCGCGCCGCCAGACGCTGCGTCACGGGGTATCGGCGATGACCACCGCGCTGTTCGGTGGTGCATTGCTGGCGGGGTGCGACGACGAGAACCCGCAGGCCGTGACCGCGACTGCCGCGGGCAGCACCGCCAGCGTCGCGGCGGGCCGCCCCGTCACGCTGACCGGCACCGTCGCCAGCGGGAAGGTGGCCAATGTCAATTGGAGCCAAACGGCGGGCCCGTCAGTCACGCTGACCAACGCCAACCAGCTCGTCGCCTCGTTCCGCGCGCCTGCGGTCGCGACCGCGACACAGCTCGGCTTCAACCTGGAAATCACCAGCCGCGATGGTCTGGTCACCAACAACAGCGTCACGTTGACCGTCACCCCGATCACGCTCGACTTCACCGCCGTACCGCACAGCCTGGCGGACGTGGTGACGGTGCCTTCGGGCTATAGCGTCACCGTGCTGTACCGTCTGGGCGATCCGATCGGCGGCAGTGTCGGTGCCTTCGCCAACAACGGCACGGACACCAATTTCGCCCAGCGCGCGGGCGACCATCATGACGGCATGAGCTATTTCGGCCTTGCCGCCTCAGGCGCGAACCCCGATCCGACGAACAGCACGCGCGGGCTCCTCGTTCTCAACCACGAGAATATCACCCAGCTCTATCTGCACGCCAACGGTCCGACGCCAGCCCCGCGCCCCGAATCGGAAGCGATCAAGGAGATCGAGTGCCACGGCGTCTCGGTGGTCGAGGTCACCCGCTCGAATGGTAGCTGGAGCTATGTCCCGAACTCGGCGCTCAATCGCCGCATCACGCCCAATACGCCGATGGCGTTCAGTGGCCCGGTGAAGGGCACGCCCTGGCTGAAGACCGCTTATTCGACCGACGGCACCGGCGGGCGCGGTACGATCAACAATTGTGCCAACGGCACGATGGCGTGGAACACCTATCTGACCAACGAGGAGAATTGGGCGGGCTATTTCCGCCGCACCTCGGGCGACGCGGCGGTGCGCGCCGCGACAACGCCGAAGCAGAATGTCTCGCTCGCCCGATACGGCATCACCGAGGGGCGGTCGGGCAATTATGGTTGGACGACGGTGACGCCGTCGGATGCGTCGAGCACGGTCTTCCGCCGCTGGAACGCGACCGCGAACGCGGCGCTCGCCGCCGACGGCACGGCCGACTTCCGCCACGAACCGTTCCAGTTCGGCTGGGTGGTCGAGATCGATCCGTTCAACCCCGGTTCGACCCCGCGCAAGCGCACCGCGCTGGGCCGGATGAATCATGAAGGCTGCCAGAGCGGCCGGATGATCGCCGGGGTCCGTCCCGCCTTCTATATGGGCGATGATGCGCAGAACGAATATATCTACAAGTTCGTGTCGGCGACGCCGTGGAGCGCCTCGGATGCGAGCGCGACCGACCGGCTGGCGGTGGGCGACAAATATCTCGACAACGGCACGCTCTATGTCGCGAAGTTCAACGCCGACGGCACGGGGCAGTGGATGCCTCTGGTGTTCGGGCAGAATGGGCTGACCGCCTCGAACGGCACCTATTCCTTCGCCGATCAGGCCGATGTCCTGATCAACACCCGTCTGGCCGCCGACGTGCTGGGCGCGACCAAGATGGACCGGCCGGAATGGACGGCGGTCAACCCGGTGACTGGCGAGATGTATTGCACGCTGACCAACAACGCCTCGCGCAAGCCGATGGCTTCGGGCAATCAGAGCGGCGTCGATGCGGCCAATCCGCGCGCCTATGTCGATCCGCCCTCGACCTCGGTCGGCAACCGCAACGGCCATATCATCCGCATCCGTGAGGCGAACGACACGACCGAGGCGACCAGCTTCACCTGGGACGTCTATGCCTTTGGTGCGGGCGCGGACCTCGATCCGACCAACATCAACCTGTCGGGGCTGGATGCGACCAACGACTTCTCCTCGCCCGACGGCCTGTGGTTCAGCCTGCCGAGCAATGTCGCCGGGCAGGCGACGCCGGTGATGTGGATCCAGACCGATGACGGCGCCTTTACCGACGTCACCAACTGCATGATGCTGGCCGCGATCCCCGGCCGGGTCGGCGACGGCGGCACCCGTTCGGTCTCCAGCAGCGCCGGCGGCGCGACCGCGACCGTCACCACCCGCATCGGCAAGGCGCCCGGCATGACGCTGAAGCGCTTCCTGGTCGGGCCGAAACAGTGCGAGATCACCGGCATCCATTCGACGCCGGACGGCACCTCGGTCTTCGTCAACATCCAGCATCCGGGCGAGGATGCCAGCAGCCCGGCGGCCCCGACCAGCAACTGGCCCGCCAGCCAGTCGGGCGGAGCCGCCGCCACCGTGCGTCCGCGCTCGGCGACGATCGTCATCACCAAGGATGATGGCGGCGTGGTCGCGATCTGATCGGTCCACCGCATCCTGCGTGTCCTGGGGGCGGGAAGTGATTGCCTTCCCGCCCCCTTTGGCGTTCAACGGCCGCCGGATGAGGAGAGGCGGCATGACGACGACACGGCGCGAAGTGGTGGCAGGCGCGATCGCGGTCACGGGGCTGGGCGCGGCGGGCGATCCGCTGCTGGCGCGCGGGGTCGGGGACCGGCTGATCGCAGGCACCTATGCCAATGAGGGCGGCAAGGGCCTGTATCCCATCATCGATGGCCGGGTCGGAGAGCCTGTGGCGGGCATCGTCAACGCCTCTTATGGCGTCGGGGGCGGGCCGAACGGCACCCGTTACCTGCTCCGCGAACAGGCGGAGGGACAGGTCGCCGGCTATGGTCCGGGCTGGACGGCGCGGGGCGGCGGTTCGACCGGTGGCGCGGATCCGTGTCACGTCGCGATCGATTCGGCGTCCGCCTGTCTTGCGGTGGCCAATTATTCCAGCGGGTCGGTCGCCTTCTACCGGCTCGACCGGGCGACCGGGGCGACGGGCGAGGCGCGGATCTTTCACCATCAGGGCAGCGGCCCCAAGGCCGATCGCCAGGCGGAACCCCATGCGCATTGGGTGGGCTTCAGCCCGGACCGCCGCTGGCTGCATGCGGTTGATCTGGGGGCGGACGCGATCTTCGCCTATCGCTTCGACCCCGCCGCGCGCGACCTGGCCGAGCCGGTCGTCGCATGGCGGGCCCCCGCCGGGGCAGGCCCGCGGCACATGGCGCGCCATCCAAGATTGCCGCGCGCCTATGTCGCCTGCGAGCTGGAGACGACGTTGTACGTTCTCGACGCCCTTCCCGACGGGCGGTTTCGGACGGCGGGTCAGCGGGCCTTGCTGCCGGAAGGGGCGGGGCGCTCCTATGCCGCGCATATCGCGATCGATCGGGCGGGGCGGACGCTCTATGTCTCCAATCGCGGGGCGAACAGCATCTCGATCTTCACGCTCGACGCCCGGGGCGAACCGCGCCTGCGTAAGGTCGTGCCCAGCGGCGGCAACTGGCCACGCTTCTTCCTGCTGCGCGAGGAGCGGGGCGAGATGCTGGTCGCCCATGAGCGTTCGGGCACGGTCGATGCCTTTCGGATCGGCAAGGACGGCGGCCTGACCGCGACCGGGCGGCGCATCGCGATTCCGGGCGTGGCCTTCCTGGCGGAGGCGTGACGCCGATCGTCCGGGCGAAGCAAAGCTCAGGCCCTCCCCAGCTTTTGACGTTGGCGACGGCGTTCGCACGGACATAAAAGCCTGCCGCTATGCGCATTTTTCAACCCTTGCTGGCCGGAGCCACGGTGTCGGGCCGTCTGATCGCGTGCGTCGGCGCGGTGATCGGGATTTCGTTGACCATCGTCGTCTGTGGCGGACTGCCGCCGGTCGGCCCCGACCTGCCGATCATCGTCGCGCCGCTGGGAGCGTCGGCGGTCCTTGTCTTTGCGGTTCCCGCCAGTCCGCTCGCCCAACCCTGGTCGGTCGTCGGCGGTAATGTCCTGTCGAGCCTGGTCGGCGTCGCCATGTTCCAGGCGATCCCGTCGCTGCCGCTGGCGGCGGGATGCGCGGTGGGCGGGGCGATCCTGGTCATGTCGCTCACGCGGTGCCTGCATCCGCCCGGGGGCGCGGCGGCGCTGACCGCCGTGATCGGCAGCCAGGGCATCCATGCGGCGGGCTTTGCCTTCGCCTTCGCGCCGGTCGCCATCAACTCGATCGCGCTGGTGGCATTGGGCATGTTCTTCCACCGGGCGACCGGGCGCAGCTATCCGCACGAACCGGCTGCGATTCCCCCGCAGGCAGAGGCGATGCGCATCGGGCCGGAGGATGTCGATGCCGCGCTGGCCGACATGCACGAAAGCTTTGATATCGCGCGTGAGGATCTGGACATGCTGCTGGTCCATGCGGAGCGGTATGCGCGCGAAAGGACGATGCCGCCGGCATCGTTGCGGCGCGGATAGGCCACGTCGCCTTCGACTGCGCCCGGTCGAACGGATGCGGGTAATGAAAAAAAGGCCCGCCCCTCACGCCGGAGGGACGGGCCTGTTCGTCATTCGGTCGCGTCGATCAGCGATACTTGCCGCTGAACGAGATGCCGATGATGCGCGGGTCGTTGAACACCGCGGCCATATAGTTCTCGATCACGCCCTTCAGATTCTTCTGGTTCGTGATGTTGCGGGCGAAGACCGACAGGCTCCAGTCGTCGTTCGGCGCGGAATAGCCGATGCTCAGGCCACCTTCGAAATTGCCGTTCGAGGTGAACTCCTTGGTCCGGTACAGGACGAAGTTCGTATAGCCCTGGAGATTCCAGTCGGTCGAAATGAAGGCCTTGCCCTGATTGGCGAGGGGGATGTCATACTTCGCCGCGACGTTGACATTATATTCCGGCGCGTTGGGCAACGGGTTGCCGTTGATCGGCACGAAATAGGTCTTGCGGGTGCCCATGCCGAGCGTGGTGCCCGGGCCGTTGAGCACGGTGCAGACCTGTACGCCGTTCAAGCTGCAGGTCTGGACGCGGACATTCGGATCGCGGATCTCGGAATGCAGCAGGCTCACCCCAGCCGAGAGCGCCAGGTTGCGTACCGGCAGCCACTGCGCATCGGCTTCCAGGCCGTAAGCGACCGCCTTGTCCGCGTTGAGCAGCACGCCGTTGCCGTCCGTGTCATTGCCGTTCAACTGGATGTTCTTCACGCGGTACGCGAAGGCGGCGGCGTTCAGGCGCAGCGTGTTGTCGAACAGCTTCGACTTGACGCCGGTTTCGAACGACAGGTTGGTCTCCGACGTGGCGGTCGAGAAGGGCGAGCCGAACACCGCCGAACGCGCCTGGATCGTCGGGCCACGGAAGCCCTGGGCCGCGCGGACATAGACGTTCACGTTCGGATCGACTTCGTACAGCGCCGACACGTCCCAGCTCGGCTGCGTGTCCGACAGGCGGACATTGCGCGGATTGGTGCCGAAGGTGCTGGTGCCGTTGGCCAGGGCCGGGTCCTTGATCAGCGTGGTGCGCTTCGTGTCCTCGCTGATGCGGCCGCCCGCAGTCAGGGTCAGGCGATCGGTCGCCCGATAGCTGACCTGCCCGAACACGCCCCAAGAGGTGTTGACGTCGTGCAGCCGGGCCCAGTTGTTCGGGTTGGTGCCGGTGAAATAGGCGCGCTGATAGAAGTCGGTGATGTCGCGGCTGTCGAAATAGATGCCGCCGACCTGCCACTTGAACGCGCCATTGCCGGTCGAGGCGAGGCGGACTTCCTGCGTCCACTGGTCGAGCCCGCGGACCTGGCCCATGCTCAGGCCATAGCCGTTCGGAACGCCGTTGAACGGATAGTTCGTCGCCGCGCCGCCATCGGTGTCGCCCTTGCTGAAGCCGGCCGTGGTTTCATAGGCGGTGATCGAGGTCAGCTCGGCCGCACCCAGATCCCAGGCGGCACGCAGCGAGGCCCCTTGCGTGTCATAGGACTGCGGATTGCCGCGCCCTTCGTCATAGGCCACCCGGTCGCGCGGTTCGGCGGAGGCGTCGTTCGACCCCTTGGTCAACGCGCCGCGGTGGAACAGCGTCGAGGTGCCGTCATACCAGCGGGCATGGCCCGACAGATTGAACGACAGCGTATCGGTCGGCGTGAGGAGCAGCTGGAGCCGGACGTCGCGCTCGGTGAAGCCGCCCATCGCATCCTTTTTCGGGGTCAGCGTGCCATCGGCGCTGGGGCCCGAATAGACATTGTCGACCCAGTTGTCGCGATGCTGGACCAGCGCCGACAGACGGAAGGACAGCAGGTCGCGGATCAGCGGGCCGCCGACGCCGGCGTCCATGCTGATCGTGTTGTAGCTGCCGATCGAGGCGGTGGCGCGGCTCTGGAAGCTCTGCGTCGGCTTGATCGTGTCGAACTTGATGATGCCCGCGGTCGTGTTGCGCCCGAACAGCGAGCCCTGCGGCCCGCGCAGCACCTCGACCTGATCGACGTCGAACACCGGGTTCGACTTCAGCACGACATGTTCCAGCACGACATCGTCCTGGATGATCGACACCGGCTGCGACGCGCCGAGATAGAAATCGATATTGCCCAGGCCGCGAATGTAGAAGCGCGGGAAGATGCGCCCCGTCGTCGTCTCCGCGTAAAGGCCGGGCACGCGGCCCGACAGGGCGAGAATGTCCTCGCCGCCCTGCTGGAAGGTGCGCAGGTTCGACCCGCTGACCACGCCGACCGACACCGGCACGCGGTTCAGATTTTCCGAGCGGCGCTCGGCGGTGACGGTGATCTCGCCCAATCCCTGCTGCTCGTCGCCCTGCGCCGCGCCGGTCGCAGCCGTGCCTTGATCGGCGGCCGACTGCGCCATCGCCGGCGCGGTCGCCAGCACACCCCACGCGGCGCCGAGCAGCGCCGCGGTCTTGATAACCGACTTCATATGGTCCCCATGCTCCCGCGGACGGTCGATGCCGTCCGGTTGATCTGCTATTCTCCCGGTGAGACGGGCGGTTAGCGGCGCATTATGGCGTTCGCGTGACCGGGGTGATGCGCAAAAACCACAACCGGTCGCCAAATGCGACCGGATGCCGGCCGATCGCCCCGTTCCATCCGATCCGTCCGGTCCGCCCCTGGCGAAAGAGTGGCAGGTTTGAAGGCAGGGCGTGATGCCGATGCGAGGATTGGGCCGGTGGGAAGATGGCGCGGCTGGCTCTGCACGCCATGGTTTGTGGGAATGCCGATTTTCCGACGCTTTCATCCTTGTCGTGATCGCATTGCCGACCATCGTTCGTTCTGCCGTGACGCGACTGTCACATTGTTGTAACCCGGTTTTGCTTGACGTGGGGTTCGGGTCTGGTCAGGGGGGCGGCGTTCGTGCAGTCTTCGGTTCATGGCCCTTTTCACGGTCCGGCGTATCGCCGTGGCCCCAATGGGCCATGGGTGGAAAACGCGCGTTATCGGATCACTATCGGGGTTTACCGACTGATGTTCGCCTGGTTCCAACGCCTCCTGCCGAAGACGGGGAATTTCTTCGAGCTGTTCGAGGCGCAAGCCGCCACCATTCTGGCGGGGGCAGAAGCCACCGTCCGGCTGTTCGACTCGCAGGGCAATACCGCCGACGAGATCTCCGCTGTCGCCGCGCGCGAGCATGACGCGGACGAGATCACGCGGCAGGTGCTGACTTCGGTCCGCTCGACTTTCCTGACGCCGTTCGACCGCGCCGCGATCACCTCGCTCATCGGCTCGCTGGACGACACGATCGACGAGATGAATGCGGCGGCCACCGCGATCGGCCTCTACCGCCTGACCAATTTCGCGCCCGAAATGCGCGAGATGGCGGCGGTCGCGGTCGAGGCGGCCCGCCTGACGGTCGAGGCGATGCCGCTGATGCGCGACGTCGCGCGCAACGGCGATCGCCTGCATGCGCTGACCGAAGAGCTGGTCCGGCTGGAAGGGCGCGCCGACGAGATCCATGCGGCGGGCCTGAAGCGCACGCTGGACGAATGCGGCGAGCGCGACACGCTGCGCTTCGTGATCGAGAAGGAAGTGTACAAGCATCTGGAGCGCATCCTCGACGCGTTCGAGGATGTCGCCGACGAGATCGACGGCATCGTCATCGATCACGCCTGAGGCGTAGGACATGCACGAGCTCGCCTTTCCGTTGCTGGTCGGCCTGATCCTGGTCGCGCTGGCATTCGATTATCTCAACGGGTTGCATGACGCGGCCAATTCGATCGCGACGGTGGTGGCGACCCGCCTGCTGCCGCCGGTCGCGGCGGTGGGCTTCGCCGCCTTCTTCAACTTCGCGGCCTATTTCCTGACCGTCGCCTTCCCCAGCCTGCACAAGGTTGCGGAGACGATCGGCAAGGGCCTGATCGACCAGAGCATCGTGACGCCCGCCGTCATCTTCGGCGCGCTGGGCGGGGCGATGGCGTGGAACGTCATCACTTGGCTGCGTGGCATCCCCTCGTCGAGCAGCCATGCGCTGGTCGGCGGGCTGGTCGGCGCGGGTGTGGCGCATGCGGGCATGGACGCGGTGAAATGGGCGGGTCTGAACAAGACGCTGCTCGCCATCGTCCTGTCGCCGATGCTGGGCATGATCCTGGCGATGCTGGTCATGCTGCTGAGCAGCTGGGCGCTTCGCCGGTCGAGCGCGGGCGGGGCGGAGCGGAGCTTTCGCGCGATGCACCTCGTCTCCTCGGCGGCCTATTCGCTCAGCCACGGGCTGAACGATGCGCAGAAGACGATGGGGATCATCACCGTCCTGCTCTATTCGACGGGGCATCTGTCGGGACCGTTCGAGGTGCCGCACTGGGTCGCCATCTCCTGCTACATCGCGATCGCGCTGGGCACGATGACCGGCGGCTGGCGGATCATCGAGACGATGGGCACCCGCATCACCAAGCTGTCGCAGCATCAGGGGTTCAGCGCCTCGACCGCAGGGTCGATCGTGATCTTCTGCGCCTCGGCGCTGGGGATTCCGGTGTCGACCACGCATACCATCACCGGATCGATCATCGGGGCGGGCGTCGCGCGGCGCGCGTCCGCGGTGCGATGGGGCGTGGCGGGTAATGTGGTGATCGCCTGGATCATCACCATTCCCGCCGCCGCGGTGATGGGGGCGGGCTTCTACCTGCTGACCCGGTTGTTCTGATGAAAGGGGAGGGCGAAAGTCCTCCCCTTTTTCGTTGCTCCTGACCGTCCCGCCCGAGAGACGTCAAAGGGCATAGTCCATCGAGGGCAGGCCGCTTTTTCCCCCCCCCTGCACCGGCGCAGCGCGCCTTCCGCCCTGGTTTTCGCCGGGGAGGAAAAAGATGTCGAGGGGAGGCGTCGATCCAGAGAACGCGATCTCTGCGTCCTCCCCGCCTCTGCGCCACCGAGAACCACTTCGTTCAGGTTGAAGGGGGGCGGACCAAATCCTCGATCCGCCCTGCGCCTCCTACGAACCCGTGACCGGCCCTCCGGCGGCCTGGAACAGCGCCACCGTATCGGTCATCCGCGCCGCCTTGGCCTGGATCAGTTGCGACCGCGCCTGCGCGTCGGTCGCCGTCGCGTTGAGCAGTTGCAACGTCCCCACATCGCCCAGCGCCAGTTGCCGCCGTGCGAAGGTCAGCGCCTGGCCTGCGGCGTTGCTCGCCCGCTGCGCAGCATCCAGCGCCTGTGCGTCGGTCGACAGCCCGGTCAACGAATCCGCGACATTGCCGAACGCCTGGAGCACCGCCGCGCGATACTGTGCCTTGGCCCCCTCCAGCGCGGCTTCCGCCGCCTTCTGCTGATGGCGCAACGCATTGGCGTGGAACAGCGGCTGGGTGATCCCGCCGAGCAGCGCCCAGAAGGGGTTGCCGCTCTTGAACATGTCGCCGAAATTCTGCGCGGAGCCACCCGCATTGGCGGAAAGCTGGATGCTGGGCAGGCGCGCGGCGATCGCGGCACCGACATCGGCGCCCGCCCCCTGCAACTGCGCCTGCGCCGCGAGCACATCGGGGCGACGCTGAACGAGTTCCGACGGCACGATGGCCGGCAATTCGGTCGGCAGCGTCAGTTGCGCCAGTTCGGGAAGCGGCGGCAGCGCCGAGCCCGCCGGGCGGCCGATCAGCGTCGCGATGATGGTACGCTGGGCCGCCTCGGCGCGGACCAACGGGGGCAACGCGCCCTCGGCCGTCGCGAGTGCCGCCTGTTGCGTCGACACGTCCGACGCGCCGACCGCGCCCAGCCGCTGGCGCTGTTGCAGCGCGGACAGGATGTCGCGGTTGACCTGCACCGCCGTCTGCGCGGCGGCGACCTGTTCGGCCAGGCTCGCCCGCTCGATCAGCGCGGTGACGAGGTTGGCCGCCACCGTCATCCGCGCGGCGTCGAGCTGATGCCGCTCGACCTCGGCGCGCGCGGCGGCGGAGCGGACCTGGGCCCGGTTGCCGCCGAACGCATCGACGTCATAGGACACGCTGACCTGCGCGGTGTGCAGCGTATAGAGTTGCTGATCCTGGTCGGCGACTGCCGGCGACAGCGCGTTGGACACGCGGGTCCGCTGCGCCTGATAGTTCAGCCCCCCCTGTGGGAAGAGCAGCGAGCCCCGCGTCGCCCGTGCCTGCTCCTGCGCCTGCCGTAGCGAGGCTTGCGCGACGGCGACGTCGTTATTGTGCGCCAGCGCCTCGGCGACCAGCGCGTCGAGCTGGGCATTGCCGAAGGCGTGCCACCATTCGGGCGCGACCTGGGCGGACACCGTCTGCGCCGGGCCGGTCGCCGGAGCGATCACCGGCGCCGGGGTCAGCGGCGGCAGGCTGGCATGGGCGTCCAGGTCATGCGGACCGACCGCGCAGGCGGAGACGCACGCCAGCAGCGGCAGGGTCAGGAAACGCTTCATGCCGGAACCCCGGATTCAGGAGTGGTGGTATCGTCCTGGTCGTCGACCATCGGATCATGCTTCTTCTTGCGCTGCGACAGTGGCAGGCGGGTCGAATAGCGGCTGATGAGGACCGGCAGAACCAGCAGGATCAGCACCGGGGCCAGCGTCATGCCGCCGACCACGACGAGCGCGAGGGGCTTCTGCACCTGGCTGCCGATGCCGTGCGACAGCGCGGCGGGCAACAGGCCGATGGCGGCGACCAGACAGGTCATGACGACGGGCCGCAGGCTGTTCTTGACGGTGGTGGCCAGCGCATTCTCGCGCGGCGCGCCTTCGTCGATGGCGTTGTTGAAGGTGGTGACGACCAGGATGCCGTCCATCACCGCGATGCCGAACAGGGCCACGAAGCCGATCGCCGCCGAGATGCTGAACGCCGTGCCGGTCAGGGCGAGGGCCAGCACGCCGCCCACGATCGCCATCGGGATCGCGGAGAAGGCGAGCAGGCTGTCCCGCATCGATCCGAAATTGGCGTAGAGCAGCAGCAGGATGAGCACCAGGCTGATCGGCACCACGATCTCCAGCCGGGCGATGGCGTTCTTCAGATTGTCGAGTTCGCCCGCCCATTCCAGGTGATAGCCCGGCGGCAGGTGGACATTCTGGTTGATCCGCGCCCGCGCCTCCTCGACCGCGCCGCCCAGGTCGCGCCCGCGCACCGAGAATTTGATCGGGACGTAGCGTTCCTGATGCTCGCGATAGATGAAGGATGCGCCGCTGGTCAGCTTGACGTTCGCCACCTCGGACAGCGGCACCTGGATGGTCCCGTTGCCGTCGGGCGCAGGCGCGCCGATCGTGATGTTGCGCACCGATTCGAGCGAGTCGCGCTGGGTCGGTTGCAACCGCACGATGATCGGGAAGTGGCGGTCGGTGCCGGGCTCATAGAGATCGGCGGGCGACTGGCCACCGATCGCGGCGGCGACGGTTGCATTGATGTCGTCGGGCGTCAGGCCATAGCGGGCGGCCTTGGCGCGATCGACGTCGATCCGCACGGTCGGCTGGCCAAGGATCTCGAACACGCCGAGATCCTCGATGCCCTTCACCTTGGCCATCTGCGCCTTGATCTGGTTGGCGAGCTTTTCCAGCGTGACGAGATCGGGGCCGAACAGCTTGATCGAATTGGCCCCCTTCACGCCCGAGGCGGCTTCCTCGACATTATCCTCGATGATCTGCGAGAAGGAGAAGTCGACACCGGGATATTTCTTCGCCAGCTTGGCCGACAGTTCGTCGATCAGCTTTTCCTTGGTCACGCCCGATGGCCAGGTGTCGAAGGGCTTCAAGGGCACGAAGAACTCGACGTTGAAGAAGCCGGTCGCATCGGTGCCGTCGTCCGGGCGGCCATGGGCGGACAGGACCGCCGTGGTTTCCGGGTAGGAGGCGATGATCTTGCGCACCTCGTTGGTCACCTTCTCGCCCGCCTCCAGGCTGATCGAGGAGGGGAGGGTGGCGCGGATGTACATATTGCCTTCTTCGAGGTGCGGCAGGAACTCGATGCCGAGCGAGCGCACGCCGACGATCGCCAGGACCATCATCAGCGCCGCGCCGCCGATCGTCACGATCTTGTTGCGCAGCGCAAAGGACGCGGCGGGTTCGTAGATGCGGCGAAGCTTGCCGACGATGAAGGTCTCGGTTTCGGCCAGCTTGTCCGGCAGCAGCAGCGTCGAGAGCACCGGCGCGACGGTGAAGGTCGCGAGCAGGCCGCCGCTGATCGCATAGGCATAGGTCTTGGCCATCGGGCCGAAGATGTGTCCCTCAACGCCGGTCAGGGTGAACAGCGGCAGGAAGCTGGCGATGATGATCGCGGCGGCGAAGAAGATGCCGCGGCTGACCTCGCTGCTCGCGCCCAGTACCGCGCCGAAGCGGCTGGCCATGGTGTAGCGCCCCTGACCGTTCTCCACGGCGGCGGAACGTTCGACCATGTGGCGGAAGATGTTCTCCACCATGATGACGCAGGCATCGACGACCAGGCCGAAGTCGAGCGCACCGACCGACAGCAGGTTCGCACTCTCGCCTTGGAGCACCAGGATCAGGATCGCGAAGGCCAGCGCGAAGGGGATGGTCGCCGCCACGATGATCGCCGAGCGCAGATTGCCGAGGAACAGCCATTGCAGCGCGAAGATCAGGAGGATGCCGACCACCATGTTTTCCATGACGGTGTGGATGGTCAGGTTGATCAGGTCGGAGCGGTCGTAGATCCGCTCCAGATGCACGCCCGGGGGCAGCACGCCCGAGTTGTTGATGTTGGCGACCTCGGCCTGGACGGCCTTGATGGTCGGCATCGACTGGGCACCGCGCTGCATCAGGACGATGCCCTGTACGATGTCGTCGTCATTGTTGTAACCGGCGATGCCCATGCGCGGCGCGTTGCCGACCTTCACGGTCGCCACGTCCTTGATGAGCACGGGGGCACCGCCCGCCTGGCCGACCAGGACGTTCTGGATCGCGTCGGGCGACTGGATCAGGCCGATGCCGCGCACGATCGCGGCCTGTTCGCCGAAGTTGATCGTCTGGCCGCCGACATTGCCGTCGCTCTTGGACAGCGCCGCCAGCACCTGCGCCACGGTGACGCCATGGGCGTTCAGCCGGTTCTGGTCGATCACCACGTCATAGGCGCGCAGCTTGCCGCCCCAGCCGGTGACGTCGATGACGCCCGGAATCCGCTTGAACCGGCGCTGGAGCACCCAGTCCTGCAGCGTCTTCAGGTCCATCACCGAATAGCCCTTGGGCGCGGCGATGCGATAGCGATAGATTTCACCCACCGGCGAGGTCGGCGACAGCGTCGGCTGCGCGCCACCCGCGAGCGGCGGAAGCTGCGACAGGCGGTTGATGACCTGCTGGCGCGCCTGTTCGTTGGTGTAGTCGTAGGTGAACTGGATCTTGATGTCCGACAGGCCGAACAGGCTGATCGCGCGGATCGCGGTCAGATGCGGAATGCCCGCCATCTGGACCTCGATCGGGATGGTGACGTTGCGCTCCATCTCCTCGGCCGACAGGCCTTGGGTCTGGGTGATGACCTCGACCATCGGCGGGACGGGGTCGGGATAGGCCTCGATATTCAGGTTGATGAAGCCGATGACGCCAGCGACGATCATCGCGAAGAACAGGCCGACGATCAGCAGTCGCTGACGCAGCGCAAAGTCGACGATGCGGTTCATTATTCGCCGATCCCCGCTTCGTTGACGAACAGCGCGCCCGAGGTGACGATCTTCTCGCCCGGCTTCAGGCCGGAGGTGATGGTGACGAGGCCGTTCGCGGAGTCGCCGGTCTGCACGTCGCGCGCGACCAGCAGGCCGTCGGGACGCATGATCCAGACGCGCGCGGTGTCGCCCTCATGGATCACGGCGGCGGCGGGAACGCGGATCGCCTGACCCGCGCCCAGATGGTGAATCGCAAAGCTGGCGAACATCTGCGGTTTCAGCGCCTTGTCCGGGTTGGGGATCGAGGCGCGCACCGGCAGGCGATGGGTCTGCGGGTCGAGCGCAGCGCCGACCAGATCGATCGTCGCGTGGAAGACGCGGCCGGGGATGGCGGGCGTCGTCACCTCGACGGGATCGCCGACGCGAACATTCTCCGCATCGCTCTCGGCCACCTGCGCGACCAGCCAGACGCGCGAGGGGTCGGTGATGGTCATCACCGGCTTGTCGCCCCCCTGCGAAACATATTGGCCGGGCGCGACATCGCGCGACGCGACGACGCCGCTGATCGGCGCGTGGAGCGTGGTGATGTCGTGGATGCCGGAGACTTCGCCGACATTCTCCAGCCGGTTGATCTCACCCTGCGACTTGCCGAGGATCGCCAGCTTGTCGCGCGCCGCGCCCAGCGAGGCGGCGGCGGTGCGCGCGGTCGCCTGTGCGGCGGCGAGGTCGGCCTTGGCCTGCTGATAATCCTTCAGCGCGCCGCCCGCGGTCTCATAGATCTGCTGCTGGCGGTCGGCATTGCGCTGCGCCGCGACAAGCTGTGCCTGCGCATTCTGATAGGCGGCGCGGGCCGAGAACAGGCCGCTGCGCGCATCGACGAAATCGCTGGTCTTGATCATCAGCAGCGGCTGGCCCTGGCGCACCACCTGGCCCGCATCGGCCAGCACGCGCACGACCTGCCCTGCATAGGGCATCAGCACGGGGGTCGAGCGGGTGGCATCGACGGTGATCGCGCCGGTCGCCATGGTCTGGTCGCCCGACGCGCCCAGACCCACGCGCATCGTCGGCATCGCGTCGAGCTGATCCTTGGACAGGCGCAGCGTGCCGGGCGGGGGCGGGGGCGGGGGCACCTCTTCCTTGTGGGTCAGCTTGCCGATCACCGCGATCAGGATCAGCGCGCCGACCAGAATGGCGGCGGCGATGCCCACCCAGCGCCATTGCTGCGCGGACGAGAGACGGCGGGTTTCGGGTAGCGTTTCGTCGGCAGGATTGGCGTGCATCGGCTTCTTTCGGCGCGAAGGACTGGATATTGCTGCAGAGCGATAAGGAACTGGCCCTGACATTTGCCTTACGGAAACCTTACGAGACGTTCATCTGCATCAGCTTCTTGGAGGTCGCGCGCCCATGTCGCGATCGAGCTTTTCCGGGATTTCAACGCCTTGCCGGATGGTTGGGGCGAATGACCGGACTGTCACCTGATGGGAACGAAACACTCGGTTCGTCGTTTGATTCACTCGGTTCATCAAGATTAGGGGCGTTCCATGGCCAGTCATATGCCGCCACCACGCATCTCGGACCTTCCCCGCGAACAGCGTCTCGACGCGCTATATCGCCGTGCCGCCGATGACCGGGCACGCTATCTGGCGATGCGGTCGCGTCGCCCCGGATTGTTCGACCGGTTGCTCAATATGTTCTGAAGCGGGGCGGGACCGCGAGGAGGCGTTTCAGTCCCTCGCGGCCGTTTCCCGACGACGGCGCAGGCGAGGCGTGCGGCGGCTCCACCATCGGGCCGTTCGCATGTCGCTATTGCCCAGCGCGATCAGCAGGATGATCAAGGACGACAGCGCGGAAACCGCCAGCCAGACTTCGATCAGCGCGCCCGCCATCCTCGATCCCCCGATATGCGTGGGCGGAACGGGCGGATCGGATTTCCGATCCGGTGATCGGGAAAAAAGGAAGCATGTCGCCGTCAGGATCGAGCCCGCGTAATGGGCGGGCGAGGTGACACCCATGACTATGGCGTGACGATGGGTTAAGAGGGCTGTCGATGATCCGATCCGATCGACGCACCTGGCCCTTGGCGATCAGCCTGGCGATGCTTGCCGGATATGTGGATGCGATCGGATTTCAGCATCTGGGCGGCTATTTCGTCTCCTTCATGAGCGGCAACGGCACGATGCTGGCCGTCCATCTGGTGCGTCCGGGCACGATGGGCGGAGGGGCGGCGATGCTGGCCGCCTTGTTAGGGCTGTTCGTCGCCGGTGTGATGGCGGGGACGCTGATCCGTTTGGCGGTGCCCCATGGCGGACAGGCGGCGGTCCTGATCCTGGTCGCGGTCCTTCTGGCGCTGGCGGGGCTCGCGTCATGGCTCGCCTGGGGCATGGCGGTGGCGATGGGGGCGGCCAATGCCACGTTCGAGCGCGACGGAGAGGTGAGCATCGGCGTCACCTATATGACCGGGACATTGGTCAAGATCGGCCAGCATCTGGCCCAGGCTGTCGCCGGCGGCGCGCGGTGGCGCTGGCTTCCCTATCTCTTGCTGTGGAGCGGCTTCATGGCCGGTGCGGCGCTGGGCGCCTGGGCCTATCCGGCCTGGGGCATGGCGGCGCTGGGCGTGGCGACCGGCGGGGCGATGCTGGCCGCCGCCGCCGCCTGGCGTTCGCGCCCGGTGTTTTGATGCCTTCCGGCGGCGGCGGCGGTGCCTTGTGCGGACCCGGCTTGGATTTGCCGAGCAAGTAATATAATTACAAGCAAAGAGTCGGGCACCAGACCCGGAACAGGAGAGCAAGATGCGTGTGATCGACCATCTCGTCGCCGGTGCACAGACCGAGACCCCCACCGCCACCACCCGTCAGGCCGACGTGTTCGACCCCAATAGCGGACAGGTGCAGGCGCGCGTGATGCTGGGCGATGCCGCCGTGCTGGAACGGGCCGTCGTCGCAGCCCGGGCCGCCCAACCCGGCTGGGCCGCGACCAATCCGCAGCGCCGCGCGCGCGTGCTGTTCCGGTTCAAGGAACTGGTCGAGCAGAATATGGACGCGCTCGCGCATCTGCTCTCCTCGGAACATGGCAAGGTGATCGCTGACGCCAAGGGCGATATCCAGCGCGGGCTGGAGGTGATCGAGTTCGCCTGCGGCATTCCCCACGCGCTGAAGGGCGAATATACGCACGGCGCGGGGCCGGGCATCGACGTCTACTCGATGCGGACGCCGATCGGCATCGGCGCGGGGATCACCCCGTTCAACTTCCCCGCGATGATCCCGATGTGGATGTTCGGCGTCGCCATCGCCTGCGGCAATGCCTTCATCCTCAAGCCCTCGGAGCGCGATCCCTCGGTCCCGATGCGCCTCGCCGAACTGATGCGCGAAGCCGGTTTGCCGGAGGGTGTTCTCCAGGTCGTGCACGGCGACAAGGCGATGGTCGATGCGATCCTCGACCATCCGGCGATCGGCGCGGTCAGCTTCGTCGGTTCGTCCGATATCGCGCACTATGTCTATCGGCGCGGGGTCGAGGCGGGCAAGCGCGTCCAGGCGATGGGCGGGGCCAAGAACCATGGCATCGTCATGCCCGACGCCGATCTGGACCAGGTGGTCGCCGACCTGTCCGGCGCGGCCTTCGGTTCGGCGGGGGAGCGGTGCATGGCGCTGCCGGTCGTGGTTCCGGTGGGCGACAAGACCGCGGATGCGCTGCGCGAAAAGCTGATCCCCGCGATCGATGCCTTGCGGGTCGGCGTCTCCACCGATGCCCAGGCGCATTACGGCCCCGTCGTCAATGCTGCGCACAAGAGGCGGGTCGAGGACTGGATCCAGACCGGCGTCGACGAGGGCGCGGAGCTGGTCGTCGACGGGCGAGGCTTCCAGCTTCAGGGCTATGAGGAAGGCTTCTTCATCGGCCCGACGCTGTTCGACCGGGTGACGCCCCGCATGCAGAGCTACCGCGAGGAAATCTTCGGGCCCGTGCTCCAGATCGTCCGCGCCCCTGATTTCGAGACGGCGCTCCGCCTGCCCAGCGAGCATCAATATGGCAACGGCGTCGCGATCTTCACCCGCAACGGCCATGCCGCGCGCGAGTTCGCCGCGCGGGTCGAGGTCGGCATGGTCGGCATCAACGTGCCGATCCCGGTGCCGGTCGCCTATCATAGTTTCGGCGGCTGGAAACGCTCGGCATTCGGCGACGCGAACCAGCACGGCATGGAAGGTGTCCGCTTCTGGACCCGGGTGAAGACGGTGACCCAGCGCTGGCCCGACGGCGCGCCCGATGGCGGGAACGCCTTTGTCATCCCGACCATGGGCTGATCGAGAGAGCCATGACCCAATTCGACCTGACCGACGAGCAGCGCGAGATCCAGGAGATGGCGCGCCGCTTCACCGCCGACCGCATCACGCCGTTCGCGGCCGAGTGGGACGAGAAGCATATCTTCCCGCGCGACACGATCAAGCAGGCCGCCGAACTCGGTTTCGCCGCCATCTATGTCTCAGAGGAATCGGGCGGCATCGCGCTGGGGCGGCTGGAGGCGGCGGTTATCATGGAGGCGATGGCCTATGGTTGCCCGTCGACCTCCGCCTTCATCTCGATCCACAACATGGCGTCGTGGATGATCGATCGCTTCGGCGATGCGGATGTGAAGGGCCGTTATCTGCCCGATCTCGTCACCATGGAGCGGATGGCGAGCTATTGCCTGACCGAGCCGGGGTCAGGTTCCGACGCCGCCGCGCTGAAGACGCGGGCGGTCCGTGATGGCGATCATTATGTCGTCTCGGGTTCCAAGCAGTTCATCTCGGGCGGCGGCGAGAATGAGGTTTACGTCACCATGGTCCGCACCGGAGAGGAGGGGCCCAAGGGCATTTCCTGCCTGGTGATCGACAAGGACATGCCCGGCGTCTCCTTCGGTGCCAATGAACGCAAGCTGGGCTGGCATTCGCAGCCGACGCGGCAGGTGATGTTCGACAATGTCCGTGTGCCCGTCGCCAACCGGCTGGGCGCGGAGGGCGAGGGGTTCCGCATCGCGATGATGGGGCTGGACGGCGGGCGGCTGAACATCGGCGCCTGCTCGCTGGGCGGGGCGCAGCGCTGCTTGGACGAGGCGGTCGCTTACGTGAAGGATCGCCGACAGTTCGGCAAGGCGATCGCGGAGTTCCAGAACACCCAGTTCACCCTGGCCGACATGGCGACCGAGCTGGAGGCGGCGCGTGCGCTGCTGTACCTCGCGGCCGCCAAGGTGACTGACGGCGCGCCCGACAAGACGCGCTTCGCCGCCATGGCCAAGCGGCTGGCGACCGATACCGGATCATCGGTGGTCGACCGCGCCCTGCAACTCCATGGCGGTTACGGCTATTTGATGGATTACCCGATCGAGCGCTTCTGGCGCGACCTGCGCGTCCACTCGATCCTGGAAGGTACCAATCAGGTGATGCGGATGATCGTGGGGCGGGATCTGTTGAAGGACTGAGCCGTACCTCGGCGAAGGCCGGAGTCCAGTTGCTACGCAGCCGGTGGCGCGCCTCATACGCTACCGCCACTGGCCCCCGGCCTTCGCCGGTGTACGGGAAGGGGTTAAGGAAAGACATGAGCGAAGACCTGATCGTCACTCGCGAAGGCCCGGTCGGGCGGCTGCGGCTTAACCGGCCCCGGGCGATCCATGCGCTGACCCATGGCATGTGTGACGGCGTGCTGGCCGCGCTGGAGGAGTGGCGCGGTGACCTTGGCGTCGAGGCGGTCATCATCGACCATGCCGAGGGGCGAGGCTTTTGCGCGGGCGGCGACATCCGTTTGATTGCCGAAAGCGGTGCGGGTGACGGCGCGGCGGCGCGGGCGTTCTTCCATGCCGAATACCGGATGAACCACCGGCTGTTCACCTATGCCAAGCCGATCGTCGCCTTCATGGACGGCATCACCATGGGCGGCGGCGTCGGCATTTCCGCGCCCGCCCGCTTCCGTGTCGCCACCGAAAATACCCGCTTCGCCATGCCCGAGACGGGGATCGGGCTGTTCCCCGATGTCGGCGGCGGCTGGTATCTGTCGCGGTTGCCGGGGCGGATGGGCGTGTTCCTGGCGTTGACCGGGCACCGGCTCGACGGGGCTGAGACCCATGCACTGGGCCTCGCCACCCATTATCTGCCCGCCTCCGCACTGGAGGAGGCCAAGGCCGCGATCATCGCCGCGCCGCAGGAGATCGCCGCGACGCTCGACCGTCTCTCTACGCCCGCGCCGGACGCGAAGATCATGGCCCACGCCGCCGATATCGATCGCCTCTTCGCCGCCGACACGCTGGAAGACATCCTTGCCGCGCTGGAGGCGGATGGGGGCGAATGGGCGACCCAGCAACTGGACGTGTTGCGCACCAAGTCGCCGCAAGCCTGCAAGGTTTCGCTCCGTCTGTTGCATGAGGGCGCACGGACCACCGATTTCGCCGACGAGATGCGCCGGGAATATGGCCTTGCCGCCCATGTCGTGCAGCGCCCCGATTTCGTCGAGGGCGTGCGGGCGTTGATCGTCGACAAGGACAATGCCCCGCGCTGGAACCCGGCGACACCGGACGGCGTCACCGACACGATGATCGATCATATCTTCGCACCGCTGGCCGACGGGCAGGCCTGGACACCCGATGATCGCTGAAAAGGACGAGCATGACCGACTATAACACCCTGATCGTCGAGCGCCGCGAGGCGGTGACCCTGGTGACGCTCAACCGGCCGCAGGCGCTGAACGCGCTCAATGCCGAATTGCTGTCCGAACTGCTGGGCGTGATGCGCGCCTATGATGCCGACCCCGAACAGCGCTGCGCCGTCATCACCGGGTCGCCCAAGGCCTTCGCGGCGGGCGCGGACATCAAGGAAATGCAGGAGATGGATTTCGCCGCCATGTACGGCGCGAACCATTTCGCCGGCTGGGACGATTTCACCCGCACCCGAAAGCCGATCATCGCGGCGGTGGCGGGTTATGCGCTGGGCGGCGGGTGCGAACTGGCGATGATGTGCGACTTCATCCTCGCCGCTGACACCGCGAAGTTCGGCCAGCCCGAGATCAAGCTGGGCGTGACGCCGGGCATGGGCGGGTCGCAGCGGCTCGCCCATGCGGTCGGCAAGGCCAAGGCGATGGAGATGTGCCTGACCGGCCGGATGATGGACGCCGAGGAGGCCGAACGCGCCGGGCTGGTCGCTCGGATCATCCCCGCCGCCGATCTGGTCGAGGAAGCGCTGAAGACCGCCGCGACGATTGCGGGCATGGCCCCGATCGCGGTCCGCGCGAACAAGGAAATGGTCAACGCCGCCTTCGACATGGGGTTGGCGCAGGGCGTGCAGTTCGAGCGGCGGCTGTTCCACGGCCTGTTCGGTTCGGCGGATCAGAAGGAAGGCATGGCGGCCTTTGTCGAAAAGCGCGCGCCCAACTGGACCGGGAAATAAACCGGCCTCGTCCATAAGGATTTTAGGAGAGAGAAAATGGCGCGGATCGCCTTTATCGGCCTGGGCAATATGGGCGGCGGCATGGCCGCCAATCTGGCGAAGGCGGGGCATGACGTCCGCGCCTTCGACCTGTCGGCGGACGCGCTGGCGGCGGCGAAGGCGGCCGGGTGCCTGCCCGTCGACAGCGCGAATGCGGCAGTGGAGGGCGTCGAGGCGGTCGTGACGATGCTGCCCGCCGGAACCCATGTCGAGCGGGTCTATGCCGATGCGGTGTTTACCGCCGCGCCGCCCTCGGCGATCCTGGTCGACTGCTCGACCATCGACGTCGCGACCGCGCGCCGGGTGGCGGAGGCGGCGCGGGCCAAGGCCATGATGGCGGTCGATGCCCCCGTATCGGGCGGGATCGCGGCCGCCCGCGCGGGGACGCTGACCTTCATGGTCGGCGGCGACCGGCAAGCCTTTGAGCGGGCCGAGCCCTTTCTCTCCGCCATGGGGCAGGCGGTGATCCATGCGGGCGGCAACGGTGCGGGGCAGGCGGCCAAGATCTGCAACAACATGCTTCTCGGCGCGACGATGGTGGCCACCTGCGAGGCCTTTGTGCTGGCCGAGAAACTGGGGCTCGAACCGCAGACCTTCTATGACATCGCCTCGGTTTCGTCGGGACAGAGCTGGTCGATGACCAGATATTGTCCGGTGCCCGGCGTGGGGCCGGAAACGCCCGCCGATCACGACTATCAGGGTGGTTTTGCGGCGGCGCTGATGCTCAAGGACCTGAAGCTGGCGATGGCCGCGGCGCGCGATGCGGGGGCGACGACGCCGATGGGGGAGCGCGCCGCCGAACTCTACGCGGCATTTGTCGGCGAGGGCCAGCCGCCGGTGGATTTCTCCGCGATCATCCGCACGCTACGGTAACGCCGCGTCGGACTTCGCTTGCTCAAGGGGAGGGCGGGGCAAAAATCCTCCTCCGCCTTTTCCCACTCGACAATGCGGCCTAAAGCCCGCCGGGTGATGGAAATAGCCGCTCCCCTCCGCCTGCGTGTCGATCGCGATGCGCTCGTCTCCAACTGGCAGGCGCTCGACCGGATGAGCGGGGCGGCGGCATGCGGGGCGGCGGTGAAGGCCAATGGCTATGGCCTGGGCGCATCGCTGATCGCCGGAACGCTGGCGGGAGCGGGGTGCCGCGATTTCTTCGTCGCCAATTGGGCCGAGGCCCAGGCGCTGGCCCCGCTGGGGGTGACGGTGTCGGTGCTGCACGGCCTGCGCGCGGAGGACATGGCGGTCGCCGGGGCGGGGTTCGCCCGTCCGGTTCTCAACACGCCGGAGCAGATCGTTCGCTGGCGCGACGGTGGCGGGGGGGCGTGCGACGTGATGGTCGACACCGGCATCAACCGCCTGGGCGTGTCGGTCGAGTCGGTTCGCGATGGCCTGCTCGACGGGCTGGAGATCGAGACGCTGCTCAGTCACCTGGCCTGTGCCGATGAGGATGTCGCGATGAACGCGCGGCAGCGGGCCGCCTTTGCCAGCCTGGCCGGGCGGACGACCGCGCGGCGGATGAGCCTGGCCAATTCGGCAGGGATCGGGTTGGGTGCGGATTATCATTTCGATCTGACGCGGCCCGGCCTCGCGCTCTATGGCGGCGTGCCGCGCCCCGACATGGCGGGCCACCTGCGCCAGGTCGCCTTCCCCGAGGCCCAGATTCTCCAGCGCCGTACCGTGCGTGCCGGTGAGACAGTCGGCTATAACGCGACCTGGACGGCCGCGGCCGATACCGAGGTGGCGATCCTGAACCTGGGCTATGCCGATGGCTATCGGCGTGCCCTGTCGGGCCTGGGCGCTGCGATGGCGGATGGCATCCGGCTGGCGCTGCTGGGGCGGGTGTCCATGGACCTGATCGCGATCGATGTCAGCGCGCGCCCCGACCTGGGCGAAGGCGATTGGCTGGCGATGGACTATGACCTGGCGGAGGCGTCGGCAGTTTCGGGTGTGTCGCAATATGAGCTGCTGACCGGATTGGGCCAGCGGTTCGCGCGGAGTTGAACTTCCGAAACGCCCCATAAAAAAGGGGCCCTCCGTGAAGGAGAGCCCCAAGGCATGTGATCCGAAAAGGATCAGAAGTTGGCCTTGAACCCGGCATAGAAGAACCGGCCGATATTGTCGTACGGATCGCCCGACGCGACGCCCAGAAGATCATAGGGCGGCTTCTTGTCGGTGAGGTTGTCGACGCCGAAGTGGAAGCGGAATCGGTCGGTGGCATTGAAGCCGATCTGGACCGAGTGGTAGAAAGCTTCAGGATAATAGACGACCGGATAGGCATCCGGGTTACGCGCCGGACGGTCATCATAGCTGTTCTGCGTTTCCCACTCGCCGATCGTCGACTTGCCTTCGTAGCGCAGACGATACTGAATGTCGAAGGTTTCGAAGTTCAGGTTGCCGATGAACTGACCGCGCCATGCAGCATAGCCCAGCTCGCTCTTGTACCGATCGCGATAGGTCGGATCGCTGACATCGGTATAACGGTTGTTCTGCGCCACGTAGCTGGCGAAAACGCGCAGGGTCAACGTGCCTGTGTCGCTGATCTTGGTGCGATACGACGCATCGATGTCGATGCCCGAGGTTTCCAGCTTGGCGTAGTTGAAGCCCTGCGAGAAGAAGGACGGGCCGGTGGTCGGGAAGGACACCGTGGAACCACCGTGCAGGACATTTTGCTGACCCGCAAAGGTGCCGTTCGGGTTGCGGAATACTGCCGCGCAGAACGGATTGTTGACGCCGCTCGGATTGTCATAGCATTGATTGACGATCGTTTGGGCAGACAGCGAGAAGATCGCGTCCTTGATCGTGATGTTGTAATAATCGACCGTCAGCGAGAAGCCCCGCAGAGCCTGGGGCTGGATCACCGTCCCAACCGTGAAGCTGCGGCTCTTTTCAGCCTGAAGGTCGGGATTACCGCGGTTAAAGCCGTAAATGCCCGAGGCCGCGACGTTCGTGAACGGCTCGGTCGTGCCGTTGAAGGTCTGGGTCGTCGGAACGCCCGCCGCGGCGCAGTTGCGAACGCGGTTCGGGTTGTTGTTGATGTTCGCTTGGCTGCACGGATCGGACAGGCCGTTGGCGAATGTCTGCGAGCTGGAGGCATAGAGTTCGCTCAGCGACGGCGCGCGGACCGAGCGGGCATAGCCGCCACGGAACGAGATATCGCGGATCGGTGCCCAGATCGCGTTGATGTTGTAGGTCCAGGGCGTACCCGCGTTGCCGACATTGTAATGCGACACGCGCGCCGCACCGGTCAGGGTCAGTTCGTGGAAGAACGGACGATCGGCCAGCAGCGGTACGCTGAGTTCGCCGAACGCCTCCTTGATGTCATAGGCGGGCGGTGCGAAGGTCGGGATCGAATTCAGGAACGTCGCACCGCTGGCGGTCAGGTCGTCATACTTCGAATAGGCGGTTTCACGACGATATTCGCCGCCCAGCGAGAAAGTGACGTCGCCGCCCGGCAGGCGGAACAGCTTGCCGTTGATGAAGCCGACGGCGTCGAACTGTTCGGCCTTCTGCCGGCGCGTCGAGGTGATCGAGAAATAGTTCAGCGCCGCCTGGCTGACCTGACCGTTGCCGAACAGGTTGACGGGCACGCAGGCCGCGTCGTCATTGGCGGTCGAGGCATCGGCGTTGATCCCGCAGACGATCTGACCTGCGGCGTTGCGCACCGCGTTGATCGAGTTCAGATACTTCTGCGTGACGTAGTTGCCGTTCGTCTTGTAGAAGGTGTCGAGGCGACCATAATTGGCCGACACTTCATAGTGCCAACCCTCGCCAAAATCACCCTCGACGCCACCGACGATGCGGAAGGTTTCACGCTTGTGAACCTCACCGCGGCCGCCGAAGTCGACGTTGAAGCGCTGCGCGGTGAAGGTCGTCGCTCCGGGCGCCAGAGCCGATACCAGCGTCGCGCGCGCCTGATCGGTCAGATACGGATTGTTGATGCTGAACGTGTTGTTCGCAAAGGTCGGCTGGCCTTCCTGCAAGGCGTTGATGCGAACATATTTGGCTTCGACGAACGGCTTGAAGGCGTCCGACACGTCGAAATGCGCCAGGATATTGCCCGAGAAGCGTTCCAGCTTGGGCTGCAGCATGCCAGTCAGGCGCAGGGTCGAACCCTGGCCGCCCACGCAGTTGCCCGAGCCATAGGGGCGCAGGTCAGTGATGCAGTTGTTCGCCGTCAGCGTGCCGTTGGGATTGAAGACGAAGGTGCGGCCATATTGGCTGAGCGTGTTCGAGCTGCCGATATTGGCGATGCCGGAGCAGGCCACGGCCCGCCGTGCCGCGAAGGCGGCGGCGATGTTGCCACGACTCTCGGCGAAGTTCTTGCCGACGGTCAGCGCACCGAAATAGGAGCCGCGCGTGCTATGGTTGAAAACGCCGCTCTGTTTGGTGGCGCGGATGCGTTCGAAATCTCGCTTCAGGACGAAGTTGACGACGCTCGCCATGGCGTCCGAACCGTACACTGCCGAACTGCCGCCGGCCACGACATCGACGCGTTCAAGGAGTTCGGTCGGGATGGTGTTGGTGTCTACGACGAAGCTGCCCGGCTGCGCGATCACAGGCCGGTGGCCGTGGACGGCGACGAGCGTACGGCTAGGATGTTTGATCCCAGGCTTTGATGGTGCATTATTCACGAGCGAGTGGAAGGATGCACTATGGGCCAGATACTCCATGGGAGCGCCACGACGACTGAGGCAGTCCGTCGAGCGATACAGCATAGTCAA
>NZ_JBCNNI010000048.1:0-26874 GCF_039594485.1 Sphingomonas sp. | reverse complement strand
GGTGCACACGAGTATTGAGCATAGTCGAGATTGGTGCAGATCACTTCTGATATTGAACTGTCAGGAGCTGGCTGCACAACAGCCATTACGCCCAATCAACTGGTGCAGTCGTCTTCTGAAAATGACAACCGCTACCGCCAGAAAACCGGTCGTTTTTCTGGCGGTTGGTGTGCGCTGTGAGTGCCCCGTCGCTTCACGGCCAAAGACAGTTACGGTGGAGGCTTCGGGAAACTTCGGCAACAAATTAGCGTGGTGCCGGATACGATCAGCTTTGCGAAAGGGGGGGCTGACCATAGGCGTGGGTGGCGATGCGTTTGCTTACTCGTTTTCGGGACGTAGCGGTGCGGACTAGTGTCGCATCGCCGCGGGCAACGAAAAGCTTTTAAACCACCGTCCCGGTGAAAGCCCCAATAAGGGCCGTCATCCCCATCGCAAGGACACCCAGTAAAACCACCCGGATCATGGCGCGCCCGATCGGGGCGCCGCCCGCCTTCGCTCCAAGCGCACCCAGCACGCCAAGCAGCACCAATGCCGTTGCTGGTACCGCATAAAGCACAGCGCTATGCGGTGCTAATGCAGCGATCACGGGTAGGATCGCGCCGGCGGCAAATGCCAAGGCCGAGGATACCGCGGCCTGCATCGGCTGCGATGCGCCGTCGTCAGCAAGGCCAAGCTCATCACGGCGATGCGCTCCCAGAGCGTCATGTGCCATCATCTGTTCGGCCACCTGAATCGCTAGCGACGGCTCGACGCCACGCCCTTCATAGATTGCGGCCAGTTCCCGCGTTTCGGTCACGGGCGAACGTTCCAACTCGGCCGATTCCCGCGCAAGGTCAGCGTTCTCGGTATCCGCCTGCGAACTGACCGAAACATATTCGCCCGCCGCCATCGCCAGTGCACCCCCGACCAATGCTGCTACCCCCGCAACAAGGACTGTGCTCGCAGTCGAGCCTGGCGCGGCTGCGACACCGACGATCAGGCTTGAAACAGAAATGATTCCGTCGTTGGCACCGAGCACCGCTGCGCGAAGCCAGCCTGTACGGTGGACGAGATGATGTTCTCCTGGCGCGTGATCGATGGCGTCGGTCGTCATTGGCTATCCTAAAGTATGTCGAACTCGGTGAGCCGCCGAGTGGGCGGGAATTGGATTGTATTTGGCTCCGGACAGCAGTGCAGGGATGATGGAGCGATGTAGCTACGCCAGGTGCGTTGCGGCACGGGCCTGACGAACAGCTGACGAAAGCGATGGCTCCCGTAATTTCAAGGCTAGACCTCGAGTCGGACGCGAAACGAAGCACCCCCGCCTGTCGCGTTTTCGACGCTGACCGTTCCACCATGCGCTTCGGTCAACCGTTGCACGATGCCAAGGCCTAGGCCCGCTCCGGTAGAGCTGCGGCGATCCTTGCGCCAGAAGCGGTCAAACACGTGCGGAAGATCGACCTCTGCAATCCCCGGCCCGTAGTCACGGACCGTCAGCTGTGGACCGGGTCCCGCGCTTACGTCGATGGGCGTGACGCCGGGCGCGTGTGACAGCGCATTGTCGATCAGGTTGCGATAGATGCGGAAGATCGCTTCCGGGTGCCCGATCGCCGCGGTGTCGCCGAAGCTCTCGAAACGTAGATCACGCTGCGCCGCGAACACCTTTGGCGCCATCGCGGCCACGACGTCCCGGCCGATGTCGGCGATATCGATGGCAACGTGGCCATCGAGGGCCAGCGCGTCGGCTTGGGCGAGATCGAGCATCTGTTCGACGAGACGGGTCAGGTGCCGCGCATCGGCCTGCAGTTCGTCCCGTTGCTTGCCTGCGGGGAGCCGATCGAGCGATAGCTGCATGATCGACAACGGTGTGCGCAGCTCATGTGCGGCGTTGGCAGTGAACTCCCGCAGAGTCGCCATCGCTGCATCGAGCCGACCGAGCGCCCGATTGACGGCACTGACGAGCGTGTTGACCTCTCGCGGCTCACTCGGCTCCGAAAGGCGAAGCAGGGTGTTGTCGGGTTCCAGCGCGTCCACTTCGCGCTCGGCATGGCGGAGCGGTTGGAGCACCCGGCGGACGGCGAAGACGTTGAACAGCAACAGCAACAGCGACAACGGGATCAGCGGCAGCATCACGTGCTGAATGATCTCGTTCACGATCACCGGCACATAGGGGCGGATGCCGTCGCCCTCGAACTGCATCGCCAGCCATCGCCGCTCCTCGCCGCGATCGATCGCGCGAACGCCCGATATCCGATAGCCGCGAGGAGTCTGTTCGCGCCGCGTCCAGTCGACCAGGGTTGACGCGCCGTCGATCCCGGTTTCCCCTACCCGCCGGAGTTCGGGTGATCCCGGTTCGACATAGCGCGCGGACCAGGATTCGGCCCCCGGCGGTCCGGTTAGCAGGTCGGGCGACAGCACGCCGCCTGCCTGAGCCTTCGTCGCTTCAAGCGTCAGCAATTCCTGCGCGAGCGATTCGGGCTGGCGACTGTAGGTGAACACGACGATCCCGACATCGAGTGCTGCGAACAGCAGCGTGAACGCCGCCAGACGCGCCGCAATCTGTCGGAACAGCGTAGGGGGCCGTCGCCTTGGCCGAACCGCGTCCATCCTATTCACCAGATACGCTTGGCGCGAACAGCGCATAGCCGACGCCGTGCACGGTGCGGACCTGCACGTCCGCCCCGGCGGCGGTCAGGCGCTTGCGCAGCCGCGATACTGCCGCTTCCAACGCATTGGGCGTTACCTCGGCGTCCATCGCATATAGCGTATTCTCAAGCGCCGGCTTGGCGACGACGTGTCCGGCGCGGCGGAGCAGAACTTCGAGCAGGTTGATTTCACGCGGCGTCGCGTCGATCGCGACGCCGCCCACGTCGGCCGACCGTGAGGCACAATCGAGCACGACGTTGCCCGCGGCGAGCTGGGTGCCGAGCGACGCCCCGGGTCGTCGCAGCAGGGCACGACACCGCGCCGCGAGCTCGGGAATCTGGAACGGCTTCACCAGATAGTCGTCAGCGCCCGCGTCGAGTCCGGTGACGCGATCGTCGAGGCCACCTCGCGCGGTCAGGACAAGGATCGGCGTCGCATTCTTGTCCCGGCGGGAACGGCGGACGATGTCCAAGCCGTCTCCATCGGGTAAGCCAAGGTCGACCAGTAGCAGGTCATATGTCGCCACCTTCATCGCCAGCTCGGCGTCCTCGACGGTCTCGACCCAATCGACCGCGAAACCCTGCGGGATCAGGCCGTCCCGAACCAGGCTGCCGAGCCGGGCGTTGTCTTCAATCAGCAGCAGGCGCATGGTCGATGTCGGTCCCCGTTGGTGCACGTTTGTAGCCAGTGACCATCGCCAGCGGCAGGTTTTCCCGGTGCCGCACGCTCTCGACGATCGCACCGATGACATGCAGGGCTACCGCGCCGATCAGAACATTGGCGGCGGTTTCGTGCAACGTCTCGACCCAGCCCACACCCCAGAATTGGTCGAGCCCCATCATCCATCCGCTGGTCCCCACCGTCGCCAGCAGGACAAGGAGGACGACGATCATTGCGCCTCCGGCCGGGTTGTGCCCGATGTAGCGCGGCTCGCGCCGGGCAGCCATCGCGCGAAAATAGCGCAGCAACACGAACGGGCCTGGCACGAAGCTGGCGAATTGCGCGTAACGCCGGCCGATAACACCCCAGATCAGCCGGATCGCCAGCGCCGTGACGACAACGTAGCCGACATAGATATGCGGCGGCTCCTCATGCCGAAGGAACGTCAGGTTGGCGATCACACCTCCTACCACGGTCCAGTGAAAGATGCGGACGATCGGGTCCCAGACCTTGACCCTGCCGCGGTTGCGAGCAGGGTCTCGGGAAGGAGCCGCTGGAGCGACGTGGCTCATCGTCAGTCGACGTTGTTCTGAACGACCGCGCCGTTCACCGGGTTGAAATAGACCTCGGCGCGCTTGCCGTCCTTGGTGTGGGCGTAGATTTCGTAGCAGCTGCCGGACACCTGAAAGACCTTGACGTCGCGATAGCCCATCTTGGCGACGCGGCCTTTCATTTGTGCCGGCGTCATCCATTTGGCCTGAGGCGCCTTGGTGCAGACGGGCGACGCCATCGCCATCGGCGCAGCTGCGACGGCGGCGAGAAAGGCTGCGACCTTCAAGGGGGCAAATCGGATCATCGAACGAGCTCCTGTCAGAGGCGGGATAGCCTCGATGACCGGGAGATCGCAGCACCGCCTGACCGAAACCTGACGGCACAGCGAGTTTTTCCGACGGCTCGAGAATGCGGTTGCCGCGGACCTGTCAGGTCGTCGTCAGGACCGGGGTCGATAGCGGGGCAGCCGCACTTCCGGCGGCAATGGAGTATCGACCATGATGAAGTCCCTGATCGTCGCTGCCGCCGGTGCCGCGACCATTTTCGCCGTCAGCGTGACCGCCGCGCCGTCGGCGCCGACCCGCCCGCTAGCCGCCAGCACGCGGGCGAACCTCGAAGCCGCGATGCACGGGGAGGCTTATGCCAACCTGAAGTATCTGCGGTACGCCGACCAGGCGCAGGCGGCGGGAAAGCCCGAACTCGCCAAGCTCTTCCGCGCATCGGCCAACGTCGAGGCCAACGAGCACTTCGATCGCGAAGCGCAGGCGCTGCGGCTCGGCAGCAGCAACAATGTGAACCTCGAAGATGCCATGAAGGGCGAGCACTACGAGAATGTCACGATGTACGTGAATTTCGCCAAGGAGGCGGAAGCGGCCGGCGACAAGAAGGTGGCGCAGATGTTCCGCCAGATCGCGGTCGACGAAGGCACGCATTACGCGGCTTACAAGGCTGCCCTGGCAAAGCTCCCCCGTCGCTAAGCCAGCTGCAGGCGCCGGCCCGGCCATCCCCCCGGCGGGCCGGCGCATCAAATCGGGATCGTTCGATAGGTTTTTAACACACGCCCGCCGAATGGGGCCTGAAAGAGCGCTCAGTGCCCTAATCGCGCAACATCAATTCGAACGCGAGATTTTCAACAGCCACGACCGGTTGCGACACCAAATATCGTTATTGTGGTGAGTTCGACCGACAGGGCCAAGTCTCGCTCATTGCGCGCTCTGCGCCCGCCATCATGTGCTTGTCGTGGAAGTAGGTGTTGACATCCGCCCAGCGCACATAGGCGGTCCGTAACCGATGACGATTGTAACGAGGTGGATCACAGACCCTCTGCTGGGCGATCATCATGTCAACTATGCCCTGGAGGTAAGCTCCGCAGCCCGGCTCGCCTGCCCGGCAGCTCGTGAGCAGCGCCAGACCCTGCATATCGCTTGGTGTTTCGTCTTGAGCGAGCGCGCCTGTAGGCGCCAGCGCGGCTGCGGCGAACAGCGCCGTCCACCAGTTCCGTGTCATAGGTCAGCTCCGTTGCACATTCGTTTTGTCCAATGCTGCACGGAGCCCGCGTGCGAGCTTCTGAGCATCGTCGTTCGCCCAGAAGTGCATGAAGAAGAGCCGGGGCTGGTCATCCAGCATGTGATTATGGAGCGCGGTCACCTCGATGCCGCCAGCGCGTAGCGCGCGGAGCACGGGATCGACCTCGGCCGCGGTGAGCACAAAGTCGCCGGTGATCGCCGCCCGGCCGGAGCCAGTCGGCTGAAAGTTGATCGCGGTCGCGGTGCCCATGGACGCTGGCGCGGGCATGCCGCCATCGCTCAGTTTCTCCGCGCGCGGAAAGCTGAACTGATACACGCCGCCGTTGGGCTTGCCCTTGCCATCCATCAGCCGGTCGAGCGCGGCGGTGTCGAGGGCGATTGGCGGCGACGAGCCCGCGCCAGCGGACGGCGGCTGCGAGTCCCTTGATGGTGCCGTCATCGGTGTACGGCTGGCGGCGAGCGCTTCGCGGAGGGCGGTCGCGAGCTTCACGGGGTCACCATGGCCGCCGATGTGCATGTACATGGTCGCGGGCGCGGAACGGAGCAGATGGTTGTGGAGCGCGGTGATCGTGAAGCCGGATGCCAGCAAACGGCTCATGACCGGATTTACCTCCTCATGCGTCAGCACGAGGTCGCCCATGATCATTACTTGGTCGCCCATGGGGTGGAACGCCGCCCAGGAGCCGAGGGCGAGCGCCGGCTTGATTGTCACACCGTCG
The DNA here is from genome assembly GCF_039594485.1 of Sphingomonas sp. Classification (GTDB taxonomy): domain Bacteria; phylum Pseudomonadota; class Alphaproteobacteria; order Sphingomonadales; family Sphingomonadaceae; genus Sphingomonas. The sequence goes on along the minus strand of NZ_JBCNNI010000048.1, from coordinate 20,792 downwards.
AGCTGAACGTTCAGATCACTGCGGGGGAAGCCATAACGGCGAACACCATCGGGCTGCGTCGTTCCGGCTCGGCCAAGGCTCTTGTCCACGAGCGCCCACCTGTCGCGGTTCGCCTCGGGCGGTGCCGCTTGCGGGTTTGTCTGGGCGGCGGCTGGCGCAGCGAGCGCGATCGCCAGCGGGAGCAACAAGTGACGCAATGCTTCTCTCCTCGATCTCAATTGGTTTGTCGGCATGGGAAGCGTTGGCGTAGCGTCATCGTCACACCCGCCAACCGGGGCAGGTTGGCTGCATGACGGTTCTCTGCCGCCCACGCCAGGAAGATACGGCTCAGCTCGTCCGCTTGAACGCCTCGCCCGCAGATTCCGGCTTCGCTGCCGCCGTTGCCGAAAGCGGAAAGCGTCTCAGCGGCACCAGCGAGATACGCCTCGCAGCGGCCGTTCGCCTTCCTGTTCGTCTCGTCGGCACACGTCCGGTAGAACTGCGCTACCGTCTCATAGCGTGGTTGGGCCGGGGCAGACGAGGCCGCTGAGCACGGCAGCATGGCGGCAGTACCTGATCCAACGGCACGCATCGCGGTCTCCTCCTCCAAGTTTTAGCTCATCCAAGTAAACGATACAAGTGTACGTTCGTTGCGTCACTATGTTACAGGTGCTTCATGCCTGATGTTTCCTCGCCTGAGCCGCGCGACTGGCTGCTGCTGATCCCACAGCTTCCGTCCAAGCCCGCCTATCTGCGCGTGCGGGTATGGCGGCGCTTGCAGGCGATGGGAGCCGCCCCGCTCAAGAATGCCGTCCACGCGCTCCCTGCTCGCGACGACACCCGCGCGCTCTTCGAGGAACTCAGAGCGGAGATCACCGCCGGGGGCGGCGAGGCGCTGATCCTGGAGGCCCGGCTGGTCGAGGGGATGGTTGACGCGGAGCTTCGCGCCTTGTTCGACGCAGCCCGCGACGCGGATTACGAGGAGTTGGCGCGCGAAGCGCGGACGATCGCCGAGGCGGAATACGTGTCGTCAGCCGACGTTCGGCGCCTGCGTAAGCGCCTGGACGAGATCGCAGGGGTCGACTTCTTCGGGGCGCACGGACGGCAGGCGGCGGACGCCGCGATGACCCAAGCGGAGGGTCGCGCCGGCCGCCACCCCGACGTGAGCGGACCGGGAGCGCCGGAGCTGACGCCCGTGGAGCTGAAAGGCCGCACTTGGGTCACACGCCGTCACGTGCATGTCGATCGCATCGCGTCGGCCTGGCTCATACGTCGGTTCATCGACCCGAGCCCCAGCTTCAAGTTCGTGGATGGCAAGGACTACCAGCCCGAGCCCGGCGAGCTTCGCTTCGACATGGCGGACGCGGAGTTCACACACGAAGGCAACCGCTGCACCTTCGAAACGCTGACATATCGGACGGGGCTCGATGGCGATCAGGCGCTCGTTGCGCTTGCCGAGATCATCCACGACCTCGACATCGCCGACGACAAGTTCGGTAGGCCGGAAACCGCCGGCATCGCTGCGCTCATCAACGGCATCTGCGCGGGCACCGACGTTGACGTTGAGCGCATCGCCCAAGGGTCAGGCGCGCTCGACGGCTTCTACGCACATTTCACCAAGCGACGCGGCGCATAAGGGGAGCAGGACATGTCAAGCATCGAACATCCTGTCCCGGCGGGCGCGGCCCTGGATGAAGCCCGGCCGCCAGAGCTAAGTTATCCCGCGCTATTCCTGCGCTTCTTGCGCTTCGGCATGATGGCGTTCGGCGGACCCGTGGCACAGATTGCAATGATCCGGCGCGAACTGGTGGACGAGGAGCGCTGGATACCCAGCGACCGGTTCAACAAGCTCCTCGCGGTCATGCAGGTGCTCCCCGGGCCCGAAGCGCATGAACTCTGCGTTCATCTCGGCATCCGCGCCAAAGGACGGCTGGGGGGCCTTCTCGCAGGACTCGGCTTTATGTTGCCGGGCCTCGTGCTCATGCTCGCGCTCGCCTGGGCGTACACGCGGCTCCCGATCCAAGGAACGCTCCTCGGAGCCGCATTCCTAGGCGTCCAAGCAGCGGTGATCGCCGTCATTGTCCGCGCGGTCCATCGCATCGGTGAGCACATCTTGCTCGACCCGTGGCTGTGGGCCGCAGCAATTGCGGCGGCGGCTACATCGCTCGCTGGCGTCAGCTTCTGGATCGTGCTTCCGGCGGCCGGCGCGGCCTACGCGCTCGGCTCCACCGGGCGCTACGCCTTGGCTACGGTCGTGGTGTCTCTCGCAGTCGGCATGGCGGCCCTCACCTGGGGGGGAGGCCCGGAAGCCACGGGAGCCGCTGCCGGCGCTCTGGGACCCGCTCCCACCACCGCCGCCCTGTTCTGGGCCGGGTTGAAGGGCGGGCTCCTCACCTTCGGCGGAGCCTACACCGCGATCCCGTTCATCCGGAACGACACGGTGGGACGGGGCTGGATGACCGACGCGCAGTTCCTCGACGGACTTGGCCTTTCGGGCATCCTGCCGGCTCCGCTCGTCATCTTCGCCACTTTCGTCGGTTGGATCAGCGGCGGGCTCGCGGGCGCGCTAGCGATGACGGCTGGCATGTTCCTTCCCGCCTTCGCCTTCTCGCTCCTGTTATACGATCGGCTGGAAGCCGTGGTCGAGCACAAGCGGTTGCAGCTCTTCCTTGCTGGGGTGGCGGCCGGCGTTGTCGGCCTGATCGTGGTGACGGTCCTCGACCTCGCCCGGACTACGGCCGCGCGCACCCCGAGCCTAGTCACCAGCGCGCTCATCTTCGCTGTCGCGCTCGGGGTCATGTACCGCTGGAAGAACAAGCTCGCCACGCCCGTCGTGCTGGCGATCGGGGCTGCGATCGGCGTGGTTGGCCTGAGCTAGTCGACAAGCCACCGCAGCCCAGAGCCTCACCATCTCTAGTCCAATCCATCAAGGGGAGCAGAGCCGATGAAGATGCCGGTCCTTCGACAAATGTCCTTTATGCTCGCTTGTGTCGGGAGCGCTTCCCTCTGTACTCCCGCTCATGCGCAGGACGACACGCAAGCATGGGGCGCAGTAATCGCTACGGGTCCAGTACGCGGTGACCTATTCCTGTGGCTTGAAACGCAGGCCCGTGCGACCGATGATGTCGGGGGAGGCAGCCAATTTATAGCAAGGCCGGCGATCGGCGCGCGGATCGCACGCGACGCTCACGCAATCGCCGGTTACGCCTACATTCGCACCGATCCTGCTAATGGCCAGACAGTCAATGAACACAGGCTCTGGCAGCAGGTCCAGTTCGCCGCTGTTCGGGGACGGGGCGGAGCTCCGCTGGTTATCAGCCGCACGCGGCTCGAACAGCGTATGATCGAGGGCCGAGAGGACACCGGATGGCGACTGCGCCAGTTCGTTCGGTTGCAGGTGCCGATTGCGCGCGAAGGGGCGGTGCAGGCGGTCGCCTTCACCGAGGGGTTCTTGAATCTGAACTCGACGATCTGGGGCGCTCGTGACGGGGTGGACCAGTGGCGCACTTTCGTCGGCATTGGTGTACCGGTCGCGCACCGGGTGCGGATAGAGCCAGGCTATCTGAACCAACGCGTGTTTCGACGGGGAGAGGATCGTACCAATCACGTGTTGAGTGCAACTCTGTTCGTCGGGCTTTAACAAAAGCACACAGGCACGGTGGTGAAGTCGGCAAGTTCGGTTCGCCGTCACAATCCAGCTGATTCCGGGTACTCTCCACGCCTATCGCTGCTCTTCCGGCTTTATCCTGATTGTACAACTCACTGCCTTGCCCGTCTTGATCGCGGCCTTCTCGCACCTTTCGATCATTTCGCGATTCGCCGTCACAATTTTATCGCCCGCGACGATCGCGCTAAACGCGGTCGAGCTGGCGCTCTGCATCATCCGCTGCCCTGCTTCCCAACGGGGAAGGTCGAGCGTCCGTGCCGCCATTCGCTCGGGCCATTGCCAGCTCGCCGGCGCGACCTCGCGCGCGACGAGGCCGGGCAGGATCGCCCATGCAAGGATGCCCGCCGCCGCGCCGCCCAGCCCGAACCATAGCTGCCGGTTCTTCTGGTCCGCCCGTGTCCATGCGGACCCGGCGACGGCGCGAAGCTCGGCCATGATGCGGGCCTTGTCCTCGCCCGCTTTGGCGAGCGCCGCCTGGTCCTCACGCCGTGCGGCGTTGCCCGCTGCGGCGATCCGCTGCGCCATCTGCTCGGGCGTCATCGCCAGCGCCGGACTCCGCGCGATCACGTCATTGATGACCGCGATCCGGTCGGCCGTGGCGTCCACGCCTTGCTGCATCCGCCCCAGCGTCTCGGTATAGTCCGGCACGTCGATATGCGCCCGCTCGGCCGCCAATCCCTCCACGGCACGGCGTAGCAACGCCAGCTCGCGGTCCTGGCCTTCTATGACGGCGCGCAACCGGTCGAACGCCTCCGCCGGATCGCCGCCTTCCTGAATATCGTCGTCCATCGTCACCTACCGGCTCATGCCACGGTCGCGGTCGCGGCCAATCGTGACCGACTGCGCCAGCTCGTTTGCGATCGACCGGCCGCGCTCCATTTTCAATTCCAGCTCGGGCGCGCGACGGTGCAAAGCAGATTCGAGCTGCGGGTCGCGTTGCAGCCCGCCCGCGATGCTCTCCATGCGCTTGCCGAGCCGCTCCGCACCCGCACGGTCGCCAGCACGCTCCATGCTGGCCCGCGCCTCCTTCAAGCCCTGCCACTGCTCCACGAACCGGCCCGCGCGTTTCTCCGGGTCGATGCGGACCTGGCGCTCCGCCTCCATCGCCTTGGCCGCGCCGCCCGTGTTCCCCTCGGCCGCGTCACGCGCGAGCCGGGGGTCGCGCTCGATCGCGCTGGCAAGGTCACGCGCGCCATGCGGCCGCACCTGGTCGAGCGCGTCGCCGGCCTTCGCCAGCGCCTGTTCCTGGTGCGCCAGCACCGGCAACCCCTTGTCCCGCATCCGGCCTATATCGGCTGCGGCGCGCCCATAGCGTTCGATCGCGCGGGCCTGCGAGGATGCCAGCGGCCGATCGGCCGCGACACGATCCGGCGACGTCGCCTTCTCGGTCGCCGGCTTCGGCCGGAATCCGTCGAACATGCCCCTGGCCTTGTTGCGGACCTTCTCCACCACCTGGCGCGCGAGTTCCGGGAACCGGATCTCGCGCCGATCGGCGAACGCGCGCGCCTGGTCCTGCTCGGGCCGGGCATAGTCACCCGCCATGTCCTTGCCCCGGTCGCGCGACAGGGCGCGGACGAGCTGGCGCTGATCGGCGAAGTCATCGCGGCCATAGTGGAGCTGCACGTCGTCGCGGTGTCGCGACATGCCGACATAGGCGCTGTGCCGGTCCATGCCGGGGGTGGCGAGGACATGAGCACGATCGACTGTTACGCCCTGCGATTTGTGGAACGTCGCCGCATAGCCATGATCGACATGGGCATAATCCTTGGTGTCGAAGGCAACGCCGCGCCCGTCATCGAGGCGCACCGCCATGCCCTCGGGCGATACCCGCTCGATCGTCGCAAGCGTGCCGTTCTTGACCCCCATGCCGCGCTCGTTGCGCAGGAACATGATGCGGTCGCCGGTCGCGAACTGCCGCTCGCCGCGCTCGGCCTTCACTGTCACGTCGTCGCCAAGGTCGCCGGATGCGCGCAACCGGTCGCGCGCCTCGCCATTGAGGCTCTGCACCTCGGCATTGGTGTGGGTGAGGATGATCCGGCTTTTGCCCGGCTCGGCCTGACGCGCCCGATCCCAGCCGTCGACCAACTCGCCCCGCGCCGCCTCGCGCGTGTCGGCCGCGTGGACCATGCCGTTGCCGCCATAGGCATGGATCGCCTCGCCGGTGCGCCCGGTCGCCAACGCGCGGGTCGCATCACGCTGCCAGTCCTCGCGCTGCCGGCGTATCTCGGTGATCTCGGCCGCGCCGTGGCGCTCGGTGACGCTGCGGAACGCCGCGCCCGCCTCGATCGCCTGCAACTGCTCGGGGTCGCCGACCATTACGACCTTGGCCCCGGCATCGCGTGCCTGGGACAGCACCCGCTCCATCTGACGCGAGCCGATCATACCGGCCTCGTCCACCACCAGCACGTCCTTGGGACCTAGCTGCTCACGCCCCCGCCCCCATGCGTGTTCAAGGCTGGCGATGGTGCGGGACTGGATGCCGGACCCACCCTCAAGATTCTCGGCCGCGATGCCCGACAAGGCCGCGCCGCGCACCGTGTAGCCCTGCCCCTCCCAAGCCTCGCGCGCGACGCCAAGCATCGCAGATTTACCGCTGCCGGCATAGCCGACGACGGACGCCAGCCCCACGTCGCCGGTAACATGATCGAAGGCGTCACGCTGCTCGGCCGACAGGACAAGACCACGCCCCTCGGCCGCGCTGATCGCGGCGTCACGCTGCCGGTCGCCGACGCCATGCCCGATACGGCCTGCCAGCTCGTCGCCGGCACGCTCAAGCCGATTCTCCACCGCGATCATATCGCGGGAAGTAAACCGCTCCTGGTCGCGACCGTCCTTCCCCAACGCGACCAGCTCGGGGCTGGCGCGCACCGCCCCCATCACCTGGTCGAACTGCTCCTTGCCGTCGCTGTGTCGGAACGCGAACGTCGCAAGGTCGCGGGTGGTGAACGTGGCCTGCTGCCGCATGATCGCGTCCAGCGCGACATTGGGGTTGGCGATGATCTTCTCGCCGTTCTCGCGGGCGATGCGCGTGTGATCCTCGATCCGCTCCGCCTCAAGTCCCTGCTCCGGCCGGCGCGATGCTGCGGGTCCGATCTTGTGTTGCGGCTCCAGCCCGATCCCCTGCGCCTCATAGGAGCGATGATCGATCCGGCCCTCAAGCCCCAGCTCGGCCATGCGCTCGTTGACATGCGCGCTCCACGCCTCGCGCCAGTCCTTCAGCAGCTCGGTGCTGTTCCAATCCCGGTTCTTCTTCCCGAACCCCTCCGGACCGACTTCGCGCATCGTCATCATTACATGCGCGTGCGGCTTGGGCGTGTCGTCCTTCGCCTTGTCCCAATGCACGTTCAGGTCCGCGACCATCCCGCGATCGACAAACTGCTTCTTCACGAAATCGCGGGCGAGCTGGACGCCCTGCTTCTCGTTCATCTCGCGCGGAATCGAGAACTCCACCTCGCGGGCAAGCTGCGCGTCCTTGCGCTTCTCGCCTGCCTCCACCTCGTTCCACAAGGTTGTGCGGTCGTTTAAACGCTCCGGTGCGCCCTCTGGCAACATCACCTCGGAGTGGATCACGCCCGCCTTGTTGCTGAAATCGTGATCGCGGTTCAGCCGATCATCGTGCAGCTCGGACGCGGAACGATAGGCGGCGCTCGCAACCGCACTCGATCCGTTCGCGCGGCTCACAACCTTGGCGGAGAAGTGGTAGATCGCCATGACGCTCCGCACACTGCCCTACTTAGCGCACGTCGGCAACGACGTATAAGCGCGCACTCATCCTCCGCTTCGCTCCTCCTGACTGACTTGGTGCTGCTTCCTGATCGTTCCGGCTTTACCCTCAAGCTGGGTGCGCTAGAATGCTGGTTATCAATGCACGGAAGGGGGAAGGCGATGCGGAAGGTTCGCGATTACGATGCCGAGCTGAAGGCGCTGGACGACAAGGCACGATCCCTCAAGGCGAAGCGGGTCGAACAGTTGGGCCAGCTTGTCGCCGCAACCGGGGCCGATGCGCTCGATGCGGAAACCCTCGCCGGCGTGCTGCTCGATGCGATCGGATCGAAGGATGCGGACGCGAAGGAGGCATGGCGCGCGAAGGGCGCGGCCTTCTTTCAACGGCGCGGGCGCAAAGGTGCTGGCGCTGCTGCAATCGACGGATCGAGGACTGCGGCTGAACCGGGCAGCGACGCTGCGGGCGGAAGCGGCGGAACGACGAACGGATAGTAGGGGCTGGGTCGTGCAACGTCGCGAACGGACACGCCACCTGATTGAGCTGGGCGGGCTGGTCCAGAAAGCCGGCCTGGTCGATCTGACCGACGACGATCGCGCCACCCTTTACGGCGCGCTGCTCGATCTCGCCGGGCGTGGTCGCGGCGACGATTCCAGCGACGTGCTGGCGCTGTGGAAGCGGCGCGGCAAGCGGGCGTTCGACGCGGAAGCGGAAGGGAGCGAAGCGCCATGAGCGATTTTGATATCGAGGCGATCCGCCGCCAGGTCCGCGCGATGGATTTCGTGCGCGGCACACCGGCGGAAGTCGCCATGTGGCACGAGGACATGGCGGACTCGCGCGCCAACCTGGTCATCGAGAATATGGTCCCGACGCCTAACGACGATGCGTTTTTCGCGATGATGCTGGATGAGGGCGTGCCCCCTCCCCTCGTCTCACAAATCCTGCTCCGGCTGCTCGATCATCCCGACGCCGATCGGTCCCTGCCGGTCACGCCGATGGAAGCGCACTGATGCCCAGGCGACGGATCAGCCCGCTGTTCGCGGTCTTCGTCGCCTTCGTGGTGCTGATGGCGAGCAACGCCTGGCTCAAGAGCATTTTCGGTTATGGCGAGATCGCGACCGACATTCCGTTTCTGCTGGCCGGCGCGATCCTGTTCCTGGCCTGGCGCTTCAACCGACGTGCCGCCAACCAGCGCAACGATCTGCTCGGCTCCGCTCGTTTCGGCGACCGTACCGACGTGCGGAAGCTGGAGGCGAACGGGGATCTCCTGATCGGCCGCTCGGCGAAGTCGGGCAAGCTGCTCCACTACGACGGCGCTGCGCATCTGCTGACGATGGCACCCACCCGCTCGGGCAAGGGCGTCGGCACGATCATCCCCAACCTGTTGCTGCTCGATCGCTCAGTGATCTGCATCGACCCCAAGGGTGAGAATGCTCGCGTCACCGCCCGGGCGCGTGCCGCCAAGGGAAAGGTCTGGTGCCTCGATCCGTTCGGCGTGTCGGGTCAGCCCCCTGCCCGCTATAATCCGCTCGACCGGCTCGATCCCGCCAGCCTCGATCTTGCGGAAGATGCCAACACCCTCGCCGACGCGCTGGTCCACGACGCGCCGGGACAATCGGGCGAAGCCCACTGGAACGAGGAAGCCAAGGCGCTGATCGCCGGGCTGATCCTGCACACCGTCGTCCACGAACCCGCCGATCGCCGCGTGCTTGCCGTCGTGCGCGACAAGCTGACGCTCGCCCCTGCCGGCTTCGCCGCGCTGCTCGCCGATATGCAGGACAGTGCCGGCGCCGGTGGCCTGATCGCCCGCGCCGCCAACCGCCAGCTCGGCAAGTCTGATCGCGAAGCGGCCGGCGTGCTGTCCTCGGCGCAGCGCCACACCCACTTTCTCGACAGCCCGCGCATCGTCGCCAGCACGGCCGCGTCGGATTTCACCTTCGCCGGGTTGAAGGACACGACCGCCACCGTGTTCCTGTGCCTGCCGCCCGATCGGCTCGATACCTATGCCCGCTGGTTGCGGCTGCTGGTGAGCCAGGCCGTCAGCGACATGGCGCGGTCCACCGCCCGCCCTGCCCGGCCCGTGCTGTTCCTGCTCGATGAGTTCGCTGCGCTCGGCCGGCTGGAGCCGGTCGAGCGGGCGATGGGGCTGATGGCGGGCTATGGCCTCCAGCTCTGGCCGATCCTTCAGGACATGCACCAGCTCAAGGCCACCTATGGCGAGCGCGCCGGCACGTTCATGTCCAACGCGGGCGTGATCCAGACGTTCGGGGTCAACGATCATGCGACCGCCGACATGCTCTCGCGCACGATCGGCGACACCACGATCGAATATGATACTGTCAGCACGTCACGCGGCACGGGCTGGGGCGAGAACCGGGCCGGTCCCTCGGAAAGTGTCAGTGGTCATGTTTCAACGCGCCGGCTCGCCACGCCCGACGAAATCATGCGGATGCGGCCCGACCAGCTCCTGCTGCTCCGCCAGGGCGAACACCCGCTCGCGGTCGAGAAAATCCGTTACTACGACCAGCGCGAGTTCGCCGGGCTGTTCGATCCGGTGTAGCAATATCGAGCATTCGCCGAGTCATTGTATAGGCGTATACACCGTTGCACTTTCTTCCAGATCGCGGCGAAAAGTGAGCTTTGGGGTATCTCCTCACTTTTGGTCGATGGGCTGGTAACGGCCATCCTCTCCAGCGCCCCGCTGGACCGATCGGCGGAACAAGGCGCACCATCTCTCCCAGCGGGTCGTTTTGAGGCTCCACGGGCCGGAAATGGCCCTCCTGCGGCCGATTTGCCAAGCACCGTCCTTCGTAATGCTGCGCTGTCGGTCGTGCGTGGCTTACTCGAAAAGCCATTTGGACAGTTCGGCTTGGTGCTAACGTTGGTGATGTTGGAAGTGCTTGCCCGGTTCCTCGCCGGCGTAGCCGGCGATCAACAAAGGCGTATCGGCCGTTAGGCCGATTCAGTTTGTCCTTTCTTGCCCGTGCGTTGTGTGATGTCGCTGGTGGGTGAAACCTCGACAGGAGCCCAAGTTATCCACAGGCGGGGCTGCCCCAAAGCTCACCGTTGGCCTTCAGATTCAATAATTCTTCTTAGATTCAAGATTCAGGGCTCCGAAACCCTTGGTTTTCTGCGGGAAATGGCCCCGAAAAGTGAGCGTTAGGGTCGAGTCGCGTGAGTTTTGGGGTAGCCTTCGGTGAGTGTTGGGGTCGGTAAAAGTGAGCGTTGGGGTCGAGTCCAGTGAGCTTTCGGGTAACCGTCCGATCCACGGTGAGTTTTGGGGTATCCCTCACCATCCAGCGAACGGCGAGCTTTCGGAATTGCCTAGCTCACCGTTGGTGGTAAGGTGAGCGAATGTCTCACTCTAACTCACCTTTGGATGGCGCAAAAGCCGAGCTTGCCTTGGTTGATAATCCTGCCCGCACCCTTGCGCAGAAAGGGCGTGGAAACCCTTTCGATCCGGCCAATTACGGGGAAATCGTCAAGCCTGGCGAGCTGGTCGATATTGTCGAACTGACTCCCCTCACCCTCGCCGATCGCCGCATCTACAATCTCCTGATCGCCAACGCCTGGGAGCGTATCGGCGAGCCGATCATCCATCGCATCGCCAAGACCGCGCTCAAAGGCACGCACCAGGGCAACGAGCGCATCGAAAGCTCGCTGCTGCGTCTGATGGGCACCATTGCCATCGTCACCATCCGAAAGGCCGGTAAGAGCTACAAGCGGCGCGTCCAGCTTCTTGGCCCCAGCGACGAAAGCCTCGAGAAGGACGGCTTCCTCCATTACCGCATTCCCGAGGAGCTGATCGAGATACTGCGCAACAGCGAGGTCTATGCCCGCCTCAAGACGCAGGTGATGTATTGCTTCGAGTCCAAATACGCGCTGTGCCTCTATGAGATGATCGAGCGCCGTATTGGGCTCGAATACAAACAGAGCGAAGAGTTCACGATTGCGGAGCTGCGCGGTCTGCTCAACGTGCCCGAAGGCAAGCTCGAGCGCTTTGCCGATCTCAACAAATATTGCCTCAAGGTCGCCCAAGAGGAAATCAATAAGCTCTGCCCTTTCTATGTCGATTTCACGCCGATAAAAAAGGGCCGCAAGGTTGAGCGGGTTGCCCTGATGTGGCTTCCGAAAACATCAAGCGGCCGGCGCGACGCGCAAAACCTGATCGACCAGCACAGCATCGTCCGCCGTGCCAAGCTGCGCGGCGGTATCCCCGAAATGCCGGTGTTGGTGGATTTTAGCCTGCCCGCCACCCAACGGTGAGCCCCTACCCCAAAGCTCACTTTTGAAGTTAGGCGTATACGCCTATACGCCTATACGTTACGCGCGACACGCCCCCTGCCCTTCTTGACGAACAGGTCGTCCAGCGCCTCGGCCAACAGATTCTGCACCGTCGTCCCCTCCTCGGCCGCAAGGATGCGAAGTTGGGTGCTGACCTCGGGCGCGAAATGGCCGCCAATCAGCTTGGTCCCCTGCCGGCCGCTCGGCGCTGCCTTAGCGGGTGTCGATGCGGGCGGCGCGATCGGTGTGGTGGTTGCCGGCGTCTCGCCGCCAGCCTTGGCGCGATCCAGCATGGCCTGGAGCGTGTTGCCCTTCGCCATCACACCGCCTCCTTATCGTATAGGCGTATAGCCGTATACTCGTATAATCGCTTGATTTCGGCTGCGGCCGGCCCGTTCGGCTCATACTCCTGCACCGCCTGACCTTCGGCCTGCGCGCGGAAGAAGGCTTTGCGGTTGCCGATCGTCACGGGACAGACAGCCGCGCCCAACTCCTCAACCGCCTTCATCGCGTCGCCGGTCTCCTGACCCTGTGGCGGAACGAAGGTAAGCACGACAGCGAAGCTGCGATCGAGCTGTCGCACCACGTCGAGCGTGTGCGTCATGCTCATCGTGTCGAACACCGCCGTCTTGGTCGGGATCAGGATGAAGTCGGCATGACGCGCCGCTTCATAGGCAACGTCGCGGGCAACGGCCGCGCCGTCGATAACAGCAAGGTCCGTGCCGGCGTCGGCGCACGCTTTGAGCATCGCCGCCAGCCGCACCGGCTGAATCGAGGCGACGGCGGGCGTGTCGAGCTGGCGCACGTCCTTCCAGAACGAGGCTGTCGCCTGCGGATCAAGATCGATGATCGCTGCTGCCTTGCCGGCCTGCTCGGCCGCGACTGCAAGGCATGTCGCGAGCGTCGTCTTTCCGACGCCGCCTTTTTGCGACAGGATAGCCAGAACCTTCATGCTACACTCCTACGGGTATAGACTTATACTTGTATACAAATACTGCCGAGTGGGAAAGGGGCTGTGTCACTCATCCGGCGCGTCCTCTTCGTCGTCGAGCGGATCATGCTGCATCGGCCCGTGGCCCGCGATCGGACACAGCGGTGCGCCGGCGGTCTCCAGCCATTTGCGCGCGGTCCTGACCGTATAGCCGCAGGCCTGGCACTCGCATTTGAGCATCCGCGCCGTCTGCTTCTTGGGTGCGGTGGTTTCGCCGGCGGTGTCGAGGCGGGCATGGGGGAGTGGACCGGCAGCGGCGAGGATTGGCGCGACGGCGGCATGGAACACCTCGCCGGGCGTGGTCGCACGCATCGGCCCGACCAGCCCCAGCCCGACAGCGAGCCGTTTAAACGGCTTCCCATGTCCGGCCGGGATGCCGACTGCCGCGTGGACCAGTTCGTGCGCGAGGATTGCGGCGATCTGCGCGGCCATCGCATCGGGCGCGTGCGCGAGGTCCGGGCGGATGAAGATTTCAAAATGGCCGTCCGCACTGCGGCGGTTGTCCCAACACTCGCCGATTGCCTTGCCTTTTCGGCCGGCACTGGTGAAGCCGATCGCGACGCGCACGCGGTCGGGCAGGGGGGTGCCCAGCGCGTCGAATAGCGGAGCCATGCCTACCGCCACCCGATTGAGCCAGCTTTCTCGATTGTCCTGCTCCATTGTCTTGTCTCCTTCAAATCGCCCTGGGGGCGATGGCCTTCCGCCATCGGCCCTGCCTCGTGGCGAACAGCGGGGGAGAGGGGGGCAGCGAGAATCTGCCGGGGTGGTGCGGGCGCAGGCGATAGCCGAGCCACGGCCGGCTGATTGTCGTTGCTGGGGAGAGGGGGCGGCGCTCCCTTTCCCCTCCTGACGGGGATCTTCGCCGGCGACGCCGGCGGCCTCATGCGGGCCTTGGCCCGCCGCGCGAGCGATCGTAGCCCGTCAGGGACGAGACACCAGCACGGCGGCTCGGTCGGAGCGCAGCGGAGATAGAGCGCGGCCCGGCACGGGCGCGCCTGCCAACTCAAGGCGATTGAAAATAACCGGACTAGGTGCTACACAATGATGATGACGGACGGAGGACCAGCGCGAACATTCAAGACGGCCTGGTTCTCGAAGGCAGCACGCAAGGCACTGATCGCCGATAAGGAGCTATGTGCCGCCATTGCACAGGTGCGGAAAGGACAATGCGACGATCTCGGCGGGGGCGTGTTCAAGAAGCGGCTCGACAAGAACCGGCACCGCAGCATCATTCTCGCCAAAGGTAAACGCTATTGGGTCTATACCTACCTGTTCGCCAAAAACGACCGCGACAATATTACCGACGCCGAACTGACCGGCTTTCGTGATCTGGCCGATCTTTATGACGGCAAGACCGACGCCGAAATCGAGCTGGAGCTGAAAGCCAAGGAACTGACGGAGATTTGCCATGCCCGCGAAGCCCAAGTTTAAAAGCGACGCCTTCGAGGCGATCCATAGCAGCGCGTCCGGTATGTTCCGGGCGGGGACGATCACCAAGGCGACGATGCGCCATTTCGATGAGACGTGCCTGACCGTGCCGACCGCGTTCGCGCCGGCCGACATCAAGCATCTGCGCGAAAAGCACCACGTCAGTCAGCCCGTCTTCGCGCGCTACCTCAACACCAGCGAAAGCACGGTCGAGAAGTGGGAAGCGGGCACCAAAAAGCCGAGCGGCCTAGCCTTGAAGCTGCTCACGGTCGTCCAGAAGCATGGTCTGGAAGTGCTCGCCTGACTGTTGTTCGCACCGAGCAGCCAACGCCACCTGATCTGCGTTGCTGACGCTAGACAACGGAACAGATGGGGAACATACACGGAGTTAGCAGCCTCGCTCGAAGGGCCAACCCTCGCGGGGAGAGACATGTAGATTAAGGGATCGGACGACGTGGACACACCAGCATTGCGCAAGGCACGGGGAGCCTTCTTTACCCCGCCAGCGCTTGCCCACTTCCTGTCAGAATGGGCGATCCGGTCGAGTGCTGACACCGTGCTCGAGCCATCATGCGGTGATGCAGCTTTTCTGCTTCCGGCCGTTGACCGCCTGCGTGCGCTCGGAGCAAAGGCTGACATGCCGGGCCAGCTCCATGGCGTCGAAATCCACGACGCATCGGCGACTGCCGCAAACACCCGGTTGGCCGCACACGGCGCGTCGGCGCGGATCGCTATCGGCGACTTTTTCGACGAGGGTCCGCCACCGTCCAAATATGACGCGGTAATCGGTAATCCGCCCTATGTTCGCTATCAACAATTCAGTGGCGATGCTCGAGCTAAAAGCCTTCAGGCCGCGTTAGCGCAGGGTGTCCGATTAACTGGCCTTGCCAGTTCTTGGGCCGCATTCACAATCCATGCCTCCCATTTCTTGAAGGAAGACGGCCGTCTTGGCTTGGTATTGCCTGCCGAACTGCTGACGGTGAACTATGCATCGCAGGTGCGTCGTTTCCTGCTCGATCGGTTCGCCAAGGTTCGTTTGGTGTTATTCGAAGAATTGGTTTTCCCAGACGTGCTCGAAGAGGTCGTGCTGCTTCTTGCCGAGGGTAGCGGGGGCGCGCCGAGCTTTGAAGTTTATCAGGCGCGCAACCTCAACGACCTCGAGCGGATGTGCTCGGATTCGTGGGTTGGATATGCCCCGGCCGGTGATCAGAAGTGGACGCCGGCGCTGCTGCCGGCTGCGGCGCTCGATGTGTATGCGCGCCTGACCGATGATGCCGGATTCTCGACATTGCTGGGGGGATGGGGCGAAACCTATCTCGGTGCCGTTACCGGCAACAACGACTATTTCTCACTCACTCGAGCCGAGGTGGCCAAGCTCAAGCTCGATCAAAGCGAACTGCTGCCGATCTCGCCGCCAGGCTCCAAGCATCTGCGCGGGCTCACATTCGGTTCGGCCGCTTGGGAAAGCCTCGCCAAAGAGGGCAAGCGCTGCTTCCTGTTCGCACCCGGTCCAAAACCCTCGGCTGCTGCGCGCGCATACATCGCGAAGGGAGAAAAGGAAGGCGTCCACCTTACCTACAAGTGCCGCAATCGCACGCCCTGGTGGCGCGTGCCACTAGTCGAGCGGCCCGACCTGCTGTTCACTTATATGAACCATGATCGGCCTCGGCTCATCACCAACGACGCCGAAACACAATTCCTGAACTCGCTCTATGGTGTGAAACTCAATGACGCGGTGCGCGCGATCGGCCGTGAGCTGCTGCCTTTGGTGTGCCTCAATTCTGCAACGCTGCTGGGCGCAGAGGTTGTCGGCCGCGCCTACGGTGGTGGCATGTTGAAGCACGAACCTAGAGAAGCCGATCTGCTGCCAGTACCATCCGCCGCTACACTCGAGGCGGTAGCTGATGAACTGCGTGCAATCCGCCCCCAGATCGGCCGCGCCTTGCGTGGTGCCAAACCTCAGCGAGCAATCGACCTTGTCGATACCATCCTCCTCGAGCGACACCTCGGTTTGAGCCCACTGGAAGTGGGGGGCTTACGCGGGGCACGGGATCTTCTGTTTCAGCGCCGGGTGACTCGAAGCAGGAGCGAGCGTGCCACCAATTGAGAAGGCTATTGATGCTGCGCTACGTAGCCTGCCCCCAAAGCCGGCGGACGATGCCGCCTCGTCCGCAAAGAAAGCCTATAGCGAGCTGATGTCGGCGGCCGTGGCCGTCGCAATCGGCGCTGAACTCAGGCGACGCGGCTGCAAGGAAGCGCGACCCGCCGAACCAGGCGAGGTGGGAGGCTCGGGCGCGGAACGTCGCATGGCCGGCGGAATCGGCGCGAAGAAGGTTGATGTGACCTGGGCAACCGAAGCATCCGGGCTGCTGCTCGGTATCTCGATCAAGACCATCAACTTTCGTGACACCAAAACAAAGAACTTTCAGAAAAATCTCACCAATCGCCGTGGTGACATGCTGATCGAAGCGGTGACGCTACACCGCCGTTTTCCATATGCCGTACTGGCCGGCTTGTTCTTCCTGGATGCAGGCGCCGGGACCGATCACGTCCGTGCGGACGACGGCGCGCCCCGGCGGCGATCGACATTCGTCAATGCTCACCAGCGGCTCAAGCTATTTACCGGCAGGGCCGATCCCCACGACAGGGACGAACAGTTTGAGCGTTTCTACCTCATTCTGGTCGAAGCCTCTCCTACGGCATCGAGCGTCCGGGCTTTTCGTGTCGGTGACCCAGAGACGGAAGTTCCTATGCATGATCTCTTGAACGAGCTGATGACATTGGTTGCGGAACGGAACCCGGATTTCTACGAGTTCGACGATGTGACAGGTCAGCTAGGTCGAGCGAGCTGACGGTATCACTCCACAATGCGTGTCGATCGCCTGCTGGAACGGAGCGCCAGTCGAATGGCGCAGCATCATGTCTCAACGTCCAAAGATGCGGGCTAACAGCCCTGGCCTCCTCGGCTCCGGAGCTGGCACTTTTCGCACCATTGGCTCCGGACGCGCCAAGGCGACGATTTCATCCATCAGGTCGGCACGTCGCTTACCCCGCACTGCGGCCAGCTTGCTTTCCTGCTCGCGCCATAGCTCGGCGTAAAGTGCATGGGCGGTCGTGTGCGACTTTGGCTCGCCCCATGCTTCGCGCATCATCTTCCGATCGGTCTTGTTGAGGCCGAGAAGCTCATCGCATCCGATCACGTCATACGTGAGGTTGAGTTTGGCGAGCTTGGCATATGGCGTGCTCTCCAGGACGTTGAAGCCGGGCTCGCGCAACACCTCGCTATAGGGCACGCTCCAACTGCTCAGCGCCGCCCAATAGTGAAGCTGGCGCAGCTCGGCGTCGAACGGCTTCCCCTCCTTCTTGAGCTGACGGATGATCGCGCGCCGCGCGACCGCCATCTGGCTGAACGCTCCGGGCAAGGGCAACTGGCGTTCCGCCATCGCTAGACGTGCGGCCGGGTCGTCCTGCACGTCCTTGATCGCGTCGCCCCAGAATTGCCCGTCCACCTTTTCCGGTCCCGGCACGGCGGCCGTGGCGGTGCCGTTCTGGTTCTCCGTCCAAACCGGCGTCCACTGCGCCTCGCCTCGCCGGCGCGCGTCGTCGTCCGTTTTCGTGTCGATCCAAAGCATGGGCGTTCCTTTCACGCTCTCTTAGCGGGGAGCGGCGTCGCGCCCGATGCTCGCTCGCGATGCGCGCGCAACACGCGCTGCACGGTCGATCGCGACACGCGAAAAAGGCTGGCGAGTTGGGCAGGGGAACCTTGGCCGGATTCTGCCTTGGCGATGATCTCGGCGCGCTGCTGGCCGGTGAGGCTCGGCCGGCGTCCAAGGTGCCGGCCGGCTTTGCGAGCGTGCGCCAGCCCGTTCATGGTCCGCTCGCGGATCATGGCACGCTCGAACTCGGCGAAGGCTCCAAGCATCTGTGTCATCAACCGGCCCGGCGCGGTGGTGGTGTCGATCGCCTCCGTCACTGATCGGAACCCCGCGCCTGCGGCGGTGATCGCCTCAAGGGTGAACAGTAGATCGCGGAGCGAGCGCGATAGCCGGTCGAGTTTCCACACCACGAACACGTCGCCGGGCCTCAACGCGCCGATCGCGCGCGCCAGCTCGGGACGGTCAGCTCGGCCACCCGATGCCTCCTCCTGGTAGATGGGATCGCACCCCGCATCGCGGAGCGCGCGAAGCTGCGGGTCTATGTCCTGGGAGTCGCCTCGCGACACGCGGGCATAGCCAATTTCCATGCCTTCATTCTGGCACGGGGTTGTGACACCTGCAAACCCTTGGAAAAGCTGGGGCAGGGTGGCGGTGTCACAACCGACCGGGCCTGTTGAAAAATGCCGGACATGCCGGGTTGCTCCTTCGTTTCACCCCTATCGAAAGGAGCGTCGCTATGATGGGACCAGCCTGTCGCAGTAAGCGGGAAGGGGCGTCCTTCCGCACCGTAGAAGCCATGTTGCCCACAGACCACCTGCTGCGTCGCGTCGATCGATGGCTCGACATCGGCGAGTTGAGACAGGCACTGGCCGGTCATTACAGCGCACGGGGAAGACCATCGATCGATCCCGAACTCCTCATCCGCATGACGCTGATCGGCCGCATCTTCGCGATCGCGTCCGAACGGCGGCTGTGTGAGGAGCTGCGCTACAATCTGGCCTATCGCTGGTTCTGCCGTCTCGCGCCGGGAGACAAGGTTCCGCACCACTCCACGTTCAGCAAGAACCGCCATGGTCGCTTCCGCGATGCCAACGTGTTCCGGATCCTGTTCGAGAGCACGGTGAGACGCTGCATCAGAGAAGGACTGATTGGCGGAAAAGACGCCGCGATCGATGCGTCGTTCATAGCGGCTGATGCGAGCTGGCAGCGCAAGACCGTTCCCGGCTACCTGCCGTATGTCGCCAACGCGTCGCGCGCGGTTAGGGAGTGGGTGCACGACACAGGAGATGCCGTCTTTGAAATGGCGCGGTCGAAAAGCTGCCAAGGCATCTCTCGAACGGACCCTGCCGCGGCCTGGTCGGCGCGAACGGTGCGTGGCCGGTTCGGCTACGCCTTGAATGCGCTGGTCGACACCCCGAGTGG
The DNA here is from genome assembly GCF_039594485.1 of Sphingomonas sp. Taxonomy (GTDB): domain Bacteria; phylum Pseudomonadota; class Alphaproteobacteria; order Sphingomonadales; family Sphingomonadaceae; genus Sphingomonas. The sequence continues at coordinate 1,644 of NZ_JBCNNI010000048.1, read as the reverse complement.
CGTCGCGCTCGATGTCGAGGCGACACCAGCTCGCTTCGCGGAGGAAGTTGATGCGGGGCGCGTCATGCTCGAGCGGTCGGCCGATCGGTTTGATTATCGCCCCAAGCGGGTCGCGGCCGATAAAGCCTATGGCAGCGCGAACTTCCTCGGCTTCGTGCGGGATCACGGCGCAACCCCACACATCCCCGTGATCGACCGGACGCAGCAGACCAAGGGCAAGCTGCCGCGAACGGCCTTCAGCTATGATCGTGGCACCGACAGCTTTACCTGCCCGACCGGCAAGACGCTCCGGCACCATGCCTTCCATCCTCCCACCGGCGTACACCGTTACGCGGCGGATGTTCGGGATTGCGAGGCGTGCGTGCTTCGGAAGAAATGCACGACGTCGCGGCGTCGTACCCTGGTTCGACTGGACGATGAAGACGTTCGCGATCTTGCCAGAGCCGAAGTGGAAACCGGGCTCTACAAGCGGTCTATGCGGTTGCGGCGCGGGGTCGAACGGTTCTTCGCCGACGCCAAGGGCAAGCATGGCATGAGGCGGCTTCACCTGCGCGGCATCCGCGGAGCGGAAGAAGAGTTCCTGATCGGCGCGGCGGTAATGAACCTGATGATACTGGCGCGACCACGTCGGCTGATCGGCAAGCCGCGCAGAGGTGTCTGCGTTCCCGCAGCCCTCACCCCGGCCGCCATCTCGGCCCGGTCGATCGAACATGACGTGATCGTCTCGCCCGCTCGGCAATATGCCTGATCGCTGAAGCGCGGCGTGCTTCATCACGCGGCGCGCAGTCGTTCTTTGCGGTACGGCACACCGTCAAGCAGTGCCTGGCCCGGCGCCTTGGGCGTGCCGTCACCGTTCACGTACATATAGAGTGTCGTCGTCGTCATCCCGAGACGGCGCGCGACATCAGCTGCGATCGCGTTACGATCGGACATGGCGGCCATCGCCATCGCCAGCGTTGCCTTGTCCATCTTGCGGGGCCGCCCTCCCATGCGCCCCCGCGCGCGTGCCGCAGCAAGGCCGGCCTGTGTGCGCTCGGCGATAAGCTCGCGCTCGAACTCGGCGAAGGCGGCAAAGATGCCGAAAGCCAGGCGGCCGTTGGCGGTGGTGGTGTCAATCTGCGCGCCGGCGCCAGTCAGTACCTTCAACCCGATGCCGCGCTCACGCAGCGCCTCGGCGGTGATGACCAAATGCCTCAGGTCACGTCCGAGGCGATCCAGTTTCCAGAGCACCAGTGTATTGCCGGGCTGCAACGCCTTGAGACAGGCAGTCAGGCCAGGACGCGCATCATGACGACCCGACGCGAGATCCTCATAAATGCGTGAGGCATCGACGCCGGCGGATAGCAGCGCGTCGCGCTGCGGTGACAGCGTCTGCGATCCGTCAGCCTTGGATACCCTCACATATCCGATGAGCATCATCACCCCGCCAGAAAAGATATCTAACACCCTGCAATGTGCCGGTGGTTTCCGCAACGGGTATTCCGACCGCTAGGAAGCTTCGATGAGGCAAAAACCGCTGTCGTTTTCAGAAGACGGCTGCACTGAACGTCAGAAGCCGACTGCACTATAGCAGCGGAGGGGTTGGATCCATCAGGCAACGACGGGCTGCTGCCGGCCAAGAGCGACCAACTGATGTGAGAACCC
>NZ_JBCNNI010000047.1:0-27346 GCF_039594485.1 Sphingomonas sp. | reverse complement strand
CGACAACAAATACCGGCACCCCTTCCATCCCTAAACCTCCCGGCCTAGAAACTTCCGTGCGCCAGCATCTCAATGCCAGTACCGCCAACACCCAGGCCGCCGCAGCGGCCCGCTCCGTCGCGGTGAAACCCCTCTAGGCCCCACCTCCATTACGGTCAACACAAAAATTGCCACTTTTCTGCAAGAATTCAAAGATGCCATATATATCAGTAGCTTAGCGCATTCTGAGGCATCGTATCGCGGAGAAACCCCATTGCGCATTCGGAATTAGCCTGTTCGTCATTGGCGCTTTAAGGACCTGTTGATCAGCTTTTGTAGAGACTGTGCGATTGAAGCATGACGTCGCCCATTATCCCCCCCCGCATCACCGTCGCGCTGTGCGTATATGACAACGCGCCCTATCTCGGTGCCGCGCTGGATAGCCTATTGGCGCAGAGCTTCAGCGACTTTGAATTGCTGGTCGTGGACGATGGGTCGACGGATGGGTCCTCCACGATCATCGCGGACTATGTCAGGCGCGATTCGCGAATCCATGCCTATCACCAGCCGAATCTGGGGCTCATTGCGGGGTTGAACCGGATCATCGGGATGGCACGCGGCGAGTATATCGCGCGGATGGACGGCGATGACATCGCCCTGCCCGAGCGTTTCGCCCGTCAGGTCGCCTTTCTCGACGCGCATCCCGATCACGGGGTGGTCGGTACCCAGTTCCTGGGGATCACAGAGACGGGCACGACGCGACGTGATCAGCCCCTCGCTCGACCGCTCTCCGCCGAAGCGGTCGCAGCCGCGCTGCCGCAGGGGTCGCCTCTTTGCCATCCGTCGGTCATGATGCGGCGCGACCTGGTTCGCGCGGTAGGTGGCTATCGCGTCGCCTATCGGCATTGCGAGGATTATGATCTGTGGCTGCGGTTGAGCGAGCGGACCCGAATGGCCAATCTGCCCGAGCGGCTGCTCCTGTATCGCTATTCTACGACCCAGGTTTCCCACCGCCATGCCCTGGCCCAGCATTATGGAGCCGCCGTGGCGCAGCGCGCCCATGCGACACGGGTCGAAGGACATCCCGATCCCAGCGAAACCTGGCAGGAATTGCCACCGATCGACTTGCTCGATGCGGCATTCGGCCGGCCGGGGCAGGCGCGAGCGGTTCGTGCCGCAATGACGCGTGCCATGCTCTATGATCTCCCTTCGCTGTCGGGGGACGGCTTGCCGCTGATCGCCGCGCATCTGGCGGACACGCGGGATTCGCCCGACGAACGCTGTCCGGGGCTGTGGCGGACGGTCGTCCGGCTCGCGCGCTATTACCACCCGCTCGCAGCGTTGCGGCTGGCCATGTTCCTGATCCGGGATTCGATCGGTCGATGAGCGCCTCCTCGATCCGAGGGGCCGCGCTCTGGTCGATCGGCGCGCAATATATCGCCTTCGCCATCCAGTTCGTGGTCAGCGTGCTGATCTCGCGATTCTTCCTGACCCCGCCCGAAATGGGGCTCTATTCGATCGCACTGTCGGCCGCCTTGCTGGTGTCGGCGCTTCAGGATTTCGGCATCCGGCGCTTCGTCGCGGGCGAGCCCGACCTCACCGAGGCGCAGATCCGCACCTGTTTCTCGGTTTCGCTGGTCTTCGCCTTCGGGATCGGAATGCTGATCCTGGCGCTCGCCTGGCCGGTGGCGCGATTCTACGGCAATGCGCAGCTTACCCCTTTGCTCGTCATCATCGCGGGCTCCTATCTCGTCGTGCCGTTCGGCATCGTGCCCAGTGCGATGTTGCAGCGGCGGATGGACTATTATTCGATGTTCCTGGTCAGCGTCGGCGCGGCGGTGGTCAATGCGGCCTTTTCGCTGGGGCTGGCCTGGGCGGGCTATTCGGCCTTCGCGCTGGCCTGGGCCGCGGTGGCACAGCAGGCGGCGCGCGCGCTGATCGGACAATGGCGGTCGGGTATCCGCCCGCCCTTCCCCCCCAGCCTGCGCGGCATCGGGCCGATCCTGCGCTTCGGGTCCGACAGCTCGCTCCTCTATATCAGCGATGCGATCAGTTCGCGCAGCCCCGACCTGGTGGTGGGACGCGTCCTCAGCCTGACCGCGGTCGGGCTTTACAGTCGCGCCTCCAGCCTGGGGGCGCAGTTGCAGATGCTGGTCAGTGGCGCGGTCGACGGCGTCTTCTATCCGGCCTTTGCGCGCCTGCGCGATGCCAAGGCCGATCTGGCGGCGCCGTATCGCCGGGTGGTCGCGGCCTATAGCGGGGTGACCTGGCCCGCCATGACCTTCCTCGCCACCGCCGCCACGCCGATCGTCCTGATGCTCTATGGTCCGCGCTGGGCCGGGGTCGCGCCGCTGTTGAGCTGGATCGCGATCGGACAGATTTTCTTCGCGGCGCTGCCGCTGCATTTCGAGCTGCCCATCCTGCTGGGCCGGATCCGGCGTCTGATCCTCGTCAACGCGCTCGATACCGCGGCATCGATCGGGCTGCTGATATTGGGCGCGATGCAGGGCCTGGAGATCGCCGCCGCGTCGCGCATCCTCTACGGTATCGCATGGTTCCTGCTCTATGCCGGGCTGATGCGCGGCGTGACCGGATTCGCCTGGCGGGGCATGGTGATCGTCTATGCGCAGAGCCTGGTCGCCACGCTGGCGACGATCGCGCCGCTATTGGCCGTCTATCGCTGGATCGCGGTTCCCGAGGCGGTCGGTCCGGCCCTGCTGACCGGCGCGGCGGTGGCGGGCGTCATCGCGTGGCTGGTGGTCGTCTATGCGCTGCGCCATCCGGTGCGGGTGGAGATCACCGCGATCGTGCGGGGTATCTGGGCGTCGATTCCGATGCGGCGGGGCAACCGCGCCGTCTGATCCGGCCCGCTCGGTCCGCTTGCCCCCGTCACCGCAGCCGTCCATGGTCGGTCGATGACCCCACCCCCAGCCAGCCCCCCGCCCGGCCTGGACGATCCTTCCCAGGCGGCCTTCGCCTGGGCGCGATTTCGCACGATGATGGCGTGGATGACGGTGGCCGCCGCCATCGCGGTTGCCGGGGCGATCGTCGCGCTGGCGCAGGTCTATGGGCCGCTCAACGGTGTCACGATATTGGGCGTGATCGGCGGCATCGGCGGCATGGTGATGCTGACCGGCGCGCTGATGGGGCTGGTCTTCCTGAGTTCGGGGACCGGCCATGACGAGGATGTCGACCGGCGTCCCTGAGCCTCTGCCTGCATCCCCCGACACGAAAAAGGCCGGTCGTCGCGGGATGCGAAGACCGGCCTTTCCTTCAGGATCGAACGGGGATCAGCCCGCCGCCGCCTCGGGCTCCGCCGGAGCCGCCGCACGGACGCGGCGACGGCGGGGCTTTTCCTCGGCCACAGGCTCGGCATCGGCCACCGGGGTCAGCGCCGGGGGCAGGCGATCGGCGTCGAAGCCGCTCGGCTCGGCAACGGCTTCCGCCTCGACCGGGCGTTCGCGACGCGGGCGACCACGACGGCGGGGCGTTTCGCTCTCGGCCACGGGTTCGGGTGCCTTGGCGGTTTCGACCGGCTGTGCCTCTTCGGCCGCGACCGGCTGTTCCAGGACCGGCTGCTCGACACGGGCGGGCCGGCGGTCGTCACGGCGAGGCCGATCCTCGCGATCGCGACGGGGGCGTTCGTCGCGCGCCCGTTCCTCGCGGGGACGCTCGTCCCGGTTGCGCTCCTCGCGAGGCTGGCGCTCGCGGCGCTGCTCGACCTCGCCCTGCTGCTCGCCGGGGCGGATCGGATCGCCCTCGTCGCCATAATCCTCGTCGCCGCCGTCAAAGCCGTCGTCGAACTGGTCGTCGCGCGGTTCCTCGCGCTGGCGACGCTGATTCTGTTCCTCGAAGCGCGAGCGGCTTTCGCTCAATACCCGGAAATAGTGATCGGCAAACTGCCAATAATATTCGGTGTTGACCCGATCGCCCTGACGCTGCGCCTCGGCCGCCAGATTCTTGTACTTCTCGTACAACTGGTTGGCATTGCCGCGCGCACGGTTGTCGATGCGATTGCCATTGTCGGGACGGCCGGGATTGCCACCCGGGCGTTGTCCACCACCATTATTGCCGCCACCACGACCGCGACGGCGGCCGGCCTGCCGATTATTGATCAAGCTGTTCGTCCTTAGTCGTCAAACCAACAAGGTCCACTTTTCCCGGCACCGCGCGCGTCTCGCACGATGCGAAGCTCTGGCGCCCAAGGGGCGCTTGCCACGGCCGCCGGACAGCAGCGACTGCATGACGAAGGATATGGGCAACGACCCGAAATCAAACGACCCGAAAAACGGTGAGAGTGTCGAATGTTCGCGTGCCCCTGCGCCCGCTCTAGCGGGTCGGACCTAGGTCCTTCAAGTGAAATATGGGGCATCATCGCAATTGTTCAATACGCCAGCAACGCGCGCGGCCGCCCGCCCAGATCGCGATGGAGCGTGACGCGGAAGGCCTGCGCCTCCAGCAGGGCCGTCACCGCATCGGCCTGTTCATGCCCGATCTCCACCACGGCCGCGCCGCCCGGTGCCAGCAGGCGACGGAGTTCGGGGGCGAGAAGGCGGTAATCGTCCAGTCCATCGGGCCCGGCGAACAGCGCGGAGCCGGGCTCATGGTCGCGCACCTCGGGCGACAGGGCCTCGCCGGTGCCGATATAGGGCGGGTTGGTGACGATGCAGTCGAACGAACCGTTCAGCGCCGTCGCCCAGTCGCCGCGCAGGAACCGCGCACGGTCGGCCATGCCGCAGGCGGACGCATTGGCGACGGCGTAGCGCAAGGCCGCCTCGGAGCGATCGACGCCCAGCCCGATGCTGCCGCGCCATTCGTCGAGCAGCGCGAGCAGCAGCGTGCCCGGCCCCGTGCCCAGGTCGAGCAGGGTCGCGGGGGGCCGATCGCCGAAATGCGCCAGCGCGGCGGCGATCAGCGTCTCGCTATCGACACGCGGCACCAGCGCGCCCGGGCCGACGATCAGGTCCAGCGTCCAGAAGCCGCGCGTGCCGGTGATATAGGCGATCGGCTCCTGGGCTTCGCGACGCTCGACCAGCGGCCAGAAGCTGTCGGGCACCGCACGGCCAAGGTCGAGGAGCAGCGCGTTACGCTCGATCCCCAGCGCATGGGCGAGCAGCAATTCGGCATCGAGCCGTGCGGTCGGTGAGAAGGAAAACCGCAGAACAGCCTGCATCAGTGCGGTGCGGGCATCCACTATGCCGCCCCCGCCCCCCTCACCCATCGAGCGCGGCGAGCCGTTCGGCCTCATCCTCGGCGAGGAGCGCGCCGACCAGTTCATCCAGTTCGCCTTCCAATATTTCCGGCAAGCGGTGGAGGGTCAGGTTGATCCGGTGATCGGTCACGCGGCCTTGCGGGAAATTATAGGTGCGGATCCGCTCCGACCGGTCGCCCGAACCGACCATCGAGCGGCGGGTGCCCGCCCGTTCCGCCGCCAGCCGCTCGCGCTCCGCCTCGTACAGCCGGGTGCGCAGCACCTTCATCGCCTTGGCGCGATTCTTGTGCTGCGAGCGTTCGTCCTGCTGGATCACGACCAGGCCGGTCGGGATGTGGGTGATTCGGATCGCCGAGTCGGTCGTGTTGACATGCTGCCCGCCCGCGCCGGACGAGCGATAGATGTCGATGCGCAGATCCTTGTCGTCGATCTGGAGGTCGACCTCCTCCGCTTCGGGCAGCACCGCGACGGTCGCCGCCGAGGTGTGGATGCGGCCGCCCGATTCGGTGACCGGCACGCGCTGGACCCGGTGGACGCCGCTTTCGAACTTGAGCTTGGCGAAGACGCCCGCGCCCGCGACCGAGGCGACGACTTCCTTGTAGCCGCCCGCGTCCGAGCTGGAGGCGGAGATGATCTCGACCCGCCACCCCTGCCGTTCGGCATAGCGCTGGTACATGCGGAACAGGTCGCCGGCGAACAACGCCGCTTCGTCGCCCCCCGTCCCGGCGCGGATTTCGAGCATCGCCGCGCGTTCGTCGGCGGCGTCGCGGGGCAGCAGCGCCAGCGCCAGCGTCCGATCCGCCTCGGCCAGGGCGGTGCGATTGACGTGGAGTTCCTCCGCCGCCATCTCGCGCAACTCGTCATCGCCGTCCTGCGCCATGAAGGCCAGGCTGTCGGCCTCCTGCCGCAGGCGCCGCACCTCGGCGGCGGCGTTGGCGACCGGCTCCAGCTCGGCATATTCCTTCGACACCGCGACGAAACGGTCCGACGGCAGGTCGCCGGTCGCCATCATCGCCTGCAATTCGTCGCGTCGCGCCTCGATCTGCGCGATGCGTTCGGCGGAAATGGTCTTCATGCGGTCGTCAGACGCTGCCCCAGGGGGGGAAGCCGTTCGCCATGATCCTCGGCGATCTCGTCCTCGAACACGAGGTCGAAGATGCCCTGTGCGATCCCGTCCAGCGGCGCGGCGGCCTGCTCGCCGGTCCTGAGCGCCTTTACCTGCACCTGGCCGTTCGCCAGTTCGTCGTCGCCCAGGATCAGCACATAGCGCGCGCCCTGGTCGTTCGCCTTGGCCAGACGCCGCTTCATGTTGCCGCGAAACGCCATGTCGACCGCGACGCCCGCCCGGCGCAGATCGGCAACGAGGCCGGTCGCGCGCAGCTCCGCCGCCGCGCCCATCGGCACCACGACCGCATCGATGGTCGGCCTGGCCGGCTCGTCGAGCAGCATCGCCAGCCGCTCGACCCCCGCCGCCCAGCCCACGCCCGCCGTGGCGGGGCCGCCCAGCGATTCGACCAGCCCGTCATAGCGACCGCCCGCCAGCACGGTACCCTGCGCGCCCAGCCGGTCGGTCACGAACTCGAACGCGGTGTGGCGATAATAGTCCAGCCCGCGCACCAGCCGCGCATTGCGTGTCCAGGCCACGCCCGCCGCGTCCAGCCCAGCCGTCACCGCGTCGAAGAAGGCGCGCGCCTCCGGGGTCAGATACGCGTCGATATCGGGCGCCGCATCGGCGATCGGCCGATCGCGCGGATCCTTCGAGTCGAGGAGGCGCAGCGGATTCTTGTCGAGCCGCACCAGGCTGTCCTCGGACAACTGATCGCGATGCGCCTCGAAATGCGCGACCAGCGCCGCACGCCAGGCGTCGCGGGTCTCCGCATCGCCCAGCGTGTTGAGCTGCAACGTCACGCCCTCGGCAATGCCCAGTTCGCGCAGCAACTGGTCGGCCATCACCAGCAGTTCGACATCCGCCGCCGGTTCGGGCGCGCCGAGGATCTCGGCGTCGATCTGGTGGAACTGGCGATAACGGCCCTTTTGCGGGCGTTCGTAGCGGAACACCGCGCCCGAGGTGGCCAGCTTCAGCGGGGCATATTGTTGCCACCCCTCGGTCAGGTACGCGCGCGCGATCCCCGCGGTGAATTCGGGTCGCAGGGTCAGCAGGTCGCCGCCGCGATCGGGGAAGGTGTACATCTCCTTCGACACGACATCGGTCGTCTCGCCGATCGAGCGGGCGAAGACCTGCGTATCTTCGAACACCGGCAAGTCGAGTCGCTGGAAGCCGTACAGGCCGTGGACATGCTCGAAGGTGCGCAGCACCTGCGCGAAGCGGCGCTGTTCGTCGCCGAAGATGTCCTGCGTGCCGCGCACGCGCTTGGGGGTTTCGATCCGTGCCATAGAGGTGGCGGTATCTAGGGGAGCGGGCGCGCCTGCGCTAGAGTGCGATCACGTCTCCGTCGCCCGCGTTTCCGCGCAGATGCCTTGCCGCATGATCTCCCGCGCCCCTCGCGACCGTATCGCCGCGCACCCACAGGCCATATTGGCGTATATGCGCGTCGGCGGCGGTGAACAGCCCACAGATGTCCGCCGCCATCCCCGTCAAGATCACGCGGCACCCCCAGTTGCGGCAGCAGCACCGGCAGATTGGTCGCATTCCTCACCACCCTCGAAATCGAGGTCGTTGATCATGTCGATGATGAGCAGCGTGGCGGAATGGGGCGTGGAACCGGGCATGGCCGCACCATACCATGATCGAACCGGGCGAACGTCGATCCACCTCGACGGAGCGAGGCGGTCGACCGCCGCGGCATCGGCTTCCCCCTCCGTCACGACCGGAGAGGGAAGCCGCTTCGCCTCAGGCCTTCAGGCCCTTGGCCATGTTGAGATGCGCGGCGACAGTCGGGATCAAGCCGGTGGCGAAGCTCTTGAGCGACGCGACGTCGCCCGTGGCAACATAGCCCTTCAGCGTGTCGAGCGCCTGCTGATGCGCGGCGGTCTGCTCGGCGATGTAAGCCTGGTCGAAGGCGGTGCCGTTCAGCGCCTTCAACTGGTCGAGCTTCTGCTGCTGCTCGGCATTCAGCACGGGATCGGGCGTGATCGCGGGCGTGGCCGAACCCGCAGCGGCCTTCAGCTTGGCGGTGGAGGCGGTATGCGCCTCGATCATCCGGCGCGCATAGGTCTTGACCGAGGCCGAGGCACCGTTGGTCAGGGCCAGCTTCGACGTCTCGATCTCGAAGGCGTCGCTGGCCGCCACCGCATTGGCGAAGACCTGCGCGGCGGGCAGGGTCGCGGCAGTCGGCGCGGCGTCGGCCATGGCGTTACCGGCCGTCATGTCGGCGGTGGCGGCGTTGCTCTGGGCCTGGGGCTCGCTGCGCCCGCAACCGGCAAGAGCGAGGAGGGCGGCGGCGCCCAAGGCGGTAGCGCGAATGGTCATGCCAGTAAGCTCCTAGGATAGTTCGGCGATAGTTCGGCAAAGCGTCTAAGCGCGCCATGGCGCGGGACGTTCCGTAAATCATCGGACCCGAAACGGTTTCGCATCGTTGAACCGGGGCAACGCCGCTTGGCAAAGCGATGAAGGAACCTGTGTCATGAGCATTTTCGGCAATATTCTGGGCAAGATCTTCCATCACAAGGCGGCCACCCCCGCCGAGGCGGCTCCGACCCCCGCCACACCGGCCCAGCCCGCTCCGCAGCAACAGGCCCCCGCCGCCGAAACCGCGCCCGCTCCGCAGTCGGTCGATGTCGGCGCGGTGCTCAGCGAAATGGCCGCGATGAAGAATGGCGGCGGCAATTATCAAAGCTCGATCGTCGACCTGCTCAAGCTGCTGGATCTCGATTCCAGCCTGGCCGCGCGCAAGGAACTGGCGAACGAACTGGGTGTACACGTCGCGGAGGACGGCTCGGCGGAGCAGAATATCGCCCTGCACAAGGCGGTCATGGCCAAGCTCGCCGAAAATGGCGGCATCGTACCGGACAGCCTGCGCAACTGAGCGATGACGGGCGAGGGACGGGCGAGGTCGTCCCACCTCGCCCGGTCGATGCACGCAATAGCCAAGAGCAGTCCGCCCCGGCTACATCCGGGGTATGACGATCACCCGCTGGCAACGCCTGCAAATCCATATCGGTGACCGGATCGCCCCGCCGCGATTCCTGGTCTTCGCCCTGATCCTCGTCGTCAGCGGAGCCTTGCTGGTCCCGTCGCTGGGGGTGACGCGCGGCGTGTTGGCGGGGTTCGATCTGGCGACGCTTCTGTTCCTCGTCTCGCTGGTGCCCCTGTTGCGGCAGGGTGAGGCGGTGAAGATGCGCCGCCGCGCCGCGCGCAACGACGCGAATCGCGCGGTCCTGCTCGTCTTCAGCGGGATCGTGACATTCGTCATCCTCGTCGCGGTCGGCGGCGAGTTGCGTGGGCGGAGCAGCACCGTCACCATCGCGCTGGTCGTCGGCACGCTGATCCTGACCTGGCTGTTCTCCAACATCGTCTATGCGCTGCATTACGCGCATCTCTATTACAGCGCGGATGAGGACGGCGATGCGGGGGGCCTGCAATTCCCCGACACGGCCGAGCCCGATTACTGGGACTTCCTCTATTTCTCGGTCACGCTGGGCATGACCTTCCAGACCTCGGACGTCTCCATCGCGTCGCGACGGATGCGCCGCGTGGTGACCGGGCAGTGTCTGGCGGCATTCGTCTTCAATCTCGGCGTCATCGCCTTCACGGTGAACGTACTGGGCGGCGGGAATTAGGGCGGGGAAAAGGTCTGGACGACTGGCCTATCGGTTGCCTAACCTGCCCCCATCTCCCTTTGCCGCAAAAGGCTTTCCATGATCCGTACCGCGTTTCGTTCCGTCTTCGTCGCGTCGCTGCTCGCCTCCACGGCGGCGGCCGTCGCACAGGTCCCGCCGGGCAATTCCGCGCCCGCCGCACAGGCTCCGTTCGTCAACACCATCCCCGACGCGGTCGACACGCCCTATCCCGGCACGATCAAGCTGGTGGTCGATGCCACCGACACGGAGCGCGGCATCTTCCGCGTGAAGGAGACGATTCCGGTCGCCAAGGCCGGGCCGATGGCGCTGCTCTTCCCCAAATGGCTGCCCGGCGCACACTCGCCGCGTGGCGAGATCGAGAAGCTGGCGGGCCTGGTCATTCGCGCCAACGGGCAGATCCTGCCCTGGACGCGCGATCCGGTCGACGTCTTCGCCTTCCATATCGACGTGCCCGCGGGCGCGGCGCAGCTCGACCTGGAATTCCAGTTCCTGTCGGCGACCAAGTCCGATCAGGGGCGCATCGCCGTCACCCCGACGATGATCTCGCTGGAACCCAATTCGGTCAGCCTCTATCCGGCGGGCTATTATACGCGCCAGATCCCGATCCAGATGACCGCGACCTTCCCGACCGGCTGGACGGCGGCGGGCGCGGTTCCCGCCAAGGCGACGGGTTCGACCTACAGCTATGACACGACCAATTACGAGATCCTGGTCGACTCGCCGATCCTGGCGGGCAAATATGGCAAGGTCTTCCCGCTTTCCCCGCGCGTCAACCTGAACGTCTTTGCCGACAATCCCGGCGAGCTCGCCGCCAAGCCCGAACAGATCGATGCGCACAAGCGTCTGGTGGAACAGGCCGTCAAGACCTTCGGCGCGCAGCATTACGACAAGTATGAGTTCCTGCTGTCGATCAGCGACCAGTTGGGCGGCATCGGCCTGGAGCATCACCGTTCGTCGGAGAACGGCGTGACGCCGGGCTATTTCACCGACTGGAATGCGGGGCCGGGGCGTCGCAACCTGCTGCCGCACGAATTCACCCATAGCTGGGACGGCAAGTTCCGGCGCGGTTCCGACCTGTGGACGCCCGATTTCCGCACGCCGATGCGCGACTCGCTGCTGTGGGTCTATGAAGGGCAGACCCAGTTCTGGGGCTATGTCCTCCAGGCGCGGTCGGGCATGGTGTCCAAGCAGGACACGCTGGACCAATATGCGTCGATCCTCGCCGTCTACGACACCGCGCCCGCGCGGCAGTGGCGCAACCTGCTCGACACCACCAACGACCCCATCATCTCGTCGCGCAAGCCCAAGGGCTGGACGAGCTGGCAGCGGTCGGAGGATTATTACAATGAAGGCCTGATGGTCTGGATGGAGGTCGATGCGATGCTCCGCCAGAAGTCGAACGGGACCAAGTCGATCGACGATTTCGCCAAGGCCTTTTTCGGCATCCGCGACGGCGACTGGGGCGAGGTGACCTACAGCTTCGACGATGTGGCGACCACGCTGAACCAGATCGTGCCTTATGACTGGGCCACGTTCCTGCGCCGCCGGATCACCGAGACGGGGCAGCCCGCGCCGATCCAGGGCTTTGCGATGAACGGCTACAAGCTGGTCTATACGGCCGAGCCGAGCGCCGTGTTCAAGCAGTCGGAGAAGGGCCGTACCGATGTCAGCTATTCGCTGGGCTTCGCGGTATCGAACAGCGGCGACGTCACCAGTTCAATTTGGGACAGCCCGGCCTTCAAGGCGGGCATCGATGTCGGCACCCAGATTCAGGCCGTCAATGGCGAGGCCTTTACCGGCGATCGCCTGAAGGCCGCGATCATCGCCGCCAAGGATCCGGCCAAGCCGGTCAAGTTGGTGATAAAGAACCAGGATGTGTTCCGCGACGTGACGCTCGATTACACCGGCGGTCCGCGTTATCCGCATCTGGAAAAGGTGGGAACGGGCGAGACCGGGCTCGACCGGTTGCTCAAGGCGCGCTGACGCGACCGTAACCGACATCTATCGACAGGACATGGCGGGTTGCGCTATCGCGCCCGCCATTGTTTTTGCACCGGAACTTCGACCGGCGCTTTGTAGAGAAAGACTGACCGATGCGTATCGACCTCATCCCCGTCGGCAAGAACCCGCCCGACGACCTCAACGTCGTGATCGAGGTGCCGACCGGTGGCGAGCCCGTGAAGTATGAGTTCGACAAGGCGTCGGGCGCGCTGTTCGTCGACCGCATCCTGCACACGCCGATGCGCTATCCGGCCAATTACGGCTTCGTGCCCCACACCCTGTCGCCCGATGGCGATCCGCTCGACGCGCTGGTCGTGTCGCGCTCGCCCTTCATTCCGGGCTGCGTCGTGCGCGCGCGTCCGATCGCGGTGCTGAACCTCGAAGACGAAGCCGGCGGCGACGAGAAGCTGGTCTGCGTGCCGGTCGACTCGACCTTCCCTTATTATTCGAATGTCGGCGGTCGCGACGACCTGCCCGAGATCGTGTTCCAGCAGATCGAGCACTTCTTCACCCATTACAAGGACCTGGAGAAAAAGAAGTGGGTGCGGATCGGCACCTGGGGCGACCGCGACGAAGCGCGCCGCATCGTCACCGAGGCGATCGAGCGCTATGACAGCGCCAAGGCGAAGGGCGAAGAGCCGCACGACCATGACGTGCCCGGCCGCGAATAAGCCGGTCGCCCTTCAGGGTCAGGAAAACGCCTCGGTGCCCGGCGCACCGGGGCGTTTTTTGCGTTGGCAGGGGGCAGGGCTCCGGCTCTACCGCCCGGCCAGCCGCTCCAGCGCCTCGCCCGACACCCGCTGGACGGTCCATTCGTCCATCGCCTGCGCGCCCATCGCCCGGTAGAATTCCACCGCCGGCCTATTCCAGTCGAGCACCGACCATTCGAACCGCGCCCAGCCGCGATCCCGCGCGATGCCCGCCAGATGGATCAGGAGCGCCTTGCCCACCCCGCCGCCGCGTGCGGCGGGCGAGACATAAAGGTCTTCCAGATACAGGCCGCGTCGCCCGGTCCAGGTCGAGAAATTGGCGAAGAACAGGGCGAAGCCGACCGGCGCGCCGTCCCGCTCGGCGATGACCGCCTCCGCCGCGGGACGTTCGCCGAACAGCGCCTCGGCCAGCATCGGCTCGGTGGCGACGACGGCATCGGGCTCGCGCTCGAAGGCCGCCAGTTCCCGGACGAAGCCCAGGATGGTGGCGATGTCGGCGGGTCCGGCCGCTCGGATGGTGACGGTCATAATCCTGCCTCGCTCTGGGGTGCCAATCGGCTTTCGGACGCGGGCCGGCGCACCGCGACGACGCATCCCCCGATAATCAGCACCGCGCCGACCAGCGTGAAGGTCGATACACGCTCGCCGAACACCGCGTAGCCGAGCAGCGCCGCCCAGACAAAGGCGGTATATTCGACCGGCGCGAGGATCTGCGCCTCCGCCCGCGCATAGGCCCAGGCGAGGAGCAGCGCAGACAGGCTGCCCAGCGCGGCGGCGATGACGATGCTGGGCCACTGCCCCGTGGCGGGCCAGCCCGAGACGAAGGGCGCGGCGGGCAGCATCAGGACCGCGATCACCAGCATGGTGAACAGCGCCACTTCCGCCGGCCCCGCCACCTGCGCCTGCCGCCGCAGCAACACCAGGCTGACCGCATAGAGGATCGAGGCGGCGAGAATGGCGAGCGAGCCCAGCACGACCTGGGTGGAGGCCTGTGCCTGCACTTCGCCCCCCGCGATGACCAGCACCCCCGCCCCCGCAATCGCCGAGCCCAGGATCGCCGCGCGCCGGACCGTCTCGCCCAGTGCGAAAGCGGCGAGGAACAGCGCGATCAGCGGCGCGAGAAAGGTCAGCGCGATGCTCTGCGCCATCGGCACGCGCGCCAGTCCCCAGAAGAAGAGCAGCACCGAGCCACCCCCGGTCGCCCCGCGCGCGACATGGAGCCTCAGCGCCTGTCGACCCGGCCAGCGCCCGACCTGGACCAGGAACAGCGCGCCCGTGATCGCCACCCCGACCCAGGATCGCCACAGCACCGCACTATAGGCACCGCTGTCGATCGACAGTCGCTTCATCAGCGTGTCCATCACCGAATAGATGGCGATGCCGAGCGCCGCGGCGCCGAAGGCGATGACGGGGGAGGTGCGCGTGCTCATGCCCCGCCGTTACCGGGGCGGGAGATCAAAGGCGAGCCTGCTGTTCCTCCCCGGCAAGGGGAGGAATGCAAAGCTCGGGATTAAACCCCACCCCGCATCCGTTGCCCCTTCGAACAGGATATCAAGGGACAAAGGGTATGAAGACGCTGATCGCCGCAACGGGCCTGGCCATGCTGATCGCGGCGCCCGCAACCGCACAGGTCACCGCCTCGGTCGGCGCGGACTATGCCTCGGGCAAATACGGCACGAATCAGGAGGTGCGGAGCGCCAGTTCCACCCTGTCGCTCCGCGCCAAGCGCAAGCGCGTGACGGTCTTCGCCGCGCTGCCAGTGGTGCAGGTCGATGCGCCGGGCAATGTCGTCGCGCCGGGCGGACCGTTGGGCCTGCCGATCCTGATCGACCCCACCCGCCCCGCGACCCGTGTGCGGCGCAGCGGCCTGGGCGATGCGGTGGTCGGCGCATCCGTTCAGCTCCTCCCGCCGCGACGCCATCATCTGGCGCTCGCACTGACCGGCAGCGCCAAGCTGCCCACTGCTTCGGCCTCGCGCGGGCTGGGGACGGGGAAGACCGATTATTCGGTCGGCGCGGAAGCAGCGGTGCCGGGCAAGGTCACGCCCTTCGCGGCGGTCGGCCACAGCTTTGTCGGGCAACCCGATGGCTATACCCTGCGCGACGTGACCAGTGCGCGCGGCGGACTGGCGCTGGGTATCGGCAAGGCCAGCGAGGTGAGCGTCTCGTACAACTACGCCTCGCGGGTCAGCGATCAGGCCGCCGACCGGCAGGAGATCGGGGCCGGCCTCGACACCGCGCTGTCGCAGCGTCTGTCGCTGGGCGTGCAGGGCAGCGCCGGGGTCAGCAAGGGCGCGCCCGATCTCGGCGCAGGCGTGCGCCTGGGGCTGCGCCTCTGACTCATTCCTCCCCATGCGGGGGAGGAATTATTGATCCGCCAGCGTCTGGCGATACCAGGGCAGGATGTGATCGCGGAGCAACGGGGCCAAGTTCAGGGTTTCCACCGTCCCGGCATCGACCCAAATCGCCTCCTCGATCTCCGCCGCTGGAACCGGCGCGTGGGTGCAGCGCAGGTGGAAGACCGTCGCGTCGATGCGGTGCCCCGGTTCATTGGCTGCCGTTGCGGAGAAGCGGCCGATCAGCCGCAAGTCATCCGGCCCCAAACGCAGTCCGATTTCCTCGTCCAGTTCGCGGATCAGCGCCGCGGCGGGGTCTTCGCCCGGCTCGATCTTGCCGCCCGCCTGCATGAAGCAGGACGTGCCGGCCTTGCGCACCAGCAGCAACTGCCCCGCCCCGTCGTCGATCAGGGCGGCGGCGATACGGATGATCGGGGGCGTCACTCGGCGGCGATCGCGGCCTTCGCCACATCGGCCGCTTCCAGTTCGGCGGCCTTGGCCTCGACCAGCTTGACGATATGGTCGACCATATCGGCATCCTCGACCGTATGGTCGGTCAGCCCGGACAGATAGACCATGTGCTTGCCGTTGCCGCCGCCGGTCACACCGATATCGGTCTCGCGCGCCTCACCGGGGCCGTTGACGACGCAGCCCAGCACCGACAGCGACATGGGCGTGCGGATATGCTGGAGCCGCTCCTCCAGCACCTGCACGGTGCGGATCACGTCGAACCCCTGCCGCGCGCAGGACGGACAGGATACGACCCGCACGCCGCGATTGCGGATGCCCAGCGCCTTCAGGATCTCGAAGCCGACGCGCACCTCTTCCTCGGGCTCGGCCGAGAGCGAGACGCGGATCGTGTCGCCGATCCCGAACCAGAGCAGCGAACCGATGCCGATCGAGGACTTGACCGTCCCGCCAATCAGCCCACCTGCCTCGGTGATGCCCAGATGCAGCGGGCAATCGGTCGCCTCGGCCAGCCCCTGATAGGCGGCGACCGCCAGGAAGACGTCGGACGCCTTCACCGCGACCTTATATTCGTGGAAGTCATGGTCCTGGAGCAATTTGATATGGTCGAGCGCCGATTCGACCAGCGCTTCGGGACAGGGCTCGCCATATTTTTCGAGCAGGTCCTTCTCCAACGATCCCGCGTTCACGCCGATGCGTATGGCGCAGCCATTGGCCTTGGCCGCACGGACGACTTCGGCGACGCGCTCGGACGATCCGATATTGCCCGGATTGATGCGCAAACAGGCCGCGCCCGCATCGGCGGCTTCCAGCGCGCGCTTATAGTGGAAATGGATATCCGCGACGATCGGCACCCGTGCCGCCTTGGTGATCTTGGCCAGCGCGGCGGTCGAATCGGTGTCAGGACACGAGACACGGATGATGTCCGCCCCCGCCTCTTCACACCGGCGAATCTGGTCGAGCGTGGCGACCGGATCGCTGGTCGGCGTGTTGGTCATGGTCTGCACGGTGACGGGGGCGTCGCCGCCCACGGGCACATTGCCCACCATGATCTGACGGCTTTGGCGGCGGACGATGTCTCGCCAGGGACGAATGGACATGGACCCTATATACGCGCAACCGCGTTGCGGTTCAAAGTCAGTGCTGTACCAGACCCCCGAACATGACCGCCGCCGCCCCCATCCCCCGCCATTACGGCCTCGACTGGCTGCGCATCGGTGCCTTCGCCATCCTGATCCTCTATCATATCGGCATGGTCTTCGTGCCCTGGGGCTTTCACGTGCAACTCGCCCGGCTGCCCTGGGTCGCGGTGCCGATGCTGGCCAGCAATCCCTGGCGGCTGATGCTGCTGTTCGTCGTGTCGGGCTATGCCACCCGCGCGCTGGCGGTGCGGCATCCGAGCATCCTCAGCTTCGTGCGCGGGCGAAGCGCCCGGCTGCTCGTGCCGCTGGCCTTCGGCGTCGCCATCCTGGTGCCGCCGCAGATCTGGGCGGAGCTGGTCGGCAAATATGGCTATCCCGGATCCTATTGGACCTTCTGGCTGCACGACTGGCTGAGCTTTGGCGCGATCGGCGGCGTGGTGCCGACGCCTGCCTGGAACCATCTGTGGTTCGTCGGCTATCTCTGGGTCTATACCATGGCGATCGCGGGCGTGCTGGTGATCGGCGGGCGCTGGGGGCGAAGGGCGCAGGGAGCGTTCGACCGCGTCTTTGGCGGCTGGGGTGGAGCCGTTCTGCCGGTCGTCTGGCTGTTGCTGGTCGATATCCGCCTGTTTCCCGGGCAGACCGATACCCATGGCCTGATCGACGACTGGCTGGCCCATGCCATCTATTTTCCCGCGCTGCTGTTCGGTTTCGCCATGGCGGGGTCGGAGCGGGTGCTGGACAGCTTCCGACGCGGCTGGGCGGTCGCGGGGGCCATCGCGCTGGCAAGCTATGCGGTCGCCGCCGGGCTGGAGTGGCGCTGGCCGGGGCTTGCGGGCGCGCCGAACGGGCTGGGCACCCTCTTTGCCGGCGCGCGGGCGGTGCAGGGATGGATGGCGGTCGTCGCGCTGATCGGCATCGCCGAGCGATTCTGGAACCGCGACCACCCCTGGCGACGGACGCTGACCGAGGCGGTGTTCCCCTTCTACCTCATCCACCAGACGATCATCATCCTCGTCGCGCTCTGGCTGTGGCGGATGGGCCTGCCGCTGGCGCTCGACACGGCATTGCTGTTCGCGGCGACGGTGGCGGGCTGCTGGGCCTTTTACCTGGTCGGACGGCGGGTCCGCTGGCTTCGCCCCCTGATCGGGCTCCGGCCGGGGGATGGCAGGCGCGGGACGATCTGATAGGGCCGCCGATATCCTTTCCCCTGTCTCTCGGAGTTTTCCCATGTCCGCATCCTGGTCGCTGGTCATCCATGGCGGCGCGGGCCGGATCACCCGTGACGTGCTGACGCCCGAACAGGATGCGGGTGCGCGCGCCGGTCTCGACGCCGCGCTGAAGGCCGGGTCGGCCGTGCTGGCGCGCGGTGGCGGTGCGCTGGATGCGGTCGAGGCCGCCGTGCGCGTGCTGGAGGATGATCCGCATTTCAACGCCGGGCGCGGGGCGTGCTTCACGCAGCAGGGCACCAACGAGCTGGACGCCGCGATCATGGACGGGCGCGACCGGCGCGCTGGCTCGGTCGCGGGTGTCACGCGCACCCGCAACCCCGTCTCGCTGGCGCGGGCGGTGATGGAGGCGAGCCCGCATGTCCTGCTGGCCGGGGGCGGCGCCGACCGTTTCGCGGTCGAGCAGGGGCTGGAGCAGGTCGATCCCGCCTGGTTCCACACCGACGAGCGCCGCCGCCAGCTCGACGAACTGCTGTCGCGCGGGGCCGACGCCTTTGACAGCGACATGAAATACGGCACGGTCGGCGCGGTCGCCTGCGACGCCCGCGGCCATGTCGCCGCCGCCACCTCCACCGGGGGCGTGACGGGCAAGCGCTGGGGTCGGATCGGCGACTCGCCGCTGATCGGCGCGGGCACCTATGCCGACGACCGGGCCTGCGCGGTGTCGTGCACCGGGTCGGGCGAGGTCTTCATCCGCGTCGGCGTCGGCCATGAGATCGCCGCCCGCCGCCGCTTCACCGGCGAGACGGTGCAGGCCGCCGCCGACAGCGTGCTGGCCGAAGTGCGCGACATGGGGGGCACCGGCGGGACGATCGTCGCCGCCCCCGATGGCACGATCGCCTGGAGCATGACGACGGCCGGCATGTATCGCGGCCGCGCCACAAGCGGCGGCGAACACAGGGTGGCGATCTATGCCGACGAAGGATAAAGCGCGCGCCATGAAGCACTTACGCCTTTTCGTCGCGATGGTCGCGGCGTCCCTCCTGGCCTCGCCCGCCGCCGCCTATTGGGAATATGGGCATCAGACGGTGGCGGCGATCGCCTGGGCCAACATCACCCCCCATGCCCGCGCCGAAATCCGTCGCCTGCTTCTCGTCCAGGCGCAGCTCGATACGCCGAGCTGCCCGGTGCGGACGATCAAGGAGGCCAGCGTCTGGCCCGACTGTATCAAGCCGCTGAAGGATCAGGACGGCAAGCCGCGCTTCGGCTATGCCTATAGCTGGCATTACCAGAATGTGGATATCTGCCAGCCCTTCCGCCTGCCCCCCGCCTGCGATTCAGGCGATTGCGTATCGGCGCAGATTCCGCGCCAGTTGGCGGTGCTGAAGGACAAGCGCAACAGCGCGAAGGACCGGCTGACCGCGCTGGCCTTCCTCGTCCATTTCGTCGGCGACCTGCACCAGCCGCTCCATGCCGGGGACAAGGGCGACAAGGGCGGCAACGACACGCGGGTCGATTACGGCGCCTATACGACGCCGCGCCTGAACCTTCATTCGATCTGGGACGGGTTGCTCGCCGAACGGGCGATCTCGACGCCGCCGTCGATGGTCCGCCGTTACCCCGCGGCGGACGCGAAGCGCGAGTCGGCGGGCGGGGTCGTCGCCTGGAGCCGCGAGAACTGGGCGATCGCCAAGCGCGCCTATGCCGCCGCGATGGGGGGCGATGCCTGCCGCCCGACACCCGCGCATATGGCGATGGACGAAGCCACGATCGAGGCGATGGCCCCGGTCGAGCGCGAGCAGATCAAGCGCGGTGGGCTGCGGCTCGCGAAACTGTTGAACCAGGCGTTCCGGGGCTAACCGCCGAGCGGATCCAAAGCGTCTGTTTCGGATCCGTTGACCAGGGCCCTCCCCATCGTCGGATAGGGAGGGCCTGGACGATGGTCAGCTCAGGACGATCGTCACCGCGCGGCGGTTCTGCGCCCAGGCGGCTTCGTCCGAACCCAGCGCGATCGGGCGTTCCTTGCCATAGCTGATGACGTTCATCCGGTCGGGCGAGACGCCGCGCGCGGCCAGATAATTCTTGGCGGCATTGGCGCGGCGATCGCCCAGCGCGAGATTATATTCGCGGGTGCCCCGCTCGTCGCAATGCCCTTCGATCGTGATGCGGACATTGGGATAACGCATCAGCCACTGCGCCTGGCTGTCCAGGATCGCGCGCGATTCGGGGTTGATATCATATTCGTCGGTGCTGAAATGAATCGTGTTCGACGTGACCGAACGCTTGAAGTCCGCGTCCGAGCCCGGAACGATCGCGCCGTCTGGATTCGTGTTCGCCCCGGCATTGGGATCGACCGGCGCATTCTGCTCGACGGGCGCGGGCGGCAGTTCGGCGGGACGCTTCTTGGCGCAACCCGCCATGGCGAGCGCCATGGTGGCGACGACCAGGGTGGTCTTGATCTTGGTCACTGGATTATCTCCCTCAAGGTTCGTTTCGCCCCCGAAACTTCTATCCTCAATTGTCGTTACGGCCGCAACGGCCCCCAGGCCGGATCCGATCCATCTAGCGGGGTCGGGATGCGCCGCTCGTTCACGCCGGTCAGGTCGACCATCCACACATCGGCCTTGCCCGACGACCCCTGTGTCGTGCGCTGGAAGGTGATGACGCGGCCATTGGGGGACCAGCTCGGCCCCTCGTCCTGCCAGCTATTGGTCAGCAGCTTCTCAGCCCCGCCCGACGGGTTCATGATGCCGATGCGGAACGCGCCGCCCAGCTTGGTGAAGGCGATCAGGTCGCCGCGCGGGCTCCATACCGGGGTCGCATAGCGGCCGCCGCCAAAGCTGATCCGGTGCTGGTTCGACCCATCGGCGTTCATCACATAGATTTGCTGGCCGCCCGAACGATCGCTCTCGAAGGTGATCTTCGATCCGTCGGGCGAATAACTGCCGCCGGTGTCGATGCCGGGCGAATTGGTCAGCCGCTGCGGCGTGCCCCCTTGCGCCGACACCCGGTAGATATCGGTGTTGCCCGCCTGCGCCATCGAGAACAGGATCCAGCGGCCATCGGGCGAGAAGCGCGGCGCGAAGGTCGTCGCGGCGTTCTGCACCACCAGCCGCTGGCGGCCGGTGCCGATGTCATAGACATAGATGGCGGGCCGCTTGTCGACATAGGACATATAGACGATCGACTGCTGATTCGGTGCGAAGCGGGGGGTCAGCACGATCGACTGGCCGCTGGTCAGGAAGCGGTGATTCTGCCCGTCCTGGTCCATGATCGCCAGCCGCTTTATCCGCCGCGCCTTCGGCCCCGTTTCGGAGACATAGGCGATGCGGCTGTCGAAATAGGGGCCCTCGCCGGTCAGCTTGGTATAGATGGTGTCGGCGCATTTGTGCGCCGCGCGCCGCCAGTCGCCCGGCGACACGACGAAACCCTGCCGCGCCAGCTCGCTGCGCGCCAGCACATCATAGAGGTAGCATCCGACCGTCAGCGTCCCGTCGCCATTGGCGCGGACATAGCCCTGGACCAGCGCCTGCGCGCCGGTGCCGTTCCAATAGTCGAAGGCGGGCGCGGTCACTTCGGGGAAGGACACGGTGCGAAGCTGCGCGGGCGGGATCGGCGTGAACAGCCCCGAATTGCGCAGATCGTTGACGATGATCTCCGACAGTTTCTGCCCGACGACATCGGTGGTGCCCGCAGGCGTCTGCTCGACGGCGCTGGTCGGCATGGCGGGCACCGCGATCGGCATTGGCGCGGAGATGCCGCCTTCGACGTCGACGACCAGCCCTTCCTGGCCATTGGCCGGGGCGGTCGCGGGCTGCTGCCCCGCGGGAGCCGGCGCCGCCGGTTGCGTCTGTGGTGCGGGCGCGGGCACATCCTGCGCGCCCACGGCGCTGGCCGCCAGGGCCAGGGTGAGCGGCAAGGTCAGCAGGGAACGGGGCATAAGCATCATCCTCAACCCGGAAGTTTGTAGCGCAGCGTGATGTTCCGCCAGCCATTGGGAATGTCGTACAGTTCCTGCGGCAGGCCCCGCAGCGGCGAACAGCCCTTGAAGGTCGCGATGGCCAACGCATCGACCCGGTCGACATAACGGTCATTCTCACCATCGACCCCGGTATGACCGACCACGCGCGGTTCGGAGGCCAGACTGCCGTCACGATTGATGTGCAGGTTGATGGCGACACGAATGCGCTCTGCCCCCGGTCCCGGAGTCACCTGACGGTTGGCGCAGGGCTGGACCTGACGCTGGATCGCAGAGGCGATGTTGGCGAGTTGCTGCGCCCCCATCTTGGCGGCCGGAGCCGCTTCCGACCTGGACGGCGACGGATCGGGTGACAGGCCCTTCAGGAAATTGTCGCCCAGTCGCGATCCCCGCGGCTTGGCCGCTGTCGCGGTCGCGCTGCTGCCACTGCCATGGGCCGAGGTTGCGGGCTTTGCGGCGGCGGGCTTGGCCTCCGAACGGCTGGGTTTCGCCGGAGCAGCGGGCGTGGGCTTGGCCGCATGGGTCGGCTTGGCCGGAGCCGGTTTGGCGGGCGCGGGTTTGGGCTGCGGCTTTTCCGCCGGTTTGGGCCTGGGTTGCGGCTTGGGCTCCGGGCGCGGCTCGGGCTTGGCCGGTTCCGGCTTGGGCTGAGGCTGGGGCTGGGGTTTGGGCTGGGGCTTGGGTTGCGGTTTCGGCTGGGGCGCGGGGGGCGGCGGCGCGGGCTGCGGCTCCGGCTCGGCCTCGACCGGCTCAGGCGGGGCGGCGTCCTCGGGCAGCCCTTCCTCAGGCGCGATCGACTGGGCGGGTTGCTGGTTCGGCGTCGGCGAGGCGGCCTCCAGCGCGACATCCTTGACCAGCGAGATGTCGATCGGCGTGACCTTCAGCTTTTCGGGGTTCGGCGTCGCCAGAAAGCCGACCGACAACAGGCCGAACAGGACGACATGTCCTGCGACCGCGATCGCCAGTCCGGTCCGCTCACCACGCTCCATCAGCGCGTGCCCGCTCCCGCCGTGGCACCGCCCTCGACCGTGACCAGCGACACGCGGTTCAGCCCGGCGCGGTTCAGCTCGCCCATCACCCGCATCACCCGGCCATAATCGAGCGCCCGGTCGGCGCGCAGATAGACCTGCGGCACCTGTCCGTCGGGGTCCTTCCGCGCCGCGATCGCATCCAGCCGGGCGGGCAGGTCGGCCTCGCTGATCTCATCCTCGTTCAGGTACATCCGCCCCTGTTCGTCGATCGAGATCTGTTCGGGCTTCTGCTCCTGCTCCAGCGCCTTGGCGCGGCTGTCGGGCAGGTTCACCGGCACGCCGGTCGAAAGCAACGGCGCGGTCACCATGAAGATGATGAGGAGCACCAGCATCACGTCGACCAGCGGCGTGACGTTGATCTCCGCCATCGGTGCGCGGCGGCCCCGGCCGGAGCGGGAGGGAAGGTTCATCGCCATCCTGGCTATCCCTTCAACGCGCCTGGTCGAGCTGGCGGCTGAGCGTGGTGTGGAACCCGTCGGCGAAGCGGTTCAGCGACGCCTCGACCCGGTTCACGCCGTGACTGAAGCGGTTATACGCGATCACCGCCGGGATGGCGGCGAACAGGCCGATCGCGGTGGCGAACAGCGCCTCCGAAATACCCGGCGCCACGACCGCCAGCGAGGTGTTCTGCGCCTGCGCGATGCCGGTGAAGCTGCGCATGATGCCCCAGACGGTGCCGAACAGCCCGACGAACGGCGCGACCGAGCCGACCGTCGCCAGCACGTTCAGCCGGTCGGACAGCTTGTCGATCTCGCCCGCGACCGCCGATCCCATCGCGGTGGCGAGCCGCTCGCGCGTGCCGTCGCGGTCGATATGCCCGCCCGCGGTCGAGCGGCGCCATTCCTGCACGCCCGCCGAAAAGACCCGCGCGGAGGGCAGTTCATTGTCCTGTTCCATGCGGTGGAAGGCGTCGATATCCTCGGCCTTCCAGAAATCGCGCTCGAACCGGGTCATGCCCTTCTTCGTCCGCGCCAGCTTGCGCGAGAAGGCGACGATGATCGTCCAGGTCCAGATGCTGGCGAGCAGCAGACCGATCATCACGATCTTCACCACCCAGTCGGCATGGAGGAACAGGGCGACGGGCGACAATGAGGCGGCATCCATGTTGAAGACGGGATTCATGGGCGTTCGGTGTCCCCCTGCCAGACAAGGCGTTGGTAGATGGCGATCCAGTCGGCGGGTTGCCGACGCGGGCGGCCGTTCGGGCCGACCCAGGCGACGACAACCCTGGCGTCGGTCAGCTTGACCGTGCCGCACCTGACTGTCTGATGAATGACGACGCGGACCGCACTGACCTCGATCAGTCGCGAGGTCACGACCAGGTCGTCGTCGAGCCGCGCGGACGCGGCATAGCGGATGGCGAGATCGGTGACGGCATAGGCGCCCTGCCCCGCCTCATGCGCCCCGCGCTGGTCGATTCCGGCCACGCGCAGCATGTCGGAACGGGCGCGCTCCATATAACGCAGATAATTGGCGTGATAGACGACGCCCGACAGGTCGGTGTCCTCGAAATAGACGCGCACCGCAAAGCGATGCTCACGCCCCTCGAAGCGGCCGCCCCTGGGCTGGTCGTCGTCCGTCACCGTCATGGTGCATGCCCGTTAACCCATCCCACCAAGGGAAGGAAGGCACTTGCGCGCTCCGGGCCATTGCTGGTCGAGCCAGCGCGCGCGCAACATGGCGCGCGCCGGGCCGATCGGGGGAATCGCTGTCCTGGATCGAGGGGTGACGACCGCTTATCGCAGCACGTTATTGCAGCACGGCCGGATCGACCTTCAATGAGGGCGGATTGATCACCGGCGGGCTATAGGGTTTGGCGGCGGGCACCGGCTGGCTCGACAGCACGGGCTGATCGGCGCTGCGCGGGACGACCTGAGCATTGGCCTGCGCGGCGATGGTCAGCGGCGCGGCGGCCTGCTGGACGGGGACCATCGTGCCGTTGCGCCAGGCGTCATAGGCCCGGAAGAAGGCGATGAAGGGTGCGTTCAGCTTTTCCAGCCGCTCCGCCGCTTTCAGGTCAAATGCCTCGGCAGGGGCAACGCTGATATCGGCCAGCACCTCGTCGGCGGCGGCGCAGAATCCCCTGCGCACCGGCGTGATCGAAAAGAAATTGTAGAGCCGGGTCATCGCGTCGTCATAGCGATCGCGCCAATCCCCGCCCTGCGACTGATATTCCGCCGAGTAGCGCTTTTCGACCGCCGCCAGGTTGATCCGCTGGA
This sequence comes from Sphingomonas sp., assembly GCF_039594485.1. Classification (GTDB taxonomy): domain Bacteria; phylum Pseudomonadota; class Alphaproteobacteria; order Sphingomonadales; family Sphingomonadaceae; genus Sphingomonas. The sequence continues at coordinate 2,343 of NZ_JBCNNI010000047.1, read as the reverse complement.
CGGTCAGCATCGTGTTGTAGCGGGTGACGATCTGTCCCTCATCCGCGCCGCGACAGGCCAGCGCGGCGACGTTCAGCCCCGAACGCAGGTGCCAGATGGTCGCCGCGCTGGTCAGCGAGCGATTCGGCGTCGCATAATTGCCATCGGGCAGCAGGGCCGGGATTCGCATCCCCGGCGTCGCCCCGGGCGGCAACGGCGCGCGCGCGACCTGCGGCTGGGCGGGGACCATCACCGGCGGCGGCGCGACCTTGGCGGTCTCACGCGCGGCGCAACCCGCCAGCGAGAGGCCGATCGCTACACCCGATACAATACGCAATTTCGCCATAACCCGATCCTCGGCACAACCCGCCCCCCGGCTGTTAGACAAGGTCATGCCCAATCAAGGTTAACACGTCGTAAGCCCTGCGACGAAGCGTGACGGGCGTCGGAGGAAATCCCTGGACCCGTCCCGGACGTCACGCCGCGCGCGCGACCAGCGCGGCGGCGGCTTCGGCCATAAGCTGCGCCAGGATATCGGCGATCGGCTCTTCCTTCGTGACCATGCCGACCGACTGGCCCGCCATGACGCTGCCATGCTCGACATCGCCCTCGATCACCGCGCGGCGCAGCGCACCGGCCCAGTAATGCTCGATCTGGAGCTGCGCCTCGGCCATCGCGACCTTGCCCTCGTCCAGCGACTGGGCGACTTCGCGCTGCTTGGCGGTGAAGAGTTCGCCGCCCGCATTCTTCAGCGCGCGGACCGGGATGACCGGCAGGCGCGGGTCGATCTGAACGCTCGCCACCGCGTCACGGGCGGAGGCGCGGATGAACGCCTTCTTGAAATTGGGGTGGGCGATCGATTCGGTCGCGCAGACGAAGCGCGTGCCGAGCTGGACGCCCGCCGCGCCCATGTCGAGATAGGCGGCGATCGCCTCGCCCCGGCCGATGCCGCCCGCGACGAACACGGGGACCTGGGTGGCGATCTCGGGCAGCATCTCCTGCGCCAGCACGCTGGTCGAGACCGGACCGATATGGCCGCCCGCCTCCATCCCCTCGATCACCAGCGCATCGACGCCCGAGCGGATCAGCTTCTTGGCGAGGGAAAGCGCGGGGGCGAAGCAGATGACCTTGGCGCCCGTCTCCTTGATCGCCTCCAATGCGCCCTTGGGGGGCAGACCACCGGCGAGGACGACATGGCCGACGCCGTGACGCCCGCACACCGCGATCAGGTCGAACAGCTGCGGGTGCATGGTGATCAGGTTTACGCCGAAGGGGCGGCTCGTCATCGCCTTGGTCGCGGCGATTTCCGTGTCGAGCAGTTCGGGCGTCATCGCCCCGCACGCGATCACGCCGAACCCGCCTGCGTTCGACATGGCGGAGACGAGGTTGCGTTCCGACACCCAGGACATGGCGCCCGCCATGATCGCCATGTCGGTGCCCAGGAATTCCGCGCCCCGCGCCATGCGGGTGGCGAGACGCTGTTCGCCGGTGGTGGTCGTGGTGGTGAGGGTGTCGTTCATCGCCGCTCCATGCCGTGGAGCGCGGCGGACGGCAAGATTTGGTTCACGCGAAGACGCGATGACGCGAAGAAGAGTTTTGTTCGCGCGGAGACGCGGAGGCGCGGAGATGATCTGCGTGCGGCAGCGCCATCACCGCATCAACGATGGTTGATAAAAGGGCTGGCGGCGCAGCCGGATACACCACCTCAGCGTCTCCGCGCCTCCGCGCGAACCAATCTTCTTGAATACGCTTCGCGTCTTCGCATCTTCGCGCGAACGAAAGCCCCCTCCCCGAGCCGAACCCGAGGAGGGTAAAGCCCTTACGCCGCCTCGGCGTCCAGACCATAAGCCGTGTGCAGCACGCGCACCGCCAGTTCGGTGTAATCCTCTTCGATCAGCACGCTGACCTTGATCTCCGAGGTGGTGATGGCGAGGATGTTGATCCCGCGCGCACCCAGCGTCTGGAACATGGTCGAGGCCACGCCCGCATGGCTGCGCATGCCGACGCCGACGACCGAGATCTTGGCGACCCGCGTGTCGTGGACCAGGCTGGCATAGCCGATATCCCCGCTCGCCTTTTCCAGCACATCCAGGCTGCGCGCCAGGTCGGCCGAGGGCACGGTGAAGGTCACGTCCGTCGAGCCGGTCGAATGCGCGATGTTCTGGACAATCATGTCCACATTGATCCCCGCATCGGCGAGCGGCGCGAAGATCGAGCCGACTGCACCGGGCCGGTCGGGCACGGCGGTCAGGGTGATCTTGGCTTCGTTCTTGTCATGCGCGATGCCGGTGATGAGCTGGCGTTCCATATCGTCGATTTCCTCTTCGCCCACGATCAACGTGCCGCGATGTCCGTCTTCGTCCC
>NZ_JBCNNI010000046.1:0-27970 GCF_039594485.1 Sphingomonas sp. | reverse complement strand
CCGCCGCAAAGCCGCCATCCGCCATGGTCGCGCTCGATCCGCCGCCGAAAAAGGTCAGCGGGGTCGCCGTCCCGCCGCCGCCGGACTGAGTGAACGCCACCGCCCAGTCGATGACATTGGCATTGCCTGGGAAGCGCTCCCGCGCGATTGTGCTGTTGGCGCTGGAGCCCGTCGACAGAGCGAAATTGGCGAACACGACCCACCCGCCATCGGGGAGCGGCGGTATCCACGCATCCGCCGTTTCATTGAGCTGCGACGAGGACGGCGCGAAGAAGCCGCCCGCGACCGAAAAGCGCCAGGGCGATGGGCCAAAGACGAAGCGCTGTGACGCACCGCCCCCATGCGCGACCGGCGTCGGCGGGCCGACGACCTGGGCGGTCGCGACACCGGACAGCAGGGCGAGCGCGGCAAGGCCGATGCGGATCAGACGGGCGATCATTGCGGCACCCGCGACAGCGCGACATTGCAGCCCGCCGTCCCCGACAGCGAAACATCGACGATCGCACCGCCGCCGAAAGACACGACGGTCCCGCCGCCGCTGTCCGCCGCCGTCTTGCTGACCATGCCAATCATCGTGACCCCGTCCGGCCCACGGTATCGGAGCGTGACCGTCCCATATGTCGTGCACCCCTGGGTCAGGACATAAGCCCCGCCGAACAGCGTCGCGGGACTCGAAGCCGTGTTGCCGGAGGCGAGCTGGAAGGCCTCGCGAAATCCAGTCGTGACTCCCGTGACCGTGACCGGAGAGGCAGACGAGCCCAACACTTGGGCCGTCTTATCTACAGGCACATAGGCGGGCGGCGTAATGTAAGTGCCGTCCGGCAGGGCGATTTCTACTACCGCTGGTGAATTGACCACCGCACCCGCGCGCTTCACCTGCGCGGCCAACGGGCCAGCGATCAGAAGCGCAGCAGTGGCCAATAAGACGTTTCTCAAACGCATCTCAGAACCCTCTCAATTGCCCAAAGCGATGTAATCAAAGCCGTCTAGCGTACTGTTCGTATCCCTGTTGCCAGTCCACTGAACCATGGTCGTGAACCCGGCTTTTCCCCGATCGACTAGCTGCGCCCAAACGTCGCGATTGCGTCCTGCCGTTGCGTTGATGCCGATCGGGAAGGCCACGAAACAGGCGTTTGGAAACGCCACTGGAAAGGCTGTATAGATTGCGCCTTCGCCCATTAGGCCGGCGACGGTGCCCCACTTCAGGATCAGCCCGCCAAACAGCGGATAGGAACCATTCGCCCCGACCTGAGCGGACAATGCATCGAAAAGCCCCTTAGGAGTGATCCCTGCGTCATCGGCCTCACCGGCGACAATCTGGGCAGCCGTCGCGCGCTTCACCGTAACGGTGCGATCTTGGGATAAGTCGCCATCGCCGTCGACCGTGGCCAACCCCGCGCCACCAATCTTCCGTGTGGTCGGCACGGCACCTCCACCTCCACCTTGGATGCCACCGGCCACAGCCTTAATGGCATCCAACAAGTCGGCCGCCCGACCTTTTGTGGGGGTGACCTTGCCCTCGGACAGCACCGCTAGGAGGTTAGCTTGGAAGTCGTTCAGCCAATCGCATGTGACCATCGTCGCGTCCTGACCGGTGGCGGGGTTGCCTTCGGTGAACCTGCCGTTGATCGAACCAGGCCCGTCAATCGCGTGCATGTCAGTCCTCTCGTGTGAAATCGAACCAGAGGACGGGCGCAGCCTCGACCTCATATCGGAAAATGACCTCGCTATGGGCGGGTTTGTCGCGACGGATCAGGCATTCGAGGTTGAGCGCGCTGAAACCGCGCAAGCGGTCTCCCGCGCGCGAGCCGACCCGAAACTGCGCATAGCTCTGGCGATACTCGGTGGAGCTGACGACGACATGGACGATCCACGCGAAGCGCCATGCGTCGCCGTTGCACCGGGAGCCCGCGCGAAAGCCTGCCTTGATCGCGTTCGTCTCGATGATCTCGACGAAATAGCCCAAGCGATTGGCGATCTCCGTGAAGTACGAAATGGTCTGCTCGCCTCGCGCGGCGAGCTTGTTTACCAAGGCTAGCCGCCGTTCGCCGATCGCGTCGGGCGCGCCCGCGCACGCGTCCGGCAAGCCCGCGACCCGCTCCCAATCGACCAGCAGCTCCAGCGTCCTGCGCGGATCGGCCTCGTCGATCAGGGCGGCGATGCGCGCATCCACCCGTGCAAATTCGTCGCCCAGCGCCAGCATCATGCGGCCGATCACGGAAGCCGGATCGCGCGACCAGGCGGCACCCGGCGGCAGCAGCTGAAGCATGGCGTCCTGATAGGCGGCGGGCGTCATTGGAATCGGACTTCGCCAAGCATCGGGAAGAACCCGGCCGACGCGGGCACGTCGGCGGCCGGAGCGAAGATGCGGTTGTCATACTCACCTGCGGACAGGCTGACCGCTTCGCGTAGGCGGCTTATGGAGATCGTCCCGCCGGGCGCGGCCTCGCGCATGAAAAAGTCATCCAGTTCGGCTCTGACGGCGGCGCGGACGGCCGCAGTGTCGGGCGTCACCCGCAACAGGACGTCCACATAAAGGGGCGTCGCCGCGAAGATAACCGGCGTGGAAACGACAGGGCGCTGCGTATCTACATGTGCCGCCACCGCGTCGAGGTCGGCTTGCAGGGGGATGACATCCGCGCGCCCATCGCAGACGAAAGTGACGCCGACCGACCCCGCGCCCATCCATCCCGGAAAGGCCCAGGCACGCGTCACGCCCGGCACCTCCAGCGCCCAGTCAACGAAATCACGTTTCTTCCCTCCAGCGGGCGGCACTTGAATGCGACTGAGCAACCGCGCCAAGAGTGCGGGATCGCCCTCTTCATCCGCGCCGCCAGCCAACCCGGCGACAGCGACGCCGATGGCCGCCACCCCGGAAACCGGCGACGTGAAGGTCAGCTGAGCACCCGCAGGCGTGACCCCCGCCGCGCCGGGCTGCACCGCCTCGACCTTGACGATCGCGCCATCGGCCGTAAGCACGGCCTGTGCTGTCGTCAGAAAACGGGCACCATCGACCCGCGCCAGCTCGGTGGCGACGGGGACGATCGCCCCCGTCACGCCGGTCAGTGTCACCGCTCCGGCCGCGCTCGCTGCCGCCTTACGGGAGACACCCCAGATGCTGGCCCACCGGTCGAGATATTCGCTTTCGGCCGTGTCGGGCATCAGCTGTCGGGCGTAAAAGGCCAACGCCCCGTACAGCCCGTCCGTGGCACCCGCATGGACCCGCGCCAGCACGGAAAGGACTGATCGCCGCAGACGGCTATCCGCGCCGGGGAGGCGGGCGGAGAAATCGGCCTCGTCGCGGGCGATCAGCTCGGACAGGGTCGGACGGTTGAAGCTCACGCGATCGCGCTCCACACAAAGTCGAAGCGCTGGCGCTCCGGGCCACCGGGCCGGGTGATGATGACGCCGATCGCGAGGCGGTCGGGATGCTGCGCCTCCGCCTCGACCTCGACCGTGCTGGCGATGCGATCCGCCGTCAGCCACGCCAGCGCCTCGGCCGCGTATTCGCGGGCACGCTGGACGACCGTAGCGGTCATTTTGGATCGGCGTAGCAGCCATAGCCGCGAGCCGATCGTGTCGCCCTCGATCGGCGGCACGACGTCGCCCCACCAGCCGCGCCGATCGGCACCGCCTTCAGGCAATGCGTCGTCGTCGGCCGCGCGGGCGTCGGTGAAAAGCGAGATGGCGATCGCGGTGCGCAACCCATCGTCGGTCTTAAGCTGACCGCCGGTCAGCGCCAGGTCGAACAGCAGGTCGGCGGCGTCGGCCATGTGGAGCGCGATGTCCGTCATCGCTTGCTGCCCGGCTGGGCGACGGTGACGCAAACCTCAAATCGAGCGTCATCTATTTCAAAGCACCAGTGCGCCTGCGCTCCGGGCGCACACCGATGGGCAACCGCGACGCGGCCTGCCATTTCAATGATCTTGTAACCGACATTTTCGGCGTCTTCAGGCGATGTCTCGAACCCGTTGACGCCGTCGTTCATCCCGAAAAGACCTTTTGCGATCCGGCGGTGATCCTGCCGCCCTCTACAGGATCGCCCACCCGCGCGATGGCCTTGCCGCCCGCACCGCCCAGGTCGATCCGATCGGCATCGACGGTGGCGTGGGGCGTCTTGATCGTGACGGGCTTCGTACTTTCAAGAACGATCCCGTCGCGCGTCAGGTGAACGACCTGACCTAGATCGTCGTAAAGGGCCACTTCACCCGACCTGAAATTCTTCAGGCGATAGCGGCGGTCCTCGACCGCGATGGCGATGGCGTGGGAGCGGAGCCCGCCGACGCACAACACGATCGCTTCAGCGCCGGGATGCGGATGGCTCGCAAGCCCATATGAGCCGAACCGCTCGACTTCGTCCAGTGTCTCGTCGGCCAGCGCGTCGAGCTGGACCAGCTGAAGGCCGCCCGCGTCATCGACCAAGGACACGATCGCGCGCGCGACCATCATACGGACGCGGCCCATCAGCGCCGCCATGCTCATGGCTTGTGACGCCGCACGCGCGACGCCTCCGCTTTTTCCGGTATCGCCAATTGGGACCAGGCGCTGGGCGACGTCACCACCAGCTCCGCCACGGTGCCGCGCTCGTCGAGGACGAAGGTCACGGCCTGGACCAGCATCATACCGTCAATGAACAAGCGCGCGGACGTGACGGACACGGTCGACCCGGCCGCGAACAACCGACCCGCATCATCGCGCCAGCCCGGTACGACGATCACTGCACTCTGCCCGCGACCTGCGCGCGTCGACGCTTCCCACCGCGCCCGCACCGCACTGTTCGCGGTGGTCGATTGCTCTTCCGCGACCACGATCAGCGGGCGGTAGCGCGTGACCGCCGGGTCGGTCGCGCGACCGGTCGGCTGGGCCACCGTCTTGCCGTTCGCGTGATCGTCGCCCGACGCCTGCCCCTTCACAATGTACGTGCTGAAGCGCTGACTGACGTCGTGCGTCGCTTCGCCGGACAGGATGTTGACGCCGTCGACGATCGCGGCGACCGGCGCGCTTTCGGCCGGGGCGACCAACTCCACCGTCCCGTCCGCCGTCGATACCGCCAGCAGCCCCGCGAAACGGCACAAGCGTTCGATCGCGGCCTGCGCCGTTTCGCCTTGCTGAAGCGCGAACTTGCGCAGGGCTGGCCCGGTTGGTGCCTTAGCCACGACCGAAATTCCGAAGGGCTTCGCCAGTTCGGCCGCGATCGCCGCAATGCCGATATTCTTCCAGCTGCCGGGCACGTGGACGGCCGAACAGTCGACGAGGTCGGCCGCTCGATCACGACCCACGATCGAGATGCCGTGTGACTCCGCCTCGATCGTCGGAAGCAGCTGATCGATATAGCCGGTCAGCACCGTCTCACCGGCGACCTGGACCGAACAGGCCGCGCCGGCCTCCAGCGCGAAGCGGGACGGTTGGTCAGCCCAGCGATCAGCGAGACCGAGCTGGAACTCGCCGCACATACTGTCGATCGCCCGCGTGATGCGGATGCTCTTCCATCCGTCATGGCGCTGACCGCCGATCGTCAGCGTGACAGCCTCCGGCCGGGGATCAAGCACCGCTCGCCTCCAATACCTCGATCACGGCCCCGCCCGCGACAAAGCCGGGGTGACGGATGCGGTTGCGACTGACGAAGTCGGCCGCGCGCTCGATCGTTGCCCTCGCGCCATAAAGGCGATGCGAGATGACCAGGGCGGGTTCGGTCCGCTGCGGCGTGTAGCCATAGACCCGCGCCAGCGTTCCGCCCCGCGCCGTCAAATCCGTGACCATCACCCGCATCAGCTCGCTGAAAATCGCGGCGCTTGCTTCGTCGCCGGCATCGGCCGCCGCGACGATGCGCGCCTCCAGCAGGTCGCTTGTCTGGTCGCGCAGCACAACGGCATCCTGATAGCTGGCGATCGGCGCGTCGGCGATCGCGCGGACCAGCTCGGCCGCCGCGACAGTCTGGACCAAGTCGGCATAGACATAGCCGTTGCGACGCTGGCGTTCGCGGGCGGGGGTCGTGCCGATGACCTGCGGCGCTGCGAAGCCGACAAGGCTGGTCAGCCCGGCGATGCGGACGATCGAACTGCCGCCCAAGGCGCTGATTGCCTGGACCAGCCCGACCACCACACTGCCCAGGCGAAGCGGCGAACGGACTAGGGCTACGGCGCTGCCCGGCAGAAGGGTTAAGCCCGCCTGGAACGCTCGCAAGGCGCTACCCGCGCCGCCCTGGAGCCCGCCAGCGACCGCCGCGATCGTCGCGGTCCGTGCGACCATGGACGCGGCGGCCTCTTCGACGAAGCTCGCATAGCCATCGACCACAAAGCGATCGGCAAAGCGCGTCGGCGCGTCGGCGATCACCGCATCCGACGCATTGCCGACCAGAACGGCGGTGTCGGGCGCTGCCGGGGCTTCGATCGCCGCCCCGGCCTCCGCGAAATTGATGGTGAAATAGGCGATGCCACCATCCTCGGTGGAGTCGCGGACGGTGTAGTCGCCCGCCGCGACGACCATCTCACCGTCCCACGGATGGACCAGCGTCGCGGGTCCAGCCGCTTCCAGCGCGGCAATGAGGCGATCACGCGCAGCCAAATACTCAGGCCCGGCGACGAACACCTCCAGCGTGAACGCCCGGCCGCGACGACCGAGATCTTCCGCCCAGGGCCGGTCCCGGCCGGGAAACTCATGCTGCTCGATCCGGCGACCGCCTGAGCTCTCATTCGACTGCGAGACGAATGGCACGCCCCTGAAGCTGCCCTGACGATACTGATCGCGCCAACTCATGCCGCCCCTCCCATTGCTCGGCCGCGCGTGACGTTGATCGTCGTATCGCGGTCCGTCTTCATCCGGCCGACCTGCACCTGACCGGGCTGAGCGCCCTTGATGTTGAGGTCGAGACTGAGCTTGCGCGGCCCACCCGTGCGAGCCTGCATTGCGCGCTGCCACTGATTGCGGCGCGCGGCGGCGGTGTCCCAAGGGTTGGTGATGCGCCCGGCCGGTCGGCCATCGGAGGGCCATTGCACGCCGCCACCCGGAAGCTGACGGGCCTGCGGCCGACCGAATTGGTTGACGTCCAGCTGATTGAGACGCTGGCGCGCCTGCGCCTTCTGGGCGGCGCTGGTCCCCCAAAGGCCCACGCCGAAGACCTTGACCTCGTCACGAGCAGCGAGAGTCATATCGAGCTGGCGACGCTCCACGTCGGTCTGCCAGTTGCTCCATGCGCTCGCCGCCTTGCCGATCCACGACACGACATTGACCAGGGCGCTGGCGATCGTCCCGATCCCGCTGGCCACCGACCGCCAGTCGGTTTCCCGGATGAACCGGTCTGCCTTGTCGAACATGACGGTCAGTTCGTCGGAGACGTCCTTGGCCCATGCTTCGAGACGGCCGTCCTTCGCCAACTGATCGGTCCAGTTCAGCACCTCTTGGAGGCGGCTCTTAACCCGGTCGAAGATGCCCTTGCCCGCGACCGACAGCTCGAAATTGGTGACGACGTCCTGAAGGTTGTTCCAGATGCCGGTCAGCGTCCTGGCCTGCCGTTCCATGCCGCCGCCATATTTCTGATCGAACACGGAGAGGACCGCCTGCCGGATGTCCTTCATGTTCTTCTTGACGGTTTTGCTGGCGTTCTTCCCGGCCTTGTCGACCCAAGAGAAGGTCACGTTGTTGCCCTTCGACGACGACGTGATGTTGAACTCCTTCAGCCGCTCGAACTCGCCGGTCTGCGCGTCGGCGGTCGCCTCGACCGCATCCATCAGCGTCTTGCGCGTGCCGCCCGCCGCGTCGCCCAGGATACGGAAGGCACCGGTCATCGGATCGATGCCGACACCGCGCGCGCGGACGAAGCTGTCGGTCACGGTGTCGATATCGTAGGGCGTGTCCTTGGCGAATTTCTGAACCCAGGCCATCGCCTTGCGGGCCTTCTCCGCCGATCCTTCGGTGCCTTCCAAGGCGACTTGATACTGCTCGAACTTCGCCGCGTTCTTAATCATGTCGGTGACGAAAAAGCCTGCGCCCGCGACCGCACCGGCACCGACCGCACCGACACCCAGCCCGACCGACCGCGCGCCCATCAGCGCCATGTTGCGCAGCAGCCCGGCCGTCGCGGCCCGCGCCGCCAGTGCGCCACGGCGAAGCGCCGCAAAGTCCCGCTCCGCGACGCGGCGGATCGTCGAGCCCAGACGACGGCCGATCCGTTCTCCTCGCTCGCTGTCGCTCATGAAGGCCCGGAGGCTGGCCCGCGCCGCACCGATCCGGCGGCCCAGCGGGCTGAAGCTGCGGCCCAGCGCCTCGGTGGCGCGTCCGGCCCGGCTGGTCGGAGCGCTCCACCGATCGACGGCCTGGAGGATTAGAGACAGCTTCATGATTCATCCTCTCCGCCGCGCTCCAACAGCACGTCATTCCAGAAACGGAGGTCGGTCACGTCCATGTCGAGGACGCTGGCACCCAACCCCAGGTGCGCAGTCAGGTCGCCGACGATCAGCCGCCAGTTGGTTGGCCATCCAGCGAGCGGGCTGCGCCACCATCCAAAGGGACGTTCAGGTTCTCCCGCTTCAGGGCGTGGATGGCGGCGATAACAAGCTGTGGCGGTGAACCGGCGGGCAGCGCCAGCGCCTCCGCGACGAGGTCGAGGTCGCTGGCCTCGCCATACAGCGCGTCGATCGCCATGACGTCTTCCTCGTCCAGCTCGTCGACTTCCGACCGGGTGATGCCAGCAAGCGACGCGATCAGCAGAAGCTTGGCTTCGGTCGGCCCCTTCGCCTGATCGGTCGCGCGCATGTGGCGACCTTTGACGCGCGGCGCGAGCTGGAGTTCGGTGATGACGCCGTTAGAACCTTCATTGCCGACCGCCGTCGGGATAGGGTGGCGGAGCGCGTAGCGAATGCGCTCCATCACACCTGCTCCGCCGGAGGACCGCCAAAGACGACCTTCGCCTTGCCGTCCGAGCTGTTGAAGGTGATGACCTCCGCCACATAGGCGTTACGGACAAAGAACGTCTGTCCGACGTCCGTCTCCATGATGACCGTCGCATTGTCGATCGCGCGCAGGTCGGTCAGCCGCGTGGTCGCCTTGACCAGCAGCGTGACTTCGACCTTGGACGGTTCGGTCGTCTCCTTGAACGATCCCGCCTGATAATCGCCCTTCACGGCCTCGCGTGCGGGGCCGCCCAGGTCGAGTGTCGACGTGCCATCAGTGTCCAGCAGGTCGCCATCGACCCGGACCTTACATTGCCCCGCGACGCGGTTCGGATTTGCCACTTAGCCCTCCCTTAAACGATGAACTGGATGCGCGCCGCGAAGACGCGGAATTGGTTGACCAGGTCGGGCGGGATCAGAGCATTGACGCGACCGGGATCGGCCTTGTCCCGCTCGACGATCAGGTCCGCCATGAACTGGTCGAGGTTCTCGACCAGGCCCGCGTCCTCCAGCTCGCGGAACAGTGCGATCAGCTCCGCCCGGATGACCTTGGGCGTGACGATCGCCTGCCCGGCCGTGGCGCGGGTGTCGTCGCTGGCCAGCTTGTGGCGCGGATACTTCGCCAGGATGCGCGCACGGACGGCATAGCGCAGATAGCTGAGCGTCAGCGGCGTGTTGACGTCGAGAAAGGCGGCGTCCTCGATCCCGAACGGATTGACCTGATAGGTCGTGATCGCCCGCTCGATCAGCACCGCGCCGCCTGCGTCGACCGTCCATGTCGAGATGCCATCGCGCAGCAACAGGTCGCGTTCGGTCCGGGTGAATCGATCCCCCTGCGCCGGAGCGGTAAGACCGGGGAGCGCCAACGTCTGGAACGGGCGGGCCGGATCGATCGCGCCGTGAAAGCCGACGACGGCGGCGAAGGTCGCGGCCCAGCGATAGGGCGCCTGCGGCGCGGCCTTCGCGCCGATGATCGACAGGTGCGGCGAGTTGCGCGCGTTGCCGATCGCCGCCAGCGCCGCCATCGTCCCGCGGGCTCCAAAATAGACCCGGCCGTCGATCATCTCCATGGCCGACCAGCGCCGCGCCATTTCGACCTCGGCCGCCGCCATCGTCGCCGCATCGGCGAAACCGACGACGATCGTCGAATAGCTGGCGTCGCCGATCGCCGCGATCGCGGTAGCGAAATCGGGATTGCCCGCGCCGCCTGCAAAGGGGGTGAAGGCCAGTCCGACACCGGCCGGATAGCTCTCCCCCTGATAGAAGTTCGCGCGGGCGTCGAGGTCGTTACCGGTCGTGCCCTTGTGCCGCGCGGTCAGGGTGATGACGGCGGCGGCGCTGGCAGCGGTCACGGGCAGGTCGGGCAGCGCATTGACGGCGGCGGCAATGGCCGTCGCGATCGTCGCGGGCGCATCGGCGGCGGCGACGCCGACCTTCACTGCTACGCCATCGATCATCAACGCGATGACCCCGGCCGCTGCGGCGGCGGCGGTCACGGTGATCTGAGCGGTCGCAGCGGCACCACCTGCCAAGTCGCTGAGCCCGACCGCCCACAACTCGGTCAGGTCATCGCCCGCACGAAAGGCGGCAGCCATGGCGTGGAGCATCGACCCGCGACCGAACGCCTGCGCCGCCTGATCGGCGGAAACGATGCGGGTCGGCGTCAGGGCCGCGACTCCACCGGTCGCCAGGCGCTGCCCGATCAACAGCGCTTTGGTCGGCGCGGGCGGCAGGCCGGACACGGCGCGCGACGCGTCGAACTCCAGATATGCGCCCGGCGTGCGCAGCGAGACGGGGATCGTCGAGAAACTGATCGTCATCGTTACTTCCTCTTGGCGGGCGCGGCGGCCTCGGTGGTGTCATCGGTGGCGGTGACGTCCTGATCGTCGAGGCGACGACGCCAGAAGGCGTCGATCTCGATCGCCTCACCTTCGTCTTTCAGCAGCTCGCCAGCGGGCTTGCGGACGCGCCGACCATCGGCCGGGCGCAAAGTCTGGATCGTCATGGGAACCTCACATGGTCGGTGGCATCGGCGGTGGCGTCGGCGGGCAACTGGACGCCCGGCTTGGCGGGATCGGCGTCGACATTGCCGAAGGGACGGATGTCCCAATTCGCGTGAAAGGCCGTGAAGTCGGCGGCATCCTCGCCGATTTCGAGGAACGGCACGGTAAACCGGGTCGTGAAGCGAAGCGCCCATAGGCTCGTCCGGCGAAGCGCGTCTTGCGATGCCGATCGGACCTGCGCGACCTCGACCAGGGACAGCTCCGACATATCGAGCCCCAAGTCCTGCCCGGCCAGCAGCCCGGCGGCGTCGAGCATCAGGCGATAGGAGCCCGGTTCCGTCGTCGCGCCGTTCGCCAGCGTGCGCCCGTGGCGGGTCGCTTCCTCGTCGCGCAGGTTGGTGTCGGCGACGACCAGGCCGAAGCTCGCGGTCGCGATCGGCCCGTTATTGCTGTCCTCGATCTTGTCGAAGCCCCCGAACACGACCCAGGCGGCAGGTGTGCGAAGCGTACCCTTGTTCTTGAAATACTGGTCCCAATCCTCTGGATATGTTTCCAGCGTGGGCCAGCGATAGGGGATCGCGCCGCGCTCGGCCGCATAGGCCAGCCGCGCGAGCATCGCTTTTTCGACGGCGGCGATCACTGCTCGATCTCGGCCACATAGTCGTCGAACTGCGCCTCGATCTCTTCCGCGTCGTCGCGGCTGAGCCCCAAGAATTGGCGCTTGGGCAGCTTGACCGACCGCACGATGCGCAGCTCGCCGCGCAGCATGAAGGCAAGTCCGCGCCCGGATTTGGAGGTGATGGTCGCGCCCTCGTTGTGCGCCCGCGCGTAAATCTTGTTTGACCCGATCTCGACCCGGTCGGCGCTGGCGATGTAGCGGACGGAGAGGCGAAGCCCGGCGGTGTCGGTCAGCGTCTTGCCGCCCTCTTCCTGCGCGCGAAAGCTGGGCGTCCACTTCTGACCATCGGGGCCGCGTTCCTCGTCGAACCGTTCGAGGGTCGACGTCTCCAGCACCATGCCGATGCGGTCCATCAGCTCATGGATATCGCCGGTGCGGACATAGAGCCCATGGAGCTGGCGTTCGAGGCGGGCCTGTCCCTGGACGCTGAGAGTGAAGTCGACGGCCATCAGAAGCCGTCCATCTGATCGCGCGAGAAATGGCGCTCGCGCGGGGCGATGACGATCGCGCCCGGCCGGGCGGGCAGCTGCTCTTCGCCTTGGTCGAGCTTGATGGTCCCGGCCGCGATCTTGGCCAGCATCGCCATGGCGTCCTTTTTGGCGTCGACCACGGCGTCAGGTGGCGTGTCGCCACTCAGGCGGTGATAGGCGAGCGCCACCGCGATCTCGGTCAGCAGCGGCGCGGGCTGGCCCAGCCGATATTTCACGGCGACATGACCGTCGATGATGACCGACGCGGCGCGGATCGCGTTGTCGACGCGCGCCTGATCGATCACCCCAGCGCCGCTTTGGTCGGTCAGCTGGATGAGATCACGCTCATCATGGCAAGCGAGGAGATCGGCGAGCGTCGCGTACATGGGAAGGTCAGAAGCCCTTGAGAGGGATGACCCGGCCGCCATCAAGGGCGACCGGGTCACGGTCGATCAGTCGTCGCTCTTGGGCTGCGACTGTTTGCGGGCAGGCTTGGCGGGCTTGCTCGCGGTGTCGGCGTCGGCTTCGGGAGCGGGGTCCGTTGCCGTGTCTTCCTTGCCCGTGTCGGGCTCCCCGCCTGCGGAATCCCCGGAACCGCCCGCCGTCTGTGATTCCGTTCCGGCGGCTTCGCCGGAAGGCTGGGCTAGTGTGCCGCCTTCCGAAGCCTGACCCGCGTCGGTCGACGCGGCAGGCCCGCCGGGGTTCGGGATGATTTCGCCGTCCTGAGGGAACGGCACGGCGGCCAGCCCCTCAAAGGCATCCTGCACAAGCTGGCGGATGTCGTCGTTCGCCATCGCGCCCGCGATTTGCCCAGCCGAAAGACCTTCGGTGGCAGTCGCCAGCGCATCGAGCGCGGCCAGCTTCTGAAGGTCGCCGGACAACATGACATATTCACTGTCATCCCCCGCCTCGACGACGAGTCGGGGATCGCGGGCCATGGCGAGGACCTGCGACGGCGTGACGTCCTCGCTGGTCAGCGGCGTGGGCTCGACGTCGAAGCGGAAGCCTGCCCGGCGGATGCTGCCCGCCGGAGCGCGGACGCGAATTACGCGAGCCATGGCGAACTCACCAGCTCGGCAGTCCCGGCCCACTCGTTGTCGCCGCCACCGTCTTTCTTGGTGTTGACGACAATCCGCTTGCCCGCGCCCTCCAGCGTCGGCGACACCAGCAGCTTGCGCGGGTTCAGGCCGAGCGGGCGGCCATAGTCGCCCTTCATCGACATGAGGGCGGCGCGCGCCTTCTCGTAGTTTTCCGGCGTCAGCGGCTGGCGCGAGCCCCACGCCATTTGCCAGAAACCGAACCCGGCATTGTACCGGCCGTCGACGCCATACTCGAACTCCTTGCGGCGCCAGACGTTTTCGTCGTCCGGGTTGTCCTTCGCCTCGAACACGGGCTTCTGACGGTTCTGGAAAATCAGCGGCTTCAGCGGACGGGAGTCGTCGAAGAGACACCAAAACGCGCCGTTGCCGCCATCGGTGTTGGCGACCGAAACCTCGGAACCGCCTTCGTCGAGCACCGGATGATCGGTGTCGAAGAAATACTGACCGTCATAGCAGAGCGACGTGAATCCGGCCTTCATCAGCGGATAGCAGAGCTGCGACGGATGGGCGGTGGTCGACCGACCCATTTCTTGGAACAGCGGTGCATAGACGCCGTAATTGTCGTCCTTGATCGCGTTGCGCGGGACGCCGATGGTCAGCTCGAAATCGCGGTTCTTGATCGTGTAATCATGCAGCGCGACATTTTGCACGACACGATCGCCCAGCCATTCCCGCATACCGGGCACCTGACCGAGCCAGCCATATTCTTCCTTGCCGGTGGTCGAGGGGACTTCGGTCGCGATCATGAGGTGATCGGGGGTCGCCATGCCCAGGCCCTGGGTAAAGTTGGCCTTGAAGCCGACGCCCAGCCCCCGGAGGTTTTGTCCGTTGATAATCATCTTACCCGCTCTTCCTTAGTTCAGGGTGATCCAGACGCCTTGAGCGTCGACGTCGAAGACCTTGCCCGCTGGCGAACGGGTGCCGCCGCCATCGGTCTTGGCGACCGTCTGATTGTCGACGAGGTAGACGGTCTTGCCGATCTCGGTCCGCGTGATCGCATCACCGGCCGCGCTGTTGGCGAAGCGAAAGGTGCCCTTGCGGACGACGACTTTGACCGCGCCGTCGGCCCCGCCCGCGTTGTCGACGGTCTCCTCGAACCGACCGTCCGCGACCAGGCCGAGCGCGCTGGTCGCCATGACGGCGAAGCCTGCGGCATTCAGACAGGCAATGGTGCCCGCCAGAACCTTGCCGCCTGCGGGAAGGTCACGGGCGACGGTGCCGATCGTGACCAGCGGCGTGTTACGGGGTTGCGTGGTCGCGGTCATTCGCCGTCCTTTCGCGCCTGGAGGTACTGATCGGTCGACAGGCCCAGCGAGCTGGCGATCGCGCGCTCGTCATCGGTCAGAATGTCGGATTTGGGATCGACCTTGCCGCCGCCCGAACTGCCCGGCGCGAGGATGACCGGCGCGGTTTCGATGAACGACGCGAAGGCCGCCCGATTTGCCGGGTCCATCGCCCAGGTCTTGAGCGATGGGGCCAGCTTACCCGCCGCGATCGCGCTGGCGACCGCCGCCTCATGCTTATCCCCCTCGATCGCAGCAAGGCGGTCGTTGACATGCTTCAGCTGCTCGATCGGCACGAACTTCGCCGGATCGTTGGCGGCCTTGATGTTCGTGATGGCGCTGGCGATCGCCGCACTATCGGCACCGGCGGTCAGACCCAGCACACTGGTGGCCGACGCCAACGCCGTGGAGGCTCCGGTCAGCTCGCCGATCTTGGCCATCGCCTGCTCTTGGGTGGCGTCTTCCGGCAGGCCGAGCGCCTGAAGGATCGCCTTCAACAGTTCATCCATCGCTGATTGCACTCCAGTGAGCGAAGAGGCGGCAACCGCCGCCAGGTTGAAATTGGGGGTGTTGGTCAGCCCGGCATTGATGATGCGGGTGACGTTTCCGGCCTTGTCGTGCAGGAAATAGGGGCTCGTGTAGCGATACTCGCGCGCGGCGATCGCGGCGGCGGCGGCATCGGTCCACTCCACGTCCGCCCAGATGCCATCATCCTGCGCGTGCAGCTGCTTGATCCAGCCGGACGCCACGGCTTTCCCGGCAACCGCCGGGGCGCGGACGGCTTGATGGTCATAGTCGAACATCAGCTCCACCAGGCCTTGTGCGGCGGCGGTGGCGGCGATGATCTTCTCGGCATGGGCGCGGTCGGCGATCGTGTACGGGCCTAGCCCGTTGCGCCCCTGCCACGTCCCGATCGGAAACAGCTGGACGCGCTTGGTCGGGTCGACGATCTCGATCGCCGATCCGACAGCCGTCTGAAGAGTGGAATTGCCCCGCAACATGGGGCGGTTATGTCAGGGGGAGCGGCACGACCTGACCTGAAGGATTTCAGGCGAGGTCAGCGGCTCCCGACTTCATTGAACAGAAACGCCGACATGTCTATATCGACGGTGTGTTGCGCACCGTTTCGGGCGTTCGGTCTAGGCTTCGTGCATAAGACAGCGCAACCACTTCCCCCACATCAGCGCCGTCGCAGGCTCGCCAGGATCAGACGGTATTTGCGCACCTCGAACGCAGCCGAGTAGCGATCGGAGCCGATCGTCGCGGTCACGAAGATGCGCGCCGCGCCCGACCTCGACACCTTCGGATTGCCATGGTTGATCTTGCCCGCCGCGAGGATCTCCAGCGCACGGGCGATATCCTCCGGCCGGATCGGCTTTTGCCCGCGCGCGTCGGCGGAGTGGCGGCGATGGATATGGCGGACGAAGCCCGCCTCCAGTCCGACCGACTTCGGCACCTTCAGCCCCAGCTCGCGCAGGCGACCGGCGACGGCATCGGGCAATGCGCCAACCCGGTGATCGGCGGCACCAGGCGCACGCGCGATCGCCGCTTGCGCGAACTCGATGGCGGTCGGTTCCTTGCGCTTCCACGCGAGCTTGCCCTTGCGCAGCGTGTCGAGATCGATGTCGCCATGATCGACCGTCCAGCCATCCCGGCCGACGTCGACCACGCGACGCGCGCGGCCGATCCCGTCCAGCGTGACATAGCGTCGCATCAGAACCGCCGCGCCATTCGCGCCCCGGCCCCAGCTCCACCAGATTTCGTGCGGGTCGACGATCGTCTCGCCAGCGCCGCCCACATCGCCTTGCGGCATGACGGTTTCGCCGTTGCGCTTGAACCAATCGAACGACATGGCGAGCGGCCAGCCGCCGCGATCGGTGAAGACCTTGCCCTTGCGGACGTCACCGGCCTCCATGCCGAACGGCTTGAAGAACCCCGCCAGTTCAGCCGCACCATTCGCGCGCATCGGCCGCGCGGCCGGGGGTTTGCGTTCGCCGGGCGCGGGCGGCAGCGGCGCGGGCGCTAAGCCGGAAAGCCGCGATTTGCCGACATTGTACGACCAGCCCGCGTCGATGCCTTCCTCCAGCTCGGAGACTTCGCCGGTACGGTTGTTGACCCACTTCTTGACCGGGAAGGCAGGCGGTTCGTCCGTAACCTCCCACTTGTTCTTGGCGAGCTGGCGGGCGTTGTAGGCGACGGCGGTACAGCGACAGTTCCAGCCGCACGGGCCGTAATGGGTATCCCACCAGGGATCGTCGACCGGCTTGATCGTGCCGTGCCAGGCGTGATGCTGCGGACGCTCCCGGCCATCCATGACCGAGACGTAGCGCAGGAACGGGAATGCCTTCTTCTGCCGCTCGATCCGGTCCCACCGTCCGGCCTGATAGGAGGCGCGGGTGTTGACCGCGAAGATGGTCTTCAGCCGGGCGGGGCTGCCCAGCTGGACGGTCTTGATCTCACCGGTCAGCGGGTCCGCCATTTCCTTGCGGCCCCACCACCCGAGCTTCTGAAGCGTCGGCGTGAGATTGGCCTGAAACGTCTCCAGCGTCGTGCCGTTGACGATCGCCGCATCCACCTCCGCCCGGATCGTCTCCAGCACGTCGCGCGTCATCGCCTTGGCGACGGTGAAGGATCGGCCATGCTCTTCCTGCCACACGTCCTGCCAGGAATAGCCGAAGGTGAAACCCTTCGACTGGAAACGGTCGACCGCCTCCTTTGGCGGCGCGACGGGGATCGGCTGGGCATCGGCCATGGTCAGGATGCCAGCAGGCGCAGGCCATTGGCGAGCGTCACGGCCCGACCGTCCGCCAGTGTGATGATCGCGGGCGGCGACCAGCGCTTGCCCTGATAGGCGACGATGCCGGACCGGATCGGCACGAAGCCCGCGACCGCGCCGATTGCCCGATGGTGGCCGACCTTGGCGAGGCAGGCATTGACGGTGGCGGACGCGTTCAGCGTGTAATGGGCGCGGCGCTGAATGCCGGTGGCGTCGGCGATCTCATGAAACACCGTTGCCGCGCCCTCGATCGCGATCGGCGCACGTAACGTGACGCGATCGTGCTGCCCCATCTCAGTGCCAGGCTCGACCAGCAGCCCGAGCGCGACTCCACCCGCGTCATGGTCGAACCGTGCCACGTCGGGGGCCGCCGTACTCAACGTCCCATCAGACTTGCGATAGGGCGCGGCGGTCGGGCGGCCGAAGGTGAACAGCCCGGCGAAGCTCATGCCTCGCCTCGCGCATCGATGTCGCCCGCCAGCCGTGCGCCGAACCCGGCGCGCGCCAGACGCTCGGTCAGCAAGGTGACGTCCATGCGCTCGATCGCATCGACCAGCTTCGCCTTGATATCGTCGAGGCTGGACGCCTGCGCGACGACGTCGCGAACCGGATCAAGGATCGGCTCGATCAGTTGCTCCCAATCGCCCAGGGCCATTGCGGCTGCATCGTCCACATTGTCGGCGATCGCCGCCGGGGACGCATCCGCCACGGCCGCCCGGCCCCCGATAGGCGATTCAGAAGGTTTCAGAAGGCGTGAGAAGGCATCCACGCCGTTTTCCGGTATGCCGGGGCCGCTCCGCCCGCCCTGTGCGCTCTGAGCGGCTTGTGGCGCAGCAACCAAAATCCGGCCGCCGGGCTTGGGCGCGGGCAGTCCGGCACGGTTGCGCATCTCGTCGGCATCGACCTGCGCACCCAGGGCGACCAGCGCCGTCGCCGCCTCGACCATCCCCTTCACATCGACCGCGTCCGGTCGGCCGATCCGCAACCGTGGGTAGCGACGACGCACGCCCCGGTTGAGCATAATCATCGGCTGGATCAGCTGCTCGTTGAGTGTGGCGGCGACCAGCACGGCGTCGGCGCGCTCGATGTCGCCACGGACATTGTCGTGAACTTTGTTACCGCCGTCGCCCAAGCCGCTATGCTTGCTGTCGGTCGTGCCGGTCTGGCCTAGAACTACCTTCGACAGCTGACTGTCGCAATATTCGGCCTTCGATCGCCACAGGTCATTGGGCGCAGTGCCCGCCTTGGCGTCGATGAAATCGACCTCCATGGTCTTGGGGAAGGCGGCGGCGGCATCGCTGCCCAGGCTCGCCAGGGCATCGAGAAGGACATTGATGTTCGTCTCGGTTTCGCCGTTGTCGTATTTGCCGACGCGGATCGGCATCCCGTAATTTTCGAGGAAGGCAACCCAATCCTTGATCGCGTAATTCTTGAACATGTACGACCAGGCCGCCGCCCGCGCGATGCCGGACCGGATCGGCAGGCCCGACTTCGCCGGGTGGTAATGAACGATGAACTTCCCGAACGGCAGCGCCTGGAGCCCGTCTATGTCGCGAAGCATCAGCGTCTCGCCGGTCACGCGGTCGAACTCGAAAAAGCGGGGGTCACGCCACTTCAGCTTGACCGGCAACCACGCGGTCGAGGTAAACTGCCAGATAATCTCGATCGCGCTGACACCCTTTCCGACGGCGTCCAGCATGTCGAAAATTTCCGGCTGAAGCATGTCACGGTCAAGCAGACCGTCGCGGATGAACTGGGCGTCTGCCTTCGCCTCCTCGTCGTCGCCAGCCGCGATGACCTCGACAGGCAGCTGCGATACCTGCCGCTTCCGGGTGCCCATAACCGACAGGTAATGGAGGTCCTTTTCCTCCATCTCTTCCGCCAGCTCGAAATAAGCGACCGCATCACCGTCCTCGGCCGCGCGTAACAGCCGCGCCAGCTTGACCGGCGTCAACCCCTGCGCGGGATGACCCGACATGATCGACCGCACGCCCATCGTCGACGGCGCGGCGATCTCGCGGGTCAGCGTCTCCGGCCGCATTTGCTGACCATTGGGCCAGACCAGCGGCGGCGGGGCGGCGGGTGATGTTGTAGCTAGGGCGACCATGTTGCTTCCTTGACCGGCTGGACCTATGATCGGTCCTGACTTGGGCTCGGTTCAGGATCGTTCACACGATCGCCGTAGCTAACTTGGGGGTCGGCTCGCGCTGGCCCCCTTTCTTTTTCAATAGGCACCCGGTCCGAACCGCGACCCGCGACGACGTTGCGGCCGATCGCCACCATTGCGCTTGTCCGTCGCGGCTGCCTTGCTGACGCTCCGGTACTGGTAAAGTGCGGCGGGAAGGTCCGCCGCCCGGCTTGCCAAGGCGTAGGCCCAAAAGCGGTCGGCGTGGACCTTGCCGTCATTGACGATCCGAACGTTGCTGTTCTCGATCGACCCGGATTTCTTGATCGCCATGAGGTCGGACCGGGTGCGCGGGTCCTTGCGGATGCGGATCGTGCGTTCTTGGAACCGCTTCTGTAGCGATATCGCGAGGTCCAACCGGTTCGGCCCTTGGAGCAATACGCCGACGACGCGCGCGCCATGTTCGAGTATGCAATCCTCGACCACCTTTTCACCCATACCGCCCTGATCGACCCAGGCCGCGCCGATCCGCCGCGTCGCGAACATGCGGTCGAAGAACTCGTCTTGATGCGCGAAGGTCTGACCAACCTCTTCGTAGGTATCGCGCTGCCAGAGCGTGCCCCGGATCAGCTCCATCAGATATTGGACCTGCCCGTCGACGCGGCGCGCGACGTCACGACCGAGATAGGCAATGTTGCCCTCGTACAATTCGGGCTTGCCGCAGTCGTCATGCTCGCACGCGATGATGTCCTCCAGCGAGATCAGCGAGCCCGATCCGGCCTTGGGCACGCAATCCAGCTCCTCTTCGGCATCGTCACCGTAGAAGGCGCGGATTTCCGCTTCCCACTGTTCCTTGGGCGGCAGGACCGCGCCCTTGGTCTTCGCGACCAGTGCGACGCGCTCATAGAGCCCATCCGCCAGCGCGTCGGCGAAGGTGATCGTCACGACCTCGCCTGCGCGCTTGCCCTCGCGCACCTCGTCCAACAGCACGTTGAACGCATTGCCGACGCCGTCATGCGTGGAAATCACGATGACCTGACCGCCCCAAATCAGGAGCGCCATGGCCGACTTCAGAACCTCGTCGACATTCTTGTGGAACGCGGCCTCGTCGATGACGACGATACCCTGCTTACCGCGCAGCGCACGCGGCACGCTGGGCAACGCGGTGATCTTGAAGCCGGAGGCGAAGCGGATGCGAAAGACCTGGATCGACTGCGACTTGCCGCTGTCATCCTCATATTCCAGTACCTCTTCGCCGATCTCCCCGCCGACGATCCCGAACGCCTTGGCCCACATGGCGCAAACCTCGATAAATTCGAGGGTCATGTCCTTGTCGTAACCCATGTACCAGCCGGACTGCCCGCCCGCGTTCATCGCCGATGCCGCGCGCAGGACCAGATAGCTGGCGATCCCCCAGGTCAGGCCGATGCGGCGGCTCTTCTCGACCAGCATCAGCGCGGTGCCGGCGAACAGCTTGTCGATCGGCCGTTGCTGATACTTCAACAACAGGTCGCCACGCGGCAGACGCTCGGTCAGCTCGGCAAAGCTCAGACGATCGGCAAGGCCGTCGTCGGTCAGGACGCCTAGGCCGCTCATGCGTCGCTGCCCAGCACCGCCTTGCGGATGAAGTCGACCGTATCGGCCGACAGGCCCTTGGCCTTGGCGGCTCCCTCCGCCTTCTTAGCCGCTTCTTTGGTCGCCAGCTCCTTGGCCTTTATCATCCGGTCGCTGTTGGTCTTCTCGGCCGATGCCAGCGACTGGAGGGAGCGCGCCAGGAACATCGCCTGTTCGGGGTCGAACAAGACGGGCTTGGCCTCGCCGGTTTCCGGGTCGATCTCGGCGGCCGTGATCGTCTGCATTACGACCGAGTGCATCAGCTCCAGATTGGCGCGGGCCAGCCGGTTGTCCGGTTCCTCCCCGAACTGGGCGACCAGGGCCTCGCCGATCGCGCGGCTTTCGCGCATCCGGGTGGCGATCGCCGACAGCGATTTGACGTGACGGCCGAGCGCGGACCGCGACACGTCGACGCGCAGCTCGCCCAGCTTCGCCATGATCTCGTCGATCGTGGAGCCGTCACGGCGCAGCGAGGCGATCAGGTCGCGGACCTCGGCCGGAAGCCGGTCGATGGAGGAAGGGCGGTCGGGCTTTGCCATTACCGCCCCGGCGAAGGCTTCTGGATGCCGGGGATGGTCGAGCATCCGGCCTGGACGTCATGACCGCGATCGGTCAGCGTCGCGACGAACAGTCCGGCAACCGGTTCGGCCAGGGTGATGACCCGCTGTTCCTGCAACCAGGCCAGTTCCGATTTTACCGCATCCCGGCTGGCCGCCAGTCCCATCGACGTGACGGCTTGGTGCAGGATCGAAGAGTTGGTGCAATAGCCCGGCGCTTCCGCCAGCACGCGCAACAGCGTCAGCCGCAAGTGTGGCAGGAACGCGTCCTGAAGATAGCTCACCGATCAACCCCCCGTTGCAGAAAATAGCCTTCGATCCGCTGGACCCCCGCGTCGGTGCGGTCCGCCAGCTTCTCGATCCCGTCGAGCCGCGCACCGATCGCACCAATCTTGCCGTTCACATCCGCGACCTGTCCCTGGACCTTCACGACCTCGCCGCTGGAGGCGACCCGCGCCTCCATCTCGCGCATCTCGCTGCGCAACTGGTCGATCGCGCCCACCGATGCGCAGCCGGACACGGTTTTCTTCAAGGTCGTCACCTCAGACCCGATCGTATTGAGCTGGCGCTGAAGCTGCCCGGTGCCGACAGGATTGGCGCTGCCGCCGCGCCAGATGACGAAGGCGAAGAACGCGATGATCGCGATCCCGACGAAGGTTTCTGGATCAAGCGTCACTGTCCATTCTCCCGGCGATCGGCCCACATCGCCGCGCCTTTCGTTGCTGCGACGACGAAGCCGTCCAAGATGAGTCGAGCGCCGCCGCGCACCGCGCGGGCGACCATTTCAATCATGCCCAGGCCGGAAAAGCCCAGGCCGATCGACCAGCCGAGCGCGACGATTGGACGTTTTTCACCCGACACAATCAGCGCCAGTACGCCCAGCACCAGAAGGACGGTCAGGGCGGTGTTGCCCGTGCGCCCAAGCGCCGTGCCTGCCGCTGTTGCCGGTGCGACCCGGCGAGCCATCAGCACGCCTATGATGCCGAAGATGATCGACCAGATTGGCAGCTCAGCACCAAAGACGATGACAGCTACGGGGCCGACCGTATGCGGAGCATGGGCGTCCGCCATCGCGGCCAAACCGGCACCAAAGGTCGCGCCCGTCACGTATCGGAATGCATAATTCAAGCGCACGGGCATCATTGGTTGCCGCCCGAAAGGTCGGCATCCCGCAATGTGTAGGCCATCACGCCTTCGAGCCGTGAGGCATCGGTATCAATCGATCGCAGTTCACCTTTTGCGTACCAATTGACGCGGCCCGGATCACGCCCCTCGATCTTGTGAACGCCGGTTCCAAAGGCATGGTCACGGGCCTGCGCGACCTGCCCACGCTTTCCGGCATTGGCACCGGCGAGGATCATCACGTTGTCGCCAACTTTCATGCGAGTCTTACTCTCACCAAGCCATCGGAGGTGCGGTATAGGGCGCCAACATCGACGCCTGCCGCCGCAGCGGCGTTATCATCGGCAGCCGTTGTCATTCGCGGCTTGACCCAGCCTGCGAGCGTCTGCTCAAGCGTGACGCCCACGGATTCACGGAAATCCTGTAGCGGCATGCTATTGTCGGGGGCGTTGATGCCGAAGCCACGACGCCATACGATGTTACCGACAGCGTCGCGGATAATCTGCTGACCGTTTGCGCCGTCGGTGCGCTGCACCTCCTCGTAGATCGCGCCTTTGAACACCGTCTGGCGCGGGCGCAGATTGGCGTTGCCCGAGAACTTTATCTTGCGGCCGCCCAGGCTGTTGCTGCTGCTGAGCGCGTGATCCTCGGAGGCCGCGATCGGCTCCCCACCTTCGATCGCACTGTCCGTGAACAGGATGTCGCCGGCCAGGCAAGCCTTTGTCGTTATGCCGGTGACGTTGCAGTTCGAGCTACCCGCTCCAACAATCAGCCCCCAGCCGTGTGCGCCGCGAATGCCGACAGGGCCGATCGTGCTGCCCGGCGAACCGAACACCTTGATGCCCATGTCGATCCCCGTCCCGCCGTAGCCCGAGTTGACCGCTGACCCTCCAGTCAGGACAGTATTTGGCGCGTTCTCGATGTTTTTACCGCACTCGTAGGAGTTGACGACAATGTTGTCGGAAAGAACGGTGTCGTAGACCTTGCCCTCGCCAGTTCCGTCACCGAACGATCCTTCTAGGTGGAGGCCGTTATACGTCCCTGTATCGCTGATGCGATTTGCGCTGGCGACGTTGCCGGTAACGTCGATCTCGTTGGCGTTGAACGAAATACCTTGACCAGTGTAGCGAACGCGATTGTTCGTCATGCGGTTGAAGTTGCCATTTAGGAAGGCAAGCCCGCCGTCCGAAAAGCCCGAGACCCACAGCCCGTCCACTTCGCAGTCGTCCGCAAAGACCGCATTCAGGCCACCGCCGTTGACCAGCAAATTTCCATTTCCGTCGACGGGCGTGCCATTGATAAAGCGCGCATCGCCATACAGCCGCATGTTGCGCAGCCTGATGTTAGACAGAGGCGCTGCCTGCGTACCGATCGCCCTGAAAAGGTCCAAGCGATCATTGTTGACGAGGTGAATCGCGGAGCCGAAACCGTTGCCGTACAAGTCAATATTGCTGCAAAGGTTGAGCGCGCGGGTTACGAGGAAAACAGCCCTAGGAACAAGCAGGGAGCCGCCGCCCCTGTCGCCAACCCAGTTGATCGCCCTTTGGATGCCCGCCGTGCAATCGGTTCCGCCATCCCCCACGACGCCCTCGAAATCGACGATCGACGGAACCTGACGACCCTTGTCCCGCATGGAAATCAACGCCGCGCTGGAGCCGCCGATGCTGAAGTCCAGCCCTTCGGCCCCTTGCCGAACCAGCGCGCCTGTGGCGATCGGGACGTCATTCAATGCCACGCGGCTGACGTCGTCGATCTTGCCGGTGAAATCGCCCGATCGGAAAAAGTATATGGCGGCGGGTTTGCCGCTCGTGTCGGTGTCGTCGGGCGCGAAATTGTACGACCGGTTGCTGACCGGCGCGGCCTTTAGCGCTGCCCAGGTAGGGAACGTGCTGTTTGCGGCGCCGGGCGGTCCGACAAGCGAGCGAGGTTGGCCCCAACCGTTTGCCGTCTTCGGCCCATATTCGGTGCCGTTCAGCAAATCGCGGTAGAACTGACCCGCTAGGCCAAAGGCAGCGGCTGGCGGCCCGTTGCCGCTGAGCGTCAGCATCGACTCGCGCGTGGCTTTCGAGAGAGTCTCGAACTGAACCCATGCGCCTGCATCCTTGGCACCGGCCTTGCGATACCATCCATTTTTCAGGAGGTCAGGATCGGCAAAGACAAGACCGATGGACTTGTCGGGATAGCCCAGCTGACCGTTGAGGTCGGCGACGGTCGCCGTCGCCGTGTCCGTGGCGATGAACTTGCCGAAAAGAACCTTCAGGTCGATTACACCTTCGACACCGCCCGGCTCGGACACAAGAATTTGCGCGTCGGGGGACACCGCAGCGAGCTTCTGAACCTGATCGAAGGAACGCGTCTCACTCATGACATTGGGCCTTCGCATCCACGATGCGGCGCTCCAGCATCTCTTCCCGTGCGAACCGCCGACCGATCCATCGCAGCACTTCCCGGCTCGCCTCAATTACCGCGTTCGCTGGCATCGCCTCGGCAGGCGGCAGCGGGGCGGTGATTTCGGCCGGGCAGACGATCTGGCGCACGGTACGGGTTTCGACGACCGGATCAGCGGCGATCGCGGGGCGCGGCGTCGGCGAGTGCCCGCAGGCAGTCGTCGTCGCAGCGAGCGCGACCATCAGCGCCGATCGGCGCGCGGGCGATGACCATTTCATTATGGGCAGTCCTTGAAGCGTGGAGAGATTGGCGCGCCTCGGCCCGCGTCACGGCGGCATCGCGATCGCGACCGGCGGCGGCGAGCTGGTCACGCGCGTCGGACAGGTCGGCCCGCGCCGCATCGCGCTCGGCCGCGACCAGCTTGACCGATGCGCCGCACGTCGCGCGGATCGCCGACAGGTTTGACTTGGCCAAGGCGGCCTCGCACTGGTCGGCGCGGCGCGCTGTCTCGATCCGGTCTTTCACCGCGATCGGGCACGCGTCGATCGACGCGCTGGCCGACGGGGCGGCACGGGTGCATTGCTCCGAAAGCCGCACTTCCTCGCGCAAGCGCAGATGCTCGACGGTCAGCCAGGCCAGCGCGGCGATCAGCGCCAGCGGCGCGACGATCATGGCAATGGTGCGCCCCATTACAGCCGCCCCAGATTGTTGGCGCGGCTTAGCCATCCCGTCAGGAAACGCCTTTGCGTCGGGTCGCGGCGGACGATCGCCTGATAGCGCTCCGCCGCAACAGCCCGATACGACTGGATCAGGCTGGTCATGCCTTCGCCCGGCAGACGAATGACCCAATCGAACGCGGCACGAGTCTTGTCCCCCAAATCGCCATCGACCTTCAGAAGGTCGGGGCGGCCGGTGTAACCCGTGCGCTTGACTAGGATCGAATTGATCGACCGTTGCAGCATCTTGGCGGCGGCAACGAGGCCGCCATTCACGGCCTGATCGAACAGAGCCTCGCCGATCGGCGCGGCCCAGGTGTCGCATTTGAGCGGCCACCAGAAGCAACGATGGAAAAGGTAGCGCGCATCGGCGGGCGTGAGGGCGCGGATATCGTCGATGTCGATATCGCCATCCATATCGAGATCGAAATCCGCGATCCCGTCGCCATCGATGTCGATCTGCCCCTCATGGACGAGGAAGCGCAGCGAGACGCCGTATTTGGTCGCGCCGCCGCGATCCTTGGGATCGTTGACGAACCCGCCCTCGATGTCATGGACCCGCTTGTACGCTCGCGCGTAACGCTCGCTGAAAGCCTGCACAACGATGTCTGATTGCCCCTGTTCCATGGGGCCTTGGTGCCATCCCGACCACGGATGGCGGACCTGAAGTATTTCAGGCGAAGAGGTCTAGTTGATTGTCGTCTTTCTTCTGCGCCGCCAGCAGCTGATAGACGCGGCGCTCCGAATAATCGCAGGCCAAGGCGGCCTCCGCGACGGTCATTTCACCCGACAGCGCCAGTTCAATCACCTTCTGGCGACGGGTATGGGCTTTGGGCAACCGCAATACGGTTGACGAAAAATACTCGGAAAGCAATCCCGCCGCTTTCTCCCCGATCGCGGCGCGGATCACATTGTTGGGGCCGATCACCTTGGGGACATAGACATTCGTCCCGCCCAGCGCCTCGCAGAGCTTCATGAAATTCTTGGCACCGATGACGTGGATGACGTCCTCGATCTGCTCGCTGCGGACGGCGTCGCGCGTCACGGACGCTTCTCCAGCGGCTCAGCGGCGTCGGCGTAATATCCAGCCGCATAGCGCTCGCGCGCATCATCCATGTGACGGCAAAACCACGACCATGCGGCGTCCGGGTCATTGGATGCCATCACATAGAAATGGATGGCGATCGCCCGCGACGGCGGCATCCGCCCCGTCGTGGCGCGCTGGTCGAGATACCGGCGCGCCTTCTCCAATGCCGCTTCGACCTTGTCGGGATAGCTGTCCCAGCGCTCCTTCGTGGTTTGGCTCTGCAACCACCCCAAGCGCCAATAGCCCCGCACTGCCCGGTCATCATACGGGCAGTCTGCCAGCGGGATACCAGCATGGAATGCGCGCACGCCCGCGACCGCCGCCTCTTCCGCGCTGATACCCCGCCGCTTCACGCCAGCCGCCCGGCAGGCTGGCGCAACGTCCGGCCGAACTCGCGCGCGATCAGGTCCAGCTCTGACACGGTGCCCAGAGTCAGTGCCATCGGACAGTCGGTGCCGCCAAAGGCCACGACCGCCCGCTGGATGGGCCAGTCGGCCGGGACAAGGCCCGCCGCGCGCAGCTTGTTGAAAATCGCGACGACGAGGCGGCGCTTCAGGACGATCAGCGCCGCGCTAGGCTGGACGCCTTCAAGGCTCATCGACCAGCCATGCCGCTCGGCCATCGCCTTCAGCCCTTCGATCAGAAGGTAAGACTGCGACTGGTCGGCCCATTGCAGTTTGGCGCAGCCAAGCTGGCGCTTGGCGAACGCCTCCAGCGCCTTCTCCGACGAGTTGTGGATCGCCCCCAGGTGATAAAGGGATATCCATAGCGCTCGCGCCTTACCCGCCGCCGGATGGCTCGCGGGCTTCGCGCCGCTGGCCTTAGCCTTGGGGCGGAACCCCTTGGACTCGAACCGCTTGATGACGCGGTCCAACTCCGCGTCCGTGCACTTGCCTGCGCTGGCGTTGCCGGTGACGTCCAATAGGATCGCCTCGTAATCGTCGTCGGAAAGGTTCAGCTCCTTTTTCGCGACATGGACCTTGGCGAGCATCGACCGGCGATGCTGCGATGCCCGGTCGAAACGGGCCGGGATAGCCTTCAGGGCGCTCATATCAGCCACCTCAGAAAGTCGATGATGTCGGGCAGCGCGGTGCCCAGCGCCGCGCAGGCGCTGAGCTGGACCGCCTTCCACAGCAGGGGGTGCATGTCGCGCACCACCTGC
>NZ_JBCNNI010000045.1:0-28333 GCF_039594485.1 Sphingomonas sp. | reverse complement strand
GATTGTTGGCGCGCTCGAACGCGGCAACCGATCCGTGTTTTTTCCGAAGGACGCTCTTCACATCCTCCCTGTGTAATTCGGTGAGCATCCGGTGAATCCTAAAATTCGGTCCGAAAACTCGGATACTACCAGCCGCCGCCGGAGTAAACCCCTTACGACCGAAAATGTGGTAGGAAGGCGGATTGCTGACCTGCTTGGTCCCAGAAATTTGAATTGGTTAGCCGAAGAGACCGGGATTTCGGATTCTACGCTGAGCGGCTATGTCCAATCCGGTATCGCCAAGGCTGACAATGCGGTGACGATCGCCAAGGCGCTCGGCTGCTCGGTTGATTGGCTCTTGACCGGGAAGGAAGCGACAGGCGGCAAATTGGCGCAGGTCGATGAGGATGATGACGTTGTTGAGGTGGAGGAGATCGACTTGGCCTATGGGCTAGGCGGCACCTACGCTGACGTTCCTGTGGAAGTCCGGCTGCATCGCATGGCACGCTCGTTCGTCGAATCGATCACGGCGACACCAGCGAAGTCGCTCACGATTGCACGCGGGCTGGGCGATTCGATGGCACCGACGCTTCAGGACGGCGACATGGTCATCATCGATCGGTCGCAACGGACGATCCGCGAACAGGACGCTTTATGGGCGATGACCATCGGCGATATCGCGATGATTAAGCGCCTGCGCATCCGGGGTGAACGTGTCACGATCCTCAGCGACAATGACCGCGTGCCGCTAGACGAAGCGCATCATGAGGAGATCAGGATCGTGGGCCGCGTAATCTTCATTGGGCGCAAGCTATGAGGCGCTTGCCCATTGCCGCTGCGCTGGTCCTGTCGGCGTGCTCGACCGCGCCGACGACCATCGACAACCAGTCGCCTGCCGCCAATGAGATGGCAGCCAGCGAGGGCACACGTGCCGCTTTTCCGATATCCGGCGATGATCTCATGGTTGGGGTCGTTGGCTTCGACCGGCCATGGAATGGGAAGCCTGCCCACCAGACCAGCACCCGCGACGACCTCACAGGCGGGATGTCCACGATGCTGATCTATCCTGCCGGGGCCATCAACATTTTCACGCTGCCAGACGGCAAGGTGTGGCGCGTGCGTCTGGTCGCGGGCCAGGGCGATCGTTGCGGCAGCGCCCCCGACCTGAGCAAGGGCGTCGAGGCTGTCCGTCAAATGCTTCAGACCAAGCCATCCCGCGTGAACCTGACGGATGGTTGTTTACGGATCGCGACGATTACCGCTTAGAAAAGCGTCCCACTAACGCGGCGAGGCGATCCCCCTTCCGCACGGTCGCGCGCCGCCGTGACCCTTGAAAATCCGCCATTTCCCGTAAACTGCGACCATCGTCCGTGCAGTCCCAGTTTATCGGCCCGGTTTGTTATGGACGGTTGCGCCCCGCTGCCAATGGCTTCATCGCCTCAGAGGCTTCTCAAACGCAGCTTTTCCGCCGTTGAGAGGCTTCTGAGAAGCCGCCGCCGATTGCCCCGCCGACTCTTGCATGTCCTGTCCCGGCGGTGTCTAATCGGACGGTCACTATAGACACAGCGCGCCGCCCGACGGTTGGGCCGATCAGCGATGGGAATGGCCGATTTCCGTGGTTTCATCCCACTTCATCCCGCCAGATGCCGGTTTATCCCGCCACTCTAGTCCCTCTTGTCCCCTCACACCGCCAATCCTCCCCGTGCCGGGGAGGATCGATCACGCCGGGTTATGTTCGGCCAGGAACGCGGCCATCGCCTTCAGGAACTCCAGCCGGTCCTCGGCGCGGGTGAAATGGTGGTCGGCCAGCGGCTGTTCGATATAGTTGACCGGCTTGCCCGCGGCCTTCAGCGCGGCGACCATCATCCGCGACTGGTTGACCGGCACGCGCTTGTCCGCCTTGCCGTGCACGATCAGCAGAGGCATCGTCATGCTGGCCGCGCCGAACCGGGGCGAGACGGCGCGGTAGTCGGGAGCCTGCTTGTGCAGCCAGTCCTCGCGCGTCTTGCTGAACAGAAAGCGCGAGTCGTACCGCTTCATCGCCTGAAGGTCGGACACCCCCGCATAGGACACCGCGCAGCGATAGAGCCCGCCGTCACGCTGCGCCGCGCGCATCGCCGCATAGCCGCCATAGGACGCCCCGACCATGCACACCCGCTTGGGATCGGCGATCCCTTCCTTGGCGAGATAGGTGACGGCGTCGTTCAGATCGTCCTGCATCTTCAGGCCCCATTCGCCCTCACCCTTCTTGGCGAAGGCGGTGCCGTAGCCCGAAGAGCCGCGATAATTGGGCTGGACCACCACATAGCCCAGCTCCGCCAGATACTGGCTCCACCAGTCCCAGCTTTCCGCGTCGCGTGCGAAGGGGCCGCCATGCGGCATGACGATCAGCGGCAGGTTCTTGTCCCCCTTGCCCCGCGGCATGGTCAGCACCGCCTCGATCGAGGTGCCGTCGCGTGCGGGGTAGCGTAGGGTGCGGACCGGCGACAGGCGCCGGCCCTTCAACTGCGGATTGTCCCAGGACAGCCATTGCATCGTCCCGAAATCGGTGTCCCAGTAATAGAGGGCGCCGGGCGTGGTGGGGCCGCCCACCTCGATCAGGAAGCGGGTGCGCGCCCGGTTCCAAGAGACGATCTCGGCACGGCGCGGGGCGACCGCCTTGTCGACCATCTCCTGCAATTCCTTGAGGTGCGGATCGGTCCAGGCATCGTGATAATATTGGTCGGTGTAGCGGATCGCCGAAATATCGTCGCCGGTCGGGTTGGGGATGACGCCGTCAATGTCGTAACCGTCCAGCGTGCTGAGCTTGCGGCCCAGTTTGAGGTCGGGCAGCGTCACTTCGTACAGCGCGTCATAGCCGTCGCTGTCATCGATCGCGAGCGCGGTGCCGTCGGCGCGGAAGATGCTGGGCACCAGCACCGATTCGGACTTGCGGCCATCGGCGCGGGCGATGGTGCGGAACGGCTCGTCATTGGACTGGCGATAGAGCAGGCTCTTCTGGCGGGTGTCGTCATTGTAGCGGACGCCCATGCGGAGTTGCCCCTGCCCATCGGCATACCAGTCCCACACATTGGTCTGGCTGGAGGCGATGCGCTTGACCCGGCCGGTCGAGACGTCGGCTTCGTAAACCGAGGGATAGACGTCCGGCATCGAATAGATGCCGGTCTGCTTGGCGAACAGGATACGCGGCGTGCCGTCCTTCGCGGTCCACAGCACCTCGTCGGCGCGCAGGCCCGAATTGTCCCAGTCGATCTTGACCATCTTGGTCATGTCGGCGCTGATGCCGATCAGGCGGGTGACGTAATATTCGTCGCCCTGGATGATATCCTGGCTGCCCAGCCCGACGATCAGCCATTGGTCGTTGACCCAGCGCCACCAATTGACGTCGACCTTGTCGCTGAGCGCGGCGAGCGCGGTCTTGCCCTCTCCTTTGATCAGCGGGGCGACCATCAGATATTGCTTGCCGTTCAGCGCCCGCTTGCCCGCGATCCGGGTGCCGTCGGGCGACAGGGCGGGGCTCTCGAACTCGGGGAGCGCGGCGAAGGCCTCGACCGGCAATGGGCCGGCGGCGGCGCTAGAGGACGGCGGGGCGGCGGAGGACACGGGTGTCTTGTCCTGAGTCATCGCCGTCAATGTCATCAGGCCGAGCGCCATCACCGACGCGCCCAGCATCCTCGTCATGCCAGCCTTCACGCAAATCCCCCCTTCGGCCGGACACGAGCCCCGGTGTCCGATTGCCTCAGGTTAGCGTGGGGCGCGGGGTCTGAAAAGCGGTTCAGACGGTGGAGCTGTGTTCGAAACCCAGTCGGGGAGGCAGTGGAACCGCGCCGTTCGAATCGTGCAGGGTCAGGCCCCGACCGGCGGCGAAGCGGCCGATCCGCGTCGCGGCGACCGGCGGCGCGGCATCGGAGGGGAGGGCGAACAGCAGTTCGTAATCGTCGCCCGCCGTCGCGGCGGCGATACGGGCGGCGCGATCCTCTCCGCCATGCGCGCGGGCGTCGCCGGACAGGGGAATCGCATCCAGGTCGACCGCGACGGCCAGGTCGCTGGCACGTGCCATGCGCATCGCGTCGATCAACAGCCCGTCCGACACATCCATCATCGCGTGGACGATCGGCCCCAGCGCGCGCCCCTCGGTCAGGCGCGGATGGGGGCGACGATACGCATCGCGCAGCATGACCGGCCCATAGCCGCGCCGCGCGATCGCCAGCCCCAGTCCCGCATCGCCGATCGTGCCGGTGACCCACAGCGAATCGCCGTCGCGTGCGCCGTCGCGCGCGGGGGCAGGGGCATCGCGGCCGAATGCCGTCAGCGTCAGCACGCGGGGGCCGCGCAGGGACACCGTATCCCCACCGATCAACCGTACATGAAAGCGCGCCATCACCGCGCCCAGCCCGTCGAGGAACGCCCGGTCCCAGGCGGCATCCCCCAGCGGATAGTTGAGCATCACCCCCTCGACCAGCGCGCCCTTGGCGGCCAGGTCGGACAGGTTGGTGGCGACCAGCTTCCACGCGACGTCGGCGGGTGGGTCATGCGGCAGGAAGTGGACGCCCTCGACCAGCGTGTCGGTGGTGACGACCAGCGGTCCCGCGTCGATCACCGCGCCGTCATCCACCAGTCCCCGTGCGCCGGGGTGCAGCGGCAGGCGGCGGAGCGCGGCGATGAAGTCCGCCTCGTTCATCGGGCGGTGCGCGGGTTCAGGCCCGCGCGACCTTGGCGATCGCGTCGAGCAGGCCGTTGACGAAGCCCGATTCGCGCTTCTCGTAGAAAGCGTGCGCGACATCGACATATTCGCTGATCACCGCGCCCACCGGCACGTCGTGACGGGCGAGCAGTTCATAGGTCCCGGCGCGCAGGATCGCCTTCATCGGCCGGTCGAGGCGGTTCAGGGTCCAGCCCTTGGCCAGCTTGCCCTCGATCATCCGGTCGATCTCGCCCAGCCGGGCATGGACGCCCTTGACGATGTCGTCGAAGAAATCGGTGTCGGCATCGGCATATTCGACGTCTTCGATGGTCGCGCCGATGCGGTGATTGTGGAATTCATGCAGCAGCGACGCCAGTGGGGTCTGCTCCATGTCATGCTGATAGAGCGCCTGAACGGCGGCAAGGCGCGCGGCGGCGCGCGCCTGGGTACGGGCGGTAGGACGAGTCATTGGCGGGCCTTTACGCGCCTGTCACCGATCCGTCACGCCCTTTGGCGCGGGCGAGCAAGGAACGGTGCCCGATCGCAGCGCTGACGGCACCAGACAGACCACCCGCGATGCGGAGCATGCCGACCGAACCCTGATCCCAGGAGGGTGCTCCGCCCGTTTGCAGGAAAACGATCAGTATCGGGGCAAGGCCGATGCCGATCAGGACCCCTATCACCATCCAGGCGAGGCGACTGTTGGCGATCGGAAAGACGCGAGCCGTTTCGATGAGCGCCAGCATGGCGAACAGCGCGGGGATGAAGGCGACCGCCACCGAGAACGGGATGGAAATGGGGCTGAACACGAAAATCATCATAACCAATGCAGGCCAATCGACGGGCAAATCCGAATCGATCACGCCGAATGCCGCGGCGCAGGCACGACACCGATCCCCCACCATGATGCCGATGGACATCAGCGTCGTCAGGGCGGCGAGCATCGATGGACCTGTCGCCGCCGACGAGACAAGGGCTGCTCGCAGAATACCAGCGCGATTCTGGCGGAACTGCGAGGGCGGTTTCACCGGTTGAGCCGCAGCCGCAGCGCCACCGACTTGGCATGCGCGGGCAGTCCCTCGGCATGGGCGAGCGCGACCGTCGCGGGGCCGAGTTCGGCCAGCGCCGTCTCGGTCAGGCCCAGAAAGCTGGTCCGCTTCATGAAGTCGAGCACCGACAGCCCGCTGGCGAAGCGCGCGCGGCGGCCGGTGGGAAGGACATGGTTCGGCCCGGCGACATAATCGCCGATCGCCTCGGGCGTATGACGGCCCAGGAAGACCGAACCGGCATGGCGCAGCCGGTCGAACAGGCTTTGCGGATCGTCCACCGCCAGTTCGAGATGCTCGGGGGCCAGGCGGTCGACCAGCGGCATCGCGGCCTCCAGCGACTCGACTAGGATGATCGCACCGTTCGCGTCCCAGGCGGTGCGCGCGACGTTCGACGTGGCCAGTTCGGGGATCTGGCGGTCGACGGCCTCGGCCACGCGGGTCGCGAAGTCGGCGTCGTCGGTGAACAGGATCGACTGGGTCACCGTGTCATGCTCGGCCTGGCTCAGCAGGTCGGCGGCGATCCAGTCGGGGTCGTTCCGGCCGTCGGCGACCACGACGATCTCCGACGGGCCCGCCACCATGTCGATGCCGACCATGCCGTAAACCTGGCGCTTGGCCTCCGCGACCCAGGCATTGCCCGGGCCGGTGACGACATCGACCCGCTGGATACGGCCGGCGCCATAAGCCAATGCGCCAATTCCCTGCGCGCCGCCGATGCGCCACACCTCGTCCACCCCCGCCAGATGCGCGGCGGCCAGGACCAGATGGTTGATCTCGCCCCTGGGCGTCGGCGTCACCATTACCAGCCGTTCGACCCCGGCAACCTTGGCCGGGATCGCGTTCATCAGCAGGGAAGAAGGATAGGCCGCGCGTCCGCCGGGGACATAGATGCCCGCCGCATCCACCGCGCTCCACCGCGCGCCCAGGCGAACGCCCTGCGCATCGATATAGTCGCTGTCGGTCGGCTTCTGCTTTTCGTGATAGGCGCGGATGCGCGCGGCGGCGAGGTCGAGCGCGGCGCGGAGTTCGGGCTCCAGCGCGTCATAGGCCGCGCGGCAGTCCGCCGGTTCGATCCGCCAGCCGGTCTCGGCCAGGTCATGCCCGTCGAACTGCTTGGTGAAGGCCGCCACCGCGGCTTCGCCATCGTCGCGGACCGCGCGCAGGATCACCTGCACGTCGCGCGCGACATCGGCATCACTCTCGCGCCGGGCATCGACCAGTTCGTCAAAGGCGGTAGCAAACCCCGCATCGCGTGTGTCGAGCCGGATCATGCCGTTTCCTTCTCCGCGACGGCGCGGCGGAATGCCTCGACCAATGGTACCACCTGCCCCCGGGTCTTCATCGCGGCGCGGTTGACGACGAGGCGCGAGGTGACCTCCTCGATCACCTCCACTTCGACCAGCCCGTTTTCCTTCAGCGTGCGCCCCGACGACACCAGGTCGACGATGCGCGGCGCCAGGCCCAGGGTCGGGGCCAGTTCCATCGCGCCGTTCAGCTTGACGCATTCCGCCTGCACGCCACGGCGCGCGAAATGGCGGCTGGTGATGTGCGGATACTTGGTCGCGACGCGGACATGGCTCCATCCGCGCGGATCGTCGCCCTCGGCCATGGCGACGGGCTCGGCGACCGAGATGCGGCAATGGCCGATCTTCAGGTCGACCGGCGCGTAGAGTTCCGAATAGCCGAATTCGGACAGCACGTCGGACCCGACGATCCCCAATTGTGCCGCGCCATGGGCGACGAAGGTGGCGACGTCGAAGGCGCGGACGCGGATCAGCTCGATGCCGGGGACATCGGTGGCGAAGCGCAAGGCGCGGCTGTCCTTGTCGGTGAAGGCCGGTTCGGGCCGGATGCCGGCGGCTGCGAGCAGCGGCAGCGCCTCGGCAAGAATGCGTCCCTTGGGGACGGCGATGATAAGCGGCTGGACCATGAGGACCGGGGACTTACCGGCCCCCAAGGCCCTTCGCAATGTCGGTGTGGCGGCGGACCCCGATTCCTCCCCTTGCCGGGGAGGATTTGAAGTCCTTAGACCTTCGCTGCGTAAATCATCCGGCCGGGGCCGAGATTGGCGAAGACGCGGTCCAGATCATTCTCGCCGACCGCGAAGCAGCCCTGGCTGCGGCCCAGCATCCCGTGCGTTCGGATCATGTCGCGATTGGCGTACCAGGCCGAATGGATCACGATCGCGCGGCCCAGCGCATTGTCATTGGTCGGGTCCAGGCCGACCAGCCGCTGCGACCGGCCATGTTTCCCGACATAATAATCGTCGGTCAGGAAGGCGCCCTCGCTGCTGGCGTTCGAGTTGAACGCGTTGGAGAAGCGCTGAAGATAGCCGCTATGCGACGGGTCCGAGCCGCTGCCGTGCGAGACGAGCAGCGAACTGCTCCTGCCGCTGACCAGATCGACGAGGTGGAGGCGCGGTTCGGACGAGCCGACCGCGAAATCGACGATGGCCATCCGGTCGCGCTGGCGCACCCGGCTGCCATGCTTTTCCAGCGATGCCATCGCCGCGCGCAGAAGGGCGGGGCGGACGACCCGCGACGATGCCAGGATCGGCGTCGCCGCGATCGGCGCGGGCAGCGTCGGATGGTTGGGCAGCGGCGGCTGGCGAACCGGCCGCAAATCCCCCGAAGTCAGGCGTCCACGGGCACTTGCCGCCCCCGGAACCGCCAACGCCCCGGCCAGAACCAGCGCGTTCTTCAGCAGCGCGCGCCGACCCGGCGTCGCGTCCAGATTTTCGAGCATTTTGATCCTTCAAACCCCAGAAATCCCGCGACTCCGATGTAGCAGGAAGGGGGCGGTTTTTCTGCCCGTCCCGCTATCGGTTGATCGCTTGGTTCCATCGATTCGGCGAAAGTTCCGCTTCAGTGCAAAAATTTTCGCTGGGCACAAAATATCTCTTGACGTGTTTAAGAAATCATGAACTCGCCAAGGAAAAGGGATATGAAAGCCATTGCTTTTGCCGCCCTGCTGGGGGTGACGTCACTCGGTTTCACGGGCAGCGCCTGGGCCGATGAGGGCCCCGCCACCGCCACCATCGCGCAGGCGGCGGCCGTGCTGGCCCCCAACAAATATGTCTGGGGCGATCCGCAGATGATGGCGGTCGATCCCGTGCAGCAGCCGGTGACGGTGGTGGTCAGCCTGCCGATGCAGCGC
The DNA here is from genome assembly GCF_039594485.1 of Sphingomonas sp. GTDB lineage: Bacteria > Pseudomonadota > Alphaproteobacteria > Sphingomonadales > Sphingomonadaceae > Sphingomonas. The sequence goes on along the minus strand of NZ_JBCNNI010000045.1, from coordinate 19,465 downwards.
GCCTTCGTCTATCGCGGCGACACGCTGATCGCCGCCGCGTCGGTTTCCACCGGCAAGGATGGCAAGGATACGCCGATCGGCGTCTTCCCCATCCTGCAGAAGCGCGAGATGCATCGCAGCAACCTGTATAATGATGCGCCCATGCCCTTTATGCAGCGGCTGACCTGGGACGGGGTGGCATTGCACGCGGGCAACAATCCCGGCTTTCCCGATTCGCATGGCTGCATCCGCCTGCCCACTGGTTTCGCCAAGAAGCTGTTTTCGGTGACGTCGGTGGGGACCAATGTGATCGTGACCGACCAGATGGTGGGCGATCATATCGACCCGGCGATGCTGGAAACCGAAGCGTCGCGGGCGAATGAGGCGCAACTGGCCTCGCTGGAGCGGTGACGATCCGGCCGAGGGCGGTTGCGCGCCTCGACCTCGATCGCCGTTAAGGATCTAGCCCCCGACCAGTCCCAATTCCTGCAATTGCGGCCGAAGCGTCGCCTCATCGGTGAAGTGCAGCGCATGGATTCCCATCGCCGCCGCCGCGTCGATATTGGCCCGATTGTCGTCGATGAACACCGCCTGCTGCGGCTCCAGCCCGAATCGGGCGAGCGCGAGTGCGTAGATGGCGGGGTCGGGCTTCACCAGCTTCTCCGCGCCCGACACCACGATGTCGCGGAAACGGTCGAACAACGCCGCTTCGCGCGCGCGGAAAGGTGGCCAGAACTCATGGCTGAAGTTCGTGATCGCAAACAGCGGCACGCCCGCCGAATCAAGTTCGGCGACCAGTTCGTGCATCCCCGGAATCGCATCGCCGATGCTGTCGTTGAAGCATGGCCCCCAGATGGCGATCAGATCGCGATGCTGCGGATACAGCGCGATCAGCTCCGCCGAGGTATCGGCGAAGTCGCGGCCCGCATCATGCTGGAAATGCCATTCGGTGGTGACGACATCACGCAGAAACGCATCGAGCGCCCGATCGTCAGCGATCAGGCGCCGATACAGGATCCGGGGATCCCAGTCGTAGAGTACGCGACCGACGTCGAAGATGACGGCGGTCGGCCGATCGGAACGCGTCGCGGTCAAGCCGCTCCCAGCGTCCTGTTCGATCGACCCCAAGGGGGATTAGCCCTGGCGCGCCTTGAAACGACGGTTGGTCTTGTTGATGACATAGGTGCGGCCGCGACGGCGGATCACGCGGTTGTCCCGGTGGCGATCCTTGAGCGACTTCAGGGAATTGCGGATCTTCATGATCGATTCGCTTCTTTTGAACTGGAGGGTGATCTGGAAAGCGTCGCCGCGTAGTGGCAACCGAGCCGCAAGTCAAGGTTCGGGCAGCTTCCCCGGCCGGCACGGTATGACATGTGCGTCACGCGCCATGCCGATGGGGACGCAGCCTCTTCCGTCGCCGGATCAACCCCCATATGTCATGCGTTGCCCATCCGTAACATCCTGCGCCAAAGGTGCCACTTCCATGAATGCACGCTCGCTCCTGATCCTCGCGGCCGCCGTCGGTTCGCTCGCCGCCTGTTCCACCACGGGCGGCCTGCCCCCGACCGAGGTCGTCCGCTATCATCTGGGCGAGCCGATCGCGCGCGGCACGGTCCGGGTGGAGCCCTTGTCCAACACCGGCCCCGCCAGCATCGAGTTCAAGACCTATGCCGCCGCGGTCGAGACCGCGCTGCTGCGCAACGGCTATTCGCTGCCTCAGGGTGATTCCCAGCCTGATTTCGTCGCCACCGTCTCGTTCACCCGTGCCAACCGGCTCGGCCCGCCGCGCCCCTCGCCCTTTTCGGTCGGCCTGGGCGGCGGCAGCTTTTCCGGCGGTCGCGGCGGCGGTGTCGGCCTGGGCGGAGGCGTGAGCTTCCCCATCGGCAAGAGCCGCCCGCAGGAGATCATCGGCACCGAATTGTCGGTCCAGATCAAGCGCCGCGTCGACCAGTCGCCCATCTGGGAAGGCAGCGCGCGCAACATCGCGCCGGTTGAAGCGCTGGCCAAGATCGATGCGCAGGTGCAGGCGGCCAAGCTGGCCGATGCGCTGTTCACCAAATTCCCGGGCGAATCGGGCCGCACGATCGAGGTGAAGTGAACCGATGACGCTGACCATCAACGCCGCGTTCGACGGCGGCAATATCCGTGTCGTGCGCATCGAGGGCGACCGAGTCGATCTGGAGATCGTGGCCGACAAGGATTCGGACTTCTACCAGTGGTTCTATTTCCGCGTCGGCGGCGCGAAGGGGCGGACGCTGACCTTCCGTATCCTGAACGGCGCGGGCTCGGCCTTTCCCGGCGGCTGGCCGAACTATCATGTCCGCGCCTCGACCGACCGGCGCGAATGGCGGATGACCCCGACGACCTATGCCGACGGGGTCATCGAATGGCAGTGGACGGGCGAGAGCGACCTGGCCTGGTTCGCCTATTTCGAGCCCTATACGATGGAGCGCCACCATGATCTGGTCGCGCGGATCGCCGCGCGGGGCGTCCATCATGAGGAGATCGGCCGGTCGCTGGACGGCCAGCCGATCGACTATTTCCGCCTCGGTACCGGCCCGAAGCAGGTGTGGCTCTATGCCCGCCAGCACCCCGGCGAATCGATGGCCGAATGGTGGATGGAGGGCGCGCTCGACTGGCTGACCGGCCCGGCGTCGGCCGAGCTGCTGAAGGCGGCGACCGTGCACGTCGTGCCCAACATGAACCCTGACGGCACGCGGCGCGGGCATCTGCGCACCAATGCGGCGGGTGTGAACCTCAACCGCGAATGGCATGAGCCCACGCCCGAGCGTAGCCCCGAAGTGCTGTGCGTGCGCAACCGGATGGACCAGACCGGCGTCGACTTCGCGATCGACGCGCATGGCGACGAGGCGATTCCGGCGAACTTCATCGCCGGGTTCGAGGGCATTCCGAGCTGGACCGACGAACATGGCGCCAAATTCTATGAATTCGGCCGCCGTCTGGCCGCGCACACGGCCGATTTCCAGACCCAGATGGGCTATGAAAAGGCGAGCGCGGGCAATGCCAACCTCGCCATGTCGACCAACCAGCTCGCCGAGCGGTTCGGTGCCGTGTCGGTGACGCTGGAAATGCCGTTCAAGGACCACGATCCCAATCCAGACGCGGTGCATGGCTGGTCGGGCGAGCGCTCGGCCAGGCTGGGCGTGTCCTGCCTGGAGGTGCTGGCGGACATGATCGGAGAAATCTGACGGCCGCGGGGCGGGGGCTTCGATTCCCCGCCCCGGATGGTTTACCGGGGCGTAAACCTCTAACGCCGCACGCCCTCCGCCGCGAGATAGCGGTCCATCTCCGCCAATACCCGGGCCAGCCCCGCGTCATCCCCCGCCTCGGCACGGACCGTCAGTGCCGCCTGCGTATTGGACGCGCGAAGCAGCCACCAGCCATCGGCGGTCCGCACCCGTACCCCGTCGGTGTCGTTCACCACCGCGCCGTCCCGAACCAGCGCCGCCGCCGTCCGCTCGACGATCGCGAACTTCTCCGCTTCCGCGACCCGGATCCGCGTTTCGGGAATATCGACCATCGCGGGCATGCTCCCGCGCAATTCGGTCATCGAGCGGCCCGCCAGGTGGACCGCGCGGATCAGGCGGATCGCGGCGTAATGCGCGTCGTCGAACCCGTACCATTCGCCCGCGAAGAACATATGGCCCGACATCTCGCCCCCCAGGGGTGAGCCCGTCTCCACCATCTTGGTCTTCATCAGGCTGTGGCCGGTCTTCCACATCACCGGCTGCCCGCCCAGCGCCTCGATATGATCGAACAGGGCCTGGCTGGCCTTCACATCGGCCACGATCGACGCACCCGGATGCTCGGCCAGTGCGGGGGTGGCCAGCAGCATCAATATCTGGTCGCCCCAGATCACGCGGCCCTGCCCGTCGATCGCACCGATCCGGTCGCCATCGCCATCGAAAGCGAATCCGAAATCGAGATGTCTGTCCGCCACGAGGCGCTTCAACGCATCTAGATTGCTCTCGACCGTCGGATCGGGGTGATGATGCGGGAAATGACCGTCCACATCGGTGAACAGCGTATGGTGCTCACCCGGCAGGCGCTGGACCAGCTTCTCGACGACCGGCCCCGCCGCGCCGCTGCCGCAGTCCCAGCCGATCCGATATGCGCCCCCGGCATAGCCCGCGACCAGCCGGTCGACATAGGCGTCGAGAATGTCGAGCGTCTCGACGCTGCCGGATCCTTGCGTCCAGTCGCGCGACGCGGCCATGCGCGCCAGATCCTGCACATCCTCGCCAAAAAAGGGACGATGATGCAGCACCATCTTGAAGCCATTGTCGTCACGGGGGTTGTGGCTGCCCGTTACCTGTACGGCACCATCCACCCCTAGGGTCGCCTCGGCGAAATAGACCATCGGAGTCGGGCCCAGGCCCAGTCGCACCACATCGACGCCGCTGTCGGTCAGCCCCTCGACCAGCGCGGCCTCCAGCGCGGGCGAACTCAGCCGGCCATCGCGGCCCACCGCGACTCGGGCACCCCCGGCCCGGCGGACCCTAGTCGCGAAACCCCGCCCGACCGCATAGGCCGCCCCTTCGTCCAGTGTCATCGGGACCGTGCCGCGCACATCATATTCGCGCAACGCCGTGGGGTGGATCGCGGCCATCCGTTCAGCCATCCCGGCGATCCAGCAACAGGTCGCGCGCGGCGTTCACCCGCCGCGCCAGATCGGCCGAGCCGCCGCGATCAGGGTGGACCTGCGCCACGAGCCGCCGATGCGCCTGGCGAATCGCCTCGGCATCGGCGTCGGGCGGCAGGTCGAGGATCGCCAGCGCCTCCGCCTCGTCACGCGGCAGGCGAGGGGTCGGCTTCGCCTTGGCGGTGCGCGGCAGATAGCGCCACACCAGCCAGATGACCGCCAGCGCGATCAGCCACTTCATGCCATGCCGGGCTGTTGATCGTCGGCCGTGGCCACACTCTCGGCCCCGTTTTCCGTCCCATTCTCGGCCCCATTCTCGGCCCAAGCCTCGGGCAGTTGCAGCGCGGCCATCATCTCGCGCAGTTCCTGGCGCGCGGCGACATGGCCCAGGCCCATCGCGCCGAATTCGCGCGAGTCGATCATGGTCAGGCCGTTGGGGAACATCTCGCGATAGATGACGCGCTCGCCCAGGCCCGGAATGACCCGGAAGCCCACCCGGCGCGATAATTGCAGCAGCGCATCGGACACACGGCGCATGTTACGCGCCTCGATATGCTGAAGCCGGTTGCGCAGCACGACCCAGTCGATGGTCGTCCCGTCGGCGCGGGCACGCTGCTTGCGAGCGTCCCAGATCAGCTCCGAATAGAAGCTGGGGCGCGTCACCTGGAAACTTTCGGGATCGACCTGGCCGATCAGGTCGAAATCGACGAAGCTGTCGTTCATCGGCGTGACCAGCGTGTTGGACAGGGCGGCGGCGGTGCGCGCGAAATGATCGTCGCGGCCCGGCGTGTCGACGATCAGGAAATCGGCATCCTGCGACAGGCGGAACCAGACCTCCTCGAATCCCTCTTCCGTCTGGCTGGTGTGAGTCGCGTGGATCGGCATGGGCAGGGCATTGCCGGTGCGCCTGATCGTCTCGGCGCGATTTTCGAGATATCGGCCGACGGTCCGCTGCCTATGATCCAGATCAAGACAGGCCACCCGCGCGCCCTTGGCGGCCAGGGCAATGGCCACGTGAACCGCCGTCGTCGACTTGCCAGTGCCACCTTTTTCATTGGCAAAGACAATCACGTGGGTTGAAGATAACCGCTCCGGCAACTCGTCGCTTCCTTATTGATCCCCGTTGCCACCCTTCATAGAAGCCCTGAGCGTGGGGAACGAGGGGTAAAATCAGTGCAAGTCATTCGGGATCGCGAAGCCCTGGCCTCGGCGCTTGCCGCCATGCGTGCCGATGGCGCGCGCGTGGCGCTGGTGCCGACCATGGGGGCGCTACATGCGGGCCATATCGCGCTCGTCGAGGCCGCGAAGCGGCCGGGGACGAAGGTCGTCGCGTCCATTTTCGTCAATCCCAAGCAGTTCGGCCCGGGCGAGGACCTGGGGCGTTATCCCCGGCGCGAACAATCGGACCTGCGCATGCTGACCGAGGCGGGATGCGATCTCGTCTGGCTGCCGGGTGTCGAGGCCATGTACCCGGACGGTCACGCCACGACGATCCGGGTCGAAGGCGTCAGCGAAGGCCTGGAGGGCGCGTCGCGTCCCGGCCATTTCGATGGCGTGGCCACCGTCGTCGCCAAGCTGTTCAACCAGATTGGCGCGGATGCGGCCTATTTCGGCGAGAAGGATTTCCAGCAACTGGCGGTGATCCGCCGCATGGTCGCCGATCTGGACTTCCCCATCGAGATCGTCGGCGTGCCGACGCAGCGGGATGATGACGGCCTGGCCCTGTCGTCGCGCAACATCTATCTCGACGAGGAGCAGCGGGCCAAGGCCGTCGCCCTGCCGCGCGCGCTGGGCGTCGCCGCCCGGGCGATCGGGCGGGGCGAGGATGTCGCGACCGTTCTGGCCGATGCGCGGGCCACGCTCGCCGCCGCGGGATTCGAGGTCGACTATGTCGAACTGGCCGATGCCGAGTCCCTGATGCTCGATCCTGCCGCCGATCGGCCCCGCCGATTGCTGGCCGCGGCGCGCATGGGATCGACCCGGCTAATCGATAACATCGCTATCACAGAGGGTTAACGAGTTAACCAATTTGTGACCGTTTTGGCCATACACCTAGGCTCGACACAGCAGTGTTCGAGCAGAGGGGGTCGATCATGGCCAATGGCAGCAAGAGTGCGCAGTTTCTGATGGAAAGTCGGATCGCCGATCAGGTGGCGACCGACGACGGCGCGACCATGTATGATCTGGGCGTGGCCTATTCGACGGGTTCGGGCGGTATGCGCTTCGACCTGATCGAGGCGCACAAATGGTTCAACCTGGCGGCGGTCGCCGGCTTCCTGCCCGCCCAGATCGCCCGTGCCGAGGTCGCGACCGACATGACCGCCCGCGAGATCGCCGAGGCGCAGCGTCAGGCCCGCGCCTTTCTCTACGGCACCATGCCGCAGATGCGCGCGGCCTGAGTTTTTCCGACGACCGGGCGCTGGTCATGTGCCAATGCCGTCGCGTACCAAGAGAATGCGATTGGCTGGATCATTGTGATCTCGGTCGGTCTGATGGTCCGGCGAATGCTCGATTTCGTGCTGCCGCTGAAGATCGAGCGATAATGCCGTTCTGTTCAAGCCACGGCTGATAATAAGTCGCTCGGCAGGTCGATACCCCGCCGAGCGCTCATGATCGTCGCAGCGCGAGTGGGATTCACGCTTCGGTTTTCTTGGTCGCCGCCTTTTTGGCAGGCGCCTTCTTCGCCGCCGATGCTTTGGCGGGCGCCTTCTTGGCCCCCGTCTTGGCTGCGGCCTTCTTCGCCGGTTTCTTGCGCGCCGGAGCCGCCGCTGCCCGCGCGTCGATCAACTGGGCGGCTTCCTCCAGCGTCAACTGGTCCTTGTCGATCGTCTTGGGGATGGTCGCGTTCGTCTCGCCATCGGTGACATAAGGGCCATAGCGCCCTTCCATCAGCTTGATCTCGGCCTCGGTACGCGGATGCTTGCCCAGGACCTTCAATGGTTCGCGCGACGCGGTGCCGCGCGCCGCCCGTCCGCCGCCCGCCGCCGCCTCGGCCAGCTTGACCACGGCGGCGTTCATGCCGGTCTCGAACACATCGGCGGTCGAGGTCAGTCGCGCATATTTGCCGTTATGCGCCAGATAGGGGCCATAGCGGCCGATCGACGCGGTGATCGGCTCGCCCGTTTCGGGGTGGTTGCCGATTATCCGTGGCAGGCTGAGCAGCTTCAGCGCCCATTCCAGGTCGAGATCGACATCCTTGGGAATGGAGGCGCGCTTGGCGTCCTTGCCCTCGCCCAACTGGATATAGGGGCCGAACCGACCCGACTTGCGCTCTACGGCCAAGCCGGTTTCGGGATCGTTGCCCAGCGTCTCCGGCCCCGAATCCTCGCCCGCGCCCTCGCCGCCCTGGGCGAAGCGGCGGGTATATTTGCACTCGGGGTAATTGGAGCAGGCGATGAACGCGCCGAACCGACCGCCGCGCAGCGCAAGCTTGCCCTCGCCGCAGTTCGGGCAGAGCCGAGGGTCGGACCCGTCCGCCTTTTCGGGGAACAGATAGGGCGCCAGGAACTGGTCCAGTTCGGCGGTGATCGCCGAGGGCTGCTGCTCCATCACCTCCGAGGTGCGCGGCTTGAAGTCGCGCCAGAAGGCGTCGAGCACCGCCTGCCACTGGGCGCGGCCGCCGGACACGTCGTCCAGCTCCTCTTCCAGCTCGGCGGTATAGTCATAGCCGACATATTTCTCGAAGAAGCGTTCGAGGAATGCCGTCACCAGCCGCCCGCTCTCCTCGGCGAAGAAGCGGTTCTTCTCGACGCGGACATAGGCCCGGTCCTTCAGCGTCTTGATGATCGAGGCATAGGTGGACGGGCGCCCGATGCCGAGTTCCTCCATCCGCTTGACCAGCGAGGCCTCCGAGAAGCGCGGCGGCGGCTGGGTGAAGTGCTGCTCGGCCTTGACCTCCTTCTTGGCGGGGGCATCGCCCTCGCGCAGGCGGGGGAGGCGGCGCGCCTCTTCGTCCTGGCTGTCGTCCTGGCCCTCTTCATACAGCGCCAGATAGCCGGGGAAGAGCACGACCTGCCCGGTCGCGCGTAGGATATGGCGGCCGGTGCCGTCGGCCATGTCGATGGTGGTGCGCTCCATCCGCGCCGACGCCATCTGCGACGCCAGCGCGCGCTTCCAGATCAGGTCGTAGAGGCGACCATGATCGCCCGAACCCGCACGATCGCGCGAGAAATCGGTGGGGCGGATCGCCTCGTGCGCTTCCTGGGCGTTCTTCGCCTTGGATTGATAATGGCGCGGCTTGTCGGGCACGTAGGACGCGTCATAGCGGTCGGCCACCGCCTTGCGTGCCGCCGAGATGGCCGATCCGTCCATCTGGACGCCATCGGTACGCATGTATGTGATCGCGCCGTCCTCATAGAGCTGCTGCGCGATCCGCATCGTGTGATCGGCCGAAAAGCCCAGCTTGCGCGCGGCCTCCTGTTGCAACGTGGAGGTGGTGAAGGGCGGCGGCGGGTTGCGCGTCGCGGGCTTGGTCTCGACCGACTGGACCTGGAAACGGCCCGCCTCGACATCGGCCTTGGCGCGGGTCGCGTCGCCTTCATTGCCGATCGACAGGCGGTCGAGCTTCCTGCCCTCCCACTGGACCAGACGCGCGACGAAGGGCGTGCCGTCCTGCTCCATATCGGCGGTGACCGACCAATATTCCTGGGGCTTGAACGCCTCGATCTCGCGCTCGCGGCCGACGATCAGGCGCAGCGCCACCGACTGGACGCGGCCCGCCGACTTGGCACCGGGCAGCTTGCGCCACAGTACCGGTGACAGGGTGAAGCCCACCAGATAGTCGAGCGCGCGGCGCGCCCGGTACGCGTCGATCAGGTCGGTATCCAGCTCGCGCGGATTCTGCATCGCGTGCAGGATGGCGGGCTTGGTGATCGCGTTGAAGGTGACGCGCTCCACCTTGTCGGGCAGCGCCTTGCGGTTCTTCAGCACCTCCTGCACGTGCCAGGAAATCGCCTCGCCCTCGCGATCAGGGTCGGTGGCCAGGATCAGGCGGTCGGCCTTTTTGGCCTCGTCGGCGATCGCCTTGAGCTGGCGCGCCTTGTCCGCGTAATTTTCCCACTCCATCGCGAAATTCTGGTCCGGGTCGACCGAGCCGTCCTTGGGCGGCAGGTCGCGGACGTGACCATAGCTCGCCAGGACGCGATAGTCCGAACCCAGATATTTCTCGATGGTCTTCGCCTTGGCGGGCGATTCGACGATGACAAGCTGCATGAGTGGTAAGCTTACGTCCCTTACGTGTGTACGCGAGGATGGGGAGGGGGCGGGGGGCCGTCAAGCGGGGTTAACCGCCGGTCCGGCTGGGTTTGTTCCATCGATGTTCGAACCTCCCGGACAAAGCGCAGCGCCGCCCCTCGATAGTCCGGCGCGTCATGGAGGCGATAACCCAGCCTTTCCGCCAATCGGATCGAACCGTGATTGGCGGTGGAGATGATGCACTGCGTCGCCGGGGGCGCATGGCTTTCCTCCATCCAGCGATGCGCGGCGGCGGCGGCCTCGAACGCATAGCCTTTGCCGTGCGCGGCGCTGGTGAACACCCAGGCCGCTTCGGGCAGGGAGGATGCCAGCTTCGGCGTGACCTCGCGGCGATACTCCATGAAGCCGGTTTCGCCGAGGAACAGGCCGCTCGTTCGATCGAGCACCGCGAACAGCCCGTGGCCGAATACGGACCAATGGCCGATGAAGCGCAGCAATCGCATCCAGGCTTCCTCGCCCGTCATCGGTCGCCCGGCATGGCGGACCACCACCGGATCGGCGACCATGGCGGCATAGGCGTCGAAATCGCCGACCTCATAGGGGCGCAGCGTCAGGCGATCGGTGTGGATCACGGGCGCGTCGGTCATGCCAGCGCCACCCGGCCTCCCGCATGGCGCTCGAGCCGACCGGCGAGTTCCAGTTCCAGGAGAATCGTCTGGACGATGGCGGGCGGGCGGCCGCTCTGGCGGATGAGTTCATCGACCGTGACCGCCACCGGGCCCAGCAGGTCGCCGACTCGCCGCCGGTCCGCGTCGCTCGCCTCTTCGGGCGGCGGGGGCGTGTAGGTGCTGATGGGCGCGCGGACCATGCGCGGGTCGATCGGGCGAATCTGTTCGAGGATGTCGCCCGCCGACTGGATCAGCGTTGCACCCTCACGGATCAGCATGTTGCACCCTTGCGCGCGCGGGTCGGCGGGGTGGCCGGGCACCGCCATCACCTCGCGGCCCGCCTCCCCCGCCAGCCGCGCGGTGATCAGCGAGCCGGAACGGGGCGCGGCCTCCACCACCACCGTCCCCTGCGCCAGCCCGGCAATGATCCGGTTGCGCGAGGGGAAGTGGCGGGCCAGCGGTTGCGTGCCCGGCGGCTGTTCGGCGATCAGCAGGCCGCGGGTCGCCACTTCTTCCTGCAATCGCGCATTTTCGGGCGGGAAGGCGATGTCGATGCCGCTGGCGATGACGCCGATCGTCCCGCCGTCCAGCGCGCCAATATGCGCCGCCGCGTCGATGCCGCGCGCCAGCCCCGACGTCACCGGCACCCGGTGGCCCGCCAGATCCTGCGCGAGGCCCCGCGCGAAGCGGCACGACGCGGCGGAGGCGTTGCGCGCGCCGACCAGCGCGACGCCGCCGCGATGCGCCAGCGCCATGTCGCCGCGCACGATCAGCGCGGGCGGCGCGGTGTCGAGTTGGGCGAGCAGCGCGGGATACTCCGCCTCGCCCAGCATCACATGTCGCGCGCCCAGCCGCCCGACCGTCTCGACCTCGCGGGCGATCAGGGCGGGATCGGCGGCGCGGGCTGCATCGCCGCCGCCGCGCCGGGCCAGCATCGGCACCGCTTCCAGCGCGGCCTCCGCCTCGCCGAAGCGCGCCATCAATTGTCGCCAGGTGACGGGACCGATGCCATGCGTCCGCAACAGCCGGAGCTGTGCGAACCGGGCGTCAGTCACGGGTCTTGCCGCCGATCCGGGGCTCGGTCCCCGCCAGCAGTCGTTCGATATTGGCACCGTGCTTCCAGACGACGATCAGCGCCAGCGCGATCAGCAGCAGCACCAGGTCGAACCGGCCCAGCACCGCCGCCGCCAGCGGCGCGCTGATCGCCGCGGTCATGCCCGCCACCGCCGAGATGCGGAGCGTCGCGAGCAATCCCAGCCAGACGATCGCATAGACCAGGCCCAGCGGCCAGTAGAGCGCACTGACCACGCCCATCAGCGTGGCGACGCCCTTGCCCCCCCGGAACTTCAGCCAGACGGGATAGCAATGCCCGATGAACGCGGCCGCCGCCGCCAGTACTTCCTCGCCGGGCAGCCAGTGGCGGACCAGCAAAACGGCGGCGACGCCCTTTAGCAGATCGAGGATCAGCGTTGCGGCGGCCAGTCCCTTGCGACCCGTGCGCAACACATTGGTCGCGCCGATATTGCCCGACCCGATACTGCGCAGATCGCCCGCGCCGCCCAGGCGCGTCAGGATGATGCCGAAGGGAATCGACCCCAGCAGATAGCCGATCAGCAAGGCCCAGCTTGGCGGCCCCCAGATGATTTCGGTCGGCAATAGTCTTCCCCTGTTCTCCGGGACAGACATAGAACATTGGATATGGCCTGTCCAACCGGCGGCGCTCTGGTTTCGCTGGCTCCTGCGGCCTATGACGCGGCGATGAGCGATGCGCGTCCCATCCTGATCTTTGATTCCGGTGTCGGCGGACTGTCGATCGCGGGCCCCGCGCGCGCCGCCCTGCCGCACGCGCCCTTTGTCTATGTCGCGGACAGCGCGGGCTTCCCTTATGGCGAAAAGACCGAGGCGGAGATCGCCGGACGCGTACCCGCCCTGCTCGGTCGGCTGGCGGAGCGCTATCGGCCCCGGCTGATCGTCATCGCGTGCAACACCGCCTCTACCATCGCGCTGCCCGCCGTTCGTGCGGCGCTCGACCTGTCGGTGGTCGGCACGGTTCCAGCGATCAAGCCGGCGGCGGCGATGAGCGTCACCCGGACGATCGGCGTGCTCGGCACGCGGGCGACGGTGCGCCAAGCCTATGTCGACGATCTCGCGACGCGCTTCGCGGGGGATTGCCGGGTGATCCGCCACGGCTCGGCACCGCTGGTCGAACTGGCCGAGGCGAAGCTGCGGGGCGAGGCCCTGTCCGCCGAAGCCTTCGCGGCGGTGCTGGACGGGCTGTTCGGGCAGGAGGGGGGCGAGGCGATCGATGTGATCGTCAACGCCTGCACCCATTTCCCGCTGGTCGAGGCGGAACTGGCGGCGGCGGCGCCGCATCCCGTGCGCTTCGTCGATGGCGGGCCGGGAATCGCCCGGCGGATCGCGTTCCTGACCGAGGGACAGGACTGGCCCGCCGATCCGGGGGAGGGGGTGGCGGTGTTCACCCGGCTCGGCCCGCGCGAGCAGGCGCTGGCGCCGGGGCTGGCGGCACGGGGTTTCACGCAGATCGAATCGCTGTGATTCGCTGCACCTGCCGTTCGCTCGACCCGAATGGCGGGCACGGGATCGGGGCCGGTGCCCGATTGCGAACGATCCGCATCGGGAACCGATCGATCCGTGGGACAATATGTCCACCATGATCGATCACAGTAACCGACGTTCTCGACTCGATTCATGTACGGGTTCGTCGTACATTCGGTTCCCATGAGCATCGACGGTACGGACGCGCGCGTGGATTATTCCCGCGTCTTCACCCAGGCGATAGATCGCCTGCACGCCGAGGGACGTTACCGCGTCTTCATCGACATCCTGCGCAACAAGGGCATGTTCCCCAATGCCCGCTGCTTTGCCGGGCATAACGGACCCAAGCCGATCACGGTCTGGTGCTCCAACGACTATCTGGCGATGGGGCAGCATCCCAAGGTCATCGCTGCGATGGAGGAGGCGCTCCACGATGTCGGCGCCGGTTCGGGCGGCACGCGCAACATTGGCGGCAACACCCATTATCATGTCGACCTGGAAGGCGAACTCGCCGACCTGCACGGCAAGGAGGCGGCGTTGCTGTTCACCAGCGGCTATGTCTCCAACGAGGCGACGCTGGCGACGCTCGCCAAGATCCTGCCGGGCTGCGTGATCTTCTCGGACGAACTCAACCATGCCTCGATGATCGCGGGGATTCGCAATTCGGGCTGCGAGAAGAAGGTCTTCCGTCACAACGACCTCGCGCATCTGGAGGAGCTGCTGGCGGAGGCGGACCCGGGCGTGCCCAAGCTGATCGCGTTCGAGAGCGTCTATTCGATGGAGGGCGATGTCGCCCCCATCGCCGCGATCTGCGACCTCGCCGACAAATATAATGCGCTGACCTATCTCGACGAGGTGCATGCGGTCGGGATGTACGGTGCGCGCGGCGGCGGCATTTCGGAGCGCGACGGCGTCGCCCACCGGCTGACCGTGATCGAGGGGACGCTGGGCAAGGCGTTCGGCGTGATGGGCGGCTATATCGCGGCCGACCGGATGATCGTGGACGTGATCCGCTCCTATGCGCCGGGGTTCATCTTCACCACCTCGCTGTCGCCGGTGCTGGTCGCGGGCGTGCTGGCGAGCGTGCGGCACCTCAAGCAAAGCTCGGTCGAGCGTGAAGGGCAACAGGCCGCCGCCGCCAAGCTGAGGGCGATGATGCGCGGGGCGGGTCTGCCCGTGATGCTGGGCGAGACGCATATCGTGCCGGTGATGGTCGGCGATCCGGTCAAGGCCAAGAAGATCAGCGACATCCTGCTCGCCGAATATGGCGTCTATGTGCAGCCGATCAATTACCCGACCGTCCCGCGCGGCACCGAACGCCTGCGCTTCACCCCCGGCCCCGCGCATGACGAAGCCATGATGGCGGAGCTGGTTTCGGCACTGGTCGAAATCTGGGAGCGGCTCGACCTTCGGATGGCGGCGTAAGGGGAACTCCCTTCCTCCCCGTCCCAGGGGAGGAGCAGGGTCATGTCCTGCAATAGCCCTCGCCGGTCTTGACCGTCAGGCACCGGGTCTTGCCCGCGAGATATTTCAACCCCGTCGCATCGCCATCGGTCGGGCGCAGCGTCTCGCGCACGCCATTGCGCTCGAATACGATCGAGTCGCCCACGGCATCGCCCTTGAACTCGCCCTTATGGTCGAGATCCCATTGCATTTCGAGGCGATAGCGGCCCGGCACCGCGCTGTGCTTCACGTCGAGATACATGCCCTCCACCCCGATCCAGCGCCCGACATAATCGGGGGCCTTGGCCTTGGGCACGCCGGTAAAGGTCGCCCCGTCGCCCGCCGGACCCGCGGTGGCGGCCGCACTGGGGCGACCGACTGCGGCCGCGCTGTTGTTCGCCACCTCGGGCGTTTCGCGCGAACAGGCGGAGAGGGTGGCGAGGGCAGTGAGGATCATCATGCGCGTCATGCTGCGCAGAACCGGCCGGGCCGGGCAGATGTTCCCTCTCCAAGGGGTAGCCATTGGGCCCGTGCGCGCGTAAAGGCGCACCCATTCCATCCCTACCCTGTCAGGAGCGCCCGTCCCATGCGCATCGCGATCGCATCCGATCATGCCGCCGTCTCGCTGAAGACCGTGCTGGCGGAATGGCTGCGCGGTGAGGGGCATGAGGTGCTGGACCTCGGCACCGACGGCACGGCGAGCGTCGATTATCCCGATTTCGGTCGCGCGGTGGCCGAGGCGCTGGCCGATGGTCGCGCCGAGCGCGGCGTGGCCCTGTGCGGTTCGGGCATCGGCATTTCGATCGCGGCGAACCGCAATCCCGCCTGTCGCTGCGCGCTCGTCTCCGAGCCGTTGTCGGCCACGCTCGCCCGCCAGCATAACGACGCCAACGCCATCGCCATGGGCGCGCGCGTCATCGGCGAGGAAATGGCCAAGGCCTGCCTCCAAGCCTTCCTGTCCACCCCGTTCGAGGGCGGGCGTCATCAGCGTCGCGTCGACATGCTGTCCGCCTCGCCCGCCCAGAATTGAACGCCCCCGAACTGAACGCCCAAGGATATCGCCCTCATGAGCACGCTTAACGACGTCCAGCCCGCCGGTTTCTTCACCCGCACCCTGGCCGATGCCGACCCCGCCGTCTTTGCCGGTGTGTCGCACGAACTGGAGCGCGAGCAGACCCAGATCGAGCTGATCGCGTCCGAAAACATCGTCTCCAAGGCGGTGATGGAGGCGCAAGGCTCGGTCTTCACCAACAAGTACGCCGAAGGCTATCCGGGCAAGCGCTATTATCAGGGCTGTGCGCCGTCGGACGAGGTCGAGCAACTCGCGATCGACCGCGCCAAGCAGATTTTCGGCTGTGGTTTCGCCAATGTCCAGCCTCACTCGGGTGCGCAGGCGAATGGCGCGGTGATGCTCGCGCTGGCCAAGCCGGGCGATACCGTGATGGGCCTGTCGCTCGATGCCGGCGGCCACCTGACCCACGGCGCCAAGGCGGCGCTGTCGGGCAAGTGGTTCAACGCGGTCCAGTACGGCGTCGACCCCGAGACGCATCTGATCGACTATGACCAGGTCGCGCGCCTGGCCCGCGAAAGCCAGCCCAAGATCATCATCGCGGGCGGATCAGCCTATCCCCGCGTCATCGACTTCGCCAAGTTCCGCGCCATCGCAGACGAGGTCGGGGCCTATTTCATGGTCGACATGGCGCATTTCGCTGGGATCGTCGCGGGCGGCCTGCACCCGACCCCGTTCGGCCACGCGCATGTCGTGACCACCACCACGCACAAGACGCTGCGTGGGCCCCGTGGCGGGATGATCATGACCGATGACGAGGCGATCGCGAAGAAGATCAACTCGGCGGTCTTCCCGGGGCTTCAGGGTGGCCCGCTGATGCACGTCATCGCCGCCAAGGCGGTCGCGTTCGGCGAGGCGCTCCAGCCGGAGTTTAAGACCTATATCGCCGCCGTGGTCGAGAATGCCCGCACGCTGGCGAACACGCTGAAGTCGCGCGGTGCGAACCTGGTTGCGGGCGGCACCGACACGCATCTGGCGCTGGTCGACCTGACCCCGCTCGGCATCACCGGCCGCGACGCCGACGAGGCGCTGGAGCGCGCGGGCATCACCTGCAACAAGAACGGCATTCCCAACGATCCGCTGCCCCCGATGAAGACCAGCGGCATCCGCGTCGGCTCGCCCGCCGGGACCACGCGCGGCTTCGGCACGGCGGAGTTCGAGCTGATCGGCCATATGGTCGCCGATGTGCTTGACGGTCTGAAGGCCAAGGGCGAGCATGGGGACCCCGAAGTCGAGGCAAACGTTCGGACCCGTGTGCGTGAGCTTTGCGCACGCTTTCCGATCTATCAGGGATAAGGACGTTTCGAATGGCCAAGATCGAAGAGAAGATTTCCGCGGTCCAGAATGACATCAAGTCGACCCCTGGCCTGGGCAAGAGCATGGCCAAATGGGGTGCTCTGGGCGCGGTGGTCGCCATCCCGGTGCCGTTCGTCGGCCCGATCTTTGGCGCGGCGGCAGGTGCCGGCTACGCCTATTTCAAGGCAAAGAAGAAGGCCTGAATGCGCTGCCCCTTTTGTGGCCATGAAGACAGTCAGGTAAAGGACAGCCGCCCCACCGAAGATGGGGCGGCGATCCGTCGTCGTCGCCAGTGCGAGGGCTGCGGTGCGCGCTTCACCACCTTCGAGCGCATCCAGTTGCGCGAACTCTTCGTGTTGAAGAGCGAGGACCGGCGCGAACCGTTCGACCGCGACAAACTGCTGCGGTCCATCTCCATCGCGACGCGCAAGCGCCCGATCGATCCGGTGCGGGTGGAAAAGCTCGTGTCCGGCATCCAGCGCCAGTTGGAAACAAGCGGCGAGGGCGAGGTATCGTCCAAGCGGATCGGCGAGATGGTGATGGAAGGGCTGAAGGGGCTCGATTCGGTGGCCTATATCCGCTTCGCCAGCGTGTACCGCGAGTTTGGCGAGGCCAAGGATTTCGAGGCGTTCGCGGGGACGGTGGAAGAGGTGGCGCCGAAGGGGGAATAGGGTTTGGCGTGAGTGTGGGGCGTCGTCGGGCCGGAGGGGGCGCCTTTGCAGCGGCCATACCCAAACCAGTTTTGTCTGGTCCTGGACCTGGAAGACCGCATTGATCGCATCGGACTGGACGACGCTCAAAGAAGCCGCGATACCGCGCGCGGAACGTGCCCTTCGACTTTGCTCGGGGCGAACGGAAGATTGAGTTTTGTCTGATACCCAGCCCCCCGTCATTGTCCTGGTCCGACCGCAGCTCGGCGAGAATATCGGCAAGGCCGCACGCGCCATGCTCAATTTCGGGTTGGTCGAGATGCGGCTCGTCACGCCGCGCGACGGCTGGCCCAATCCGCAGGCGGGACCGGCCGCATCGGGTGCGGACATCGTTCTGGAACAGGCGAAGGTCTATGAAAGCGTCGCCGATGCGGTCGCGGACTGTGCGCAGGTCTATGCGACCACGGTTCGCAAGCGTGGCGTGACCAAGCCCGTCGTGACGCCCGAGGAGGCCGCGCGCGAAATCCATGCCGATAGCACCGGCCGGGCGGCATTCCTGTTCGGGCCGGAGCGCTCGGGGCTGGAAACCGACGACGTGGCGATTGCCCGCAAGATCGTGACGGTACCGATCAACCCCGAATTCGGCAGCCTCAACCTGGCCCAGGCGGTGATCCTGATCGCCTATGAATGGTCGAAGGGGGTTTCGCTGGCCCAGCCGCCGGAAACCGAACTGCCTGCCGTGGCGCCGCAGGGGGAACTGGACGGGATGATCGACCAGTTGGAGGAGATGCTGGACGGCGCCGGCTATTTCTTCCCGCCCGACCGCACGCCCGCGACCAAGCGGACGCTGCGCACCCTGCTGACCAAGCCCGGCTGGTCGAGCCAGGAAATCCGCACCCTTCGCGGCGTGCTGTCGACGCTGGCAAGGCCGCGCGCGCGGTAAGGGAGGCATCCCCAACCTCCGTTCAGAAGGAACGGAGGTTGGGAAAAGGGACTCACCCCCGCGTCCGGTCGAACGCCGCCAGTTCATGGGCGATCGATCCTTCGACCAGCGTTTCCCACATCTCTGCCACGACCGCGTCGGGCACGCCCAGCCGTCTGGCCTCCGCGCGGGCCTGTTCGATGACCTGCGTCTTGCGGTCCTCGTCGCGGACCCGGTCACGGGTCGGCTTGATGCGGGCGGCGGCGTCCATATAGGCGAAGCGGCGGGCGAGCAGCGCCACCAGTTCGCGGTCGAGCTGGTCGACGCCCGCGCGGACCTCCGCCATGGTCGTGCAATCGGGGCCGGCAAGAATCTGGGTCATGGCAGGGCTCTGCCGGGCAGTGCGCGCGCTGTCCAGCCTGGCTTGCGACGGGGCTTTGGCGCCTGATAGGAATGCAGCATTTCGATGGGAGATGGGGTTCGATGCTGACCACTTTGCTGCTGCTGGCGTTGATCGGGCAACAGGCCGAACCGGCCGCACCGCCGGTCAAGGAAAAGAAGATATGCCGTGTCGAGGAGAAGACGGGTTCGCGGCTGGGCGCCAAGCGGATCTGCCGGACCCAGGCGGAGTGGGATGCGATCGCCGCGGACGCGCGCAAGGACACCGACGACGCCAGCGCCCGCCTGCGTTCGGTCAACGGCAGCTGATCCGCTTCGCTCCCCTTGGGGGAAAGCCGGTCGCCGGAGTCGTCCTTGACTCCGGCGCGTGCGTCCGTTAGGCGCGCCCCTTCGCAATTGCCCCCGCATCCCGGTGAAGCGGTGGGCCTGCGCTTGTCCCGCAAAGACTGGCATGGTGCGATACCGGGACCAACGTCGTTCGTAATTGCCAAGGAATACACATGTCGAAGCGTCAGAGCGCGAAGTACAAGCTCGATCGCCGTATGGGCGAGAACATCTGGGGCCGCCCCAAGAGCCCCGTCAACAAGCGTGAATATGGCCCCGGCCAGCACGGTCAGCGTCGCAAGG
>NZ_JBCNNI010000044.1:0-29284 GCF_039594485.1 Sphingomonas sp. | reverse complement strand
TCTTGAAGTAGGACGACGAATAGTTGGTGTCGAACTGCACGTCGTCGAACATGAAGAATTCGGCTTCCGGGCCGACATAGACGGTGTCGCCGATGCCGGTGGTCTTCACGAACGCCTCGGCGCGCTTCGCGGTCGAGCGCGGGTCGCGGGCATAGAGTTCGCCGGTCGACGGCTCGACGATGTCGCAGAACACGATCAGCATCGGGGTGGCCGAGAAGGGATCGGTATAGATGGCGTCGAGGTCGGGCTTCAGGACCATGTCCGACTCGTTGATCGCCTTCCAGCCCTCGATCGAGGAACCGTCGAACATCAGGCCGTCGGTGAACTCATCCTCGCCGAGGATCGAAGCGACCATGGTCAGGTGCTGCCACTTGCCCTTGGGATCGGTGAAACGCAGATCGACCCATTCGATCTCTTCGTCCTTGATCTTCTTCAGGATGTCGCTGGCCGTATTCGCCATGTGTCGTTCTCTCTCTGCTTAAGGCCGTTCCCCGGCGGAAGACCGGGGCCGGTGAAAAATTCTAGTCGGACCGGGTGTCGCCCCGGTGACAATAAAATGATGGGTTCGTCAGATCGCCGCGTCGTCGCGCTCGCCGGTTCGGATGCGCAGGGCCGTTTCGACCGGGATCACGAAAATCTTGCCGTCACCGATGCGGCCGGTCTGCGCGGCGGCGGCGATCGCCTCCACCACCCGTTCGGCCAGACCGTCCTCGACGACCACTTCCAGCTTCACCTTCGGCAGGAAGTCGACGACATATTCGGCGCCGCGATAAAGCTCGGTATGCCCCTTCTGGCGGCCGAAGCCCTTGGCCTCGGTGACGGTGATGCCGGACACGCCGATCTCGTGCAGCGCTTCCTTCACCTCATCGAGCTTGAATGGCTTGATGATCGCCTCAATCTTTTTCACGAGTCTGACTGTCCCCGATGATGTTCGAACCCTCGCCCGACCGCACGCATAGCATGGATCGTGCCAATTGCGTCGCCCTCCTGTGAGGGTAGGATGATGTTCATAAATGCGCCCAAAAAGCGGGCAAAAGCATCGCTGCTGCTCAATTTATGAGCAGTGGTCACAGGATGCTTCGCACGGCTTCGGGTGGGCGACCGATCACGACGCCCTTGTCGGTTTCGATCAGCGGCCGCTCGATCAGGATGGGGTGGGCGGCCATGGCGGCGAGGATGGTCGCATCGTCGGCATCGGCGAGCGCCCTGGATTCCGGCTCGGCCTTGCGCAGTCCCGCGTGCGGCGACATTCCGCCCTTGGCATAGAGCCGGGCCAGTTCCTGGGCGGTCGGCGGCGTCTTGAGATATTCGATGACCGTCACATCGGCACCCGCGTCCGTCAGCAGGGCCAGGGCCTCGCGCGACTTGGAGCAGCGCGGATTGTGGAGGATCGTCGCCTTCATCGCTGATGCTTGTGGCATGGGCGGCGGCGATTGTGGAGGGGGTAATCGGAAAATTGCTGGGGAGGAAGGGCCCTCCACCGCGCCCGTCAGGGGCGGTGGAGGGGGCAGGGCGGGGTTCAGGCGGCCTGCTTGGCCAGCCATTCCTCCAGCCACTTAATCGTATAGTCGCCCTTCTGGAATTCGGGATCGTCCAGCAACGACTGGTGGAGCGGGATGGTGGTCTTCATCCCCTCGATCACGAACTCGTTGAGCGCGCGGCGCAGGCGGCGCAGCGCGCCTTCGCGGGTGGTGCCATAGACGATCAGCTTGGCGATCATGCTGTCGTAATAGGGCGGGACCTTATAGCCCTGATACAGGCCGCTATCGACGCGGACATGCATGCCGCCCGGCGCGTGATACATCTTCACCGTGCCCGGGGAGGGGGCGAAGGTGCGCGGGTCTTCCGCGTTGATGCGGCATTCGATGGCATGGCCGCGGAACTGCACGTCTTCCTGGCGCAGGGTCAGCGGATGGCCCTCGGCGACGCGGATCTGTTCGCGGACCAGGTCCAGGCCGGTGATCATCTCGGTGACGGGATGTTCGACCTGAAGGCGGGTGTTCATTTCGATGAAATAGAACTCGCCATCTTCCCACAGGAACTCGATCGTGCCCGCGCCGCGATAGCCCATGTCCGCCATCGCCTTGGCGACCACGCCGCCCATGCGCGAACGCTCCTCGGCCGAGATGATCGGCGAGGGGGCTTCCTCCAGCACCTTCTGGTGGCGGCGCTGGAGCGAACAGTCGCGTTCGCCGAGATGGATCGCCTGGCCGTTGCCGTCGCCGAACACCTGGAATTCGATATGCCGGGGGTTGCCCAGATATTTTTCCATATAGACGGTCGAATCGCCGAACGCGGCCTTCGCCTCCGAGCCCGCCTGCTGCATCAGCGTTTCGAGCTGGTCTTCGGACGGCACGACCTTCATGCCGCGCCCGCCGCCGCCGGAGGCCGCCTTGATCAGCACGGGATAGCCGATTTCGGCCGCCAGCGCCTTGGCTTCCTCGACGTCCGAAATGGCGCCGTCCGAGCCGGGGACCAGCGGCAGGCCGAGCGCACCGGCGGTCCGCTTGGCCTCCACCTTGTCGCCCATGATCCGAATATGCTCCGGCTTGGGGCCGACGAAGATCAGGCCATGCGCCTCGACGATCTCGGCGAACTTGGCGTTCTCCGACAGGAAGCCGTAACCGGGGTGGATCGCGTCCGCGCCCGAAATCTCGGCGGCGGAGATGATGTTGGGGATGTTGAGATAGCTCTCCGCCGCCGAGGGCGGGCCGATGCACACCGCCTGGTCGGCGAGGCGCACATGCATGGCATCGGCGTCGGCCGTGGAGTGCACGGCAACGGTCTCGATCCCCATCTCGTGACAGGCGCGGTGGATGCGAAGCGCAATCTCACCGCGATTGGCGATCAGGAGTTTCTTGATCTGCGCCAAGGCGGCTTACTCGACGACGACCAGGGGCTGGTCGAACTCGACCGGCTGGCCGTTCTCGACCAGGACGGCGGTGACGGTGCCGGCGGCGGTCGCGGTGATCGGGTTCATCACCTTCATGGCTTCCACGATCAGCAGCGTGTCGCCCGCAGCCACCTTCTGGCCGATCGAGGCGAAGGGCTTCGCGCCCGGTTCGGCCGACAGATAGACGGTGCCGACCATCGGTGACTTCACCGCATTGGCCGAGGCGGCCGGAGCGGCCGCTGGTGCCGGAGCAGCGGCCACGGGGGCGGCTGCGGCCGGAGCGGGCGCGGCGGCGACGGGCGCGGGCGCATAAGCGACCTGCGCGGCGGGAGCCGCCTTGCGCGCGACGCGAATCTTGCGGTCGCCATGCTCGACCTCAATTTCGGTCAGGGCGGTGGCGTCGAGCAGCTCAGCGAGCTGACGGACGAGGTCGACATCGACCTTCATCGCTTGTTCAGTCTTTTCGGTCATGGGACGCGCTCCTGTCAGAACCGGGCGGCGGCTTCAAGCGCGAGCAGATAGGAATGCGCGCCAAAACCCGCGATTGTGCCTTTTGCGGCACGCCCGATGAAGCTCTCATGACGGAATTCCTCCCGCGCATGAGGGTTGGATAGGTGAACCTCGATCACCGGCGTCGTCACCGACTTGATCGCGTCGTGAATCGCGATCGACGTGTGGGTGAAGCCGCCGGCATTGAGGAGGACGGCCTTTGCCTCGTAAGCCTGGGCCTCGTGCAGCCAGTCGATCAGATGGCCTTCATGGTTGGACTGGCGCATGTCGATCTCCAGATCGAGTTCGCGCGCGCGATCTTCCAGCATGCCCGCGATATCATCCAGCGTGTCATGGCCATAGATATGCGGTTCACGCAGGCCGAGCAGGTTCAGATTCGGCCCGTTGAGGACATAAACGGTCGCGGGCATCCGCACTCCCATGGTTGCGGCTCGGGGTGGCCGGGCCTAGATCGAGGCCCTTCCTTAACCGCTTCGCCTGTCCCGCGTCGAGATTGGGTGAGCGCCACCATGGTAAGTGACCCAGATATGCCCCACACCGACGGAACCGTGACCATCATCGTGAATGGCGAGCACAAGCGCGTCGCCGCCGGTTTGTCGCTCGCCGATCTGGCGAACGAACTGGGTCTGGTGCCGGAAAAGGTCGCGGTCGAACGCAATCTGGAGGTCGTGCCCCGCTCGACGCTGGCGCAGGTGCAGGTCGAGGATGGCGACGAGATCGAGATCGTGCATTTCGTCGGCGGGGGCGATCACGCGGCCGCCGTGGCCGCGGACGATTCGTGGGAAGTCGCGGGGCAGCGCTTTCGTTCGCGCCTGATCGTCGGCACCGGCAAGTACAAGGATTTTGCGCAGAACGCCGCCGCGGTCGAAGCGGCGGGCGCGGAGATCGTCACGGTCGCGGTGCGCCGGGTCAATGTGTCCGACCGCAATGCGCCGATGCTGACCGATTATATCGACCCGAAGAAGATCACCTACCTGCCCAACACGGCGGGCTGCTTCACCGCCGAGGACGCGATCCGCACGCTGCGGCTGGCGCGCGAGGCGGGCGGCTGGGAACTGGTCAAGCTGGAGGTTCTGGGCGAGGCCAAGACGCTCTACCCCGATATGTACGAAACGCTGCGCGCGACCGAGATCCTCGCCAAGGAGGGGTTCAAGCCGATGGTCTATTGCGTCGACGATCCCATCGCGGCCAAGCGGCTGGAGGATGTCGGGGCGGTTGCGATCATGCCGCTGGGCGCGCCGATCGGCTCGGGGCTGGGGATCCAGAACAAGGTGACGATCCGCCTGATCGTCGAGGGCGCCAAGGTGCCAGTGCTGGTCGATGCGGGCGTCGGCACCGCCTCTGACGCGGCGGTGGCGATGGAACTGGGCTGTGACGGCGTATTGATGAACACCGCGATCGCCGAGGCCAAGGACCCGGTCCTGATGGCGACCGCGATGCGCGCCGCGGTCGAGTCGGGGCGCATGGCATATCGCGCGGGTCGCATGGGCCAGCGTCGCTATGCCGATCCGTCGAGCCCGCTCGCCGGTCTGATCTGACGTTAATTTCACGGAACCCGATGCGTAACGAGCCGTTCTACCCTGGAGTGTTCAACGGGATTGCAAGATCCCCAGTAAATGGAGGCCCCCATGGGTGAGCTCGTCGACAAGATCAAGGGCAACGTCAACGAACTGGTTGGCAAGGCCAAGGAAGCGCTGGGCGACCATAACAATGACGCCGATCTGAAGGCGGAAGGTGAAGCTCAGCAGCTCAAGGGCAAGGGCCAGGAAGTCAAGGGTTCTGTAAAAGGCGCTCTTGGCGACAACATTTAAAGCTGCTATTGCTCCCTGACTAAAGCGTTCAGCAACGAACTCACCGTCCCGGCTATGCCGGGGCGGTTTTCTTTTGTTTGTAGAGTCGTATAAATTAGCAAATCGATTGCATAATGCCATTGTCCTGAATTGGTCTTGTGCTTGGGGTGGTGGGACGATCACTCATGATGTGCGATGGCGCGGATGTCGCGCAACGTGTCGCGCTCCGCCAGGAAAGTTTCGCTCGGCACGCTGAAGATGCGGTCGCACCCCCGTTCGAGAAGCGCATCGACAAGCAGGCATCCGCCGGTTTTCAGGGGCATGGCCGGCAACCTCGCCCGGCTTTCCGATCCCGCGCAAACGCCGGGTTGACCGGGCTCCACCCCTCCGCCTAACGCTCGTCAAAATCCAGGGAGGACGCCCATGCAGAAGCTTTATCCCGACGCGGCCGCCGCGCTCGAAGGTCTGCTCCATGACGGCATGACCATCTGCGCGGGCGGTTTCGGCCTGTGCGGTATTCCAGAACGGCTGATCGATGCGATCGAGGCCGCCGGGACCAAGGACCTGACCATCGCCAGCAACAATGCCGGGATCGATGGCGTCGGGCTGGGCAAGCTGCTCCGCTCGCATCAGGTGAAGAAGATGATCTCTTCCTATGTCGGCGAGAACAAGGAGTTCGAGCGGCAATATCTTTCCGGTGAGTTGGAGGTGGAGTTCTGTCCGCAAGGCACGCTGGCGGAGCGGTGCCGCGCGGGGGGCGCGGGCATCCCCGGCTTCTACACCAGGACTGGCGTCGGCACGAAGGTCGCTGAGGGCAAGGAAGTGAAGAGCTTCGATGGGGAGGACTATATCCTCGAACGCGGCATCCGCGCCGACCTTTCGATCATCAAGGGATGGAAGGCCGACGAGGCGGGTAACCTGATCTTCCGCAAGACCGCGCGCAACTTCAACCAGCCCATGGCGACGGCGGGCCGCATCTGCGTCGCAGAAGTGGAGGAGGTGGTGCCGGTCGGCAGCCTCGACCCGGACCAGATCCATCTGCCCGGCATCTATGTGAAGCGCATGATCGTCGGTGCGCCCTATGACAAGAAAATCGAGTTCCGCACCGTGCGGGAAAGGGAGGGCGCGTGATGAACCGGCGTTTCGGCTCCACGTTGCTGGCGCTTTGCGCGGCGGCGTCGCTGTCCGGCTGTGTCGTCGCGGTCGGCAATAACAGTCCGGCAGCGCCCGTGGCGGCCGCCGCAAACCCCAAGCTGGCGGGGATGCAGTATCTCTACGGCTCGGCCGAGGCGGATGCGATTTCGCGCCAGGGCTGGAACGCGCTGGTGTCCTTCGCCGCCGATCGGGTCCGTCGTCCGGTGCTGGACAGCGTGGTGCTGGACAGGGCCTCCACGCTCGACACGCCGCGCTTCGTGTCATGCGCAGGCAAGCGTCCGGCGGCGGTGTTCGACGTGGACGAAACCGTGTTGCTCAATCTCGGGTTCGAGCAGGACGATCTGACCGGGCGGCCGGGTCGCGAATTTGCGGGCCGCTGGCGGGCGTGGGAACAGGGCGACGGCCGCGCGGTGTTGCCCGTGCCCGGTGCGGCGGCGGCGATCGCCGAGCTGCGGACCATGGGCGTGACCGTGATCTTCAACACCAACCGGGATGATGCGGCGGGTTCGGCGCGGGCGATCGAGGCGGCGGGACTCGGCCCTGCGGTCCATGGCGACACGTTGTTCGTGCAGACCGACACCGATACCGGCGACGGGAAGGATGCGCGCCGCTGGCGAATCGCCGATCGCTATTGCGTGATCGCGATGGGCGGGGATCAACTGGGCGATTTCAGTGACTTGTTCAATGCGCCTGGGACCGTGTTGGAGCGTCGGGCAAGGGCGGACGCGCCGCGCGTCGCGGCACTTTGGGGACGCGGCTGGTTCGTTTTCCCCAACCCGGTCTATGGCAAGGCGCTGAAGGGCAGCGCGGACGAGATTTTCCCCGCCGACCGGCGGTGGCATCCGATGGGAGAGCAGTGACGATGGCCTGGACCCGCGATGAGATGGCCGCCCGAGCGGCTCGCGAACTGAAGGACGGATTCTACGTCAATCTGGGCATCGGCATCCCGACACTGGTTGCGAACCATATCCCGCAAGGCGTTGAGGTCACGCTGCAATCCGAAAACGGGATGCTGGGCATCGGGCCGTTCCCCTATGACGATGAAGTCGATCCCGACCTGATCAACGCGGGCAAGCAGACGATCAGCGAACTGCCGCATTCCGTCTATTTCTCCTCCGCTGACAGTTTTGCGATGATCCGGGGCGGGCATATCGACCTGACCGTGCTCGGCGCGATGGAGGTATCGGAGGGTGGCGACATCGCCAACTGGATGATCCCCGGCAAGATGATCAAGGGGATGGGCGGCGCGATGGACCTGGTCGCGGGCGTCAAGAAGATCATCGTCGTCATGGAGCATAACGCGAAGGACGGCAGCCCCAAGTTCATCCCCGAATGCACCCTGCCGCTGACCGGGCGCAATGTGGTGGACATGATCGTCACCGATCTGGCGGTGTTCCAGCGGCCCGATCACGACAGCACCTTCCGCCTGATCGAATGCGCGCCGGGCGTGACGGCGGACGAGATCGCCGCCAAGACGACGGCGAGGTTCGAACGCTGAACCCATGGCCTATACGCTGATCACCGCGAACCGGAACTATTCTAGCTGGTCGCTGCGTCCCTGGCTGCTGATGAAGGCCTTGGGGATCGACTTCACCGATCGGATCGAGCCGTTTGGGGCGGTGGAGAATTATGAGGCGTTCCGCGCCTTTTCGCCGACCGGGCAGGTGCCGGTGCTGCTCGACGGCGAGCGGGTGGTGTGGGATTCGCTGGGCATCGCCCTTTATCTGGCGGAGCGGCATCCCGGCATATGGCCGGATGACGAGGCCGCACGCGCCTGGGCAATGTCCGCCGTGGCAGAAATGCATGGCGGCTTTGGCGCGCTCAGGGGCGAGCGGACGATGAATGTCGGCGCGCGGGTCGATGCGCGGCCGCCATCGCCCCGGCTGGAGCGCGATGTGGCGCGCCTGGCGGAGCTGTGGGGCGAGGGACTGTCGCGCTTCGGCGGGCCCTGGCTGGCGGGACCGGATTTTTCGGCGGTGGACGCCTTTTACGCGCCGGTGGCATTTCGCGTGCGGACCTATGGCATCGATGTCGGGGCCATGGGCGCTCGGTGGGTCGAAACGATTCTGGCGCATCCGGCGGTGCGGAACTGGGAAGAACAGGCGCTGGCCGAGACGTGGCGCGAGGACGGCCATGAAGCGGAATTGCGGGAGTGCGGCAGCGTGCGGGAGGATTTTCGCGCCAGGGCTTGAGCCATGGGGTCAGGGCCGCCGGGGCTATGGCACCGTCGCACCTGGATTTTCCGGCCATGACAAATCCGTCATCTTTCCCAGGAGAAAGAAATAAGATTGCGTCCTGCCTTTGCCTCGCGATGCTTTTCGGATAACAGCGCCCCCATCATGGCCCAACGACCCCAGACTCTGTACGAGAAGATCTGGGCCGCCCACGTTGTCGAACGGCGGCCCGATGGCACCTGCCTCATCTATATCGATCGTCACCTCGTCCATGAGGTGACGAGCCCGCAGGCCTTTGAAGGGCTTCGCGCGGCGGGACGCAAGGTGCGTCGCCCCGAACTGACGCTCGCGGTGCCCGATCACAACCTGCCGACGACGCCGCGGACGGATGCGGCTGGCCGATTGCTGCCCATCGCCGACCCGGAGAGTGCGCAGCAGTTGGAGGCGCTTCGTCGCAACACCGCCGAATTCGGCATCGACTATATCGACGCCACGGCGGCGGCGCAGGGCATCGTCCATGTCGTGGGGCCGGAACAGGGCTTTACCCTGCCGGGCACGACCCTGGTCTGCGGCGACAGTCATACCTCGGCGCATGGTGCGTTGGGCGCGCTGGCGTTCGGCATCGGCACGTCGGAGGTGGAGCATGTGCTGGCGACCCAGACGCTGCTGCTGTCGCCGTCCAAGACGATGGAGGTGCGCGTCGACGGCACGCTGGGTTACGGCGTGTCGGCCAAGGACGTGGTGCTGGCGATCATCGGCAAGATCGGCGCGGCGGGCGGGACCGGACATGTCATTGAATTCACCGGCAGCGCCATTCGCGACCTGTCGGTCGAAGGGCGGCTTACCATCGCCAACATGTCGATCGAGGGCGGCGCACGCGCCGGCCTGATCGCGCCGGATGACAAGACCTTCGCCTATCTGAAGGATCGTCCGATGGCCCCCAAGGGGGCGGATTGGGACAAGGCGGTCGCATGGTGGCGGACGCTGCCCAGCGATCCGGGCGCGGTGTACGACAAGGTTGTTACGCTCGACGCCGCCGATATCGCACCCAACCTGACCTGGGGCACCAGCCCCGAGGATGTGGTGCCGATCACCGGCATCGTCCCCGATCCCGACAGCTTCGCCGATCCGTCCAAGCGGGCGGCGGCGCGCAAGTCGCTGGATTACATGGGGCTGGAACCCGGCACCGCGATGCAGGACGTGGCGATCCAGCATGTCTTCATCGGCAGTTGCACCAACAGCCGGATCGAGGATCTGCGCGCCGCCGCCGCCGTCGCTCGCGACCGCAAGGTGGCCGATGGCGTGCGTGCGCTCGTCGTGCCCGGTTCGGGGCTCGTCAAGCGCCAGGCCGAGGCGGAGGGGCTGGACCGCGTGTTCGTGCAGGCCGGCTTTGAATGGCGCGAGCCGGGCTGTTCCATGTGCCTGGCGATGAACCCGGACAAGGTGCCGGCGGGCGAGCGCTGTGCCTCCACGTCCAACCGCAATTTCGTCGGTCGCCAGGGGCCGGGCGCGCGCACGCATCTCCTGTCCCCCGCCATGGCCGCCGCTGCTGCCGTGACCGGGCGCCTTTCCGATGTTAGAGCGTTGATGACGCACGATTCCGACGCTCGGGCGCAGTCGTGAGGAGTCGTGGTGAGGACAGGGGAGTAACAGCATCATGAAACATGTATTGGTCATGCTGATCACTGGTGCCGTGCTGTGCGGGGCCGCCGCCTATGCCGCGGGGGTCGCCTCGCGCCCCGCCACGGCGGAGCAGCGCCGCTGACGCGGGCGTTTTGAAGACAGGAAATCCCGAATGAACCCGGTTACGATCGTGTCCGGCACCGCCTATCCCTGGGGTGCCAAGAATATCGACACGGATGTCATCATCCCCGCGCACTGGCTGAAGACGATCACTCGCGCCGGGCTTGGGCGCGGCGCGTTCGAGACGGTGCGCGCGCAACCGGGCAACATCTTCGACGATCCGCGCTTCGCAGGCGCGCCGATCCTGATCGCGGGGGACAATTTCGGGTGCGGGTCCAGCCGGGAACATGCCGCCTGGGCGCTGGCGGACATGGGAATCCGTGCCGTGATCGCACCGAGCTTCTCCGATATCTTCTCGGGTAATGCCTTCAAGAACGGCATCGTGCCGGTCGTGCTGCCGCAGGATGCGGTCGACCGGCTTCTGGAAGTGGCGCAGGATCAGCCGGTGACGGTCGACCTGGAGACGATGAGCGTCACCACACCATTCCAGGATCGCTTTCCGTTCGAGCTGGATTCGTTCCGGCGCGATTGCCTGATGAACGGGCTGGACGAAATCGGCCTGACGCTCGCGCAGGACGCGGTGATCGGCGGTTTCGAGCGTGAGATGGCGCAGGGACGACCCTGGATCGAGGGGCGGGCAGCCTTGCAGGTCGAACCATCCGCGTGACCTGAGCGCGTTCGCAGAAGGGGGCGCGGTCGGCGATCAGGACGCCAGGGCGACCACGCCTGCGATCAACGCCCATATCGCCAGCGATCCGATAAGGCCGTTGACGATTCCCAATATCGGTCCACGGGATGGGGCCGCACCCGCAGGCCGATCGCGATACGACAGCGCCATATGGGAGGCATGCATGTCACTCTCCTTTCGCAGGGTGTGACGCCTGTTCCGCGTGGTCGCCCGTCCTGCTTGTGCTTCCATAATCTTACGATTGATTCGGCTTTTTTGTTCCACATTTGCCCCGCCGCGCATCGATATCAGTCGCCAGGCGCGCAGTGCGGAGCCGCATCGGTTGCGCTGGCTGCGCCCTGTGCCTATTTCGGCAATCTGTATTAACGCCCGAAAGGGCCGGGGGATGGCGGACCGATGACCAGTTTCGACGATCGCAGGCGAAGTTTGGAGGGCCAGTTCGTGGCGGAACAGGATATGCTGTTCCGTATCACCGCCCGCCGCAACCGTCTGGTGGCGCAATGGGCGGCCGCGCGGATGAAGCTGACGCCCGCCGAAACCGATGCCTATGCCAAGGCGGTGGTCCAGGCCGATTTCGAGGAAGCCGGTGACGAGGACGTGATCCGCAAGCTGTTGGGCGACCTGACGGCGGCGGGTATCGACATCGACGAGGCCGAGATCCGCCGCGCGCTCGAAGAGCAGATGGTCGAGGCGCGCCGCCAGTTGCTGGAGAGCCGCTGACCATGCCAATGGCTGCCGACGATATCGCCGCGATGATCCGCGCCGCCATTCCCGATGCACAGGTCGAGATCACCGATCTGGCCGGGGATGGCGACCACTATGCCGCCCATGTCACCGCCGCCAGCTTTGCGGGCATGAGCCGGGTGGCCCGCACCCGCGCCGTCTATGCCGCGCTGGGGGGGCGCATGGGGGGTGAACTCCATGCCCTGCAATTGACGACCGCCATACCCGCCGAGGCCTGAGCCCGCCCCCTGATTTCTGAGGATGATCGACATGACCGATGATGTGAATGCGCGGATCGACGCGCTTGTGAAGGACAATGCCGTCCTGCTGTTCATGAAGGGCACGCCGCTCTTCCCGCAATGCGGGTTTTCCAGCCGCGCCGTGGCGATCCTGAACCATCTGGACGTTCCGTTCGAGAGCGTCGACGTGCTTCAGGACCAGGGCATCCGTCAGGGCATCAAGGCCTATTCGGACTGGCCGACGATCCCGCAGCTCTACGTCAAGGGCGAATTCGTCGGGGGATCGGACATCATGATGGAGATGTACGAAAGCGGTGAACTGGCCGAACTGGTCCAGGGCGTGAAGACCGCCAACTGAACGGACGGGGCGGGAAGGGCAAGGCTCTTCCCGCCCTTTTCGCATTTCTGTCTATCGTTCGACCAGATGAGCGCTCGGCACTCTATTGACTACGCCTGTAATCGATGAAAGATTACGCCTGTAGTCATTAAGAGGGCGAGTCGATGGCCGAGCGTATCAGCGATGCCGAACATGCGGTGATGGAGGTCCTCTGGCAGGACGCGCCGCTCACCGCGCAGGATGTGGCCGAGCGGGTCGATCCCGAACGCGGCTGGTCGACCAACACCGTCAAGACACTGCTCGGCCGCTTGCTGGCCAAGAATGCCATCGCGCATGAGGAACAAGGGCGACGCTATCTCTATCGCCCGCTCGTCGCGCGGGACGATTATGTGGTCGGCGAATCCCGTCGCCTGATCGACCGGTTGTTCGGTGGTCGCCTGACCCCGCTGGTCGCGCATCTGGCCGAGCGCGATGAACTGACCGCGCAGGATATTTCCGAGATCGAGGCCCTGCTCAAGGAGCTGAAGGCATGAGTGGCGCGACGCTCGGCTGGGTGGTGGAGGCGATGGTCGCGTCCACCCTGTTGATGGCGCTGGTGCTGCTGGCGCGTCGGCATGTCCGCGCGGCGTTCGGGCCGCAGGTGGCTTATGCGCTCTGGGCGCTGCCCCTCCTTAGGCTGGTGCTGCCACCGCTGCCGGCGCGGCTGTCGGAACAGGCCACCCCGCCGCTGGCGGTGGCGAGCGAGCGCTTCACCGACCTGATCGTGATGCCGGTCGCGCAGCAACTCCCGCCGACACTGGCCGCGCGCAGCCTGTGGCCGACGCTGGCGCAGGGAATGACCCTGTTCTGGATCCTTGGGGCGGGGGCTTTCCTGACCTTCCAGCTTGTCCGGCATTGGCGGTTTCGGACCCGACTGCTCGCGACCGCCGAGACGCTGGAGGCGGTGCAGGGTGTGCGGGTCGTCGCCAGCGACGGCGCGCCGGGGCCGCTCGCCTTCGGAATCTGGCACCGCTATGTCGCGTTCCCGCGCGATTTCGATGAGCGTTATGACGCCGATGAGCGCGACCTCGCGCTGGCGCATGAACTGGGCCATCATGCGCGGGGCGACCTGATCGCCAACTGGATCGCGCTGGCGGTGCTGGCGCTGCACTGGTTCAACCCGCTGGCGTGGCGGGCCTTCCACGCCTTTCGCGCCGATCAGGAACTGGCCAATGACGCCCGCGTCCTGAAAGGGCGCAGTCGTGCCGACCGGCATGTCTATGCCTGCGCCATCGTCAAGGCCGCGCATGGCCGGGCGCTGTCGGGCGCATGCCATCTCCACACCATCGATGATCTGAAAGGGAGGCTGAAGATGCTGACGACTTCACCGACATCGCGTCGGCAATGGATGCTGGGCATGGGGACCGTATCGCTGCTGGTCCTGGGCGGGCTGGGCATGACTGCGTCGGGAACCCCGGCGGCGGCGGCTCTGACCAGGAAGGTGGAGCGCACCATCGGCGTCGATCTGTCCACCACGGCCGCGATCCTGCCCAGCGCGGCGATCGGCCAGACCGATGTGCCGACAGCGCCCAGTGTCCCGGTCGCATCCAGTGTCCCGGTCGCACCCAGCGCGCCTGCGGCTCCGACAACCGCGCCCGTTGCCGCTCTGGCGCCTGCCGCACTCCCCGGACCAGCGGCTCCTGCCGCATCGCCGGCGCCGGCGGCACCGGCGGCACCGGCGGCACCGGCGGCACCGGCCGCACCGGCTGCGCCGCGCAGCGATGTCGCGCAGGCCGTGGGTGCCCGGACCTTCCGTATCGTCATGCCCAGCGGAGCCGAAAAGATGATGACGGTGCGTGTTCCCGACGTCCAGGCGCGGAAATGCGGCATCGGGGGCAGCGATAACCGCACCAGCTTTGCGATCAGCCGGACCGATGGCGGCCAGGCCACGATCATCTGCACCGACCGTATCGAGGCGTCGGCCAAGGCAGCCGCGTTCTTGGCCCAGACGGCCCGGCGGATGGCGAGCGGCAAGATGGCTGTGGCTTTGGCGAGCATCGACGTGGCTCGCCGCAATATCGAGCAGAACCGCAATCTTTCGGAGGAAGCCCGCGCCGAGGCGCTGGCCGGACTGCGCGAGGCGACGGCCGAGTTGAAGGCGGCCATGGCCAAACCCGACCAGGAGGATTGAGGGCGCATCGGTAATGCCCCGCGCCGCCCCCCAAGGGAGGTGTCGCGGGGCTTGCCTATCGCGGGCCGCGCGCCCACATCATCGCCAATGGCTGAGCATCCGACCGGCATCCCGATCCAGCTTGAGCCGCTGGTCACGCGCATCCTGGCGCCAAACCCGTCGCCCTTTACCTACACTGGGACGCAGACGCACATCGTGGGCAGTCGTGACGTTGCCCTGATCGATCCCGGACCGGACGATCCCGCCCATCTCGACGCGCTGCTGCGCGTGATCGCCGATCGGCCCGTGGTCGCGATTCTCATCACCCATCATCACCGCGATCACAGCCCGGCCAGCCGCCCCCTGGCGCAGGCGACCGGCGCACCGATCATCGGGGCAGCCCCCTTTGCGCCCGATTATGAGGGCGGTCGATCCGACTCCGCCTTCGACCGGGATTATGCCCCGGACCGGGTGCTGGCGGAAGGCGAGGGCGTTCGCGGTGAGGGCTGGAGTCTTTGGGCGCTGGCGACGCCGGGGCATACGTCCAACCATCTTGCCTTCGTGCTGCCCGAGACTCGGGCGCTGTTCTCGGGCGATCATGTCATGGGTTGGTCGACCAGCATCGTCTCGCCACCCGATGGCGACATGGGGGCCTATATGGCCAGCCTCGAAAAGCTCATGGCCCGCGACGACCGCATCTATTATCCCGGACATGGCGAGGCGGTGGAGAATCCGCAGCGGCTGGTCCGCGGGATGCTGGGCCATCGCAAGCAGCGCGAGGGCCAGATCGTGCGGCTGCTGGCGGCGGGCGAACCGCTCCGGGTGTCGGACATGACCATGCGCATGTATGTCGGCCTGGACCCCCGGTTGATTCCGGCAGCGGAACGATCCGTCCTGGCGCATCTTTATGACCTGCGGACGCGCGGGATGGTGCGCGAGGAAGGAGCATCATGGACAAGCGCGACGTGACCCCGGATCCCCGTCCAGGCGACCTTCGGACAGGGGGGCGTGGCGGTGTCGGGCTGTTCCTGACCAAGGTGGCGGGGGTGCTCGTACTGGTCGTCCTCGCCGGATTGATCGCGATCTGGGGTGTCGAACGCTATGTCGCCGACCGCCTGACCCCCGACCCGACGACGATCTCGCGGGCGAGCCTGGAGGGGCTTCGCGAGCAGAACCGCCTGTCGGCCTTCGCCGCGCGTTACGTCGCGGTCGTCACGTCGCGCCAGTCGCAACTCGGCTTTTCGACTGAGCGGACGCTGATCATGCCGGGCATGGTTCGCTATGAGGTCGATCTGGGCAAGCTGCGCCAACAGGATGTGCGCTGGAACGCGGCCAGCCGGACATTGTCGGTGACGCTGCCTCCGATCGAGATTGACGGACCGCAGGTCGATCTGGCCGCCATCCGTGAATATGGCTCGGGCGGGGTGCTGACGACCTTCACCGATGCCGAGCAACGGCTGGACGCCGCCAACCGCACGGCGGGCCAGGTGGAGCTGATGCGGCAGGCGCGGGGCCCCGCGCCGATGCGGCTGGCGCGTGACGCCACCCGGCGCGCGGTCGAGCGCAGTTTTGCCATGCCGCTGCGCGCCGCCGGGGTCGATGCGACCGTGAAGGTCCGCTTTTCCGACGAGCCGTCGAGCGACGAGCGCTGGGACACCACCCGCACGGTTCAGGAGGTTCTGGGCAATGCGCAGTAAGCCTTCGCAACGTGCCCGATTGTCGGCGCATGGGCTTTGCGCCTAGGGGAGGGATCATGACCATCCAGACGAATCTGACGGGCCTTGACCTGCGTGCCGAGATCGACCGGCTTCGCCGCGAGCGCAACGCCGTCATCCTCGCCCATTATTATCAGAAGCCCGAGATTCAGGATCTGGCCGATTTCGTCGGCGACAGCCTGGATCTCAGCCGCAAGGCCCAGGCGACGGACGCGGACGTCATCGCCTTTTGCGGCGTCCGTTTCATGGCGGAGACGGCCAAGATCCTGTCGCCCGACAAGATCGTCGTGCTGCCCGACATGGCGGCAGGGTGCAGCCTGGAGGATAGCTGCCCGCCGGAACAATTCGCCGAGTTCCGTGCGCAGCACCCCGATCACATCGCGCTGACCTATATCAACTGCTCGACCGAGGTGAAGGCGCTGTCCGACATCATCGTGACCTCCTCGTCGGCGGAGCAGATCCTGTCGCAGATCGATCCGGCGCAGAAGATCATCTTCGGTCCCGACCGCAATCTGGGCGGCTATCTGGCGCGCAAGACCGGCCGCGACATGTTGCTCTGGCCTGGCGTGTGCATCGTGCACGAGGCGTTCAGCGAAACCGAATTGCTCAAGCTGCGCGCCGAGCATCCCGACGCCCCGATCGCCGCGCATCCCGAATGCCCCGCGGTCATCCTCGACCATGCCGATTATGTCGGCTCGACGCGCGGGATCCTGGAATTCGCGCAAGCCATGACCGGCGATACGCTGATCGTCGCGACCGAGCCGCACATCATCCACCAGATGCAAAAGGCGATGCCGGACAAGACCTTCATCGGCGCACCCGGCGCGGACGGCAACTGCAACTGCAATATCTGCCCCTATATGGCGCTGAACACCATGGAGAAGCTGTATCTCGCGCTGCGCGACCTGACGCCGCGTGTCGAGATCGAGGAAGGCCTGCGCCTTCAGGCGAAGAAGAGCCTCGACGCGATGCTGACACTGGCGAGCGGCACGGTGGGCAAGGGCGATCTGGGCCCGGTTCGCGCGGGATGATCGACGGGTTCGACCTTGATGCGTTCGTGACGGCGACGCTCGCCGAGGATCTGGGGCCGGGGGGGGACATCACCTCCGCCGCGGTGATCCCGGCCGAGGCGCGCTTTATCGGCACCATGGCCAGCCGTGACGCGATCACGGTCGCCGGGTTGCCCATTGCCGAGGCTTTCTTCCGCCGCCTGGACCCCGACGTGGCGATCGAGCGGCTGGTCGAGGACGGAGCGAACGTGGTGCCCGGCACCGCGCTGCTCCGCCTGTCGGGCAAGGCGCGCGCGATGCTGACCGCCGAACGCTCGGCCCTCAACACGGTCCAGCACCTGTCGGGCATCGCGACGATGACGGCGGCCTATGTCGCGGCGATCGCAGGCACCGGCGCAACGTTGCTCGACACGCGCAAGACCATTCCGGGCCTTCGCCTGATCGAGAAATACGCCACCCGCATGGGCGGCGCGCAAAACCATCGCATGGGCCTTTGGGACGCAGCGATGATCAAGGACAATCACGTCGCGGTCGCGGGCGGCATCGGTCCGGCGGTGGCAGCGGCCCGGGAGGCGGGGATCGCGCGGATCATCGTCGAGGTCGATCGGCTCGACCAGATCGAGCCGGCACTTGCGGCGGGCGCGACGCATCTGCTGCTCGACAATATGGGGCCGGCGCAACTGGCCGAGGGCGTCGCTATGGTCGCGGGCCGCGTGCCCACCGAGGCGTCGGGCGGCGTCCGGCTGGACACGATCCGGTCGCTGGCGGAAACGGGCGTTACCTATGTCAGCGTCGGTCGCTTGACCCAGTCGGCCCCGGCGGCCGATATCGGGCTGGATTTCGCCACGGCCTGACCGGCCGTCGGTTCATGAGGGAAGGATTCGGGGTGCGGCCGAAATCGGTGATTCTGGGCGAGCGTCTGTCGTTCCTCGCCATCCTGTTGTTGCTCGTTCTGGGGGCGCTGGGCTGGTCCGACACGGTCGCGCAGGCGGGTGTCGGCATCGCGATCTTCGCCAATGGCGTCCTGATCCTGCTGTTCCTGGTCGCGACCTTGCTGACCACCCGGCTGGCGAGCCGTGCCGGGCTGGTCTTTCTGGTGGTGTTGACGGCGCTCAACCTGATCGGCTTCCTGTATCAGGTGTCGTCCGGTGCCCTGGCGGAGGGG
The DNA here is from genome assembly GCF_039594485.1 of Sphingomonas sp. Taxonomy (GTDB): domain Bacteria; phylum Pseudomonadota; class Alphaproteobacteria; order Sphingomonadales; family Sphingomonadaceae; genus Sphingomonas. Next base: position 10,993 of record NZ_JBCNNI010000044.1, on the reverse strand, counting down.
ATGTTCGGTGTGCTGACGGCGGTGCAGGCCGCGGCCTCGCTGGTCGCGGTCGTCATGCTGATGCGGCCCAATGCCCTGGCCTGGTATCGCACGAAAGCGGAGATGGACGCGGAATGAAGAGGATGCTGATCGGGCTGGCGATGCTGGCCGCACCGCAACTGGTATCGGGGCAGACGCTGCAATGCACCGCGCCCCGCGCGACCCAGCCCATTCGCCCGGATCGTCCCACCGACAGCCAGCCGGCGCGCGTACTGCCGATCGGTGGCTATACGCTGGCGATCACCTGGAGCCCCCAATATTGCCGCGATCCCAAGGGGGAGAGCAGTTTCCAGTGCAACTCCGCCAATCGGTTCGGTTTCACCCTGCATGGGCTGTGGCCCGACGGGGAGGGCAGGGACTGGCCGCAATATTGTCGGCCGACCCCAATCCTGCCGCAGGCGGTGGTCCGTCATCATATCTGCGCCACGCCATCGGCGCAGTTGATGCAGCATGAATGGGCCAAGCACGGCACCTGCATGGCAGGCTATAGCCCGTCCCGTTATTTCCAGCAGTCGAACGGGCTATATCATCGGCTGCGCTTCCCCGACATGGCCGCGCTGTCGCGGCGCCCTGCATTGACGGCGGGGGACATCGCGGCGGCGTTGGCGGCGACCAATCGCGGTATGACCGCGGACATGATGCGCGTCACCGCCACGCGCGACGGCTGGCTCGATGAAATCTGGATCTGCCTGAACAAGGCGTTCCGCTACAGCCGATGCCCGGTCCATCAGGGGGGCTTGGCTCCGAGTGCGCCGGTCAAGATCTGGCGTGGCGGCCGCTGAGGCGCTTTCCTATCCCTCCACCGTCACGGTGGAGGGATGATGCTTGTCGAGATGCTTGCGGATGATCCGCAGGTTGCGCGTATTCGACCGGAAGAGGAAATCGGCCGCATCGCCGACCAGCGGGACAAAGCCCAGCAGGGCGTCGAAGCCGACATTGCCCATCATCCGCGCCATCTGGAACCGGGACAGCCCCAGATTGCGCGCTTCCCAGATGATATAGCTGCCCAGGGCGGCGGCCGCGATGTCGCCGACCACCGGCACCAGCCCCAATATCGCGTCCAGCCCAAGCGGACGGTTGAGCCCCGGCAGGACGATCGCCCGTTCGAGCAACCGCTCCATCGCCTCGATTCGCTGGCGGCTCGCGGCGATACCCTTGTCCAGGGGCAGGGCGTCGAAGCTCATGGGGTCGATACGGGATGCTGTAGCCATGCCCTTCAATTGGTGTCGGCGCGCAGTCGGTTCAATGGATGCCAGGCGCGGCTGTTCGGCTGATATTGGCGCAGCCGGCTGGTGACGAGCGACCAGCGCAGCGGTCGTGCCAAGGGTATGAAGGGGGTGTCGGCATTCATCGCGGCGTCGGCGACCGCGATCGCGGCGCTCCGGCCGGCGAGGGTGGGGGCAAGCCTCGCGCGTTCGATCGCCGCCTGGGCGGCTTCGCCGCATGGCGCGCAGGCGGTGGCCAGATACCAGCGCGCGCTGTCATAAGCGGCGACCCGGTCGATCAGGCGCAGGTCGGCGGGAGCATCTGGGGCGACCCGTTCGGGCGTGATGCCGATCATGCGCAGGGTGGCGCCGAGTTGTCCGTAGAGCAGATTGGCTCCCGACCCCCGGGGGAGAGCGATGCGCAGCCTCACCGGCCGCCCCCAGTCTGCGACGCGGGCCCGTGCCGCGGCGCGCCGTTCATCCAGCGTCAGCAGCGCCCAGCCGGGAACCTGCGGTGGCGCATCCGAATCGATCGCATCGGGCAGCAGGCGGTCGGTCGCGTCCCAATTGGGCGCGATCGCGCTCAGGATCGCGGCCCGGTCGATCGCGCCGGACAGGGCCTGCCGGTTGGCCGCATCGCCCAGAAATCCGTCGCGACTGGCAATCGCCAGCCCGAACAACCCGGCGGCGGGATCGATACGGATCGCGGTGGGCGCGATCTTGACGAGGTCGAGCAGCGGCCATGTCTCGAACCGCCCGCCCAGCATCAGGTCCGACTCCCCGCGTGCAAAGCGGAGAACGGCCAAGGCCGGACGCTCGGCGATCAGGCGGACATCCTCTTCGGGGGCGGGTGCCGCGTCGTCATCGGGTTCGGCGCGCCGGGGATCGGGAATGGGCCGCAACAGCGGCGGAGGCCCGGCGCGGACGATGCGAAACGGGCCGGTGCCGTGATGATCACGGTCGATGATCGCCATTTCGGGTTGCGCGAACAGCTTGAGGAGATCGGGGCGGGGGCGCGAGAGGCGAACCTCGATCACCTGTGGCGTCATCACGACGATCTCGTCGATCGCGGTGAGAAAGGGGGATAGCGGATTGCCCGATCGCGGATCGACCATATGCCGCAGGATGGGGACCACCTGTTCCGCCGTCACGGGCGTCCCGTCATTCCATTTCGCGTCACGCAGGCGGAAGATGAAGCTGCCGCCGTTATCGATCACGATCCAGCGTTCGGCCAGTCCCGGTTCGATCTGGCCATTGGCGTCGAAACGGACCAGCCCCTGCGCCAGGGAGTCGCGCAGAAGGCGGCGGGGCGTATCGTCTTCGGTCGGTGGTGGCGAGCGTGAGGTCTCTGATCGCGCCCGAGCCGGTTCGACCGCGCTGACCACCACCGCACCCTTGTCCGGTCGTCGCTCGCAGCCCGTAATCGACGACAGGGCCGCGCCGAGCAAAATGGTGCGGACGGCGGGACTCGAACCCGCACTCCATAGGAAGCCGATTTTAAGTCGATAGGGTGCAAATACCCGATAGCGCCTATTTCGACCTAATTTCATGCCTTTAGCTGCGCTCCGTTCGTCAGGTTGGTACCCGCCAATACCCCCTTTTACCCCCGTTTTCCGGCATTGATTACACCAGAATTACACGCGTCCATTCCGTGGGATGTTGTGGATAATGGGATGAACTCAACTCCAACGCGTTCGACCATCCCCATCACGTGATTGTCTGTGACGGGACCTGGGTATCATGTTTATGAAGGACTCCTCGAGATGCAACCAATTTGGTTGTGATGTCAGCGAGGCTGGTACAGGAAGTGTATCGGCAGATCCGTCCAGTTCCAATCGCAGAAAATGCTTGCATATCAAAAAAATGGGTAAATATTGTTAGGTAATATTAATTCCGGGATGATTATCGATGGTCGACGTGGTTGATGTTATCGTGCATATTCCGCTGGAGGAGGAATTTAAAGAGTTTACGAAGATATTCCCGGTAGGAGAAAATATAACGCGTGACGTTTATCTAGCGTATTTCGTTGATGCGCCGTCAAATCTTCGCGTTATTGTTATAAAGCAAGAAAAAATGGGTCGAGCTGCTGCCAACGCGGCCTGCCGTCACATTTTGCAGAGATACAAACCTAAACTGTACATTTGTCTTGGAATTGCAGGGGGAATATCGGGTGATCTGTCGCTGGGAGACGTATGTTACACCGGGTTTTTAATAGACGTATATGATAACTCAAAGATTACAGACTCTGATGGCGCGGAAGGGGTCAATATAGATTTTGATCCTGAATACTATTATGGAAATCGGCAAATAACGGCGGCTATTGGTTTTGTTAGAACTATGCCGGAGCTATCTCATATATTAGATTATTGGGAAGAAGCGCAGCGTGAAAATGCCCTTTCACTATGCCCCGACGGGGTAAAAGACACTGATGGTAATGTCGAATTAATCGGCTCACCGAAATCTATGAATGGCTTCGTTGTCTGTGGTGCCGTCAGTCAAAGTGATGCCTACAAAGCGCGGTTAAAGGGTGTAACCCGGTCAATTCTGGCAGTCGAAACCGAATCTGGGCCTGTGTTTGAGCAATGCAGGGATGCTGGTATTAATGCCTTAACCATACGTGGCATTTCAGATTACGCTGATCCAGGTAAGAAAAAATTGGAAGCGGGATCTAAGGAGCAAGTTCGAAAGATCGCTGCTGCAAATGCCGCAACGTTTTTGCATGCGCAGCTGCAAAATCAGGTTCTGCTTGATCGGCTTGCCTTGGATGAACAAGACAACCTACCACTGCCGCTGGTAAAAGAACCAGTTCTGGCTATCCCGAACCTACTGGAGTCTGTTTCATTCGAGATAGATAAAAAGCTTAGAGAGTTATCTCCACAGTATAAGACAAAACCGGTTGGCTATCGCTTGCCCGCTCCTCGAATTAGAAGAGTCTTTGACGCTGCTAGCGCAATTGCGGACAGTACGCCTCGCGCAATTGAGATTGTTAGGGCTCTGTCTACCCATCGTCGTTTGATCGTGAATGTGCCGAGAGGCTATCCCGATCCCGCATTGGCATGGGCAATCGGTAATAGTATTTTGCAAGTTGATATTGCGGGAAAGAAAGTAATCCCAATTGTTATTGATGGTAAGCAGATATCGCCGCCGAGAATGGGGGTGGCTGCGGCGTCGCCGGTAGAACTGGTAAATGACGTGGCCAGTTCAGGTGCTGAATATGTATTTATTGTAGATTCATTCCCTCTTTCATCAAAAACAAAAGTAGATTTTATGGTGAAAGAAATTGCGTCATGGCCAGACGCAAAGTTCGTATTTGTTGTTCCAGAAGATAAGAATCTTGCTGGAAAAGTCGAGCAAAGAAAATTGGTATCTTCTGAAGAGTTTAAGGTGTGTGATGTATCTTTTGCAGAAATGGCGGTGTTTTTAGAGAGTTCTTTTGAAATGCCAAGCAAGGAGGCAGAGGTAATAGCGTTAGCGTTGCAAAACGCATTTCGAAAATTTTCACTTCCCGCTCACCCATCATTCTTCGCGGGACTTCCATCTGATGCTCTTTCTGCGCTAATTCTAGCAAACAGAAGGGCGGAATTGGTCCAATTAGCGGTCGACGGTGCATTAAGTTACATCGTGGCGTCTGATAATTCATCAATTCGACTCAGTCGTACGACCCGGGCGGCGTTTTTGCGTAGTTTAGTTGTGCAGCAAAAAGTTGAAAAGAGAAAATTCTCTGAGTCTGACTTGGTAAACTTCGCAAAGTCAATGTCGGATGATTTTGACTATGGGATTGATCCATTGTCATTTATATCTGGTTTTGTAGATAATGGTATCATCCATTTTGAAGACGATGTGGCTCATATAACATTACCATTTATAGAGTCCTATCTTCTTGCAGTTGAATTGTTTTCGTATCCTGAAATGGCGATGCGGTACTTTTCTCAAGAACTTGATGATAATTTCGATTATTTGACATTTGATCTGTATTGTGAACTTGGTCCTTCTAAGAGTGTTATGGAAAAAATATGCGCTGACCTGCTAGAGTCAATGGAGCCGTTCGCTTCGCCTGGGGATGAGAATGTCTTACTAACCGGAGAATTGAACCCGGTTATGCTTAGGGCTCCGGCGCGGGTAACCGCTTTGGGGCGGCGTGTGGCTGAGGCACGTCAGGCTTTGGAGTCAGGGGCAGATGACCGCGCTGAAAAGGTGCGAATTTTAGACATTGCGGAAAGGGTTAGTGAGGATGTTGCGTCGCAACAGGATGATGGCGAGCGCCAAGACTCGGATAGTGAACATCTGGCGCCGCTACAGAGGCTTGTCTGGCTATGGTCGCTTGGGGCCATATTGCTGGGGTCAGGCGCGGAGAGTCTAAACGGGGCAGACAGGCAGAAGCTATCGGCGTTAGTTCTAACCGGCGCGGATCGCGCTATCCATGCATGGACGAAGTTTATCGCGGAAATTGACTTTTCCGATATCAAAAAAAGAATTGAAGCGGATGAAGGTTTTAAGAGGAAGATTGGCGTTAAGGATGATGATGAATTTCAGCAAGTCGTTGAGTCATTGGTTGATTTTGGCGAATTGATGGGAATGAGCGAGCCTGTAACTGCGATCATAAGTCAGTTGATGGACGGCGCGAAAAATGGCGTAATTGGAAACTCATTAAGAAAGGTCGATCCCGGTAGCAAGGTCGAGGCTATTGTCCGAGCAATGTGGCTATCTGGTATAGATGCGAGAGAAGGAAGGCATGATTTAAAGGATGCCATTAGTGATCTTCCCGATGCTCGCGTTCTACGTTCGGCTCTGACGTCTTTGATAATATATAGGGTGAAATGGCAAATGGCTGATCATTCATCGAAGTCAGTGATGTTGGATGCAGCAGAGTATATTGTGAAGCCGCTAAACAAATCATTCAATAAAAGTGAACTGCTGAGATTTGTTACGAAGAAGGGGGATAGGAAAGAGTTGGATGATGATAACTAACGGGGCGGAGGCCACCATTGGCGGTTACGGGCTGAAATCTGAAGTGTCTGAAGAACGATCAGGTGGTGTCTCCAGAGTATACCCGAACGAGACAAATGAGTGAGACGCGGGAGTTGTCCCAATAGGGTTGACTCACGATGGTTGAGACATCAGGGTGGTTTGGTCTAGAGGCTATTGGGACATTCCATCATGTCGACCATCATCGGCTATGCTCGCGTTTCCACCGACGATCAGAACTGCGAAATCCAAGAGGCGACGTTGCGCGCTGCCGGTTGCACTATCGTCCGCTCGGAGCAGCGTTCAGGAACTACGGTCGAGGGCAGGGTGGAGTTGGATACCATTCTATCCTTCATCCGTTCCGGCGATACCCTCATGGTTACCCGGATTGACCGCCTTGCGCGGTCGGTTGCCGACCTAGAGAAGATTGTCGCGATGCTGAAAGAGCGAGGCGCTTTCTTGCGGGCGACAGAACAGCCGATTGATACCTCGACCCCCGCTGGCGTTGCCTTCCTTCAAATGCTTGGTGTTTTTGCCCAGTTTGAAACGGCAATCCGCAAGGAGCGCCAGATGGAGGGCATTGCGAAGGCTAAAGCCGCTGGCGTGTATAAGGGGCGCAAGCCTTCGGTTGATATCACCGCAATCAATGCTCTTCGTGCAGAAGGCATCGGCGCTACCGAGATTGCCAAGCGGTTGGGTATCGGCCGGGCCAGCGTTTATCGCGCCTTTGCAGATAACGCATACTGCTGAAGCGTAGCAGGTAGGACGCGCCTAAGGGGCCAATTGATGGATGCCCTGATAGCCGCCGATGACGAGTGACGTTGAGGGGTTGGGGGCAGGGTTGGCCTGCCCCCGTCTCGACTATTTGCTAGAGCCGCCCAATTGTGCCTGTGCAGCGGCCTTTGCATCCGAGATCGACTTGCCCTTACGAGCGGGCTTTGCTTCTGACTTGATGGCTTGTGCTGACTTTGGGCTTTGTCCTGGCTTGCGTCCTAGACCGATCTTCTTCGCCATGGCGCGGCGGCTTTCCGAATATGCTTCGACAACAATCGGATGATCGGCTTTGAGGTTGTAACGGGCCCGGTATTCTTCCGGGCTAAGGCGCGATTTGTGCATTTGAAGCGGACAGGGGGGCGGTTTACGACTTAGCTCCCCGTAAGGCCAAGGGCGAGGATAGCAAACTATGATGGCTCACGGGGTAGATTTCCAGCATCGCACATTATATTGTCCCATCAGGCTTTGTCTGTCCGCCCGTTCAAAAGACGAGCATTCCGTTGGAATATCTGACGCTCAAAACCCGCACACCGTTAGAACCAAACGGGTTGATGCAAATGTCCACGGTTCTTGCGTCGATCTGCGAGCGCGACAGGCCAACCGAATAACATTTTGCGTTTGGGTATCCTTTGATTTCAGCTATTTTAGACCTGTTGTAGACCGTCGATACGGACGTTACGTTTGCCGCCCTTATATCATCCAAGTACGGCAAAAGGTCTTTTACGTATTTACAGTCGTGTGGTTTGCCATTGCCTATCAAGCATGAAGCAGACATGTCACTTTGTTGATTTATCATATTGTGAACAGTATCTACTGCTATAAAGGCGAGTGCGCCATCTTCATAGTTTGGTGATATAGCAAAATCCTTCGTGGTTTTGACGTCTTCACAACGATGTTGCGCTGCCTTCGTCTGCTTTACCCGCTCGATGATTTCAGACGGTAAATATCCGGCTCGCATTGGAGTGAGTTGCCCGACCAACCCGATTTTGAAGCGCTGGCTTAGATCGACAACGGAGCCGGACTTGTCATAGATCACAACATCATCTTCGGCCCTGCATAGGCCAAGGATATTGTTATAAGTATATGGTTGGGCGCGCGTATAGAACGTCATGCCCTGCATCTTGCTGTCGAGGTCAAGGGTTGGCGACAGCGGACAGGTGGTGCCGCAACGATCATCGTTGGGCCGCTCCACGTCGATAACGGTGTCCCCGGCCTGACCTAAAACGCGGGAAGCCAATTCCCTTACGCTAAGCGTCTTCGCCTCCCGCAGAGTGATTCCGTGATCGGCTAAATTAGGGTCGATTCCTATGCCCATAGCAACGGCAGCTATAGTAATAGTGAACATATATCCCCGGGAAGCTATGACATATAAGGCTGAATGTGATCCTATCATTATCGGTATGACGATATCCTGACGGCGTGGTGAAGGATCAGGACGTACTTTGCTTCTGCTTGAAACCTTGCGGCCAATATAGATAGCAATATTGACTGATTTCGCTTCCAATGTATCGGTGATCGCATCCCTTGGGCTTCAAAAGGCAAGGTCCACTATGCGTTATTTTGTGTTTTGAGTAGGTTCTAGGCGCGATTTATAGGGTTTGGCTACCCGACCTAAGTGGGCGTTGCAAATTGCGTCCCAGGGCGCCTCAAATCGCATTCCGCAATCTCGGCGATCTGTAGTTGCCTGTATCAGAACGCACTTCATGAGCGGCTAAAACCTCGCGTTTGCCTAATTGAAGCAGCGCATGGCTAATGATACCATCACCCTGTCTTATTTTGGGGGGGGTGCGTCCATGTATTTTCTAAAGAAAATGTCATGTGTGGTGGCAGTTATACAACTGGCATCCGTCGCCAATGCTCAAGGTCGTCTTCCCGCCAAACCAGGTGAAATTGTTGAAGGTATGCAATCCTGCTTGTCTGCTACTACGGAAAAGGCCGTTGAAGCGGACAAGCTGAAGAGTGATGGCTGGCACGCGGCGTCGGTTACAGCGAACGGGAAGGCCGTAGATACGTCACTGGTGTTCTTCGGTAAAGGCAACTTACTACTTATTACTGACAAGACCGCAAAGGCCCCGGCCTGCACCATAACTGCTCACATACAAGGCGCGGAGGCATTTGACGGCGTAACCTCTGCCATAATGAACACGCTTAACGTCGATGGACGGGCAAAATCTGCCGATAGGGACACGATTTACTTTTTTCCCAAAGGCCACATTGTCCAGTTGGTCAAAACAGGAACGTCGGAAAGCCCTGCCATTCGCATCGCAGTCGGCTTCATGCCCTGATGACACATACTAGTCTCGTCAGCAGGGGCATATCATGAGAGAATGTGTTACCTATTCCAATAGCCGAAGGGTAGTGACGGAATATGTCTCTATTGTATAGCGTTGGCGTACACGGGGCGGCGCTAATTGCATCATTGTCAGTACCCGCGCCCAAGCCGCCTCCGCCATTTAGCCATAATGTTGGGGTTAAATCGGTTTTGCTAGGAAATGTAGTGGCTGATGCGGTCAAGCGCTGTGGCGATGCCTTCTCCATCAGCAATGCTAAAGGCGTCGAGGCTATGGGTACGCCTAAGTTTTCTGATGAATGGAAGTTAGCGACCGAAAAGCAAAGCGATATGTTGACGATTTGCCATGAGCGGACGCGTGCGCTCCGTGAGCAGAAAGACTTTTTTGCTCACGTTGTGGCGCGCGGCGGTAAGAGGGATGGTGGCCTAGCTCTTCCGTCTCTCGAAGCAGCGGTCCAGCAACTCAACTTTTACGAGGATTGGGAGGCGAAGGAGTCCATACGATACCAACGAATGGTAGAAGCAGGATGGGGTGACACCCATTGCATCGAAAAGGCCGTTGTTTATACGGAGAGATGGAAGCTCTGCTCAAGCGGTAACAAGGGCAGGCCGCCGCCGCCCTGATATACCATACGGCATATCAGCTTTGCCTCTGGCGACCGAATAAATGGCTATTGAGGCACGTCTTAGCGCTGTAACGGCGTTTCAACGGCAGCTGCCATTACGCGATTTTCGAAGCCGAGCATACTTTTCGGGTGATGAACGCGATTTGTACCGTCCTCCGGGTCGATAAAACGTCAAGTGATTAGCTGCGCACATCAATGATCGTAACACCAGGCGATAGAACAAATAATCCAAGACCAAGAGCAAGATGATAGCGGCTAAGCCTATCGCATTTAGCATCGTCAGGCTCAAAGCGGCTCTCCCGGTTCGTTCCATCGCTTACCAATAAATCGCAACGTCCGCTATTGGGCGTAAGCAGAACGTCCGCTTGTGGGTGGTTAGCGGGCGTTCCCGCCGCGCGCTCGCGACCACGCCCAGACGCCAATAGGCACTGCCGTTATCCCGAAGATCATGAAACTCTGTAACCAAGATTGCCCGACCAGCGCCGCCAAAGCGGTGTTGGCAGCGATGAAAACGATCCAACCGTAGCAATATCGCCAGCGCATCGCTGGAACATGACAGTATCACGGAATGTCCGCAATTGGGCGTCAGCTGCCGTTGGCATCGAGCATATAGCGTGGCAGCCTAACCCCATGTGCAACCTCTACAATCTCAAAGCCTCCGCCCGCGACATTGCGGCGGTCTTTAATGCTCTGGACGCCTCTGGTGGGGCCTTAGAGAAGGATTACGTGTCGCCGGGTCGGCCTGTATTGGTAGTGACAGGATCGGCGGCGGCAAGGCAGCTACGGGCAATGCGGTGGGGGGTGCCGCCGCCGCCGGGGGTGCGCAATGCGGTGGTCAACGTCCGCAACTACCAAAGCCCGTTTTGGCGGTCAGCATTGTCTAACCCTGAACGCCGTTGCCTTGTGCCCGTAACCAGCTTTCAGGAATGGAGCGTCGAGCCTGACCCGACCACGGGTAAGAAGAAGCCAGAGGTGGCTCGGTTTGTCTGCACAGGCTCGCGGCGTGAATAAGTGGATTGCCGCTGGTTGATCATGCCGCTGCGAGAAGCGGCTGTGCGAAGTATATCTGGTCGGGCGTTCGGCCGCCAAGCGCG